>CAVYMH010000005.1:0-291432 GCA_963769645.1 uncultured Actinomycetes bacterium | reverse complement strand
GCGTGACGTCGCGCGGGAGGATCTCGAGCTGGTACTGCAGATCGTCCTTGGGCTCGAAGACGAGCGGCTTCTCGTTCGAGCCCTCGGCGATGACCGTGCCCGACTCGTCGAGCAGCCGCATCGTCAGCGGGATGTCGACCTCGAGCCTGATCTCCATCGGCACGTCGGGCTCGCAGCGCTCGAGACACGGCAGCACCGGGATCTCGATGCGCTCGAAGCGCCTCGTGCGCTGCTCGATCGCATCCGACAGGAGCGGCCTCTGCGGCGTCAGGGACTCGTCGGGGTCGCACGCGTGGCCGAGCCCGTCGTGGTCGAGGTCGATCTGCGAGCCGTTCACGACCCTCGGGCAGTTGTCGACGTTGTCGTCCACCTTGTCGTTGTCGTCGTCGGGATCGACGTCGTCGGGGATGCCGTCGAGGTCGAGGTCTGGCCCCTTCGGCGTCGGATCGCAGACGTCACCCGGACCGTCGCCGTCTGTGTCCTTCTGGTCCTTGTTCGTCTTCAGCGGGCAGTTGTCCCGGTCGTCGAGGACGGTGTCGCCGTCGTCGTCCGTGTCGCACGCGTCGCCGTCCGGGTCGTCGTCGGAGTTCTTCTGGTCCGGATTGACGTGGTCGTCGCAGTTGTCCTTGAGCGTGTCCACACCGTCGCCGTCCTTGTCGCCGTTCGGCGTCGGGTCGCAGACGTCGCCGATTCCGTCCGCGTCGGCGTCCCCCTGGGAGTGGAAGGTGAACTGCGGCTTGTTGGGGACCGTGCGGCAGTTGTCGTCGTCGTCCAGCACCGTGTCGCCGTCGTCGTCCGTGTCGCAGGCGTCGCCCGTGCCGTCGCCGTCGGCGGCCTCCTGGCCGGGGTTGCCGATGAACGCGCAGTTGTCCGAGGTGTCCGGACGACCGTCGTTGTCGTCGTCGGTGTCGACGTCGTCGGACGGCCCGTGGCAGTCGGCGTTGCCGTTGCCGAGCCCGACTGCCGCCCAGGCGTTCTCGACCTTGCAGATGTCGCCCGCCAGGAAGCCGTTCTTTCCGAGGGTGGCCATCACGGCCGTGGCCGAGACGGCGAGGTTGCGGAAGTCGAGGAAGCTCGAGTTGACCAGGAGCCACCTCTCGATCACGTCGTAGTAGAGCTGCTCGACCTTCGCCCGTCCGATCGGGCTGACGTCACGGCCGTTGTGGAACCCGCCGGCCATCATCAAGGCCGCCGCCTTGTTCGGGATCCCGTTGTTCGTATGGACTCCGCCGTTGTCCTGGTTCGCGGCGAAGGTCCGCGTCGGCATCGTGTCGGGGTGTCCGCGCGCCGGCGGGTTGCGGTAGTTGCGGATGGGGCTCTGCCCGGGGCGTTCTCCGATCGTCCAGTTCGCCGAGTCGACCAGGATGCCGAAGGTGTCCGCGATGTGCTCGTGCAGCGCTCCCGGCTCCCAGGCGGGGGCTAACTTACCTCCGACGACGCCGTGGCCGAACTCGTGCGCGACGATGTCCAGCGTGGCCATCCCGTCGTTGAAGAGCATGTGGTTGCAGATGAAGACCCAGGCGGCGTTGTCCTTGTCCATTGGCGGGCTGCCGACCACATCGAGGACGAGCGCCATCCGGCCCTCGGCGTTGTCGATCGAGTGGCGGTGGAACGTGTTGAAGAAGTAGTCGTAGACCTGGTTGATGAACGCGAAGGCGTTGGTGCCCTCGGCGTCGGGGCTCGCGTTCGGGTGGAGCGTGTTGACGTACCAGTCGGTCGTTCCGAGGAAGCTGCAGCCCGTCGATCCGGCGCCGTTGGCAGTGCGGATCCAGATCGACTTGTTCGGTGCGTGGGAGGTCACCAGGCTGTACGAGACGAGCACCTCTCCCGACTGGGCGTCGACGAACTCGCGCCTGGACAGGAACTCGCCGTCCGGCCCGGCACCAGTGACGTCCACGGTCCACACAAGATGGGTCTCGCCGTCGAGCCCTGACGCTTCTCGCTCGGCCGGCGTCATCAGCAGGTCGGCGTCGAAGTAGGTGAGCTCGGGCTTGCCCTCGCCGCCCTCCGAAATGCCCGCGTCCCGGCGGGCCGTCTCCAGGGCCGACGCGGCGTCGATCTTCGACTCGAGCTCGGGAATCTCCGCGAGGTAGGTGCCGCTCGTCGCCACGACGTCGTCTCCCTGGAGGTGGACGGCGAGCTCGCCGCCGTACACCGGCACGCCGCCGAGCTGCTGTTCGAGACGGACGTGCTGGACGCCCTCGCTCGACTCGACCTCGGCGACCTCGAGCTCCTCTCTGGGGGACTCGACCGCATAGAGGTCCTTGAAGCGCTCGAGGTAGGAGTACGACCGCTCGGCCGGCGTCTCGCCTTCCGTCGGCACCACGCCCCGGACGAAGCGCGGCACGCCGTCGTCCATCTGGATCGTCACCGGCGCCTCGCTCGCCTGTTCGATGAGTGCGGCGGGGGTTCGCCCGTCGCCGACGAGCCTCCAGCCGACGAGGCCCAGGCCCAGTCCGAGGGCAACGACGAGGAGGACGATGAGGATCCGCCGGCTCACTACGGCCTCGGGACGAGCTCGAGCTCCAGGGGATGGTCCTCGGTGAGCGTGACGTCGCGCGGGAGGATCTCGAGCTGGTACTGCAGATCATCCTTGGGCTCGAAGACGAGCGGCTTCTCGTTCGAGCCCTCGGCGATGACCGTGCCCGACTCGTCGAGCAGCCGCATCGTCAGCGGGATGTCGACCTCGAGCCTGATCTCCATCGGCACGTCGGGCTCGCAGCGCTCGAGGCACGGCAGCACCGGGATCTCGATGCGCTCGAAGCGCCTCGTTCGCTGCTCGATCGCATCCGACAGGAGCGGCTTCTGCGGCGTCAGCGACTCGTCGGAGTCGCACTCGTGGCCGGTGCCGTCGTGGTCGAGGTCGAGCTGTGACGCGTTCTTCACCACCGGGCAGTTGTCGGTCCCGTCCTTGACCCCGTCGTTGTCGTCGTCGTCGTCCGCGGCGTCGGGCGTTCCGTCGCCGTCCGTGTCGGTGCCGTTCGGGGACGGGTCGCAGACGTCGCCGGCGCCGTCTTTGTCCGTGTCCTTCTGGTCCTTGTTCGCCTTCAGGTGGCAGTTGTCGCCGTTGTCGACGATGCCGTCGTCGTCGTCGTCCGGGTCGCAGGCGTTGCCCTTCTTGTCGCCGTCGGTGTCGACCTGGCTCGGGTTGGGGAGGCCGGGGCAGTTGTCGGTCGCGTTGTCGGCGCCGTCGAAGTCGGAGTCGCCGGTGGGCGTCGAGTCGCAGGCATCCCCGAGGCCGTCCGTGTCGGTGTCCTTCTGGTCGAGGTTCGCGGCCTGCGCGCAGTTGTCCTTGGCGTCCAGAAGCGTGTCGTCGTCGTCGTCGGTGTCACAGGCGTTGCCCGTGCCGTCTGAATCCGAGGCCTGCTGGCCGGGGTTGGCCAGGAAGTCGCAGTTGTCCGTGGCGTCCGCGACTCCGTCGTTGTCGCCGTCCGGATCGGTTCCGTCGGGGTTCCCGTCGCAGTCGGCGTCGCCCGACGGCAGCGCCACGGCTGCGAACGCGTTACTCACCCGGCAGGCGTCGGCCGCCGTGAAGCCGTTGCGGCCGATGTTCGACCACTGCGACGAGGCGGAGACCATCGAGTTGCGGAAGTCGCTCAGGTTCGCCGTCGTGAACAGCCAGTTGTCGAGCACCTCGTAGTAGAGGAGCGCGGCCTTCTGGCGGCCGATCGCCTGGACGACGCGGTCGTTGTGGTAGCCGCCCTGCATGAGCAGGTACGCCGCCTTGTTCGGGATGCCGCTGTTCGTGTGGACGCCGCCGCTGTCCTGGTTCGCGGCGAATGTGACGACGGGCATCTTGTCCGGCTGGCTGAAGGCCGGCGGGTTGCTGATGTCGCGCGACGGGTCGACTCCGGGACGCTCGAGGAACGTCCAGTTCGCCGTGTCGATCAGCATGGCGTAGGTGTCCGCCAGGCTCTCGTTGAGAGCACCTGACTGGAACAGGTACTGGAGTCCGCCTGTGACGGCGTGCTCGATGACGCCGTGCGTGAACTCGTGCGCCATCAGGTCCAGCGTCGCCATGTTGTCGTTGACGAAGATCTGCTGGCAGATCGGGATCCAGGCGGCATTCCCTCCGTTGAGCGGCGACGGCCCGAGGTAGTCGAGGGTGAACACCAGTGGCGTGTCGCGCTCGTCGAACGAGTGCCGGTGGAAGGTGTTGTAGAAGTAGTCGTAGATCTGGTTGGCGAAGCCGTGCGCGGCGAGGCCTTCCGCGTCCGGCGAGCCGGCCCAGGCGCCGTTTGCGAACCAGAGAGACGCCCCCTGGATGTTGCAGGGGAAGAGACCCTCGCCGACAGCCGAGCGGCCGTTCGCGGTCCCGATGCCGATGTTCTTCGCGGCCGCGTGAGTCTGGATGTTGTCGTACGAGAGGAGGACCTCGCCGGTCTTCGCGTCGACGAACGTGCGCCGCACGCCGAGGTCGACCTTCCAGGCCAGGTGAGTCTCGCCGTCCAGGCCGCTCGCCTCGCGCTCCTTCGGCGTCATCAGCAGGTCGGCGTCGAAGTAGGTCAGCTCCGGCTTCGTCTCGGGGCCTCCTTCACGCCGGCCGCCTCGCGGGCACGGTCGAGCGCCTGCTCGGCGCCGAGCTCGGGCTCGAGCTTCGGGACCTCGGCGAGGTACGTGCCGCCGGTCGAGACCACCTCGTCGCCCTCCAGGTGGACGACGAGCTCGCCGCCGTAGACCGGCACGTCGTCCTGCTGCTGCTGGAGATGGACGTGCTGGCCGCCGGGGCCCGATTCCACCTCGACGACCTCGAGCTCCCTCTGCGGCTCGTCGAGCGCGTAGAGCTCGCTGTGGCGATCGAGGTAGGCGTACGAGCGCTCGGTCGGCGTCTCGCCCGCGACGGAGACCGTCCCCGTCATGAAGCGCGGGACGCCGTCGTCCATCTGGATCGTGAGCGGCTCGTTCGACGACGACTGCAGGGCGCCGAGAGGAGAACGCTCGCCGCTCGACTGCGTCCAGACGAGCACTCCGGCCGCGACCAGGAGCGCCGTGACGGCGACTGCAGCGAGCCCGCGCTTCCACGCCTTCGCCCTCATCCGCATTCGTCTCCCGTCACCATGGTCGCACCTTTACCTCCAGGACGCTCGGCGGCCCCGGGATCTTCCTGATGACCTACTTCTGTTGTAAAGTTGACTCGAAGCTACAACATTCAGGAAAGGAGCGACGTGGCACGCTGGCGGGAGATGCTCAACTCGGCGAAACGGCCGGCGCCGACGAAGGTCAGCCGGAACGGGCAGATCGTGCTGCCGGCGAAGGTGCGTCGGGCGGCGGGAATCGAGCCCGGCGACCTCGTCGTGACGGTGCCGGCTGCGCCCGGAGTCCTGCTGGTGGAACGCGTGGGCGGCGCTCCGCGAGCCGGCTGGCGCGAGTTTCTCGAGTCCGAGGACAACCCTCTGCGCGGTGCATTTGGGTCCGACCCGCAGGCATACGTCGACGAGCTTCGGGGCCGGTGGCCGGACGAGCCGGGCTCGTAGAGGCAGTTCGCGCCTTCGGGCAGGGCGCATTCGTGGCCGATACCGCGCCGCTCATCTTCCGTCTCGAAGGGGGAGGCGATCCTCGGCTCGTGCGGGCGTGCGGCCCGCTGTTCGACCTCGTCGATAACGGGGAGGTCGGCTGCCTGGTGAGCACGATCAGCGCGGCGGAGTTCTTCGCCGGAGCGCATCGCCGCGGGGCCGCTGCGGTGGCGGTCTTCGATGCGTTCCTGCGTAGCCCCGCGGTCGGTGTCGTTCCACCGGACGTGGAGACGGCGAGCACGGCCGGCGAGCTGCTGGCTCGGCGCCGCTTGCGCCGGCCCGGCGATGCCCTCATTGCGGCGACTGCGCTCGACCTGGGGCTGCCGCTCGTCACCGCCGACCGGCGTCTCGCGCGGGCCGGTGCCGTGAAGACGTTTCTCCTCGCGGACTTCGCGTAAGACGGGCGTCCACCACGCATGATTCCGGTGCGTGCGCGTGGACGACCGCGGCCGGCTGTTGTTCTCGCCGTCGGACCTGACGGCGTTCCTCGCCTGCCCGCACCTGACGTCGCTGCAGGTCGCCGTCGCGCGCGGGGAGCTCGAGAAGCCGTTCCGGCGTGAACGCGCACGCCGACCTGATCCGGCGCAAGGGCGACGAGCACGAGGCCGCGTACCTCGCCTCGCTCGGCGAGCGCGCGTCGTTCGGATCGACGAGCCCTGGGAGATCGGCTGGGACGCCGCCGCCGCGCGCCACCGAGGAGGCGATGCGCGGCCGGCGCGCCCGTCGTCTACCAGGCCGACCTTCGTCGCACGACGGCTGGCGCGGGCTCGCGGACTTCCTCGATGCGGCAGCCGGACGGCTCCTACGAGGCGCTCGACACGAAGCTCGCGCGGCACGCGAAGCCGGCGCACGTGCTCCAGCTCTGCTTCTACACCGAGCAGATCGCGCGCATCCAGGGGCGCATGCCGCGCGGCGATGCACGTCGTCAGCGGGACCGGCGAGCACGAGACCTTCCGGCCCGACGACTACCTCGCCTACTACCGGCGGCTCGCGCGACCGCTTCCTCGACGTCGTCGACGAACCGGCCGCCGACCTACCCGTACCCGGTCGAGCACTGCGGGCTCTGCGACTTCCTCGCGCCTCTGCAAGGAGCGGTGGGAGGCCGACGACCACCTGACGCTCGTCGCCGGCGATCTCGCGGCGCCAGGTCGAGCGGCTCACCGCCGCGCGGGATCGACGACGCTCGACGGCGCTCGGCGACAGCGCCAGCCCGGCACGAAGGTCACGAAGATGCGCCCGACGACCTTCGAGGGCATCCGCCACCAGGCCGAGCTCCAGCTCCACCACCGGCGGACGGGCGAGCACCGGGTCGACCTGCTCGCCGCTCGAGCCCGACCGCGGCTTCGCGCTCATGCCCGAGCCGTCGCCGGGCGACGTCTGGCTCGACCTCGAGGGCCACCCCTGGTTCGAGCCGGCCCGCGGGCTCGAGTACCTGTTCGGCTGGGTCTACCTCGACGAGGACGGCGAGCCGCGCTACGACTGCATCTGGGCGCGCGACCGCGACGAGGAGAAGGCCGCGCTTCGAGCGGCTCGATCGACCTGCATCGTCGAGCGCCGCCGCCGCTTCCCGGGCATGCACGTCTACCACTACGCGCCGTACGAGCGCACCGCGCTCAGCGCCTGATGGGCGAGCACGGCACGCGCGAGGACGAGATCGACGACCTGCTCCGCGGCGAGGTGCTCGTCGACCTCTACCGCGTCACGCGCCAGGCGCTCCGCGCGTCGATCCCGAGCTACTCGATCAAGAACGTCGAGGAGCTGTACGGGTTCGAGCGCACGGCCGACGTCGTCGCGGCGGCAGCGAGTCGGTCGTCGCCTTCGAGGAGTGGCTCGAGACCGGCGACGACTCGCTGCTCGAGGGGATCCGCGCCTACAACGAGGAGGACTGCCGCTCGCTCTACGAGCTGCACCGCTGGCTGCTCGAGCAGCGGCCGGCCGAGCTGCCGTGGCGCGCTGCCGCCCGAGCAGCGCGAGCGGAGCGAGGAGGCGACGGAGCGGCTCGGCGAGCGCGAGCGCGTCCGCGACGCGCTGCTCGACGGCGCGAGGAGGGCGACCGCGCTGGCTGCTCGCGCACCTGCTCGAGTACCACCGGCGCGAGGAGAGGCCGCAGTGGTGGGAGTACTTCCACCACCTCTCGCTCGACGAGGAGGAGCTGATCGACGACGGCGACACGATCGGCGGCCTCGAGCTCGTCGGCGAGCCCGAGCCGGTCAAGCAGTCGCTCGTCTACACGTTCGCGTTCCCCGCCGCAGGAGCACAAGATCGGCGGCGTCGGCAGTCGACCCCGCGACCGAGAAGGACTACGACGTCGCAGGTCGACGACGAGCACGGCACCGTCACGCTCCGGCGCGGCGACGAAGCGCGCGGACGAGCCGCTGCCGCGAGGCGCTGATCCCGCCGCAGCCGCTCCCGACCTGGGTGCAGCGCGACGCCGTCCTCCGCTTCGCGAAGAGCCAGGCGCGACTACCCGGCGCTCGTCGGCGATTCTCGAGCGGCGGCCGCCGCGCGCGCGCCTCGACGGGACGCTCGCCGAGGCCGCGCTCAGCCTCGACGGCAGCTACCTGTTCGTCCAGGGCCCGCCCGGCTCGGGCAAGACGTGGAACGGCGCGCGGATGGCGATCGCGCTGATGCAGGCCGGCCAGCGCGTCGGCGTGACCGCGCTCAGCCACAAGGCGATCCACAAGTTCCTCGAGGACGTCGAGGAGGCGGCGATCGAGCAGGGCTACACGTTCACGGGGCTGCAAGAAGTGCGGCGGCAGCGACGGCTCGCGCTTCGAGGGCCGCGGTCTCGTCGAGAGCACCGACGAGCAACGCGGAGATGCTCGACGACGAGCTCCAGCTGCTCGCCGGCACGTCGTTCCTCTTCTCGCGCGAGGAGCTCGACCGGCACGTGGACACGCTGTTCGTCGACGAGGGCGGGCAGTTCGCGCTCGCCGACGCGCTCGCGGTCGGGACGGCGGCGCGGAACCTCGTCCTGCTCGGCGACCCGAACCAGCTCCCGCAGGTCTCGCAGGGCACGCACCCGCCCGGGAGCGAACGCGTCGGTGCTCGCGCACCTGCTCGGCGACGACGAGACGGTGCGGCCGGGGATGGGGCTCTTCCTCGAGCAGACGTGGCGGATGCGGCCGGAGGTGAACGCCTTCATCTCGGAGACGTTCTACGAGGGCCGGCTCGAGCCGGCGGAGGTCTGCTCGAGCGCGGTCGGTGGCGGACGGGCAACGGGATCCGCTTCCTGCCGGTCGAGCACGCGGGGCACCGCGCAGTCGTCGCCGGAGGAGGCGGCGTTCGTGCGCGACGAGATCGAGCGGCTGCTCGGGACGGCGTACGTCGACGAGCACGGCGAGCGCGTCGCTCGAGCCGGAGGACTTCATCGTCGTCGCGCCGTACAACGCGCACGTCCGCTGCCTGCGCGCAGGCGATCCCGGACCAGCGGATCCGGATCGGCACGGTCGACAAGTTCCAGGGCCAGCAGGCCGCGGTCGTCTTCTACTCGATGGCGAGCTCGAGCGGCGAGGACGTCCCGCGCGGCCTCGACTTCCTCTTCTCGCGCAACCGGCTGAACGTCGCGATCTCGCGCGCGAAGTGCCTCGCGTACCTCGTCGCGAGCCCGCGGCTGCTCGACGCGAACTGCCGCACGGTCGAGCAGATGCGGCTTGCGAACGCGCTGTGTGCGCTGGTCGAGCGTGCGTCCGTGAGACGCTAAGCGGTACCCCGTGGCAAGCGAGGGTCGGCTCGCCTTAGAGTCGCGACCTCCCCAACGAAAGGATCACTTGTCGCTGCTCTGGATCATCATCATCATCCTGATCGTGCTGGCCCTGCTCGGCTACTTCGGCCGGGGCCGCTTCGGCCGCTAGAGCGGTCACCGTTCGCACCAGTCGAGCACCTCGGCGAAGCGGTGGTCGGCGGCGGCGCCGAAGAGCGGATCGCGGGTCAGCTTCGCGCGGGTCGTCGCCGGGCTCGTGAGTCCGCAGAGGAAGCGTGCGCGCTGCCGCGGTTCGCGGAGGGCCTCCGGGTTCGCGGCTCTGGAGCGCGCCGAGCGCGGCTCGCGTCGACGACCGTGTCGAGCGCGGGCAGCGCCGCCGGCTCGGGTAGACGCTGCGCCTCGCCGCCGAGGCAGAAGCTGCAGTGGCCGCAGGGCTCCGCGCGCGTCTCGCCGAAGTAGCCGACGAGCGCCGCGACCTGGCAGCCCTCGTGGGTGACGAGCGAGACGACGCGCTGGATCCGCTCGGTCTCGGCCTGCTCGCGCCGGTCGAAGCGCTCGACCAGGCGGTCGACCACGTCGCCGAGCGAGTCGGGGCGCTCGAGCACGGTGTAGCGCTGGCGGGCGTCGGCCGGCTTCAGCTCGACGAGGCGCTGCTGCTCGAGGTAGCCGAGCGCGGCGACGATCCGGCTTCGCTCCTCGCCGAGCGCGGCGGCTGCCTGCTCGGGGTCGATGCTCGTCCAGATTCGGCTCGTCTTGCCGGTCGCGACGACGCGGCGCAGGAAGTCGGCGCGCGCCGGGTCGAACGCCGGCGAAGACGTCGTCCAGCTCCCCGGTCGTGGGCCGGAGGCTGTAGCCGGCGTAGAACGGCGTTCCCTGCCTGAGGAAGCCGTCGAGCTCGAGGTAGGTCAGGATCGTCTTCAGGACGAGCGTGCGCACGTCGTAGCGCGCGGAGAGCTCGTACTCGGCGACGGCGAACTGCTGCCCCGACGTCGTGGGCGAAGACCTCGTCGAGCAGGGCGGCGATGCGCCTCGCGCGTCGGCGTGTCGCCGAAGGCGAAGTTCTCGAGCGTCGGGACGTCGTCGGGGCACGCGAACAGCTCGCAGATGCTCGGCGCGCCGTCGCGGCCGGCGCGGCCGATCTCCTGCGAGTACGACTCGAGGCCCTTCGGGCAGGTTGAAGTGGTAGACGTAGCGGACGTCGGCCTTGTCGATGCCCATGCCGAAGGCGATCGTGGCGACGACGACGTTCCGGTCCGATCGCCGTCCACCAGTCCTGCACCGCGACGCGCTCCTCCGTGCTCAGGCCGGCGTGGTACGGCCGGGCGGGGAGCCCCGCCGCGGCGAGGAGCGACGGCGACGCGCAGGGCCGTGCGCTGGAGCGTCACGTAGACGATCGTCGAGCCGGGCGGGCGCTCGCGCAGCCGGTCGATCAGCAGCTGCGTCGCGCGCGTCGGCGCGGAGCGGGCGTGGTCAGCATGGTCAGGTTCGGCCGGTAGAAGCCGGTGACGACGGCGTCGGCCTCCTCGATCCCGAAGCCGTCGCGGATGTCGGCGACCACCGCGGGCGTGGCCGTGGCGGTCAGGGCGAGCACGCGCTCGGCTCCCAGCTCGCGGGCGCGGACGGCGAGCTTCAGGTAGTCGGGCCGGAAGTTGTGGCCCCACTCCGAGATGCAATGCGCCTCGTCGACGGCGAAGAGCGCGATCCTGCGTCGCGTCGAGCTGGGCGAGGAAGCGCTCGTTGTTGAACCGCTCCGGGGCGACGTAGAGGAGCTTCAGGGTGCCCGTCGCGGAGCCGGTCCGAGACGTCGCGGGCCTCGTCCGCGTCGAGGCTCGAGTCGAGGCGGGCGGCGTCGACGCCCTGGCGGGCGAGGAAGTCGATCTGGTCCTTCATCAGCGCGATCAGCGGCGAGACGACGACCGTGACGCCGTCGAGCAGCAGCGCCGGGAGCTGGTAGCAGAGGCTCTTGCCGGCGCCGGTCGGGAAGACCGCCAGCGCCGAGCGGCCGGCGAGCAGCGCCTCGACGACCTGCTGCTGGCCGGGGCGGAAGGAGTCGAAGCCGAAGCGGGCGGCGAGGACGTCGAGCGTTTCCTGGGCAGTAGTCGCTGCGGGCATGCGCTCGCCACGTTAGCGTCGAAGCTCCGATGCGCCGCCGCCGCCGGATCGCACCCGCCGAACAGCCCCGTGACGAGGCGAAGCCCTGGCTCGAGCTCGATGCCGTGCTCAAGGATCGGTTGAGGGTTGCGCTGGCGTCGGAGAGGCCCGGGACCGAGGCGGAGCTGCGCAAGCTCACGGAGGAGGCGCGTGGCTGCTCGCTGATCCTCGGTGCGGAGCTGCGGCGCGGGGAGGCGCGGCTTGGCGCGGCTCGATTCCGACCCCGGGGCCCGCTGGCCGAGATCGGATCGACCTTCCGTGAGGTCAGCGAGCTGCGGCGGGATCTCGGCGAGCTCCATTCGCTGCTCGCCGAGCTGGAGGAGCAGATGCGCGCAGCCAGGGCGGCCTGGCTCTCGGCGTCCGCCCGCTCGGCGTCGCGCAGCGGTTGACCTCGCCCGCGTAGGGCTCTACCGTCGCGGGAGGAGGCGAACCGCGTGACCGACCGGGCACACGCGTCGGAGGAGCGGGACGTCGCCCCGCGCACTGCGGCCGGCGCGCCGGCGACACCCGCCGCTGTAGCCGTGCCCGCAGCCGTGCTCGCGCTCCAGCGCACGATCGGCAACGCAGCCGTCGGACGCATGCTCGCGCGTGAGGGAGGGCACCTCTCGCCTGGGCCTGCCCTCGAGACGCGCGAGCGAGACCGTCAGCTGGGCCAGCTCCATCGGTCGGTCCAGGAGGTGCTGCGCCGCTACGCCCGCACCGGGGTCGCGCGGCCGGCCGGCGGCTGGCGGACGTACCAGCGCGGCGCCGACTACATCGACTTCGACTGGACGGCGCTGCTGTTCGTTCTCCACCGGACGAACACGGAGCAGGGCGCGGCGGACTACCTGACCGTGCTGCGGTCGCTGATGATCCCGGCTCTGCGCCACGCGGGGACGAGCTCCGAGCTCGGCCGGACGCCCGGGAACCTG
Organism: uncultured Actinomycetes bacterium; assembly: GCA_963769645.1. Taxonomy (GTDB): domain Bacteria; phylum Actinomycetota; class Thermoleophilia; order Gaiellales; family Gaiellaceae; genus DATFQE01. The sequence continues at coordinate 279,154 of CAVYMH010000005.1, read as the reverse complement.
CCCAACCTGGACACGCTCACCGCGGGCATGTGGATCCGGAACCCGCCGCCGTCCATTCGCAACACCCCGGGGCGCCGCCGCACCTGGGAGGAGCTGACGCGGGGCACCGAGGCGTGGCTCACCGAGGCGGCCACTCGGGCCCGCCAGGGGAACATCACCGACCAGAGCATCCCGGGTCGGCGCGACCAGGACTTCGCGTTCGTGATGGGCGCCGCCGAGCCGCGAGGCGCACGCAACCAGTTCTACCGCCAGGCGGGCGTCGTCTACCGCGAGCGGGTCGGGCGCGACCACGTCTTCACGCGCGGGAGCCTCGAGGAGGTGCTCGACTGGATCCGCGCGCGGGCGCGCCCGTTCAAGCGTCGCGGCGAGCCGGTGCCGGGCCTCGGCACGATCTACGTCGTCTCGCACGCCAACCGCTCCGGGTTCCTGAGCTTCCGCATGACCCGGCGCGGCCAGGCGGGCTTCTTCGGCTTCGAGCTCGCGCAGGCCGTCACGCCCGCCGGCTACGACCGCGGCGGCGGACAGGCCGAGCGCCTGGAGCCGCTGGGCGAGGACGAGGGCGTGGACGGCTGGACGCGGATCTTCATCCGCGGCTGCGACGTCGGTCGCGACACCGAGATGCTGAACGCCCTGCGGACCGCTTTCGGCGGCTCCGCGCTGATCCACGCGCCCAAGGAGGCGCAGTACTACGGGCCTGTCGAGGCGTCCGGCCGCGGCGCGATCGTCGAGGGCCTCGCCGACACCTACTGGCTCGAGTTCCCCGCCGCCGATCGAGTCGACGACCGTGAGCTCGCTCGTCGGCTGGCCGCGAAGTACCCCGCGATTGCGGAGGCGACCTTCCGCGACTGGCTGCGGCGGAGCACCCAGCGCGGCGAGGTCACGGTCGCGCGCGCCGACTTCGTCGAGAACTGGGGCCCGATGACGAAGACGTACGAGAGCGCGCGTGACGTCCCTCGCGACCGGGACGAGCAGGAGCGCGAGATCCGCGCGATCATCGAGGGCGACCCCAACCTGCGGCGGATGGTCAATTTCGACGAGTGCTCCTGGAACTTCCGGCGGGCCGGCAGGCGGCTGATCGGCAACGGGCGGCGACGCCACTTCGGGATCCACGTCGTGCGGCGCGACGACCAGGGCCGCGTGCAGCAGTTCAGCCCCCGCGACCGCTCGGTGTACGGGATCGACGTCGAGCCCGTGAGTCAGCGGATGACGTCGGTGCTCTGGTGAGCTAGCCGGCGCAGCCGCGCCAGACGTTCTGCGGTCGGGCGCGCCCGAGCGACTCGGCGCGGCGGTAGGCGCTCAGGCGGTTGAAGGGCCGGTCGTAGACGTAGACGCGCGCCAGGCCTGCCGAGACCAGCCGGTAGCCGAGGTCGCGCCCGTCCACCCAGGCGTAGGCGAGCAGCCGGCCGTAGCGGTCGCGGGTGTCCTGGGTCGCGTCGCCGAGCAGGAAGACCCGCTCGCCGTCGGCGAGCCTGCGCGCCTCTCCCGTCGCGCGGCCGGCCAGGCAGCCGCCGCGCTCGGGCGTGTCGATGCCGATCAGCCGGACGCGCTCGCGGCGGCCGTTGTCGAGCCGGACCTGCAGCGAGTCGCCGTCGACGACGTACGTGACCGTGCCGCGGAGCGTGAAAGCGCCCTCGTGCGCAGGCTGCGCGCCCGCGGCGACGACGGCCGCGGCGAGGGCGAGGACGAGCAGGGCGACGAGGTGCCGCAAGCTATGAAGACTGCAGCAACGGTCCGAAGAAGTCGATGCTCGCGCCGCGCCGCTCGTAGCCGAGGCCCGGTAGAGCCGCTTCTGCAGATCGGTCCACACCCACGCCTCGAGCCGCTCGTAGGAGGCTTGCTTCGCCGCCGCGATCTGGCTCAGCGTCAGAGCGGAGCCCACGCCTCGCCCACGCCAGCGCCGGGAGCACGACGGTGATCCGGTGGACGCCGACCTTGCCGTCGCCGATGTCGAGCAGCGTCCCGAAGCCGACGACCTCCTCGCCTGCGACGGCGACCGCCGCCAGGTCGAGCGCGACGTGCGGATCGCTCAGCTCGTAGACCTGCCACTCGTTGAGCGTGCCGGCCTGCTTGGAGATCGGCCCGCCGAGCTCCGGGTAGGTCTCCGCCGCGACCGCGAACATCGCCTGCACGAGGTCGGGACGGTCTGCCCAGCCACACGACGGACACGCCGTCGGGCGAGACGCGCTCGCTCGGCTCCCAGCCGTCGAGCTCGAGCACGAGCTGGTCGGCGCGGTCGCGCTCGACGAAGCCGCGCCGTGTGAGGTACTCGACCGAGTAGGCGTCCTGCTCGCGCGCCTCGACGTGCAGGCCCTCCTTGCCGAGCCGGCGGACGCGCTCGGAGAGCTCCGTCAAGAGCGCCGTGCCGACCCCCTGTCCGCGATAGCGGTCGGGCACCATCACCTCGACGTAGGGGTGAGTGGACTCGAGCGAGTTCGGGTCGGCGGCGAGCATCCCGGTGCCGACCACCTCGTCGCCCTCGTACGCGAGCAGGTTGACGTGGTCGAGCTCGCTCGCGCGGATGAGCGCCAGCATCGCCGGATCGTCGGGGTCGTCGGGCGCGACCTCGTTGCGCGTCGCCGCCCAGCGCTCGAGGTCGCCGTAGCCGGACACGGTGCGGATCTCGATCGTCACAGCAGCGGGCCTTGGAAGTCGATGCTCGCCGTCCGCGGCTCGTAGCCGAGCGACTCGTACAGGTCGTGCTGCTCTCCGGGTCGCGCCCAGACGAACAACGTCGCCAGCCCTGCTCCTTTCGCGCCCGCGATCTGTGCCCGAGTCAGGGCCTCGCCGATCCCCTGCTCGTGCCAGGCGGGGAGAAGGGTCAGCACTCGATTCGAGCCTTTCCGCTCCTCGGCGAAATGGAGGAACGTTGTGTACCCGATCACTTCGTCCTCGGCGACGGCGATCGCGGTGAGGTCGAGCCGAGTGCGAGGGTCGCCGAGCTCGTAGACCTGCCACGCGTGAAGGCTGCCGGTCTGGTCGCGTCCGGTCGCAACGGCCAGGGCGAACATGGCTTCAACCAGGTCGGGCCGGTCGGAGAGCCACGCGATCTCCACATCCACCGGCAGTTCGGGGTCGACCGGAACGTGCGTGTCGAGCTCGAGGAACAGCTGCGTCCAGCGGTCGACCTCGACGAAGCCGCGCCGTTGCAGGTAGCCGAGCGAGTAGGCGTCGTCGGAGCGCGCCTCGACCTGAAGACCCTCCTTGCCGCGCTGCCTGAGCCGATCGGAGAACTCTCGCAGGAGCGCCGTGCCGACGCCGCGGCCGCGATGCCGGTCCGGAACCATCACTTCGACGTACGGGTGACTTGCACGGCTTGTGCCCAGATCGCCGGCGAGCAGCCCGGTGCCGACGACCTCGCCGTCGTCGTAGGCGATCAGGTCGAGGCGGCCGTCCTGACTCGCTCGCTGGAGCACCTTGAGCGCCACCGTGTCGGCGTCGTCGGGGATGACGACCTCGTTACGCGCCTCCACCCAGCGCTCGAGCTCGGCATACCCAGAGACCACTTTGATCTCGATCGCCATCCTCCAGTGCCGAGCATCGCGCGCGAGGCGCGTCGGGTCAACGCTCGGGCTTGGGGGCCGCGAGCTCCTGCTCGAGCTCGTCGAGCGCGGCGCGGAGGATCTGCGATGCGCTCGGCGACCGGCGCCGGCGGCCCCTCGCCGACCGAGATCCCCAGTGCGCGGCGGCGCTCGATCTCCCGCGCCTCCTCCATCGAGTTCAGCACGATCCCGATCAGGACGTTCAGGACGATGAAGGCCGCCACCAGCACGAAGCTGACGAAGAAGATCCACGACCACGAGTGCACGTCCATGCCCCGCTCCATGTAGGCGGGGAAGTTCTCGAGCGTGAGCAGGACGAACATGGTCAGCATCGCGTCGCCGATCGTGCCCCACTCGTCCGGGAGGTCGTCCGCGAAGAGCAGCCAGCCGACCATTCCGTAGACGAACAGGATCACGGTCGTCAGCAGCGCCATGCTGAGCAGCGGCGGCAGCGAGCGGAACACGCCGACCATCAGCACCCTCACGTCCGGGAGCAGGCGCACGACCCGAACCACGCGGGCCAGCCGCGCGATCCGCAAGAGGGTCGAGCTTTCGCGGACGAGCGGCACGAACGCGGCCGTGATCACCACGAAGTCGAAGACGTTCCAGCCGCTCTTGAAGAAGTCCTGCGGCCGGCGGCCGTACGAGGCGAGGCGCAGCACCAGCTCGACCACGAAGATGCCGAGAAAGAGGGCGTTGAGAAGGTCGAGCGTGTCGCCGTGTCGGTCGACGACCCCAGGGTAGGTCTGCAGGCCGAGCACGACCGCGTTCGCGACGATCACGCTGATGATCGCCGTGTTGAAGGCGGTCGAGTCGACGAGGCGCTGCAGCGGGCGGACGCGCATTGTCAGGCGCGATCGGCGAGCGCTTTGCGACCAGGCCTCAGCACGCGGGCGATACCGGTTGCGGCCACGATCGCGAGCGCCGCGATGGACGCCGTGATGATTCCGGCCACTCCGAGCACGACGGCCACCCCCACGAGCGGGACGGCGGTCGCTGTCGGGGCCGGCCGCAGGAGCGGTCGGGGGATGCCCCTGGCGACCAGGGTCGTGGCGGCGGCGCCGAGGCAGATCGTCAATGCGCCGATGACGCAGTCGAGCACGTAGTGGTTCGCCGTGCCGAGGACGACGACGAAGATGAGCGCGGGGTAGAGGGCAGCGGCTCGGGCGAGGTGTGAGCTAGGCCACAGCCAGAGCGACCCGGCGGCGATCAAGAACGCGTAGCCGAAGTGCTGGCTCGCTATGGCAGCCGTGGAGTTCTGGAGCAGCTCGGCGGTGGTCGCGGTCAGCTCGGCGTCGGTGGGCGGGCCGGGGCTGCCGAGCTCGGGCAGCCAGCGGGGCGGCGCGACCGGGATCAGGCCGATCAGCAGCGCGGCCGGGATGTACGAGAGGAAGAGCGTCAGCCGGATGAGCGGATACCTGGCCGGGGCCGCGAGCCGTGCGAGCGCGAGGAAGCCGAGCAGCATCGGCAGATGGATGTGCTGGTAGGTGAAGACGAGGAGCTCGCTCGCCCGCCCGTCGCGTCCCGCCTCGATGAACGAGCCTTCGACGTCGAGGTGGAGGGCACGCTCCACGTCGAGCAGGGCGCGGGCATTGTCGAGGGCGGTCGACGTCGAGCCCTCGAGCGGGATGCGCACCGCCTGCCATGCCAGGAGCACTCCGACGAGGAGGAGGAAGTCGATTTCGAGGCGCGCCGGGGCCAGGACCCCGCGCCGGGCTCTCTCTGCCAGTGCTCGCACGACCCGCGATGCTACTCGGAGGGCCGGTTACAGAATCGGCACAGAGTCGTGACAGTCGCGTGCGGCCGCTGGTGCTTGCATGAGGGCCGTGGAAGCCCGCACCACACCTCCGACGGTCCGCCAGGTCTACGCGCTCGCAGCGGCGCTCTGCGAACGCGTGGGAGAGGAGTTCCCGGCCTCCCGCGAGGCGGCTTCGGAGACGATCGAGCGACTGCGGATCGAGAACGGGCACCCGGCCCCGGCGCTCGAGGACACCCCACCCCGGCCTGCCCGAGAGAGGAGGCGTAGGACGCGAGCGCAGCGAACATAGTCTCCTTCGTGGAGCTCTCCTCCCTGCGCCGGATCTTCCTGCTCGCGCTGCTGGCGTCGATGTGCGCGACGGCGGCGCTCGCGATCGGGATCCTCCTGTTCAGCGAGTTCGACGAGACCGCCGCCCGCGTCCTGGGCAGCACCGCGACGCTGTCGTTCTTCAGCCTGCTGGCGCTCCCTGCCGGCGTGCTGCTCGACCGGGGCCGGTTCCTCGGGCTGGCGTGGGCGTCGCTTGCCGTCTCCGCGCTCGGGTTCGTGCTCGTGCTCGTCCTGCTCTGGGTGGACTGGGACGACGAGCCCGAGACGCTGTGGAAGTCCGCGCTCACCGCGTCGGTCTTCGCCGTCGCGGGTGCCCAGGCGGCTGCCACCACAGCCCGTCGGAAGGCGGACGACTCGACCTCGGTCCGCGGGCTCTACGCGGCCGGGATCGTGCTCGCGCTCGTCCTTGCGGCCATGGCGTCGGTCGCCGCCTGGGGCGAGATCGAGGCGACCGGCTACTACCGCGCGCTGGGTGCGCTGGCCGTCCTCGGGCTGCTCACGACGCTGCTCCAACCGGTCCTCCGGCGCATGGCGGGAACGGGCGCTACGCCGGGCGAGCCGGCCGCGCATCGCATCCGCGTCACCCTCGCGGACGGGCGGAGCCTGGACCGCGAAGAGAGCGGTCGCGACTTCGCCGATGCGGTCGCGCGCGCGGTGCGCGCGCTCGAGCGAGAAGGGTCGCGCGTCACCAAGATCGAGCGCCGGGAGGCCGACCCGGGGCCATCCTGAGGCCCTCCTACAATGGGCCGTCCGTGCCCTCCGAGTTCGTCCACCTCCACGTCCACAGCGAGTACTCGATCCTCGACGGCGCCTGCCGGATCCCCGGTCTGGCCGCCCGCGCGGCCGAGCTCGAGATGCCCGCCGTCGGGCTCACTGACCACGGCTCGCTTGGCCGGCGCGGTCGAGCTCTACCGCGAGACGGCCAAGCACGGCGTCAAGCCGCTGATCGGCTGCGAGGTCTACGTCTGCGACGACCGGCGCGCGCAGACGAAGGGGTACGCGCATCTGACACTCCTGGCCGAGTCGAACGAGGGCTACGGCAACCTGATCAAGCTCGCGTCGGCGGGCTACCTCGAGGGCTACTACTACAAGCCGCGCGTCGACTGGGAGTCGCTCGAGACCCACGCGAAGGGCCTCGTCGCCCTCTCGGGCTGCCTCTCCGGGCGCGTCTGCAAGGCGCTCGAGGAGAACCGCGCCAAGGACGCGCAGGCCGAGCTCGACCGGATCGCGCAGATCTTCGGCCGCGACAGCGTCTACGTCGAGATGCAGAACGCCGGCCTCGCCGAGCAGGCGCGGATCAACCCGTTCCTCGCCGAGCTCGCGCGCGAGTCGAAGCTGCCGCTCGTCGCGACCGGCGACGTCCACTACCTCCGGCACGAGGATGCGCGGGCCCACGAGGCGCTCCTCTGCGTCCAGTCCGGCGACTCGCTCAAGAACCCGAACCGCTGGAAGTTCGACACCGACCAGTTCTACTTCAAGACCCCGGCCGAGATGGCCGCCGACTTCGCCGGCTACCCCGACGCGCTCGCCCGCACGCTCGAGGTCGCCGAGCGCCTGAACGTCGACATCGAGCTCGGCGTTCTGCGCCTGCCGAAGTTCCCGGTGCCGGACGGGCGCGAGGCCTTCGACTACCTCGTCGAGCTGTGCGAGAAGGGGCTCGAGAAGCGCTACGGCAAGCTCACGCCCGAGCTCTCCGAGCGGCTGCAGTTCGAGCTCAAGACCATCCGCGAGATGGGCTTCGCCGACTACTTCCTGATCGTCTGGGACTTCATCGCCTTCGCGAAGCGAAACGGGATCAGCGTCGGCCCCGGGCGAGGCAGCGCCGCCGGCTCGCTCGCCGCCTACTGCCTCGAGATCACCGACGTCGACCCGATCCACTACGGCCTGCTGTTCGAGCGCTTCCTCAACCCGGGCCGCAAGTCCATGCCCGACATGGACATCGACTTCGCCGTCGCGGGGCGCGACCGCGTCATCAACTACGTCGCCGAGAAGTACGGCCGCGACCGCGTCGCGCAGATCATCACCTTCTCGACCATGATGGCCCGCGCGGCCGTGCGCGACGCGGGCCGGGTGCTCGACATCCCGTACGGGACGGTCGACAAGGTCGCGAAGCTGATCCCGGAAGGCCCGAAGGTCTACCTCGACGACTGCCTCAAGCCGAGTGGCGAGCTGCGCAAGGCCTACGACTCCGACCCGGTCGTGAAGGAGATCGTCGACCTGGCGAAGCCGCTCGAGGGCCTCGTGCGCGCCGACTCGATCCATGCGGCCGCGGTCGTGATCGGCGACCGGCCGCTGACCGAGTACGTCCCGCTGCAGCAGAAGGGCGCCGACCAGGAGGTCGTCACCCAGTTCCCGATGGGCGACGTCGAGGCGCTCGGCCTGCTCAAGATGGACTTCCTCGGACTGCGCAACCTCGACGTGATCGACAAGGCGGTCGCGCTCGTCGACGGCCTCGACATCGAGCACCTGCCGCTCGACGACAGGAAGACCTACGAGATGCTCGCGCGCGGGGAGTCGGCGGGCGTCTTCCAGTTCGAGTCCTCGGGCATGCGCGAGGCGCTCAGGCAGGTCAAGCCCACCGAGTTCGAAGACCTGATCGCGCTCGTCGCCCTCTACCGGCCCGGGGCCGATGGCCTACATCCCCGTCTACGCCAAGCGCAAGGCCGGCAGCGAGGCGGTGAGCTTCGCGGACAAGCGGCTCGAGCCGATCACGAAGCCGACCTACGGGATCTGCATCTACCAGGAGCAGTACATGGAGATCGCCAAGGAGCTCGCCGGGTTCTCGCCCGCCGAGGCCGACGACCTCCGCAAGGCGATCTCCAAGAAGATCCATGCGCTGATGGCCTCCCTCAAGGAGAAGTTCCTCGAGGGGGCCGCGGGCAACGGCCTCGCGCTGAACGTCGCCAAGCAGCTCTGGGACGACATGGAGAAGGCGCAGGACTACTCCTTCAACAAGTCCCACGCCGCCTGCTACGCGCTGATCGCCTACCGGACCGCCTGGCTGCGCGCCAACCACCCGCACGAGTACATGGCCGCGCTGATCTCGTCCGTGATGAACACCAAGGACCGGGTGCCGCTCTACGTCAACGCCTGCCACGAGATGGGGATCGAGGTCGAGCCGCCCGACGTCAACTGCTCGCAGACCGACTTCGCCGTCGTCGAGGGCAAGATCCGCTTCGGCCTGAACGCCGTCAAGAACGTGGGCGAGGGGGCGGCCCGCGCGATCATCGCCGCGCGCGAGGAGGGCGGGCCGTTCGAGTCGATCTGGGACTTCACCGAGCGCGTCGACCCGGCCGTGGCGAACAAGCGCGCGCTGGAGTCGCTCGTCAAGTGCGGGGCGCTCGACTCCACCGGCTCCTCGCGCACCGCGATGCTGACCGCGCTCGAGGACGCGCTCGGCTGGGGGCAGCGCCACCTGGCCGACCGCCTCTCCGGCCAGGGCTCGATCTTCGAGGAGCTGGGCGGGGACACGGCGGGCGACGAAGCGCCGCGTCACCACCCGCCGCTGCCGAGCATCGCCGACGACAAGGCCGAGCGCCTGCGCTGGGAGAAGGAGACGCTCGGGCTCTACGTCTCCGAGCACCCGCTCGAGGGGATCCGCGACCAGCTCCGGCGCAAGACCGACTGCGGCCTGGCCGAGGTCGAGCGGCGCCGCGACGGCGAGGTCGTCACGGTCGGCGGCATCGTCGGCGCGCTCAAGCACCTGACCACGAAGAAGGGCGACCCGATGGTCTTCATGCGCCTCGACGACGTCACCGGCGGCGCCGAGGTCGTGGTCTTCAACTCCGTCTACGCGGCCGCGCGCGAGCTGATCGCTCCCGACCGGGTGCTGATCGTGAAGGGTCGCGTCGACCACAAGCAGGAGGGCGAGACGAAGCTGCTCGCGAGCGAGGTCTCGGCCTTCGAGGCGATCCCCGAGCGGCGCGAGGTGCGCCTGCGCGTCGACGCGCAGCGCGCGCCGGCCGGCGTGATCCGCGAGCTGGCGGGCCTGATCCGCGACTTCCCCGGCGAGGCGCCCGTGTTCGTCGACCTGGAGACGTCGCTCGGCCCGAAGCGGCTCGAGCTCGGGACGGGCTACCGGGTGGCGCCGTCGGCCGACTTCTACGCCGAGGTCAAGCAGCTTCTCGGCGAAGCCGCGCTCGTGTAGACATTCCCTCGTGCTCTCGCCGAGCGAGCTCGACGGACTCTGGAGCCCCGAGCGGCCCTACCTGAACACGGCCAGCTACGGCCTGCCGCCGGCGCCCGGCCTTCGCTGCTCTCCAGAGCGCGCTCGAAGATTGGCAGGGCGGCCGCACGAGCTGGGAGGGCTGGACGGAGTCGGTCGCCAGGGCGCGCACGAGCTTCGCGCGGCTCCTCGGCTGCCGGCCGGAAGACGTCGCCGCCGGCGCGACCGTCTCCGAGCTCGTCGGCCTGATCGCGGCCTCGCTGCCCGACGGCGCGCAGCGTGCTCGTCCCGGAGGTCGAGTTCACGTCGAACCTCTTTCCGTGGCTCGCGCAGGAGCACCGCGGCGTCGAGGTGCGAACCGCGCCGCTCGACGGGCTCGCCGATGCGGTCGAGGCGGAGACCACGCTCGTCGCGGTCAGCGCGGTGCAGTCCTCGAGCGGCGAGCTCGCCGACCTCACGGCCGTCGGCGAGGCCGCACGCGCGCACGACGCGCTCGTGCTGGTCGACGCGACGCAGGCCTGCGGCTGGCTTCCGCTCACCGCCGCCGACGGCGACTTCATCGTCGCGCACACGTACAAGTGGCTGATGTCTCCGCGCGGCGCCGCCTTGATGGCGGTCCGTCCGGGACGGCTGGAGTCGCTCGTGCCGATCCACGCCGGCTGGTGGGCGGCCGAGAATCCGCTCGGCGACTACTACGGGCCGCCGCTTCGGCTCGCCAAGTCGGCCCGGAGACTCGACTCCTCGCCGGCCTGGTTCTCCTGGGTCGGCGCCGCGCCGGTGCTCGAGCTGATCGAGCGGATCGGCGTCGAGCGGATCCACGAGCACGACGTCGCCCTCGCGAACCGGTTCCGGGCCGGGATGGGCCTGGAGCCGGGAGACTCGGCGATCGTCTCCGTCGACGTCGAGGACGGTGCTGCGAAGCTCGAGCGCGCCGGAATCCGCGCGGCCGTGCGCGCCGGCGGTCTGCGCGTGTCGTTCCACCTCTACAACACGGAGGACGACGTCGACGCGGCCCTCACCGCATTGCGCTGAAGGCTCAGCCCAGGTCGAACGGGACTTCGTAGCAGGTGACCGCCTGCACTTCGCCGTCCACCGTCCGGACGGCGCGCTGGCGCAGGCCCGCAGCCCGAACCTCGCTCCTGTCCATCGCCGCCCGATCCTTCCACAGGGTGAGCGTCAGCAGCGACCCTTCGTCGTTGTCGACGAGCAGGTGGCCGCCCTCGTAGCCCTCCAGCTGGGCGAGCTCGCGACCTGCCTCACGGAAGCTTTCGACGGCGTCGTCGATCTTGTCGGGCTCGATCGCGTACCGGGCGAGGCGCGCGTGCACGCGGGAACTCTACCGCGCGAGGCGGTGTAGAAGAGACGAGTGGTGAGCCGACCACTTCCAGAATCCGAACTCGTCGAGCGTGCCCGTGCCGGGGACGCTCAGGCATATGAGGCGCTCGTGCGAGCACACCAGGGAATCGCATTCCGAACTGCCTACCTGATCACCGGCTCGGCCGCCGATGCGGAGGAGTCGGCCCAGGACGGGTTCGTCAAGGCCTATCGCGCGCTCGGCCGCTTCCGACGCGGGGCGCCGTTTCGTCCCTGGGTGCTCGAGATCGTCGCGAACGAGGCCCGCAACCGCAGGCGCTCGGCCGGTCGCCGGACGGCGCTGGCCGTACGCGCGGCGGGCGAGGCTCCCTCGGGGGACGCGGCTCCGTCCCCCGAGGGTGTGCTGCTCGCTGCCGAGGAGCGCGAGGGCCTGCTCGACGCCGTCAACCGGCTGCGTGAGGACGACCGGCTCGTGATCGGCTGCAGGTACTTCCTCGAGCTGACCGAGGAGGAGACCGCTTCGGCGCTCGGTGTCCGCCGCGGGACCGTCAAGTCCAGGCTGTCCCGCGCGCTCGAGCGGCTGCGAGCAGAGCTGGGAGGAGAGGCATGAGCGAGCTCGAGCTTCGCCTGCAGGGGCTCGGCCGGGCACTCGACTTCCCCGTCGAGCCCGATCTTGCCGCGGCCGTGGCGCGCCGGATCTCGCAGCCCGAGCGAGCACCGTTCTGGCGCAGGAGGGCGCTGCTCGTCGCCGTCGCCGCCCTCGTCGTCGCAATGGGCGCCGTGCTCGCCGTGCCTCCGGCCCGCAGCGCGATCCTCGACCTCTTCGGCATCGGCAGCGCCGAGATCCGGCTCGTCGACGAGCTGCCCGAGGTCGAGGTCGGTCCGCTCGACCTCGGCAACGGGACGACGCTCGGTGCGATGCGCACACAGGTGCCCGGGCTGCTCGAGCCGCGCGGCGACGAGCTCGGCGAGCCGGACAGCGTGTACGTCGCCGGGTTCGCGCCCGGGCGGCCGGTCAGCTTCGTCTGGGGCGACACCGAGCGACCGCGGCTCCTGCTGACGCAGGTCCGGGGGCAGTACCACTTCGAGAAGCTCGTCAGCGGCAACCAGGGCGGCATCACGCTCACGGAGGTCAACGGCGAGAAGGCCGCCTGGATCGAGGGCGAGCCGCACGTGGTCTTCTACGAGAACGAGAGCGGCGGGGGAGACTTGCCGGGCCGGCTGGCGCGTAACACCCTCGTGTGGTCGCGCGGCCCCGTCACCCTGCGACTGGAAGGGGATCTCTCGCGCGACGACGCCGAACGGATCGCGCGCTCGGTGCGGTAGGAGGGCTTGGCGAAACGACGCTGTGCCGTCGGGCCGCGCTGCTCGCCCCGATGCGGCGTCCTCGGTCGCGCCCGTATAGCTGCGCATACGAACGCTCCCTGCGTCCTTGCCTCGGAACGAGCAGCACACCCCGACGACGAGCAACGTTCCACCAAGCCCTCCTGGGAACCTCGGCGCCGGTCGCGGTGTAGATGGGGAAACGACTGAGAGGAGTCGCAATGCGCACGCTGCTCTTGACGCTCGCCGCGGCCGCCGCGCTCGCCCTGGCCGCCGGCGCGTCCGCGGGAGGCTGGGCCACGGCCGGCGTCAGCCCGCCGCCCGGCGATCCGACGGCCGGCTCGACCTGGGACGCGAAGGTGACGATCCTGCAGCACGGCGAGACCCCGCTCGTCGGCATGTCACCGACGCTGACGCTGACCGGCAAGGGGGGCGAGCGCGCCACCTTCCCGGCCGAGGCCACCAAGGAGCCCGGCGTCTACCTGGCCAAGGTGAAGTTCCCGTCCGCGGGCTCCTGGTCGTACGAGGTCTACGACGGTTTCGGCACCTACGGCGGTGCTCAGACAGCACACGTTCGGGGCCATCTCGGTCGGCGCGAGCTCGGGCGGCTCCAGCGGCGTCGAGCTTCCGTCGCTTCCGTTGACCGGCGGGATCCTGCTGGCTCTGGGTGCAGTGTTCGCGCTGTTCATGGGCGATGCGGCGAGCCCGGCCGCGCCCGGCCACGCAGGTCTGATCCGGGAGGAACGGGCGGGACGCAGATCGGGCGTTCCGCCCGTTTCACCCAGGTTGCGTTTGCGTTTCCTTTCTGAAGCTTTGGTAATTACCCCTTCATGGGGAGATCCGGCGCCTCGTTCGAGCCGAACTAGATGCACATGGCGTCCACTGATCTCCAGATCCTCGTCGAGACCGAGTCCGAGCGGATCGAGCGGTGGCGTGCAGAGGAGCTCGAGCGGGCCGGATACGAGCCGCGTGCGGCGGCGAAGATCGCGGTCCGTCCCGACATCGACCTGCACCTCGCGGTCGACATCCTCGCGCGCGGCTGCCCGCCGGACATCGCGCTGAAGATCCTGCTCTAGCGACTTCGGAAGCAGGCAGCGGCGCGCCCGGGCAGAATCCCGGGCCGTGCTGCCGTTCGCCTCCATCCCGTCGCCCGACTCAGGCGTCTTCGAGCTCGGCCCGCTGTCGCTGCACATGTACGGGCTGATGCTGCTCCTCGGCATCGCCGCGTGCATCGGCCTCACCGGCCTGCGCTGGACTCGGCGCGGAGGCGACTGGGACCTGGTGCTCCGCGTGGCCGTCTGGGGCGTGGCCTTCGGAATCGTCGGCGCGCGTGCCTACCACGTGATCACGAGCTGGGACGAGGTCCCGGATGAGTGGTGGGGCGTCTTCGCCGTCTGGAAGGGCGGTCTCGGCGTCTGGGGCGGGATCCTGCTCGGCTGCCTGGCCGGAGCCGTGATCGTGCGCCGCTCCGGGCACAGCGTGGCGGCGTTCGCCGATGCGGTGGCGCCCGGCCTGCTGGTCGCGCAGGCGATCGGCCGGGTGGGCAACTGGTGGAACCAGGAGCTCTTCGGCGAGCCGACCGACGTCTCCTGGGCGCTCGAGATCGACATCGAGCACCGGCCGCCCGAGTACGCCGACTCCGAGACCTTCCACCCGACCTTCCTGTACGAGGGGCTCTGGAACCTGTTCGCGGCGGGGGTCCTGCTGCTCGTCGACCGCTTCTTCCGGATCCGGCCACCGGCGCTGTTCGCGCTCTACGTCTCGCTCTACTGCGCGTTCCGCATGTACGAGGAGACGCTCCGCATCGACACCTCACACGAGCTCGGCGGCCAGCGGCTCAACTTCTGGGTCGCACTGGTGCTGTTCGTGCTCGCAACCGCCTTCTTCGTCTGGTGGCAGATCGTCCGGCCGTGGCGGGAGCGGCGGCGCGGGGCTCGGGTGTCCGAGCCGACGGGGCGTGGCCGCGAGCGTGGCCCGACTATGGCGATTCCGAAGAAGCGCGTCCGACCGCCTCGTTAGCGTCCCCGGCGTGATCGTCGGGGAGCTCGACCTCGACCTCGAGGCGTTCGAGGGGCCGTTCGACCTGCTGCTGACGCTCGTCCTGAAGGACGAGCTTCCCGCGGGGGACGTCGACGTGGCCGCGATCGTGATCGAGTTCTGCGAGCGGCTGGCCGAGCGGGACGAGCTCGACCTCGAGGCGAGCGGCGAGTTCCTCGTGCTCGTGGCCGGGCTGCTCGAGCTGAAGGTGCGCGCGCTCTTCGGTCTCGGCGAGGGGGAGGAGGGGCTGGAGCTCGATCCTGATGAGGCTGCGGCCGACCTTGCCGCGCGGCTCGCCGAGTACCGGCGCATTCGCGAGGCGGCCGGGTGGCTGGCGGAGCGACTCGACGGCGACCGGTTCTTTCGGGTCGGGCCGTCTGCGTTCGCGCCTGTGCCGGTCCGGGAGTTGGCGCCACAGGACCCTGCTCGGCTCGGCGATGCGCTACGGCTGCTGGCCGCGGAGCCGCCCGCCGTGTCGCTGGCTCACATGGCGCTGCGGTTCCCGCCGGTGTCGCTCTTCCTGCAACGCTTTCGCGCGCTGCTCGGCCGGCGCTCGCGGTTCGACTTCGACGGCGAGGTTGCCTCGCTCTCCCGGGTGGAGCAGGCGGTGGCGTTCCTGGCCCTGCTCGAGCTGCGCAAGGGCGGCGAGGTGACGTTGGAGCAGGCGGCGCCGTTCGCGCCGATCCGCGTAGCCCGCGCTTCCGTGCCTGAGGAGGTGGGCGCGTGGAGCGCACGCTCCGCCTGATCTCGGCGAACCCGGCCGACCGGCTCGCGCGCACGGTCGAGGCGCTGCTGGTGGTGGCGAGCGCGCCGCTGTCGGTGGAGGAGCTGGCGGCCGCGGCCGGCGAGGACGTCGAGCGCGTCGAGACTGCGCTGAGGCTGCTCGAGGAGCGCTTCCGCGAGGGGCGCAGCGGGATCGTCCTGGAGCGGGTCGCCGGCGGCTGGGGGTTCCGTGCGGCGCGCGAGGCGGCCGAGGCCTGTGCGCGCCTGTTCGAACGGCCGGTCGAGCGCGGCTTGTCCGGCGCCGCGCTGGAGACGCTTGCGATCGTCGCGTACCTCGGGCCCGCGACGCGTCCGGAGATCGCGCGCGTGCGCGGGGTGGCGGTCGACTCCGTTGTCGCGGGGCTGGCCGAGCGCGGCCTGATCGCCGAGGCGGGTCGCGACGACAGCGTGGGCGGCGCGGTGCGCTACCGCACGACGCCGCTCTTCGAGCGCGTCTTCGGACTCGAGTCGCTGTCGGCTCTGCCGCGGCTGGACGACCTCGGCGGCGACGCCGAGGAGATCCGCGAGCGCCTCGAAGCGGTCGCGGAGAAGCGGCCCGCGTAGCCGCCGCACCCAACTCGTTCCCCTCCCCTAGGGGTGGGGAGTGGTGGTCGGTTCCTCCCGCCACCCGCGGTCGACGGTACCCCCGCACTCCGCACTTGTCTGCGACGGCTTCGTGTCGAAAGAGAGAATCTTGCGGTGCGCCTGAACGCTTACCTCGCCCGGGCCGGCGTCGCCTCCCGGCGCGGTGCGGACGAGTTGATCAAGGCCGGTCGCGTGCTGCGTCAACGGCGAGCCCGGGCAGCTCAACACCTTCGTCGGCGCCGCCGACACCGTCGAGCTCGACGGTCGCCGTCTCGCTCCGCAGCGGCTCGCCTACGTCCTCCTGCACAAGCCGACCGGTGTCGTCACGACCGCGCGCGATCCGCACGGGCGGCCGACCGTCGTCGAGCTCGTCCCGCGCGAGCCGCGCGTCGTCCCGGTCGGCCGGCTCGACGCCGACACCACCGGGGCGCTCCTGCTCACGAACGACGGCGAGCTCGCGCACCGGCTCGCGCACCCGCGCTACGAGGTCGAGAAGGTCTACGAGGCCGAGGTCGACGGCCGCCCGAGCGACGAGCGCGCTCGAGCGTCTTCGTCGAGGTGTCGAGCTCGAGGACGGCCTCACCGCGCCCGCCGAAGCCCGGCTGCTGCGCCCCGACACCGTCGAGCTGACGCTCCACGAAGGCCGAAAGCACCAGGTCAAGCGGATGCTCGAGGCGGTCGGCCACCCCGTCCGCCGTCTGCATCGCAGCCGCTACGGCGGCCTGACGCTCGACGCCCTCGCCGCTGGGGACTGGCGCGAGCTCACAGACGCCGAGCTGGAGAGCCTCCGCGCTGCGCCGCCGCCGCTAGGCGCCCGGCAGCACGAAGCCCATGCGCTCGTAGATCGCGCGCAGAGTCGGCGCGGACTCCTCGCGCGCCTTCTCGGCTCCGCGTGCGAGCAGCCGCCTGAGCTCGCCCTCGTCGGCCCGAAGCTCCTCGTAGCGAGACTGGATCGGCTCCAGCAGCGTCACCACCGCCTCGGCCACGTCCTCCTTGAAGGGGCCATAGCCCTGACCGTCGTAGCGCCCTTCGATCGCCGAGATCGGCTCTCCGGTCGCGACCGACATGATCTCGATCAGATTCGAGATGCCCGGCTTTCCCTCCGGGTCGTGGACGACGTCCCGGCCCGAGTCGGTGACGGCGGTCTTGAACTTCTTCCGGACGACGTCGGGCGAGTCGACCATCCGGACGACGCCCTGTGGCGCGCCGGCGGACGTCGACATGAGCCGCTCGGGCTCCTGCAGGTTCTTGATCCGCGCACCCTCTTCCGGGATCGCGGCGCGCGGGACGGCGAACGTCTCGCCGTAGCGCTGGTTGAAGCGCTCCGCAATGTCGCGTGCAAGCTCGACGTGCTGGCGCTGGTCGTCCCCCACGGGAACGGTGTCGGCCTGGTAGAGCAGGATGTCGCCGGCCATCAGGACGGGGTAGGTGAACAGCGCGGCCGAGACGAATTCCTGCTGGTCGGCCTTGTCCTTGAACTGCGTCATGCGGCGCAGCTCGCCGAAGGCCGCGACCGACCCCAGCAGCCAGGCGGCCTCGGCATGCGCGGCCACGTGGCTCTGCGCGAAGACGGTCGAGCGCTCGGGGTCGAGCCCGGTCGCGAACAGCATCGCGGCGAGCGACAACGTGGCCTCGTGCAGCCCGGCGGGCTCGTAGGCCGTCGTGATCGAGTGCAGGTCGACGATGCAGAAGAACGCCTCGCCCTGCTCCTGGGTGGCCGCGTACTGGCGGAAGCCGCCGCTGTAGTTGCCCAAGGTCTTGTCGCCCGAGGCGCGGATGCCGGAGAAGATCCTCATCGCGATCCGATTATCCCCACGGTCGCGTCGATCGCCACCCGCAGCGAGCGGACGTAGTCGCGGAGCGCCGCAGCGCCGTCCTCCGCCACCTCGACGGCGCGCGAGCCGACGACGACGCCGTCCGTGAGCTCGGCCGCCGCCGCGGCCTGCTCGGGCGTGGAGATCCCGAAGCCGGCGTAGAGCGGCAGATTCGTCGCCTGCCGGGCGCGGCGGGCGAGGCCCGCGAGCGAGGGAGAGAGACGCTCGCGGGCCCCCGTGGTGCCCGTCAGGGTGACGAGGTAGAGCCAGCCGTCGGTGTGCGCGGCGGCCAGCGCGATCCGCTCGTCGGTCGAGGTCGGGGCGACGAGCTGCACGCGCCGCAGCTCGGGTCGCTGCGTCGGCCGGCAGGTCGGCGACGATCAGGCTCGTCGCTCCGGCCGCCTCGGCGTCGGCGGCGAAGCGCTCGTAGCCGTACGCCTCCAGCAGCGAGGCGTAGGTCATCGGCACGAGCGGCACGTCCACTCGCTCGCGCACCGCCGCCAGGCACTCCAGGCAGGCGCGCGTCCGCATGCCCTGCGCCAGCGCGCGCTCGGCCGCTCGGCGGATCACGGGCCCGTCGGCGAGCGGGTCGGAGAAGGGGAAGCCGAGCTCGACGAGGTCGGCGCCGCCCTCGACGGCCGCCTCGGCGAGCTCCGGGGCTTCCGGGCCGGCCATCAGGTAGACGGCGAGCGTCTTCACTCCGAGCCCGACCTGGTCGAGATCCTTGTCGCCGCGGCCCGAGAGGCAGACGAGCACGAGCTCGGCGTCGAGCTCCGCCGCGCGCGCCAGCGCGTGTGCGGGCTCCAGGGCCGGGAGGATGCCTTCCGTTCGCGCCAGGCGGCGGAACGCGTCCAGGGCTTCGTCGTCCGTCGCAGACAGGTACTCGGCGCGCCCGGTGTCGCGCAGGTGCGCGTGCTCGGGCCCGACGCCCGGGTAGTCGAGGCCGGCCGAGATCGACTCGGCGTCGAGCACCTGGCCGTCCTCGTCGGCGAGCACCGAGGAGCGGGCGCCGTGGAGGACGCCGGTCCGCCCGCTGGCCGAGGCTCGCCGCGCCCGCGGCCTCGACCCCGACCAGCCGAACATCGCGATCGTCCACGAACCCGGCGAACAGGCCGATCGCGTTCGAGCCGCCGCCGACGCAGGCCACGGCCGCCTCCGGCAGGCGACCTTCGGCGGCCAGCAGCTGCTCGCGGGCCTCCCAGCCGATCACGGCCTGCAGCTCGGCGACGATCGCCGGATAGGGGTGGGGGCCGACGCAGGAGCCGAGCAGGTAGTGCGTCGTCTCCACCGAGCCGATCCAGTCGCGGATCGCCTCGCTCGTCGCCTCGCGCAGCGTGCGCGTCCCGAAGGCGACCGGCCGCACCTCCGCGCCGAGCAGCCGCATGCGCTGGACGTTGGGGCTCTGGCGCCGCACGTCCTCGCTCGCCCATGTAGACGACGCACTCGAGCCCGAACCGCGCGCAGACGGTGGCGACGGCGACGCCGTGCTGGCCGGCGCCGGTCTCCGCCACGACCCGGCGCTTGCCGAGCCTGCGCGCGAGCAGCGCCTGGCCGAGCGCGTTGTTCAGCTTGTGCGCTCCGGTGTGCAGTAGGTCCTCCCGCTTGAGGTAGAGGCGCTTGCCGGGCGCAAAGCGCAGGCGCGAGCGTGAGCGGCGTCGGGCGGCCCGCGAACGACGAGAGCAGCGCGTGCAGCTCCGCGCGGAAGGCCTCGTCCGCCTGCGCCTTGCTCCAGCCCTGCTCGAGCTCGTCGAGAGCCGGGATCAGGGTCTCGGGCACGAAGCGGCCGCCGTAGGCGCCGTAGGTCAGCACCGCGCCGCCTCCACGAAGGCGCGCACGCGGCCGTGGTCCTTCACGCCCGGCTCGAGCTCCAGCGAGGAGCTCGCGTCGACCGCCCACGGGCGGATCTCCTGGATCGCCGCGGCGACGTTCTCCGGGGACAGGCCGCCGGCGAGCATCAACCGGCCGCTCGCGCCGCGGGCGCGCTCGAGATGGCCCGCGTCCTCGGCCTGCCAGGCCCTGTCGACCACGCGTGCGACCTCGTCGCCGTCTCGCAGGAGCACGGCATCGCGGCCGCGGTGGCCGTTCTCGCGCGGGTAGAGCTGGACGAGGTCGCTTGGGTGCTCGGCGATCTCGCCCACGAGCACGGCAACCGAGAGCATCGTCTCGGGAACCGGCAGCACGCGCTCGGCCTGCCGGGGGCTCTCCTGCGCGAGGACGAAGCCGGCCAGGTCGGCGCCGGCCTCGGCGGCCGCGGCGACATCCTCGTCGCGGGTCAGGCCGCACACCTTCACGAGCGGGCGCGCCAGCAGGCTGCGCAGCTCGGCGGCGGGTCGGCCGCGCGCATCAGCGCGGAGCCGACGAGGACGGCGTCGGCGCCGGCCAGCTCGGCAGCGGCGCCCTGAGCGCGTGAGCCGATGCCGCTCTCGGCGACGACGACGCGGTCGCGAGGCGCCTGCGCCACCAGCTCGAGCTGCGCGCGCCGGTCGATCCGGAACGTGGTCAGGTCGCGCGCGTTGAGCCCGATCGGGTCGGCGCCGAGTCGCACGGCTCGGTCGAGCTCTGCGGCGTCGTGGGCCTCGACGAGGGCGTCGAGGCCGAGCTCCGCCGAGGCAGCGAGAAGATCGCCGACCTGCGAGTCGTCGAGGTCGCGCAGGAGCAGCAGCACGGCGTCCGCACCGGCGGCGCGGAGCTGAGCGAGCTCGGCGCGGGTCGAGAAGAAGCCCTTCGCCAGCAGCGGCAGCCGCGCGGTCGAGCGGGCCGCGCGCAGATCCTGCGAGCGAGCCCCCGAAGCGGGCGTCCACGAGCACCGAGACGGCCGCGGCTCCGGCGCGCTCGAACTCGTGCGCCAGACGAGCGGGATCGGCGTCGGGCCGCAGGTCGCCTGCCGAGGGCGAGCGCCGCTTGACCTCGGCGATGCCGGCCAGGCCTGGGCCGGCGAGGGCGTCGCGGAAGCGCCCCATCAGGCCCCTACCCGCTCCGCGCTCGGAGAACTCGATCAGGGCCTCGAGCCGCTCGGCGGCCGCCCCCGACTCGAGCGCCTCTCGTGCGTGGCCGACGCCGTCGGCCAGGTCGCGCGCGTGCCCGCCCGCGGCGATCGCCCCCGCCGCGTTCAGCAGGATCGCGTCGCGGCGGCCGCCGTTCCCGCCGGCGAAGACCTCGCGGATGGCCGCGGCGTTCTCCTCGGGCGAGCCGCCGCGCAGCTCCTCCGGCGCGCAGCGCGGGATCCCGAGCGCGAGCGGGTCGATCTCGCGCTCGCGCACGTCGCCGTCGACGACCTCGCAGACGAGGTTCGGCCCGGCGGGCGAGAGCTCGTCGATTCCCTCGGCGCCGTGCACGACGAAGGCGCGCCGGGCGCCGAGCGATGCCAGCACCTCGGCGATCGTCCGGACGAGGCCGGCCGCGTAGACACCGACAACCTGCGCCCGGGCGCCGGCCGGGTTGGTCAGCGGGCCGAGCACGTTGAAGACGGTGCGCGCGGCGAGCTCGCGGCGAACCGGCGCGGCGTGGCGCATCGCCGGGTGGTGCGTGGGGGCGAAGAGGAAGCCGAAGCCGAGCTCGTCGATCGACTGCGCGATCCGTTCCGGCTGCAGGTCGAGCCGGAAGCCGAGCGCCTCGAGCACGTCGGCCGAGCCCGACGCCGACGAGACCGCGCGGTTGCCGTGCTTCGCGACCGCCGAGCCCGCGGCCGCCGCGACCAGCGCGGCGGCGGTCGAGATGTTGAAGGTCCTGCCGCCGTCGCCGCCCGTGCCCGCGGTGTCGACGAGGTCGTCGCGCCGGGGCCGCACGGGAAGCACGTGCTCGCGCATCGCCTCGGCGCACCCGGCGATCTCGTCGGCGGTCTCGCCCTTCAGGCGCAGCGCGACGAGGAACCCGCCGATCTGCGCCGGCGTCGCCTCGCCGCGCATGATCTCGTCCATCACCGAGCGCGCGTCGGCACGCGAGAGGTCGTGCCCGTCGAGCAGCCGGGACAGGCTCTGCTGGATCATCGAGACGCCTCCAGGAAGTTGCGGGCGAGCTCGGGCCCGAGCGGCGTCAGCACCGACTCGGGGTGGAACTGCACGCCGTCGACCGGCAGCTCGCGGTGGCGGACGGCCATCACCTCGCCGTCCTCGCAGGTGGCGGAGACCTCGAGCTCCTCCGGGATGCGCGTCGCCGCGAGCGAGTGGTAGCGCCCGGCCAGGAAGTCCTCGGGCAGGTCTTGGAAGAGCCCGCGGCCGTCGTGGCGGATGACGCTCGCCTTGCCGTGGACGAGCGTGCGCGCCTGCCCGATCTCGCCGCCGAAGGCCTGCACCAGCGCCTGATGGCCGAGGCAGACCCCGAGGGTCGGAACGCCCGCACCGGCCAGCCTCCGGACGATCTCCAGCGTCGCGCCGGACTCCTCGGGCCGCCCAGGGCCGGGGGAGACCACCAGGTGGCTCGGCCGCAGCCGCTCCGCCTCGTCGGCGTCGATCGCGTCGTTCCGCCGCACCTCCACCTCGGCGCCGAGCTCGCCGAACAGGTGCGCGAGGTTGTACGTGAAGGAGTCGTAGTTGTCGACGAGCAGGATCACCCTCGAGCCTCCGCCAGGTCGATCGCCCGCTCGAGCGCGGCCAGCTTGGCGAGGCACTCGTCGTGCTCGGCGCTCGGCCGCGAGTCGGCCACGATCCCGGCGCCGGCCTGCAGCAGCGCGAGCCCGTCGTGGAGCACGATCGTCCGGATCGCGATGCACGTGTCGAGCGTGCCGTCCGGGAGCGCGTAGCCGACGGCGCCCGCGTACGGGCCGCGACGGTAGCCCTCGAGCTCGGAGATCAGCTGCATCGCGCGCACCTTCGGCGCGCCGGAGACCGTCCCGGCCGGGAAGCACGCGCGCAGGAGGTCGAAGGAGCCCACGTCGTCGCGGAGCTCGCCGGCCACCTCGGAGACGAGGTGCGTCACGTGCGAGAAGCGCTCGGGCTCGAGGAAGCGCTCCACGTGCACGGTTCCGGGCCGGCAGACGCGCGAGAGGTCGTTGCGGCCGAGGTCGACGAGCATCACGTGCTCGGCGCGCTCCTTCTCCGAGGAGAGCAGGCGCTCGGCGTCGCCCTCGCCCGGCCGGGTCGTCCCGGCGATCGGGTTCACGCTCGCCCTCGAGCCCTCGCGCTTGACGAGCGTCTCCGGCGACGAGCCGACGAGCGCCAGGTCGCCGAGCTCGAGCAGGAACAGGTACGGCGACGGGTTGACGCGGCGGAGCGAGCGGTAGATCGAGAGCGCGTCGGCCGAAGTCGGCCGCTCCGCCCGCTGCGAGACGACGATCTGGAAGGCGTCGCCGCGGCGGATCGCGCGCTTGGCGTGCTCGACGTTCCGCTCGTAGCCGAAGCGGCCCGGGAAGCGCTGGCCCTGCCCGTTCGCCCGCCCATTCGGCGACGGGAACGGCGGCAGCGGCCCGTCCAGGCTGTCGCCGATCGAGGCCGAGTCGCCGCGCACCACCTCGGCGAGCCCGAGCACGTGGTCGAAGCGGATCAGCGTGTCGGCGACGACGAAGCGGCTCTCGGGGAGCCCGCGACCCTCGTCGGGAAGCGGGACCGAAGGCTCGAGCCTCGCCGCGTAGTCGTAGCCGACGTAGCCGACGACCGGCTCGCCGCAGGTCTCGGCCTCCTCCAGGCCGACGAGACGCGAGCCGCAGCCGACGAAGGAGTGGCGGCCCAGCCGACCGCGCTCGACGGACTCGAGCAGGAAGCTCGCCTCGCCCCGTTCGCGCAGCCTCAGGTAGGCCCCGAGTGGGGTGACGAGATCGGTTGAGAGGAAGGTTGTCGTGTTCATTTCGGCAAACAAAAAGACCCTCCGGCTGGAAGGTCTGCGAGCGGAACGGGCTATGTGCCTAGGTCAGGTCAGGCGACGCTCCCGCTCCGCTCGTGGCGCCAGAACCAGGCCCAGGTGTGCGGTGCGGGAGTCATCGAGTCGCAGCGTAGACGGGCGCAGCGAGGCGGGACGTCAAGCCCTCCTCGTCCCGGCTGACCTCGCGCTTGGTCAGCGCGAGCACCTCGACGTAGAGCGCGCGCAGGCCCTCCGCCGACAGCGGTCCGCGGTTCGCGCGCTGCAGGTCCTGGAGCATCCACTCCTCGCGAGCGGTGTCCACGAAGTCGAGGCCGCGCGAGTCCTTGTACTCCTTCAGCCGCGCCACCAGGTCGAGCCGCTTGTTGATCGCCGTGACCAGCGTGCGGTCGTTGTCGGAGATCTGCTCGCGCAGCTGGCGGACGAAGGGATCGAGTGCCGGGTCGGCCACGCCGCTGAGCCTAGCGGCGGGCCTACACTTGCCAGCGCCGTGGCTGTCTACAACGGATCACCGGAGCTCCTGATCGTGATGGGGTCGGGCGCCACGCTCGAGCAGACCGAGCACGTCGTCGCGCGCCTCGAGGAGGCCGGCGCCCAGGCGCGCGTGTCGCGAGGGCCGCGAGGCGACGGTGATCGGCGCGATCGGGGAGCGCGACCGGCTCGCCGCACTGCCGATCGAGGGCTATCCGGGCGTGGAGCAGGTGCTGCCGATCCTGAAGCCGTACAAGCTCGTCGCCCGCGAGCTGAACCCGGACCCGACCGTGATCGAGGTCTCCGGCCGGCGGATCGGCGACGGCTACTTCGGCCTGATCGCAGGCCCCTGCACCGTCGAGTACCGCGAGCAGACGCTCGAGACCGCGCGTGTCGTGGCCAAGGCCGGCGTGACCATGCTGCGCGGCGGGGCCTTCAAGCCCCGCACCTCGCCGTACACGTTCCAGGGCCTCGGCCTCGAGGCGCTCGAGATCCTGCGCGAGGCGCGCGAGGAGACCGGCCTGCCGATCGTGTCGGAGCTGATGGACCCGCGCCACGTCGAGGAGGTGGTCGAGGCGGTCGACGTGATCCAGATCGGCGCCCGCAACATGCAGAACTTCCTCCTGCTCGCCGAGGTGGGCCGCGCCGCCAAGCCCGTGCTGCTGAAGCGTGGGCCGTCGGCGTCGGTCGAGGAGCTGCTGATGGCCGCCGAGTACGTGGCCAAGGAGGGGAACGACCAGATCATCCTCTGCGAGCGCGGGATCAAGACCTTCGAGACCTCGACGCGCTACACGCTGGACATGGGCTCGGTGGCGGTGCTCAAGGAGGAGACGCACCTGCCGGTGATCGTCGACCCCTCGCACGCGGCCGGCCGGCGCCAGCTCGTGCTCCCGCTCGCGCGCGCCGCTGTAGCCGTCGGCGCCGACGGGATCATGGTCGAGGTGCATCCGAAGCCCGAGGAAGCGCTCTGCGACGGCCCTCAGCAGCTGCCCGCGGACACGTTCGCCGAGTTCGCGAACGAGATCCGCACGATGGCGGAGCTGATGGGCCGCCAGATCGGCTAGGCGCCATGATCGAGCGGCTGGCCGTGCTCGGCACGGGCCTGATCGGGACCTCGGTAGGCCTCGCGGCCAAGCGCGCCGGAGCGGGCAGCGTGGCCGGCTTCGACCCCGACGACGGCGCGTTCGCCGTCGCCGCGGAGCGCGGCGCGGTCGACCTGGCCGCCGGATCGCTCGAGGAGGCGCTCGCGGAGGCGACGCTGGCGGTGGTGGCCGCTCCGGTGTCCCAGCTCGCCGCGCTGCTCCCGGCGGTGCTCGGCGGCAGCTCGGACGAGCACGACCGTGACGGACGTCGGTTCGACCAAGGCCGCGATCGCGGCGGCGGCGGCCGGAACCGGGCGCTTCGTCGGCGGCCACCCGATGTGCGGCTCGGAGTCGCGCGGCCCCGAGCACGCGACCGCCGACCTGTTCGAGGGCGCGACCTGGTTCCTGACGCCGGTCGCCGGGACCGATCCCGCGAGTCACCGGCTCGTGCACGGCTTCGTGACCGGTCTGGGCGCGACTCCCGTCGCGATCGAGCCGGAAGCGCACGACCGGATCGTCGCCCTCACGAGCCACCTCCCGCACGCGCTCGCGAACCTGCTCGATCAACCAGGCCGGGGAGACGCGCGTCGAAGGGCCACGACCCGCTCGCCGCGGCCGGGGGCTCGCTGCGCGAGCTGACGCGTGTGGCCGGGGCGAATCCGCGGATCTGGGTCGACATCTTCCTCGAGAACGCCGACGCGCTCACCGCGTCGCTCGCCGACCACCGCCGCCGCGTCGACCAGCTCGAGCACGCTCTCCGGGCCCGCGACGGCGGCTTCCTCGCGCGCTGGATCGGCGAGGCGTCCTCCAACCGCCGCCGGCTGCTCTCGGAGGCGTTTCCGCGACCCGGGCGTCCTCCAGCAGCTGCACGTCCACGTCCCCGACCGCCCCGGGGTGCTGGCCGGCGATCACGCAGGCGCTCGGCGCGGCGAGGATCAACATCGAGGACTTCGAGCTCCAGCACGTGTCGCCCGAGCGGGGTGGCAACCTGACCGTGCTCGTCGCGGGCGCCGAGGCCGCCGCGCGCGCGCGGCCGAGCTGCTCGAGGAGCAGGGCTACGGCGTCGTCGTCGAGCCCGTGCTCGAGAAGCCGTGACCCGCGTCGAGCCCGCATCCGCTCTGGTCGGCCACATCCGCGTGCCGGGGGACAAGTCGATCTCGCACCGTGCTGCGCTGATCGGCGCGGTGAGCGAAGGGGAGACGCGCATCGCCGGCTTCGGCAGGGCGGCGGACACCGAGTCGACGCTCGAGGCTCTGCGCGCGCTCGGCGTCGAGGTGCTCGAGGACGACGTCGATCTCGTGCGCGTTCGGGGCGTGGGGCTGCGGGGGCTGCGCGAGCCGGAGGGCCCGGTCGACGCGGGCAACTCGGGCACGCTGATCCGCCTGCTGTCGGGCCTGCTCGCCGCGCAGGAGGGCACGTTCACCCTCACCGGCGACGAGTCGCTGCGCACGCGCCCGATGGAGCGCATCGCCGAGCCGCTCCGGCAGATGGGCGCCGAGGTGGAGACGACCGAGGGCCGCGCCCCGCTGACCGTCGAGGGGCGGAACGCTCACCTCGATCCGCTACCGCCCGCCGATGCCGAGCGCGCAGGTGAAGTCGGCCGTCTTGCTGGCCGGGCTCTACGCCGAGGGCGGCGAGACGACGATCGAGGAGGGTCGCGCCACGCGCGACCACACGGAGCTGATGCTCTCGCAGGCGGGAGCGCGCGTCACCCGGCGGGCTCACCGGGTCTCGGTCGCTCCGACGAGCCGGCTCGAGCTCGGCGAGGTCCAGGTGCCCGGCGACTTCTCTTCGGCCGCTCCGTTCATCGTCGCGGCGACGCTTTTGGCCGGCTCCGACCTGTACGTCCACGACGTGGGCATCAACCCGACCCGAACGGGCCTCCTCGACGTGCTCGAGCGCATGGGCGCCCACATCGCCATCTTCAACCGGCGGCGGCTCGGCGGCGAGCTCGTCGCCGACCTCGAGGTGCGCTCCGCCGAGCTCACCGCCACCGAGGTGGGGCCGGACGAGGTGCCGCGGCTGATCGACGAGCTGCCCCTGTTCGCGCTGGCGGCGGCGAGCGCGCGCGGCGAGAGCGTGATCCGCGGCGCCGAAGAGCTCCGTCACAAGGAAACGGACCGCATCGAAACTGTGAAAGAAGCGCTCAAAGCCCTGGGCGCACGGGTCTCGAGCAGGCACGATGGCCTCGGGGTGAGAGGGGTACCCTCCCGCCCCAGGGGTGGGGGCGTGGACTCTCTGGGAGACCACAGATTGGCCATTCTGGGCGGGATCGCCGGGGTCGTGTCCAGGGAGGGCGTGCGGATCGAGGGAGCCGAGGCGGCGGCTGTTAGCTTCCCCGGATTCTTCGAATTGCTGGAGTCGGTGACCGAACGATGAGCGGGAGCACGACGCGATGATCGTGGCGATCGACGGACCGGCCGGAGCCGGCAAGAGCACGGTCGCCCGCCGGCTCGCGGAGCGCCTCGGCTTTCGTTACCTCGACACCGGGGCGATGTACCGGGCGCTGACGTGGCTGGCGCTCGAGCAAGGCGCATCGCTCGAGGACGAGCCGGCGGTTGAGAGCCCTGGCCGAGGCGAACCAGGTCACCTTCAACGAGGAGGGAGGCGTGGCGATCGGCGGCCATGACGTGAGCGAGGCGATCCGCGGAGCGCGGATCGACCGCGTCGTCTCCACGGTCGCGCGGCATCCCGCCGTGCGTGCCGTCATGCGCGACCGCCAGCGCGAGCTCGCCGACGAGGGCGACGCCGTGATCGAGGGCCGCGACATCGGCACCGTCGTCGCCCCCGGTGCCGCCGTGAAGGTCTACCTCGTCGCCGAGCACGGCGTTCGCGCCCGCCGGCGGCAGCACGAGCGGCCCGAGATCGGCGCCGACGCCCTCGCCACCGACCTGCGTCTCCGCGACGAGAGCGACGCGTCGCGCATGCAGCCGGCCGAGGACGCGAGGACGATCGACACAACCGACCTGGAGATCGACGACGTCGTGGCGGAGATCGAGGCGCTGGTCCGAGCCCGGTCCGTGGCATGAACGCCACAGACGCCGTCTGGACCGTCGGCCGCGCCACGATCGGCACGGCCGTCCGCATCTTCGCTCCGCTGCGGGTGTACGGCCGCGAGCGCGTGCCGCGCGAGGGCGGTGTCGTGCTCGCGCTCAATCACTTTCACTGGCTCGATCCGCCCGCCTTCGGCGCCGCCTGCCCGCGCACGATCTACTACATGGCCAAGATCGAGGCCCACGTCATCCCCGGTCTCGGCCAGCTGATCCGCGCCTTCGGGACGTTCTCGGTGCGCCGCGGCGAGTCCGACCGCGAAGCCGTGCGGATGATGCGCAGGATCGTCACCGACGGGCACGCGCTCGGCCTCTTCGCCGAAGGAACCAGGCAGCTCAGCGGCGAGCCCGGCGAGGTGAAGCCCGGCGCCGCGATGGTCGCCGTGCAGGAGGACGTCCCGGTCGTCGCGGCCGCGATCCACGGCACGCAGGACTGGAAGGTCGGCAACTTCCATCCGGTCTCGATCGCGTGGAGCGAGCCGATGAGCTTCGACGGGCTGGCGAAGAACGCGAAGGGTTACCGCGAGGCCTCTGCGGCGATCCAGGCCGAGATCCGCCGCCTGTGGGAGTTCCTCGTCGACGCGCACGCCCTCGGACGGCCGAAGGGCGCACTCCCGCCCGCATGAGGGCGGCAGGGCCTTGAGCGACACCGAGACCACGACCGAGACCGAGCCGCAGCAGGGCCTGCTCGGACGCGTCGCGATCGTCGGCTTCCCCAACGTGGGCAAGTCGACGCTCGTCAACCGGCTGACCGGCATCGCGCGCCGCGGTCGTCCACGAGACCCCGGGCGTCACGCGCGACCGCAAGGAGCTCCTCTGCGAGTGGAACGGCCGCGAGTTCCTGCTGATCGACACGGGCGGCGTCGACATCGCCGACCCCAGCCCGATCACGCGCTCGATCGCCGAGCAGGCGCAGGCCGCGATCGCCGAGGCCGACCTGGTCCTGTTCGTCGTCGACACCCGCTCGGGGATCACGCCCGGCGACGAGGAGCTGGCCTCGATCCTGCGCCGGGCGCACAAGCCGGTCTTCCTGCTCGCCAACAAGATCGACGACCCGAGCCGCGACATGGACGCGCTCGAGTTCCACCGGCTCGGCCTCGGCGATCCGATCCCGCTCTCCGCGCTCCACGGGCACGGCACCGGCGACCTGCTCGACGCGATCGTGGCCGCGCTGCCCGGCACGGCCGAGGCGACGGTGGGGGAGGAGGCGATCCGCGTCGCGATCCTCGGGCGGCCGAACGTGGGCAAGTCGACCCTGTTGAACAAGCTGGTCGGCGAGGAGCGGACGATCGTCTCCGAGGTGCCCGGCACCACGCGCGACTCGATCGACACCGTGCTGCGGCGCGGCGAGCGCGAATTCGTCCTGATCGACACCGCGGGCCTCCGGCGCAAGCGCCACCAGCGTCAGGGGATCGAGTACTACTCGGAGCTGCGTGCGCTCGGCGCCGCCGAGCGGGCCGACGTGGCACTCGTGCTCGTGGATGCGAGCGAGGGCATCGTCGAGCAGGATCTCGCCGTGGCGGACGTCGCTCGGAAAGCGGGCTGCTCGACGCTCGTCGTCCTGTCCAAGTGGGACCTGTCGACGGTGACGATCGAGGACGTGCGCCCACGGCTCGAGGCGAAGCTGCGCCAGCGGCCGCCGTTCGTCGCGGTCTCCGCGAAGACTGGCCGTGGCGTCCAGCGCGTCCTCGACCGGGTGGAGACGCTCTTCGACAAGCACACCGCCCGGGTCTCGACCGGCGAGCTCAACCGCTTCCTCGGCGAGCTGCGCGAGGCGAGGCAGCCGCCGCAGAAGGCGGGCAAGCGGCTGAACCTGCTCTACGGGACGCAGGTGAGCGCGCGGCCGCCGCGCTTCCGGATGTTCGTCAACGACCCGGGACTGATCACGCGCGACTACGCCTACTGGGTGGAGAACCGGCTGCGCGACCGCTTCGAGCTCGAGGGCGTCCCGGTCTCGATCGACTTCGTGCGCCGCTCGTGAAAGCGGTCGTCGTCGGAGCGGGGTCGTGGGGAACCGCGTTCGCTCGGTTGCTAGCCGACCGCGGGCACGAGGTCGACGCTCGCGGCCCGCGATCCCGCGCCAGGCGCGGGCGATGCGCGAGAGCGGGCGCAACCCGCGCTACCTGAAGAACGTGTCGCTCGACGGGATCGAGACGGTCACCGTGGACGAGGCTCCGGTCGCGGCGGCCGACGTCGTCGTGCTCGCCGTCCCGAGCCGCGCGTTCGCGCGAGGTCGTGGCCGGGCTGCCCGGCTCGGCGCCCGTGCTGAGCCTGACGAAGGGCCTCGACCCCGCGAGCGGCGAGCGTCTGTCGACGCTCGTCCGCGACCGGCCGGTCGCCGTCCTCTCCGGGCCGAACCTCGCGGAGGAGGTCAGCCAGGGCCTCCCCGCGCGGCCGTGATCGCGAGTGAGGACGAGGCGCTCGCCGAAGAGCTCCAGGACGCGATCAACTCGCTCGTCTTCCGCGTCTACGTCAACCCGGACGTCGTCGGCGTCGAGCTCTGCGCGGCGGCCAAGAACGTGATCGCCCTGGCAGCGGGGGGCGTCGACGGGGTGGGGCTCGGCGACAACGGCAAGTCCGCCCTGATCACCCGCGGGCTCGCCGAGATGGCCCGCCTGGGCGAGGCGTGCGGCGCCCGGCCCGAGACGTTCGCCGGCCTGGCCGGCATGGGCGACCTGATCGTCACCTGCTGGTCGAGGCACGGCCGCAACCGGCGCGCCGGCGAGCTGATCGCGCGAGGCGCCACCGCCGACGAGGCTGCTGCCGAGATCGGCCAGGTGGTCGAGGGGCTGACGACCGCACCCGTCCTGCGCGACCTCTCGCGACGGCTCGGGATCGAGCTGCCGATCACCGAGGGTGTCTGCGACGTGCTCTCGGGCAGCAGCCTGGACGACCTCGTCGCGGGCTTGATGGGAAGGCGTCCGACCGCGGAGTAACATGAGGCGGATGAGAGTCTCTCTCGCCGCCTTGGTCGCAGGTCTCGCGTTTGCCGTTGCCGGCTGTGGGGGCAGCGACAGCGCCGCCACAGGTAGCGCGGGAGCAGCGTCCATCGCACCCGAGACCGCGGCGCTGTACGCATCCTTCAACACCGACCTCGACTCGGATCAGGTCGATCAGTTCGAGGAGCTCCTGGCGAAGTTCCCCGACCGCGACAAGCTCCTCGCCGAGCTTCAGAAGAGCTTCGCCGAGGACAACCTGTCGTGGGAAACCGACATCAAGCCGGCCCTCGGCGAGTCCCTCGACATCGTCCTGCTCGACCTCGAGAGCGACGACGACGTCTTCGCCATTCTCAAGCCCGCCGACGAGGCGAAGCTGAAGACGCTGCTGGCCAAGGGCGACGAGCCGAGCGCGACGCGTGAGATCGAGGGCTGGACGGTCATCGCCGACGACGAGGCTTCGCTCGACCGCCTCGAGACGGCTCGCTCGGAAGGGCCGCTGGAAGACGACCCGCGCTTCAAGAGCGCGATGGAAGGTCTCCCGGACGAGGCGCTGGCCAAGTTCTACGTGAACGGCGAAGCGGCGACCAAGGCGGCCGAGGGCGCGAGCGGGGCGACGAGCGCGAAGAATCGGCTCAAGGCATTCGCGGCCGCGGTCGGGGCCGAGTCGAGCGGCATCCGCTTCGACGGCGCGCTCGAGGCCGAGCTCGAGGAAGACTTCGCGAGCATCGAGCCGTACGACTCCAAGCTGCTCGAGGCGGCCCCCGAGGACGCGCTCGCGTTCATCTCCGGGAACGGATACGGCAAGGTCGACAAGAGCCTCCGCGACACGCCGGGCACGTTCAACCAGCTTCGCGCCTTCCTCGGCGTCGACCTCGAAGGGATCAGCGGCCTGTTCGAAGGCGAGTTCGCCTTCTGGGTCGGCCGCGGGGTGCCGATCCCCGAGCTGACGTTCCTGGCGGAGGTGAAGGACGAGACGCGTGCACTCGCGGCCCTGGACCGCCTCGCCGGGCTGATCCCGGCCGAGGGCGGCGCCCAGAGGCGGACGACCGAGATCGACGGTGTCCAGGCCAAGCAGGTCATGCTCGAGGGGTTCCCGATCACCTACGCGTCATTCGACGGCAAGGTCATCGTCACGAGCAGGCCGGGAGCTATCTCCGACGTGCGTGACAGCGGCGACAGCCTGGCCGACGACCCGGACTTCGAGCAGGCTGCCGACGACGCGAAGCTGGGCGACGAGACGTTCGGCTTCATGTACCTCGACCTCCAGCAGCTCACCGGCCTGCTGGAGGGATTCGGCGGCGCAGCGGGCGCGGACGTGCCGCCCGAGGCGTCCAGGAACCTCGAGCCGCTCGGCTCGCTCGTCCTGCACTCAGGCGGCAAGCCCGAGGACCTGAAGGTGTCTGCCTTCCTCTCGATCGAGTAGGTAGCCTTGGCGGCCGCGATGGCTGCCCGCGAGTTCCTCTTCACGTCCGAGTCGGTCACCGAGGGTCATCCGGACAAGATCGCCGACCAGGTCTCGGACTCGGTGCTGGACGCCGTGCTCCGCAACGACCCGGCCGGAAGGGTTGCCTGCGAGACGCTGATCACCACGGGCCTCGTCGTGGTCGCGGGCGAGATCACCACCGAGATCTACGTCGACATCCCGAAGCTCGTCCGCGAGCGGATCGCCGAGATCGGCTACACCCACTCGGAGTGGGGCTTCGACGCGCACACGTGCGGCGTCATCGTGGCGATCGACGAGCAGTCGCCGGACATCGCGCAGGGCGTGGACATGTCCTACGAGCTGCAGCACGACCCCGGTGACGACGACCCGCTCGACCAGATCGGCGCGGGCGACCAGGGGATGATGTTCGGGTACGCGACGCGCGAGACGCCCGAGCTGATGCCGCTCCCGATCATGCTCGCGCACAAGATCGCGCGCAGGCTCGCCGGAGTGCGCAAGTCGGAGCAGCTGAAGTACCTGCGACCAGACGGAAAGGCGCAGGTGACGGTGCGCTACGAGGTCGACGAGCACGGCCACCAAACGCCGGTCGAGATCGTGCGCGTGCTCGTCTCCACGCAGCACGCCGACAACGTCGACGCGCAGACGATCAAGGAGGACGTGATCGAGCACGTCCTGCACCCGATTCTCGACCCGCGCCTGTACGACGAGCAGCGCCTGCACGACGACCGCGACTTCGTCTACGTCAATCCGACCGGCAAGTTCGTGCTCGGCGGGCCGATGGGCGACACGGGCGTCACCGGCCGCAAGATCATCGTCGACACGTACGGCGGTGCGGCCCGGCACGGCGGCGGCGCGTTCTCGGGCAAGGACCCGACCAAGGTCGACCGCTCGGCCGCCTACGCGGCGCGCTACGTGGCCAAGAACGTCGTCGCGGCGGGCCTGGCCGACCGGTGTGAGCTGCAGGTCGCCTACGCGATCGGCGTGGCGCACCCCGTCTCGATGGAGGTCGACTGCTTCGGCACCGAGAAGCTCTCGGCCACGCGGATCGAGGAGCTCGTCCGCGAGCACTTCGACCTGCGACCGGCCGCGATCCAGCGCGACCTCGACCTGCGTCGCCCGATCTACTCGAAGACCGCCGCCTACGGCCACTTCGGCCGCGACGACCACGACTTCACGTGGGAGCGGACGGACAAGGCCGAAGCGCTCCGCACCGCAGGCGGGCTCGACGCTGCGGCCAAGCAGCCCGCGTAGCCGCTACGCGGCGGGCCGAGGGCGCGACAATCCGTCCACAACGACTGGGCGGCGCATGGTTGGGCGCGATTCTTCGATCGATCGTCCGCGCCGGGCGTGTCCGGGGTCAGACCCCGGCCGTGGCCCGAAGAGCGATTTCGCCTTGGCTAGGTGTGACGAGAGCGCGCCGTGTCATCCCCGAGGGCTTACGCCGCGGGGCGGACGAACAGGCCGGCGGCGGCCTTCTCGCCGATCGCGCGCTCGTCGCCGTTGATCCGCACCGCGAACTGGCCCGCGGCCGGCTGGGCCTCCCGCACCTCGATCTGCGCGCCGGGCGTCAGGCCCTGCTCGTAGAACCAGTGCAAGAGATCGCCGTCGTGCTCGGCGAGCCGGACGATCGTGGCCCGCGTCCCCGCCTCCAGCTCGGCGAGGGCCGACAGCTCGCGATTCTCCGACTGCTCGAAGTCGGGGTCGACCGGCCAGCCGTGCGGGCAGCGGTCGGGGTGGCCGAGCTTTTCCGAGATCCGCTCGACCATGTCGTCGGTGAACGTGTCGCCGAGCTCGTCGGCGTGCACGTGCGCCTCCGCGGCCGTGTAGCCCATGAAGTCCGTCAGCAGGCGCTCGATGATCCGGTGCTTGCGCACGACCCGCTCGGCGCGAACGCGCCCGGGTCCCGTCAGCACCGCCTCCTTCTGCTCGCCGCGCTCGATCAGCCCCTCGGCCTCGAGCCGTTTCAGCATCTCGCCCGCGGACGCACGCGAGACGCCGAGCATCTCGGCGACACGCGACGAGAGCGTGGGGGAGCCTGTGCTCAGCGGCCGGTACTCGCCGATCGGGAACGCGAGGAAGTAGATCGTCTCGAGGTACTCGTCGACCGAGTGTCCTTGCGCCATCGACTCCACCCTACCCGGGAGTCCCCACCTCCGAGTCGGATCTGACGCCGAGCAGGTAGACGATCGGCGCGGACACCGCGATCAGCACCAGCGCGGGCAGCGCGGCCCGCGAGTAGGAGGCGACGGACGTGTACTTCCAGATCTCCGTGGCGAGCGTCTCGAAGCCGATCGGTCGGAGCAGGAGCGTCGCGGGCAGCTCCTTCATCGTGCTGAGGAAGACGAGCGCGCCGCCGGCGAGGAGCCCCGGCGCGAGCAACGGGCCGGTCACGCGTGCGAACACCGCCGTCGGCGACCGGCCGAGCCCTCGTCCTGCCTCCTCGAGCCGCGGGCTGATCCGCATCAGAGCCGACTGCGACCCGGCGAGCGCCTGCGGGAAGAACCGCACGACGTACGCGATCACGAGCAGCGTCAGCGTCTGGTAGATCGGCGCGGCGTAGTTCGCGGCGAAGAAGACGAGCGAGAGCGCGATCACGATCCCCGGCAGCGCGTTCGCCGCATAGGACAGCCGTTCGAGCGCCGTCGTCCAGGGGCGCGGGTAGCGGACGGCGAGCAACGCGACCGGCAGTGCGGCCGCGACCGTCGCGACGGCCGCGATGAGCGACACGCCGATCGAGGCGAAGACCGGCTCCCAGCTCCACTCGACGGGCTCCGAGCGGGTGAAAGCCCGCGCCGCCCAGTACGTCAGCACCGTCGCAGGAAGGACCAGCCCGAGCGTCACCACGAGCGAGCAGAAGCCGAGCGCGGGCCAGCGCCAGGCCCCCAGCGCGACGGGACGCGGCCGCCGCGCGGCGCCGGTGCCGGCCCGGTGGTAGCGGGCCCGTGCGCGGCCGCGCGCGCGGAGCTCGAGCGCCAGGACGAGCCCGGTCAGCACGACGAGCACGAGTGCCAGGACGGCGGCCGGCGTGCGGTCGAAGAGCGAGCGGTACTGGAGGAAGATCGCGCGCGTCAACGAGTCGTACTGCATCAGCGAGACCGCTCCGAAGTCCGACAGCGTGTACAGCGCGACCAGCAGAGCTCCGGCGCCGAGCGAAGGCCGCAGCACCGGCAGCGTCACACGGCGGAAGGCGCCCAGGCGCGGTCCCGCCGAGCCCGCGGGCGGCGTCCTCCAGAGCGGGGTCGAGCGAGCGCAGCGCCGAGGCGGCGAGCAGGAACACGAACGGGTAGGTGGAGAGCGTCAGCGCGAGCCAGGCGCCGGGAAGCCCGTACAGCTCGGGCACGCGCTCGACGCCCAGTGGCTCGAGCAGCGCTGGAGCAGGCCGCGAGGGCCGAAGGCGGCGAGCAGGACGAGCGCCGCGACGTAGCTCGGAACCACCAGCGGGAGCGCGGCGGCCGTGGCCCAGACCTTCCTGCCCGGGAGGTCGGTGCGGACGACGAGCCAGGCGAGGGGGACTCCGAGCACCAGCGCGCTGGCGGTGACAGCCACCACCAGCACGCCGGTCGTCCAGACGAGGTGGGCGAGGTTGTCCGAGAGCAGGACATCCCAGGCGTCACCGCTCGCCGCGCGCAGGATGAGATAGACGAGCGGCAGGGCGAGCAGGGCGACGGCGGCGATTCCGGCCGCCGCGAGAAGTAGCGGCGGCCGGCCCGCGCGCCTGCTCACGTCGTGAAGCCGACCTCGTTCAGCAGCTCGAGCGTCTTCTCGAGCTCCGGCCCGAACTCGGCCAGGTCGACGTCGGGGCCTCGAACCGTCGAGAGCGGAGGCAGGCCCTCCTTCGGGTCGATCCCGTCGATCAGCGGGTACTCGGCTTCCTCCGCCTCGTCGACGTAGAACCGCTGCCCGGCCTCGGAGAGGAGGAAGTCGACCAGCTCACGCGAGCCCTCCTCGTTGTCCGTCCCCTCGAGGATCCCGACGCCGGCGGCACTGACGAGGGCGCCGGGGTCGTCGCCGTTCAGGAAGTGGTTTGCGACCGGCGCATCCGGGTTCTCGTCCTTCACGAGGTAGAGGTAGTAGTGATTCACGAGCCCGACCTGGATCTCCCCGGCGGCGACGGCTTCCACCGTCGGCAGATTCTTCTCGTACAGCTTCGGGTCGTTGGCCTTGATCCCCTCGAGCCACTCACGCGTCTGCTCCTCGCCGGCGCTCAGCCGCATCGCTGTCACGAAGGCCTGGAACGAGGCGTTGGTCGGCGGGAAGCCCAGCTTGCCCTTCCATTTCGGGTCGGTGAGGTCGAGGACGGAGTCGGGCACCTCGTCTTCGGTGAGCTCCTCGGTGTTGTACGCGATCACGCGGACGCGCCCGCTCGTGCCGACCCAGCGGCCGTCGGGGTCACGGAAGCGCTCGTCCACGCGCTCGAGCAGGTCGCTCGGCAGCTCTGCGAGCAGCCCCTCCTCCGCGACCGCCCCGAGCGAGCCGGGGTCCTGCGCGAAGAAGACGTCGGCCGGCGAGTTGTCGCCCTCCTCCGCCATCGTCGCCGCCAGCTCGGCGCTGTCGCCGTAGCGCACCTCGAGGTCGATCCCGCTCTCCTTCTCGAACTGCTGCAGGAGCGGCTCGACGAGCTCCTCCTCCCGACCGGAGTAGACGGTCAGCTTGCCGTCCCCCGAGCCGGCGTCGTCTCCGCCGCAGCCCACGAGGGCCAGCGCCAGCACGGCCAGAATCGTGTAGTACCGCATTCGCCTCCTCCCTGTCAGGGTCACCTGACGTTGCTTGTAAGGGTGACCTTACAAGCTCGGAGGGAGCTCAGTCGAAGATGGCGACGCGACCGGCGTGCGCGACGACCGCGACCCGCTCGCCGAGGGCGACCCGCTCGGTCGAGGGGCGCTGCGAGCAGAGCTCGCTGCCGTCGTCCAGGCGCACCCGGTAGAAGACGTCGTGGCCGCGGAACTCCCGGCTGACGACGCAGCGCCGAGCCCGCCGGGTCCGGTCGGAGCTCGAGCAGCTCGGGTCGCACCAGCACTTCCACTGGGGCGTGTCCGTTGCCGCAGTTCGCGTCGAAGTTGCCGATCGCGGTCTCGACATGGCCTCCCGCCAATCGCCCCGCGACGAGGTTCGCAGCGCCGACGAACTCGGCGGCCCAGCGCGTAGCAGGCTCGAAGTAGAGCTCCTCGGGCTCGCCGGCCTGGACGATCGTGCCGCTGTGCATGAGCGCGATCCGGTCGGCGAGCGAAAACGCCTCTTCGCGCTCGTGGGTGACGAGCACGACGGTGACGTCGGCTGCGCGCAGGATCGCGCAGAGCTCGTCTCGCATCGAGGCACGCATCAGCGGGTCGATGTTGCTCCACGGCTCGTCGAGGAGCACGACCGCGGGGCGGGGTGCGAGGGCGCGGGCCAGGGCGACGCGCTGCTGCTGGCCGCCCGAGAGCTCGGAGGGATACCGATCGTCGAGCCCGCCGAGGCCGACCAGCTCGAGAGCCTCGGCCACGCGTGCGTCGCGCCTGGGCCGCGAGAGGCCGAACGCGACGTTCTCGGCCGTCGTGAGGTGCGGGAACAGCGCGTAGTCCTGGAAGACCATCCCGACCTGGCGCCGCTCGGGGGGAACCCACGTCGAGCCGGCCACGTCGCGGCCGGCGATCGCGACCGTGCCGGAGTCGGGCGTCTCGAAGCCGGCGATCAGGCGCAGGAGCGTCGTCTTGCCGCAGCCGCTCGGCCCCAGCAGGGCGACGAACTCACCGCGCTCGACGCAGAGCTCGGCGCCGTCGACAGCCGCGACCGCTCCGAAGCGCTTGGAGACGTCGTGCGTGCAGATCATCCCGCAATCCATGTAAGGGACACCTTACAAGAGCCCTGAGTACGCTGGCCGCCGTGCCGTACGCGTCGGTCTATCCCCTGGTCTCGGCGCGCGCGGTCGCGCGCCCCTTCACGTACGAGGTGCCCGAGGGCACGGAGCGCGGGGCGGTGGTTTCCGTGCGCTTCGGGCGCTCGCAGCGTCGCGGGATCGTGACCGAGGTCGGCGTCGACGCGCCGCCCGGCGTCGACATCGCACAGGTTCTGGGGATCGTCGACGCGATCCCGCCGGCGCTCGTCGAGCTGGCGCTCTGGCTGGCGGGCTACTACGGCTCCACGCCTGCGCGGGCGCTCGAGCTGGTGGCCCCACGCTCGCCGAAGCGGCGGAAGGAGCAACCCTCGGCCTCCGAGGTGCACTCGCTGCCCGGCGAAGCCGAGCCGGCCGAGCTGACCGGCTCACAGCAGGCGGCACTGGCCCGGATCGTGGCCTCGCTCGACGGCGGCGGCGGCTCCTTCCTGCTGCACGGGGAGACCGGCAGCGGCAAGACCGAGGTGTACCTCCAGGCCTGCGCAGCCGCGCTCGAGCGCGGGCGGGGGGCGATCGTGCTCGTCCCGGAGATCGCGCTGACACCCCAGACGGTGGGGCGCTTCCGGGCCCGCTTCGGCGACGGCGTGGCGCTGCTCCACTCCGGCCTCGCCGACGCGGCCCGCCGCGACGAGCGTCAGCGCGTGCTCGCGGGGGAAGCCCGGGTCGTCGTCGGCGCCCGCTCCGCGGTCTTCGCGCCGGTACGGGAGCTCGGGCTGATCTGCATCGACGAGGAGCAAGACCCGTCCTACAAGCAGGAATCGGATCCGCGCTACGACGCTCGCACCGTCGCGGCCAAGCGCGCTGCGCTCGAAGGCGCGGTCGCGCTGTTCGGGAGCGCGACGCCGAGGCCGGAGAGCTGGGCGCGCCTCGAGCGGATCGAGCTCGGGCGAGCGGCTCTCCGGCTCGCTCCCGCCCGTGCAGGTCGTCGACATGCGCCGGGAGGCCGGCTACCCGCTCTCGGCGCCGCTGCTGGAGAGCCTCGGCGCTCTGGAGGCGGCCGGCGGGAAGGCGATCCTGCTCCTCAACCGCCGCGGTGTGGCGCCCGCGCTGCACTGCCGCGCCTGCGGGTCGACGATCCGCTGCGAGCGTTGTGACGTCTCGCTCGTTCTCCATCAGGACGGTTCGATGCGCTGCCACCACTGCGGGCACGAGGAACGCGCCCCGAGCGAATGCCCAGCCTGCGGCTCGCCCGACCTCGCGCGGATCGGCGCGGGCACCCAGCGGCTGGAGCGCGAGCTCGCCAAGCGGCTGCCCGAGCTCGAGCTGATCCGCATCGACGCCGACACGGTCGCGCGCCCCGAGGCGCTGAGCGACGCGCTCCGGCGCTTCGCAGTCGCCGACCGGGCCGTCCTCCTCGGCACGCAGATGGTCGCCAAGGGGCACCACTTCGCGGGTGTAGCGCTCGCCGCCGTCGTCGACGCGGACACGGGGCTGGCGCTGCCCGACTTCCGCGCCGAGGAACGGACGTTCCAGCTCCTGACCCAGCTGGCGGGGCGAAGCGGGCGGGATGCGCCCGGGCGCGTGATCGTCCAGACGTTCCAGCCGGACGCGCGGCCGATCGTCCTCGCGGCTCGCCACGACGTGACCCGCTTCCTCGCAGACGAGCTCGAGCGACGCGAGGCGCTCGGGTATCCGCCGTTTCGCCACCTCGTTCGCATCGTCGTCTCCGGGGCGGGCGCGGACCCCGTCACGGCGCTGTCGGAGCTGCGCGCCGAGCTCGAGCGCTTCGAGCCCGCCGAGCTGCTCGGCCCGGCGCCGCTCCTGCGCCTGCGCGGTCGCCACCGGGCCCAGCTGGTGGCCAAGACGGACCAGCCCGGGGCCTTCGCGGCCGCGGCCGGGAGGCTGCTCGCC
This sequence comes from uncultured Actinomycetes bacterium, assembly GCA_963769645.1. Classification (GTDB taxonomy): domain Bacteria; phylum Actinomycetota; class Thermoleophilia; order Gaiellales; family Gaiellaceae; genus DATFQE01. The sequence goes on along the minus strand of CAVYMH010000005.1, from coordinate 239,030 downwards.
GCTGCCGCTCCGGCCATGCGGCGAGCGGGTCTGAGCGCCGTCGTCGACGTCGACCCACAGTCGCTCTAAAGAACTCGCTTCAGAATGAAGCCTGTGCCGCCACATCCTGAAACGAGTTCTGACTGCCTACACTCAATCTGTGGAGCACGAGGCCGAAGCGGGCAAGCAGAACCGTCGCGATCCAGAGCGCGAAGCGCGCCGGCGGGTCGCGCTCGCCCAGATCCGCCAGTACGGCGACCCCGTCCTGCGCATGAAGGCGAACGAGGTCGAGACCTTCGACGGCGACCTGGGCCGGCTCGTGGAGCGCATGAAGGCGCTGATGCAGGAGGCGAACGGGGTCGGGCTCGCCGCCAACCAGATCGGCGTGCTGCAGCGCGTGCTCGTGATGCAGCCGAGCGAGGGGGAGTCGTACGCGCTCGTCAATCCGGTGCTCGTGACCCGGCTCCGAGGAGGTCGAGACCGACGACGAGGGCTGCCTCTCCCTGCAGGGCGTGACCGTGCCGGTCGAGCGAAGCGTCTCCGTGACCCTCGAGGCGAAGGACGAGAACGGCGGCGACGTGACACTCGAGCTCGAGGATCTCGCGGCCCGGGTCGCCGCAGCACGAGCTCGACCACCTCGACGGCGTGCTCATCTTCGACCGCACGACCGACGACGCGCGTCGCGCGGCGCTCGGCATCCTGCGGCCCCGCATCGCGCTCACTTGAGCCGGATCGGCGTGGCTGCGACCGCGCCGTTCGGAGCGGACGTGCTCGAGCGGCTGGCCGAGCGCCACGAAGTCGCCTTCCTCCTGACGCGCCCGGACCGGCCCGGCCGGGCGAGGCAGGAAGACGACGGCGCCTCCGGCCAAGGTCGTCGCCGAGCGGCTCGGGATCCCGGTTCTCCAGCCCGAACGCCCGTCCGAGGCCGACCTCGACGCCGAGACCGTCGTCCTCGTCGCCTACGGCGCGCTGATCCCGCCCGAGCTGCTGGAGCGCCACGAGTGGCTCAACGTCCATCCCTCGCTCCTGCCGCGGTGGCGCGGGGCCGCTCCGGTCGAGCGGGCGATCATGACCGGAGATCGCGAGACCGGCGTCAGCGTCATCCGGCTCGTGGAGGAGCTCGACGCGGGGCCGGTCGGAGCGCGGCAGGCGTTTCCGATCGGGCCCGACGACGACGCGGGCGTCGTGTTCGCCCGCGCGGCCGAGCTCGCGCCGGAGCTGGTCGGCGCGGCCAAGTCGTTCGAGGAGCAGCCGGCCGAAGGCGTCACCTACGCCGACAAGATCGCCCCGGCCGACCGCGAGCTCGACTGGTCGAGGCCGCCGCAGGAGCTGCACGACCGCATCCGTGCTCTGTCGCCGCACATCGGCGCCCGCGGCGAGGTCGAGGGGAGAAACGTGATCGTCTGGCGCTCGGCGCTCTCAGACGACGGGCTCGAGCTCCTCGAGGTGCAGCCCGAGGGCGGCAAGCGGATGACCTACGACGCGTTTCGACGGGGCGTCCGCTCCTAGGATCCCCGGATGCCCTGGAGCGACTGGATCCGCACGGTCGAGGTCGAGCCGTCGCTGTACGCGGCCGACTTCGCGTGCCTCGGAGCGCAGATCGAGGAGCTGCAGAGGGCCGGCGCGCGCATCTTCCACTACGACGTCGGCGACGGGCACTTCGTCGAGCCGATCACGATCGGCCCGATCGTGCTCGAGTCCATCTCCGCCCGCGTGCACGAACGCGACGGCGTGCTCGACTGCCACCTGATGGTCGACAACCCCGAGCGGCACATTCCGCAGATCGCGCGCGCCGGCGGCGACAGCGTCACCTTCCACGTCGAGGTCACCGACGACCCGGCCTCGCTGATCGCGCTCGCCCGGGAGCACGGGCTCGGAGCCGGGATCGCGTTCAATCCGGACACGTCGGTCGAGGACGCGGCGCGGGCGGCCGAGGGTGCGGACATCGCGCTCTGCATGAGCATCGTCCCCGGGTACTCCGGCCAGGCGTTCATGCCCGAGGCGCTCGAGCGGATCGCGCGCCTGCGCGAGCTCCTGCCCGAGGTGCCGATCCAGGTGGACGGCGGCATCGGCCCGGACACGATCGGACCGGCGTACGAGGCCGGCGCGAGCCTGTTCGTCGCCGGGACGGCGATCTTCGGGGACGAGGACCTACCGCGCGCGTACCGCCGCCTCGTCCAGGCGCTCTCGTGAGCCTGGCCAGGGCGCTCGAGCTCGCTGAGCGCGGGCGGGCAACGGCGCATCCGAACCCCGTCGTGGGGGCCGTCGTCGTGGCCGACGGCGAGGTCGTGGGGGAGGGGTGGCACGAGCGAAAGGGCGAGGCTCACGCCGAGGTGAACGCACTGCGCGCCGCGGGAGAGCGGGCGCGCGGCGCGACGCTCTACCTGACGATGGAGCCCTGCTCGCACCATGGCTCCACGCCTCCCTGCACGGAGGCTGTCCTCGCCGCCGGGATCGCGCGGGTGGTGGCCGGTTCGCTCGATCCCAACCCCGAGGCGGGCGGCGGGCTGGAGGTGCTCCGCGCCGCCGGCGTCGAGGTCGAGCTGGAGGACTCCTTCGAGGCGCGGGCCCAGAACGAGGCCTGGCGAACGTGGGTCTCCCGCGGCCGGCCGTTCGTCACCTACAAGGTCGCCGTCACCCTCGACGGTCGGGTCGCCGTCCCGGGGGAACGCTGGGTCAGCGGCGAGGAATCCCGACGGCTCGTGCACGAGCTTCGCGCCGCCGCGGACGCGGTCGCCGTCGGCATGGGCACCGTCAGAGCAGACGCCCCCCGCCTCGACGCCCGGGACGTGGATGCACCGCGTCAGCCGCGCAGGCTCGCGTTCGGCAAAGGGCCGCTTCCGCCCGGCTCCAAGCTTCAGCTGAGGCGGGGCCCGCTCCGCGAGGAGCTCGCGGCGCTCGCAGACGAGGGCGTCCAGTCGCTCCTGCTCGAGGGCGGCCCGACGCTCGCGGGAGCCTTCTTCGCCGACGATCTCGTGGACAAGCTGCTCGTGTTCGTGGCGCCGAAGCTGGCCGGCGAAGGCCCGCTCGCGGTGGCCGGGCTTGACACCCCGGCTACCCTGCGGCGTTTGACGGCCCGCCCAGTCGGTGAGGACGTCCTACTGAGCGGCTATGTCAACGAACCCTGATCAGATCGTCAACCTGCTCTCGAACTGGCTCGGCGGCCGGCTTCAGACCGACGGGCTCAGACGCGGGCTGGACGAGATCGGCACCGCCGAGCTCGCTCCCATGGCTGCGGAAGCCGTGCAGGAGCTTCGCCAGGAGCTCGAGCAGGCGCAGAACGGCGAGCGTGGGCACCTCGAGATGGTCGCCCGCGAGACGCTCGAAGCAGTCGCGCTCGGCTAGGCGCCCGCTCAGCGATACACGCCGGGCTTCTGGCCCGTGATCACGCGGCGCCAGGAACCACCCTCGCCCTTGCAAAGGCTGCAGAGAGCCTTTGACGCGGGCGAGTGCGGCCCCTGGCTTGGTGCTCACGACCCAGAAGCGCGGCTGAACCACCTGAACGGGCGCTAGCTTCCGCCATGTTCACGGGAATCGTCCGCGAGCGCGGACGGGTGGTGCGCGCCGACGGGGGCCCGACGGCCTCGCGCTCGAGCTGGAAGCGCCGCAGACGGCGGCGCTGAGCGGCGTCGGCGACTCCGTGTCGATCGGCGGCGCCTGTCTCACCGTCACCTCCGTCACCGACGGCCGCCTGACCTTCCACGCCGTCCCCGAGACCCTGGAGCGCAGCTCCCTCGGGCGGCTCGTGCCGGGCTCGGAGGTGAACCTGGAGCCGGCGCTTCGCGCGGGCGATCCGCTCGGCGGCCACTACGTTCAGGGCCACGTCGACGGCGTCGGCCAGGTGAGGAGGCTCGATCCCGAAGGGGACGGTGCCCGCCTGTTGGTGGAGGCGTCGCCGGAGCTCCTGCGCTATTGCGTCGACAAGGGCTCGATCACGGTCGAAGGCGTGTCTCTGACCGTCGCGGGGCTCGAGGCGGACGCCTTCTCCGTTGCGCTCGTCCCGCACACGCTCGAGGCGACCACGCTCGGCGCTCTGCGGTCCGGAGACCCGGTCAACGTCGAGGTCGACGTGCTCGCGAAGTACGTCGAGAAGCTTGTCCGAACCGACGACCCCGGTACGATCAGTCGAGGATGACCTCCACAGTCACGCCGCAGACCAGATCGCCGTTCGCGACCGTCGAAGAGGCGATCGAGGACATCCGCCAGGGCAAGTTCGTCGTGGTAGTGGACGCCGCCGACCGGGAGAACGAGGGCGACCTGACGATCGCGGCGCAGTTCGCGACGCCCGAGGCGATCAACTTCATGGCGACGCACGCGCGCGGGCTGATCTGCCTGTGCCTGACCGAGGAGCGCTGCGACCACCTCGACCTGCGCCCGATGACCGACCGCAACGAGACGCCGTACGGAACCGCGTTCACGGTCTCCGTCGAGGCGCGCGAGGGCGTGACGACGGGGATCTCCGCCCATGACCGCTCGCACACGATCCAGGTCGCGATCGACCCGAGCAAGGGCGCCGACTCGCTCGTCCAGCCGGGGCACGTGTTCCCGCTCCGCTCCAAGCCGGGCGGCGTGCTGCAGCGGGCCGGCCAGACCGAGGCCGCCGTGGACCTGGCGCGGCTGGCGGGGCTGAATCCGGCCGGCGTCGTCTGCGAGATCATGAACGACGACGGGACGATGGCCCGGATCCCGGACCTGATCCCGTACTGCGAGCACCACGAGATCAAGCTCGTGACCGTCGCCGACCTGATCGAGTACCGGCGCCGCACCGAGAAGCTCGTCGAGCGCATGACGTCCGTTCGCCTTCCGACCGAATACGGCGAGTTCACGGCGGTCGCCTTCCGCGAGACCCTGACCGGCAAGCATCACGTGGCGCTCGTGCGCGGAGACGTGGTCGGCGCCGAGGACGTGCTGGTGCGCGTGCACTCCGAGTGCCTGACCGGCGACGTCTTCCACTCGCTGCGCTGCGACTGCGGCGAGCAGCTCGCGCACGCGTTCCAGCGCATCGCCACCGAGGATCGCGGCGTGCTGCTCTACATGGCCCAGGAGGGTCGCGGGATCGGCCTGCTCAACAAGCTCAAGGCCTACGAGCTGCAGGAGAACGGCCTCGACACCGTCGAGGCGAACCTCGAGCTCGGCCTGCCGATCGACGCGCGCGAGTACGGGATCGGCTCGCAGATCCTGGCCGACCTGGGCCTCTCGACGATCCGCATCCTCACGAACAACCCCAAGAAGCTGAGCGGAATCGAGGGCTTCGGGCTCACAGTCGTCGAGCAGGTGCCGATCGAGGTGCAGCCGAACGCCGAGAACCTGCGCTACCTCGACGCCAAGCGCGACAAGCTCGGTCACCGGCTTCATCACCAGGACGTCAAGCTCGACCCGGAGGGCGAATGAGCGACCGATTCGAGGAGCTGCGCCGGAGCTTCGGCGAGGAGGCCGAGCAGCCCTACGACCACGACCAGCTCGAGCAGTCGAGCGAGGACGTGCTGAGCGCTCTGGTCGAGCCCGCCGAGGAGGAGGAGGTTCCCGAGCCGGAGGACTCGACGGTGCTCGACGAGCCCGAGCCGGCGGTGGAGCCGGAACCGGAGCCGGAGGTCGAGAGCGCGCCCGATCCCGAGCCGCTCGCGCAGCACGCTCAGCCGGGTTTCTCGGTGCCGGGCGGCTATGCCACGCTCGAGGGGACGCCTGTCGGGCGAGGCGCGATCGGTCGGCGTCGTCGTCAGTCGCTTCAACGGGGAGATCACGGGCCGCCTGCTCGAGCGCGCGCTGGCCGCGCTCGAGGAGCAGGGCGTCGCGCCGCGACGCGGTCACGGTCGTGCCGGTCCCGGGAGCCTTCGAGCTGCCGCTGGCGGCGATGGCGCTTGGCCAAGACGCGACGCTTCGCGTGCGTCGTGGCGCTCGGCTGCGTGATCCGCGGCGAGACCCCGCACTTCGACTTCGTCGCCGGCGAGGCTGCCAGCGGGCTTCAGCTGGCCGCCCTCGAGACCGGCGTGCCCGTCGCCTTCGGCGTGCTGACGTGCGAGACGGTCGAGCAGGCCGAGGCGCGCATCGAGCGAGGCGCCGAGGTCGCGCGCGGCGCGCTGGAGATGGCCGACCTGTTCGGCCAGCTGCGTGCGCAGGCGCGCTAGCCCGCACGGCTTGTAACCGAGCGGGCTCGAAGGGAGTACCGTCAAGCGCGGGTATGCGCAAGGTCGTGCTGACGCTCGGGGCTCTGGCCCTCACCCTCGTGCTCGTAACCGGAGCGACGGGGACGCGACCGTTCGGCGAGCACCCGCCGCCGCCTCCCCCCAAGCCTCACGAGGATCCCAAGAAGAAGAAGAAGACGCCTGCGAAGCCGCCGAAGAAGCACGAGGACACGAACAAGGGGCCGCGCGGTATTCGCGGCCCGGCAGGGCCTCGGGGCGCGCGCGGACCCGCGGGCTCGCCAGGCGCCGACGGGCTCCCGGGGCCGGCAGGCGCGAAGGGCGATGCGGGGGCCACGGGCGCTCAGGGGCCACAGGGTGCGCAGGGCGCGACAGGAGCGACCGGCGCGACAGGAGCGACAGGAGCGACAGGAGCGACCGGCGCGACGGGTACGACCGGCGCGGTCGGCCCGCCCGGGCCGCCCGGCCCGCCGGGAACCTTGAGTGAGGTGCCATCCGGCCAAACGATTCGCGGTGCGGTCGGCGCCGACTACGAAGCGTCCGCGGCTCTAGGTGACTGGGGCGTCATCGCGTCGCTACCGATGCGTGCTCCAGTTGCGCTCGGCGACGACGACGTGCTCGTCGACGTCGACGGCTGGGTCGCCGGTGACGACGACCAGACTGAGCCGGAGACCGACGACGACCCGGGGAACACCATCTGCACGGGCTCGCCGGCGAACCCGACCGCACCCGCAGGCGTCGTCTGCATCTACGTCGCCGGAGGCGATAACGCTGTCGAGGTGAGCGGTTGGTCGGTCCGTCCCGGCGTCGACAAGAGCCCGTACGGCTTCAAGCTCGGCTGGACCAACTCGGCCGCGGGCGACACGTTCATCGATGCAGTCTGGGCCTACCAGGCGCCCTAGAGCCGTCCGCTACACTCCCGCGTCCATGGCCAAGGTCTGCGTCGTTTGCGGGAAGAAACCGTCCTTCGGAAACAGCCGGAGCCACTCGATGGTGGCCACGAAGCGCCGTTTCAACCCCAACCTGCAACGGGTCCGCGTCCTGCTCGACGGCAGCGCGACCCGCGCGTACGTCTGCACGCGCTGCCTGAAGGCCGGCAAAGTTCAAAAAGCCGTCTAGGGAGAGCTTGGCGAGACGACGCTGAGCCGCGGGCCGCGCTGCTCGCCCCGAGGCGGCGTCCTCGGAACGACCATCGCACCCCGACGACGAGCGGCGTCCCGCCAAACCCTCCTGCAAGTAAGAATCCGCGTGTGAGCGACCACGCAGTTGCGCTCGAGCTCGCGCGCGCAGCCCTGAACTCGCTGGAGGCCAACCGGCGCCGGATCGACGACCTCAACGTCTATCCGGTTCCCGACGGCGACACCGGGCACGAACCTCACGCTCACTGTCCGCTCGGTCGTGGAGGCCCTCGAGCGGGAAGGCGACGACGGCGACCGGGCCTCCGTCGCACGCTTCGTCGCCCACGCCGCCCTGCTCGGCGGCCGTGGCAACTCCGGCGTCATCCTGTCCGTGATCGTCCGCGGGGTGGCCGACGTCCTGGCCGAGGCGCAGAAGCTCGACCGGGACACGATCGCCGCGGCGCTCCGCTCGGCGAGCGACCTCGCCTACTCGAAGGTGAGCAACCCGGTCGAGGGGACCATGCTCACGGCGATCCGCGTCCTCGCGGAGACCGCCGAGACGGCCGACACGGACGATCTCCCGGAGCTGATGAAGCTGCTCGTCGCGCGCGGCGACCTGGCCGTCCTGCGCACGCAGGAGCAGCTGGACGTGCTCCGCGAGGCGGGGGTCGTCGACGCCGGAGCAGCGGGTCTCCTGGAGGTCGTGCGCGGAATCGCCTCCCACGTCACGGGCGAGCCGTTGCCGGCGGCTCCCGCCGAGGAACGGGCGGGGATCGAGTCCGCGCATCGGGAGCTGTCCGAGTTCCGCTACTGCACGGGCTTCGTGATCGAGGGCGAAAACCTGGACGCAGACGCGCTCGAGCGCGAGCTGGCTGCTTTCGGCGACTCGCTGCTCGTCGTCGGCGACGAAAGCGCGATCAAGGTGCACGTGCACACCGACGAGCCGGGACGCGCCCTCCAGCTCGCGACCGCAATCGGGGTCGTCGAGGCGGTCGAGGTGGCGAACATGCACCGCCAGACTGCCGAGCGCACGGGCCGGCTGCTCGGCGGCGACGCGGAGGCGACGAAGACGGCGGTGGTCGCCGTGTCGGTCGGGGCAGGCAACCGGCTGCTCTTCGAGACGTCCGGCGCGACCGTCGTGGACGGCGGCGAGACGATGAACCCGTCGACCGAGGCGCTGCTGAAGCAAATCGAGTCGGCGCCCGCGGCCGAGGTCGTCGTGCTGCCGAACAACCCGAACGTGTTCATGGCGGCCGAGGCGGCGGCGGCACTCGCAACGAAGCCCGTCCACGTGGTCCGGTCGGGCTCGATCCAGGCGGGGCTAGCGGCGCTGGTCGCGCACGACGCCGTCGCGCTCCGGCGCCGAGGACGCGGAGGAGATGGGGGAGGTGGCCGACGGTGTTGCCGTGGGGGCCGTCACCGTGGCGTCGCGTGCAGTCGAAGGTGTGGCCGAGCCCGGCGACTTCCTCGGTCTCGTCGGCCGCGAGCCGGTCGTGGGCGGGGCCGAGCTCGACGCGGTGGCCGAGCGGGTCGTCGAGGCGCTTCTGGCCGAGCCGCGGGATGTGCTCACCGTGCTCACCGGCGCGGACGAGACCGAGCTCGACGGCCTGCTCCAGACGATCGAGAGCCGCTGGCCCGCGGTCGAGGTCGAGGTGCATTCCGGCGGCCAGCCTCACTATCGCCTCCTGCTCTCCGCCGAGTAGGAAGTGGACCGACCCCGGATTCGCGTCGCACTCGTCGAGGACAACGACGTCTTCCGCGAGGCGCTCGAGCTGCTCCTGGGCCTGCGCCCGGAGATCGAGATCGTCGCCGCGCTTCCCGACGGCCACGACGTGGTCGACATGTGCCGCGAGCTCGAGCCCGACGTCGTGGTCATGGACTACCGGCTGCCCGGGCTGGACGGCGTCCAGGCGACGGCCGCGATCGTCGCCGCCTGCCCGACCACGGCGGTGGTGGCCCTGACCGCCTCCGCGAACGCCCGCGAGCGCGGCGCGCTGATCGAGGCCGGAGCGGTGGCCTGCCTGACCAAGGACCAACCGCTCGACGAGATCGTCGACGCGATCCACCGCGCCGGCGGCCGGCTGGCTCCCGCCGAGTAGAGTCGGCCTTCCCGTGGATCTGACCGCCCAGAACACGGCGATCGTGCTCGACTCGACCGCCGACTTCCCCGAGGCCCCGGAGCGCTTCCCCAACTGGCGGGTGGTGCCCCTCTACGTGCGCTTCGGCGACGAGAGCTTCCGAGACTACGTCGACCTCGATCCGCACGAGTTCTATCGCCGCCTGCGCGAGGCCGACCGGCCGCCGACGACGTCCCAGCCGACGCCGGCCGACTTCCTCGCCGCCTACGAGGAGCTGAGCGGCTTCGAGCGGGTCTTCTCGATCCATCTCTCGCGCCGGCTCTCGGGCACCTACGAGAGCGCGGAGCGGGCGGCCGCCGAGGCCGGTGGACGCGTCCGGACGATCGACTCGGAGACGGCGTCCGCTGCGATCACGATCCTCGCGCTCGCGATCCAGCGGCGGCTCGAGCGCGGCACGAGCGACGAGGAGATCGACGCCCTCGTGGAGCGCTTCAGGCGCGAGGCGCAGATCATCTTCACCGTCGACACGCTCGAGTACCTCGCGAAGGGCGGCCGGATCGGCAAGGCGGCCGCGATGGCCGGAACCCTGCTGAACATCAAACCCATCCTCACGCTCGCCGACGGCGAGGTTCTCCCGCTGAAGAAGGTCCGCGGCGCGCAGAAGGCCTACAGGGAGTTCGAGCGCGCGTTCGAGGAGGGCACGACGGAAGGCCCCGGCCTACGAGTCGGCGTCGCCCACGCCGAGGCGCCCGACCGGCTCGAGGCGCTGGAGCGAATGGTGCGGCGGGCACGTCCGCAGGCTCAGGTCGAGATCGCGACGACGCTCGGCCCCGTCGTCGGCACCCACGCCGGGCCCGGGACCGTCGGCTTCTTCTGGTTCGACGACCCCGACCCGGCCTAGAGCTCGTTCGTTCGCCGGGCGAGCTCGTGGTCGCGCTCGGTGACCGCCTGCTTCACGTGCGTCCACCAGCGCAGCGTCACGCGGTTCCAGTGGATGGAGATGTCGGGATGGTGGTCTTCGGCCTCCGCCAGCGCGCCGACCCGGTTCACGAACGCGAGAGCCTCGGCGAAGTCGGCGAGCCGGAACTCACGCTCCAGCGCCCCGTCGACCTCGGCCCAGCCTGCCGGTGGGTCCATCGGCCAAGTATGGAATCCACGCTGCCCGGTCGTGCGTATGACCCGGCAACCGATCGCAAAGGAGCCGCCGTGAACCGCATCCGCCTCACCCTCGCCGCCGCCACCGCCCTCGCCCTCGTCGCCGCAGCGCCGACCGGCGCGGCCACGACGAAGCTCGTCGCGAGCGTCGGGCCGGGCTTCACGATCACGCTGACCAAGGGCGGCAAGAAGGTGACGAGCCTGAAGCCGGGGACCTACTCGATCACCGTCAACGACAGGTCGACCTTCCACAACTTCCACCTCAAGGGCCCGGGCGTGAACAAGGCCACCTCGGTCACGTTCAAGGGGACGCCGAAAGCCTGGACGGTGACGGTGCGCAAGGGCACGTACACGTACGTCTGCGACCCCCACAAGTCCCAGATGAAAGGCTCGTTCCGCGTCGCCTAGGTGGGTGCGCGAGAGACGGTCCCGGCCGTGCGCAGGCTCGCGCCGGGGCCGCGCTCTCCGAGCCCGAACCGCTCGTCCGGCTGCTCGTCCCCCTCGAGCAGGCCGGCGACGTACTCCGCCAGCGCGGGGCCGTGCTTGAAGCCGTGCCCCGACCCACCGCCGAGCAGCCACGCGCGTTCCTCCTCGGGGTGGCGAGCGATCAGGAAGTTCGTATCGTCGGTGAGCGAGTAGGGGCAGACCCGTGAGAAGACGAGCGGCGCGTCCGCGAGCGCGGGGAAGCGGCGGGCGAGGTATGCGCGCGCATCGGCCTCGGCCTGCTTCGTCGGCGTCCGTGGGTCCCGGTCCGGGTCGAAGTCGGGGCCTTCCTGGTCGGGGCAGACCTTGACGCCGCGCCCGTCGAGGTCGCCCAGGCCGTAGAACGCCGCCTCGTAGTCGACCCAGGCGGGAACCGGAGGCGTCTCCCACGCAATCGGCGCGCCGAAGTGGAGCACCTCCTGCCGCGTCACCCGCAAGCGGACGAGCTCGGGGAAGAGCCTCGCCAGCCAGGACCCGCAGGCCCAGACGACGACGTCGGCGTCGAGCCGCTCGCCTTCGACCTCGACGCTCCCGCCGGGGAGCGCGCGCGCCTCGCCGCCGACGAAGCGCACCCCTTTCGTCCTGGCGAGCCCGACCAACGCGCGCGTCGCGTCGCGGGCGCGCAGGACGCCCGCCTCGGGCTCGAGCAGGCAGAAGGCGAGATCGTCGCCGGCGAAGCTGGGAAACAGCGCCGCGGCGTCCTCGGGCGTCAGTCGCTCGGTCGGGACGCTCTCCGCGGCGAGCACCCGCTCGCTCTCGGCCTCCCAGCCCGACTCGTCGTGGGCGAGCCACACGACGCCGGAGGCCACGAGCAGCGACGTCGCCGTCTCCTCTTCCAGCTCCAGCCAGCGCTCCCAGGCGCGGCGAACCGAGCGCACGTACCACGCATCCGCGCCGTGGGCGGAGCGAATCAGGCGGGACTCGCCGCCCGAGGCCGCGCGGACGTGGCCCGGCGGGTAGCGGTCGACCAGCGTGACGTTCCAGCCACGCTCGACCAGCTCGTGGGCGAGCGACCCGCCGAAGATCCCGGCGCCGACGACGATCGCGCTGCTCACCGAGCCGCCAGGCTACTCGACGACGAGGCCACCGTCCTCGATCCGCCCGTCGATCTCGATCTCGGTCTCCGTCCAGCGGCCGCCCGTCTCGGGGTCGCGTTTGAGTGGCAGCTTGTTCTCCGCCTCGTCGGTGAGGTTCGAGACCGGTAGCGACGGCATCCCGCAGCTGGGCGGATAGGACTCGGCGAGCGCCGTGCACATGCGCGGCAGGATCGTCCCCGGCTCGTGTGAGAAGTAGCCGCGGACCGTCACCTCGTCGCCGTTCAGCCCGAGGGCCGTGGCGGGGTCGATCACCCGCCGTTCGGAGCCGCCGTCCGAGCCGCCGCAGCCCGCCAGCACGAGCACCGTCAACAGCAGGGCGCGCCTCACTCGGCGAGCTCCAGCTCGTCGACGCGACCGTCCTCGATCCGCCAGCCTCGGAGCTCGCCCGTCGCCGCCGAGATGATCAGGTAGGGCCGCCCGCTCCAGAGGCCGATGTGCTCGAGATCGGTGCGCGAGGGCCTCGGCTCGGTCTCGGGGTGCGAGTGGAACACGGCCAGCTCGTATCCCTCGTCCTCGAGGAAGAAGTCGAGCGGGTCGCCGGGCTTGAGGCGGAAGCGATACGGGCTCGCGAGCTCGTTCTGGCCGGGCAGGTAGCGCTCGGCGACACCGTCGCGAAAGGCGACGAGCCCGCAGGCCTCGTTCGGCGCCTCGGCGCGAGCGTGCTGCTGGAGCTGACTGCGGACCTCGGCCGGGATCACCACCAGACGGAGTTCTCCATGGCCGACTCAACGTCCTCCGCGGCCCAGAACGGCGCGGACAAGTACTTCCAGCCCCCGTCGGCGAGCACGCAGACCACGACGCCCTCCTCGAGCTCCTCCGCGAGCTTCCGCCCGACGTGGACGACCGCGCCCGACGAGACGCCCGCGAAGATCGCCTCGCGCTCGAGCAGCGCGCGCACCCCGGCCACCGACTCCGCGTTCGTGACCAGCAGCTTCCGGTCGAGCCGCTCGACGTCCAGGATCGGCGGCACGTAGCCGTCCTCCAGCGAGCGCAGGCCGATCACAGGGTCGCCGGGAAGCGGCTCGGCGGCGGCGACGACGACATCGGGGAAAGCCTCGCGGAGCCGCGCGCCCGCCCCCATCAGCGTCCCGCCGGTGCCGAGCCCCGCCACGACGACGTCGACGCGCTCGAGCTCCGCGGCGATCTCGGCGCCCGTGCCCTCGTAATGGGCGCGGACGTTCGCCTCGTTCGCGTACTGGAACGGCATGAAGTAGCGCGGTTCGTTCGCGGCCATCTCGAGCGCCAGCTGCACCGCGCCGTTCGTCCCCTCGTCGGCGGGCGACTCGACGATCGACGCGCCCATCAGCTCGAGCAGCCGGCGGCGCTCGGGAGTCGCGTTCGCCGGCATCACGCACGTGAGCCCGTAGCCCTTCAGGCGAGCGACCATCGCCAGCGAGATGCCCGTGTTGCCGCTCGTCGGCTCCAGCAGCTCCCGGCCTGGCTCCAGCTCGCCCCGGGCCTCGGCCGCCTCGACCATCGCCTTGGCGATCCGATCCTTGATCGAGCCGCTCGGGTTCTGGCCCTCGAGCTTGGCGTAGAAGCGGACGGAAGGCCTCGGCGCGAGCCGCTTCAGCTCGACGAGTGGCGTGTTCCCGACGAGGTCGAGGAGGGAGCTAGCGGGCACCGCCGGCCATGGCGGGTAAGAGGATGACCGTGGCGTCGTCGGGGACCGGCGTCTCGAGGCCGTCCTGCGTCCGGATGTCCTCACCACCGACATAGACGTTGACGAATGCGGCGATGTTGCCGCCCTCGAAGATTCGAGCCTCGAGCGCCGGGAAGCGCTGGGCGACCTCGGCGAGCACCTCGCGGACCGTGGAGCCGCCGGCAGCGACCTCGCGCTGGCCCTCGGCGTCGGGCCGCAGCGTGGGCGGGATGCGCACGGTCGTCATCGAGCGCAGAATTCCACGTAGTCGACGTACTCGGTGATCGTCGGGTCGTCTCCACAGACGGGGCACGCCGGGTCGCGGCGGATCGCGACCTCGGTGAACGAGGTCGCCAGCGCGTCGAAAAGGAGCAAGCGGCCGACGAGCGGCTCGCCGATGCCGAGCGCGAGCTTGATCGCCTCGTTCGCCTGCAGGGAGCCGATCACGCCCGGAAGCACGCCGAGCACTCCGCCTTCGGCGCAGCTCGGGGCGAGCTCGGGCGGCGGCGGCTGCGGGAACAGGCAGCGGTAGCAGGGGCCTTCGTGGGGCTTGAAGACGGTCGCCTGGCCCTCGAAGCGGAAGATCGAGCCGTGGACGACGGGCACGCCGTACCAGACGGAGGCGTCGTTCAGCAGGTAGCGCGTGGGGAAGTTGTCGGCCCCGTCCACGATCACGTCCCAGCCCTGCTCCATGATCGCGTCGACGTTGTCGGACGTGAGCCGCTCCTCGAAGGTCACGACCCGCACGTCGGGGTTGAGCTCCTCGAGCGTGCGCTTCGCCGAGCGCGCCTTCAGGTCGCCCAGGCGCGCGGTCGAGTGCAGCACCTGGCGCTGGAGGTTGGACTCGTCCACGACGTCGTCGTCCACGATCCCGAGCCGCCCGACGCCGGCAGCGGCGAGATAGAGCGCCGCGGGAGAGCCGAGGCCGCCGGCTCCGATCAGGAGGATGCTGGTCTCGAGCAGCTTCAGCTGGCCCGCCTCGCCGACCTCGGGGATCAGGACGTGACGGCTGTAGCGCTCGCGCTGGTGGGACTCGAGGGTCCGCTCGAGGCTGCTCGGGTAGCCGCGGGCGAGCCAGTCGACGATGCCGCCGGAAACCGACAGCGGGCGCCGGTAGCCGAGCTCCTGCAGGGCCTGGGCGGCGCGCAGCGAGCGGGCGCCGACCGCGCAGTAGAGGACGACCGGCTGGGTCTTGTCGGCGGCCACCTCGCCGATCCGCTCGGTCAGATCGCGTAGCGGCACCAGGACCGCTCCCGGGATGTAGCCGCCGGCCCACTCGTCCTCGCCGCGTACGTCGACGAGGACAGCACCGTTGTCGCGTTCGAGCAGCTCCCGCGCGGCGGGCGCGTCGAGCTCGAGTCCCTGCTCAACCTGCGCCATCCCGCCAGGATAGCCACCTGGGTACGGTGGACCGCGTGTCGCCTCGGATGCGCATCGCGCTCATCGTCGCCCTCGCAGCTCTGGTCGCAGCCGTCGTCGCGATCGCGACCGGCGTGCTCACGAGCGACGACGCGGAGGGCCGCGGCAGGGAGGGCGCGCCTCCGCTCGTCCTCGACCTCGGCGTCCGCACCGATCCCGAGGCGCGCGACCTGCGCCGGGCCGCGGGCCTCTACGGGCACGAGCAGCTGGACGAGGCCGCCGGGATCTTCGGACGTCATCGCTCGCTCCAGGCCCGCATCGCGCTCGCCCTCGCCCGCTGGCCCCGGGGGACGCAGGGGCGGCTCGAGCAGCTCTCGGCGGGTCAGCCTCGGAGTGCC
The DNA here is from genome assembly GCA_963769645.1 of uncultured Actinomycetes bacterium. Classification (GTDB taxonomy): domain Bacteria; phylum Actinomycetota; class Thermoleophilia; order Gaiellales; family Gaiellaceae; genus DATFQE01. The sequence continues at coordinate 223,581 of CAVYMH010000005.1, read as the reverse complement.
GCAGTGCGCCTGCACCTCGGGCTCGCGTACTTCTGGGCGGGCCGGGACACCGAGGCGGCCGCGGAATGGCGTGCGGCCGCCCGCGTCCAGCCGGATTCGGTCTTCGCCGTCCGCGCGAACGATCTCCTGCATCCGCGACAGGCTCCAGGGCTACCGACGTTCGTGCCGGGCTTCGCGCCGCCGGCGGCGCTCGACCGGCTCGCGCCGCCCGGGCAGCTCGCCCTGCTCCGCAGACGGGCGATGGGCCGGAACGCGCGGGCGAAGCTCCTGTACGGCGTGGCTCTCCAGCGGCTCGGCCGGCCGCGCTCCGCGGAGCGAACGTTCGCCGAGGCGGCCCGGCTCGCGCCTGCGGACCCCGAGGCCCAGGCGGCGGCCGCGGTCGGCCGCTATCGCAAGGAAGCGCCCGAGCGCGCCTTCTCGCGGCTCGGCCCGCTCACGCGCCGATTCCCCCAGGCCGCGACGGTTCGCTTCCACCTCGGCCTCTGCCTGCTCTGGCTCGGAAACCTGCCGGAGGCCAAGCGCCAACTTCTGCTTGCCAGGCGCATGGCGCCGCGCTCGTCGATCGCGAGGGAAGCGAATCGCTTCCTGGCCCGTCTGGAGGGTGTCGGAACACAGTCCTGAGTCCTAGGACTTCTGGACTGAAAGATGGGCCAATCGGCCTATGGCGGACGGTTGGGGCGGCATGGAAGACTGCCGCATCTTCTGAGCGTTGACGAGGGGACAAAGCGGGTCTACGGTGAGACGGCCGAACGAGGGGGTCAGGATGGTAGGGGGAAGCGCTGTGGCGGCGGGGGCTGTCACGGACGTGCTGGAGACGGACGAGGCCAAGAGTCTCATCGCGTCTGCGCAGGAAGCAGGATCGATCAAGGCCGACGAGGTCGCGCTCGCGCTGGGAGAGCTCGAGCTGGATGCGGCGCAGCTGGACGAGATCTTCGGCGCGCTGGAGGAGCTGAACGTCGAGGTCGTGAACGGCGACGACGAGGACGAGAGCGAGGCCAAGGCATCGCCTACGCAGCGCGAGGTCTCGACCGACGCGCTGCAGCTCTTCCTCAAGGACATCGGCAAGGTCGAGCTGCTGACCGCGCCGCAGGAGATCGAGCTCGCCAAGCGCATCGAGCGTGGCGACGAGAACGCGAAACGGCAGATGGTCGAGGCCAACCTGCGCCTCGTCGTGTCGATCGCGAAGAAGTACCGCAACCAGGGCCTGCCGTTCCTCGACCTGATCCAGGAGGGGACGATCGGGCTCGTTCGCGCGGCCGAGAAGTTCGACCATCGCAAGGGCTTCAAGTTCTCGACCTACGCGACCTGGTGGATCCGCCAGGCGGTCGCCAGGGCGCTCGCCGACAAGGCGCGGACGATCCGCATGCCCGTCCACGTGGTCGAGAAGCTGAACAAGATCGTGCGCACCGAACGGAAGCTCCGCGCCGAGCTCGGCCAGGAGCCCGGCTCGAAGGAGATCGCGAAGGAGCTCGACCTGACGATCGACGAGGTCGACCAGATCCGCCGCAGCGCACAGGTGCCGGTCTCGCTCGAGAAGCCGGTCGGCGACGACGAGGAGTCCGAGTTCGGGCACTTCCTCACCGACGAGACGGCGCCGCTGCCCGAGGAGGTGGCCGAGGACGTGCTCCGCAAGGACGCCCTCCTCCGCATCATGCGGACGCTCTCGGCCCGCGAGAAGCGGGTGCTGGAGCTTCGCTACGGCTTGAACGGCGAGCAGCCGCGGACGCTCGACGAGGTGGGCCGTGCTTTCAACGTCACGCGCGAGCGGATCAGGCAGATCGAGAACCAGTGCCTGAAGAAGCTCCGCGCCGTCGCGGAGGCGAACGCTCTCCGCGAAGTCGCCTAAGGAGTTGCGCGCGCGAAGGAGAGGATTGCCGTCCATGCGGCGGACGGCGATCCTCTCCTTCGCCTTTTCCTGAGCGGCGATCTGCTCTGCTCCGACTAGACTCGCCGGCCATGGACCAGGCCCTGCTCGACCGGCTCTCCGAGTGGATCGCGATTCCGAGCGTCAGCGCGGACGCGGCCCACGCGCCGGACGTCGTGCGCGCCGGCGAGTGGCTCTGCGAGCGGATTCGCGCCGCGGGCGGCGAGGCCGAGCTCGCGGACTGGGAGGGCCACCCGCTGGCGCTGGGTGAGCTGCGCGCGTCGTCCGGGGCCGACTCGGCGCCGACGGTGCTGTGCTACGGGCACTTCGACGTCCAGCCGCCCGACCCGCTCGAGCTCTGGGAGACGCCGCCGTTCGAGGCGACCGTCCGCAACGGCCAGGTGTTCGGGCGCGGGGTGGCCGACGACAAGGGCCAGCTCTTCCTCTTGCTCGAGGCCGCCTCGCGGCTGGCGCGTGGCCGGCGAGCTCCCGGTGAACGTGCGCTTCGCGTGCGACGGGGAGGAGGAGACGGGCGGCCACTCGATCGTCGACTACCTGGCTGCGGACGAGCGCGGCGCGGACGTCTGCGTGATCTTCGACAGCGGGATGGTTGCTCGTGACGTGCCCGCCTTCAACATCGCCACGCGCGGCCTCTGCTACTTCCACCTGACGCTGCGGACCGGCGAGCGCGACCTGCATTCGGGCATGTACGGCGGTGCGGCGCTGAACGCGCTCAACACGCTGGCTCGGGTGCTGCAGGCGGTGCTCCCCGGCGAGGACGGGCGGCTGCCTGAGCCTTTGCGGCGCGGGTTGGTGCCGCCGAGCGACGAGGAGCGCGAGGCCTGGTCGGCGCTACCGAGCGGTGAGCACGAGCTGGCCGAACAGGGTGCGCGGCCCATGGATGCCCGTGCGGCCGAGGAGTTCTACCTGCGCACCTGGGCCGAGCCGGCCGTCGACGTGAACGGGCTGGCCGGTGGCTCGCCGCAGCTCCAGAAGACGGTGCTGCCGGTGGAGGCCGTGGCGAACGTGTCGATCCGCCTCGCTCCGGGGCAGGATCCGGAGGAGATCGCTCCCGAGTTCGAGCGGCTGCTGCGCGAGGCCACGCCTGAGGGCGCGGAGCTGGTCGTCGACCTCTGGGCGTCGAGCGAGCCGGGCCTGGTCGACCAGGCGTCGAAGGCGATCCAGCTCGGCCTCGACGCGTTCGAGCGCGCGCTCGGCGTGCGGCCGCTGCTGATCCGCTCGGGCGGCACGCTGCCGATCGTGCCGGCGCTCGAGAAGAAGGGGATCCCGACGGTGCTGACCGGTTTCGCGCTGCCGGACTCGAACATCCACTCGCCGAACGAGCGGATGGAAGTCGAGTACCTGCCGAAAGGGATCGAGGCCGCACAGGAGCTGTTCCGCGGCTTCGCCGAGCTCTAGATCGCCCCGCGGAGCCATGGCCGGGGTCTGACCCCGGACGCGCCCGCCTGAGACAATGCGGACGCTCGCCGCGAGGAGCCGGCTCGCGGCTGTGGAGACTTCGTCACTGATTCGGCTCGTTCGCCGCTTCCGTGGACGGATCGTCACGCTCTCGTGACGGTGCCTGGCGCCGCCGGCGGCCGCTCTAGTCCCAGGGAGGCGGGTTGTGCACCCAGCGGCCGGCCAGCATCGTCGCGACGACGCGCACCTCGTGTAGCTCCTCGGGTGGACACGCGAGTGGATCCCGGTCGAGGACGACGAGGTCGGCGTAGTGGCCCGGCACGAGCTTCCCGCGCCGGCGCTCGTCGCGCGCGAGCCACGCCGGCGTTGACGGTCGAGGCCCGCAGCGCCTCTTCGACCGTGAGCGCCTGCTCCGGATGCCAGCTCGGCCGGTCGTCGAGCGTGCGCAGGACGCCGGCGACGATCCCGGCGAGCGGGTCGAGCTCCTCGATCGGCGCGTCGGAGCCGTTCGCGACGAGCGCGCCGCTGTCCCAGAGCGAACGGAACGCGTAGGCGCCGTCGAGCTTCCCGGCCCAGAACCGCTCGGCCACGTCTCGGTCGGACGGGCGCATGCGAGAACTGCACCGAGGTCGCGACCCCGAGCGAGGCGAAGCGGCCGACGTCCTCCGGCGCGAGCAGCTGCGCGTGCTCGATGCGCTGGCGCAGGCCGAGCGGCTCCCAGTCCGGCCGCGTCGCCTCGAAGGCATCGAGCGCCTCGCGGTTGGCCAGGTCGCCGATCGCGTGCACCGCGACGGGGAAGCCGGCGCGTGCCGCCGCGCGCACGATCTCCTCCAACTGCGGCGCGGCTGGTGATCTCGACCCCGGAGCCGTCGAGCAGCCGTGCGGTCTGGGAACCGAGCGTCCCGTCCATGAACGCCTTCAGGTAGCCGAGCCGCAGCAGCGGGCTGCCGAAGCCGCTGCGCAGACCGAGCTCGGCCAGCTCGCCCACACGCTCGTGCGGCAGCGACTGCCAGACGCGCAGCGAGAGCGATCCCTCCGCCTCGAGCCGCTGGAAGACCTCGAACGCGCCGAGCCAGCCGTCCTTGTCGTGGATCGCCGTCACGCCCCGCGTGTTCGCGAGCCGCACGCCGACGCGCGAGGCCTCGACCATCTCGTCGAGCGACGGCGCCGCCCAGACGTCGCGGTAGTGCCAGCAGGACTCCTCGCGCAGGACGCCCGTCGGCTCCCCGCGCGCGTCGAGCTCGACGACGCCGCCCGGCACGGCGAGGTCTCCGTCCGCGAGCGCGAGCGCCGCCGAGTTGAGCCAGCAGGAGTGCGAGTCGCGGGCGGTCAGGATCGTCGGGATCGGCCCGGTGACCGGGTCGAGCGCCTCGCGCGTCGGCTCGACGGCGGGCGACCAGTCGGCGCTCCGCCAGCCGCGGCCGCGCAGCCAGCCACCGGGACGAACGCCGCCGACGGCGTCGCCGACCCGCGCGACCGCCTCCTCGAGCGACCGCGTCCCCTCCAGCCGCACCTCGCTCTGCGCGAGCGCCCAGGTGGGGAAGTGGACGTGCGCGTCGTTCAGTCCCGGGACGACGCAGCGGCCGCCGAGATCGACCGTCTCGGGCGAGGCGAGCGCCGTCTCGTGCGTGCCGATGCCGCCGACGACCCACTCGCCGGCGACCGCCAGCGCCCGCGCCAGCGGCAGCGACGGCATCCATCGTGCGGATGACGCCGTTCTCGAGGATCACGCGCGGGCGATGGTAGTTAGGGTGCGGGCGATGGCGCTGGGGGGCGAGTCGATCTGGGTCGCGACGACCCCCGACACGAGCTATCCGCAGCTGCCGGGCGACGTCGAGGTCGACGTCGCCGTCGTCGGCGCCGGGATCACGGGCATCACCGCCGCGATCCTGCTCAAGCGAGCCGGCAAGCGGGTCGCGCTGCTCGACTCGAAGCGGATCGTCCGCGGCGCGACCGGCTACACGACCGCCAAGGTCACGTCGGGCCACGGCGTCGTCTACGGGCGGCTGACCGACACGTTCGGCGAGGACGGGCGCGCGCATCTACGCCGAGTCGAACCAGGCCGCGATCGAGCAGATCGCCGAGCTGCGCGCGAGGCCGGCGGGATCGACTGCGACTTCGAGCGCAAGGACAACTACGTGATCGCCGAGAGCGAGCGAGGAGCGCGCGCCGGGTCGAGCAGGAGGCGGCGGCGATGCGCAAGCTGGGCCTGCCGGCCTCCTTCGTGACCGAGACGCCGCTGCCGTACGAGGTCGCCGGCGCCGTCCGGCTCGAGAACCAGGCGCAGTTCCACCCGCGCAAGTACCTGCTCGGCCTGGCCGAGACGATCCCGGGCGACGGCAGCCACGTGTTCGAGAACACGCGAGTCACGCTACGTCAACCAGGGCGAACCGTGCGTCGTCGAGACCGAGCGTCGGCAACATCCGCGCGGCCGACGTGATCCTGGCGACGCACCTGCCCTTCATGGACAGCGGGCTCTTCTTCGCCAAGGCCCAGCCGCACCGCAGCTACGCCGTCGCCGCGCCGATCGACCCGGGCGAGGCGCCGGACGGCATGTTCATCAACGCGGGCACGCCGACGCGCTCGGTGCGGACGATCCGCGACGGCGAGCGGCTGCTGATCCAGACCGGCGGCCAGGGACACAAGCCGGGTCCCGCCGGCGAGGACGAATCCGAGCGCTACGACGCGCTCGAGGGCTTTCCTCCGCGAGCACTGGCCCGCGGCAGGCCCGGTCGAGTACCGCTGGTCGACGCAGGACTACATGTCGCTCGACCGGGTGCCGTACGTCGGCCGCCTGAACCGGCGCTCCAAGCACGTCTTCGTCGCGACCGGCTACAGCAAGTGGGGGATGACCGCAGGCACCGTCGCCGCGGAGCTGCTCGCCGACGCCGTCCTCGGGCGCGAGAACCCCTGGGCCGGGCTGTACGACTCGAAGCGGCTGAAGCCCAAGGCGACGGCCGTCAAGTTCGTCAAGGAGAACGCCTCGACCGGCTTCCGCTTCTTCGCGCAGCGCTTCGCGCGCGGCGAGAAGCGCGCGCCGGAGAAGCTGGCCGCCGGCGAGGGCGCGATCCTCCGTGTCGGCGGGCTGAAGCGCGCGGTGTACAAGGACGACGGCGGCGACGGTGCACGTCCTCTCGCCGGTCTGCCGTCACCTGTGGTGCTACGTCGAGTGGAACGAGGCCGAGCGGAGCTGGGACTGCCCCTGCCACGGCTCTCGTTACACGGGCGAGGGGCGGGTGATCCAGGGCCCGAGCGTCCAGGATCTCCGTCGAGTCGACTGAGAAGGGAGCAGCTGTGATCGACCACGTGGGGATCGACGTCAGCGATCTGGAAGGCGGCCAAGAGCTTCTACGAACAGGCGCTCGCGCCGCTCGGCTACACCAAGCTCTCCGAGTATCCGGAGGCGGTCGGCTTCGGCGAGCCTGGCAAGCCCGACTTCTGGGTCGCGCAGCGCGGCAACCCTGGAACGTCACACGTCGCGATCCGCAGCAGGGACCGGGCGGCGGTGGACGCGTTCCACGCTGCGGCGCTCGCGGCGGGCGGCAAGGACAACGGCGCGCCCGGCCTGCGCCCGCACTACCACGAGACGTACTACAGCGCGTTCGTCCTCGACGCGGAGGGCAACAACGTCGAAGCCGTCTGCCACTCGCCCGAGTAGCGCCAGCTAGGTGTTCTTCTGCTCCCGCTTCGGCTCGACGTCGAGCACCTTCCCGCACACCGAGCAGACGACGAAGCCTCGGCCGTCGGAGAAGACGGCGTAGTCGAGCGGCGCCTCGCAGCAGACGCTGACCGTCGGTTTCCGGCTTGGCTTCGGGTCGCTGGCGCATCAGGGTTGCCACAGTCAGCACAAGGTTCCCAGGGCCTGCGGATGACAAACGGGCAATACACTTCCAGGCGGTGCCTTACGACCCTCTGAGCCCCGAGCAGAGCGAGATCCGCGACCTCGTGCGGACGCTCGCGCGCGACCGGATCGCGCCCCGCGCCGCCGAGATCGACGAGTCGCACGAGTTTCCGTGGGACGTCGTCGAGCTCTACCGCGAGCACGGGCTGTTCGGGCTCTTCTTCGCCGAGCAGTACGGCGGTCTCGGCACCGGCACGCTGCTCGCCCTGATCGCGATCGAGGAGGTCTCGAAGGTCTGCGCGACCAGCGGGCTGATCCTGGCCGTGCAGGAGCTGGGCTCGCTCGGGCTCAAGCTCGCCGGCAACGAGAAGCAGAAGGACTGGTACCTGCCGAAGCTGGCCTCGGGCGAGTGGCTGGCCGCCTACGCGCTCACGGAGTCGGGCTCGGGCTCCGATTCGGCCGCGATGCGCACGACTGCTCGCCGCGAGGGCGACGAGTACGTCCTCAACGGGTCGAAGCGCTTCATCACGAACGCGCTGGTGGCGAACCTGTACACGGTCTTCGCCAAGACCGACCCCGACGCCGGCCACTCGGGCATCTCCGCGTTCGTCGTCGAGGCCGACACGCCGGGCTTCGAGGTCGCGCGGCTCGAGCCGAAGCTCGGCATCAGCGGCTCGACGACCGGCGAGCTGACGTTCGACGACGCGCGCATCCCGGCCGAGAACCTGCTCGGCGAGGAGGGCGGGGGCTTCAAGATCGCGATGCGCATCCTCGACCGCTCGCGGCCCGGAATCGGCGCCCAGGGCCTGGGGATCGCGCAGGGCGCGACCGACTACGCGCTCGAGTACGCGCGCTCGCGCGAGACGATGGGCAAGCCGATCGCCGAGCACCAGCTGATCGCCGCCAAGCTCGCCGACATGGAGACGGCGTGCGAGGCCGGCCGCGGGCTCCTGTACGGGTTCGGCCAGATGGCCGACGCCGGGCTCGACGGCGCCGAGCTGACGAAGGCGTCCGCCCAGGCGAAGCTCTTCTGCTCCGACACGGCGATGTGGGTCACGACCGAGGCGGTGCAGATCCTCGGCGGCTACGGCTACATCCGCGAGTACCCGGTCGAGCGGATGATGCGCGACGCCAAGATCACGCAGATCTACGAGGGCACGAACGAGATCCAGCGGCTCGTGATCGCGCGCGAGATGCTGAAGGAGAACCGAGCCTCGCTCCTGACCGCAGTCTCGCTAGTGCCGCGGGCCCGTGACCTGGGGATCCGGATCGGAGAGCTCGAGCCGGGGCCGCTCGACGCGATCACCGACGTCGGCGGGCACCAGAGTCGGCCACACGACGATCGTCGAGGGCGACGACGTCCGCACGGGCGTCACCGTCGTCGTCCCGGGCGAGCTGCCGGCCTTCGCCGGCACGCACCGGCTGAACGGCAACGGCGAGCTGACCGGCCTCGAGTGGGTGCGCGAGTCGGGGTTGCTCACGACCCCCGTCGGACTCACCAACACGTTCTCCGTCGGCGTCGTCCGCGACGCGATCGTCGCCGCTCAGCACGCGGCCGGGGTCGGCGAGTGGCATCTCCCGGTCGTCGGCGAGACCTACGACGGCGTGCTCAACGACATCGACGGGGATGCACGTCAGTGCCGAGCACGTCCACGCGGCGCTCGACGGCGCCTCGGACGGCCCGGTCGAGGAAGGCGCCGTCGGCAGCTGGAACCGGGATGATCTGCCACGGCTTCAAGGGCGGGATCGGCACCGCGTCCCGCGTCACCGACGACGGCTACGTCGGTCGGCGTGCTCGTCCAGGCGAACCACGGCCGGCGCCGGCGGCTGTCGATCGACGGCGTCCCGGTCGGCCGCGAGCTCGACGGCGACAGGGTGCCGCTGCCGCCGCGGCCGGACGAGGTGGCCGGCTCGATCATCGTGCTCGTCGCGACGGACGCGCCGCTGCTCCCGCACCAGTGCGACCGCGTCGCGCTGCGGGCGCGGCTTCGGCGTCGCGCGGACCGGCGGCGCAGGCGAGAACTCGAGCGGCGACCTGATCCTCGCCTGGTCGACGGCGAACGCGATCGGGACGGAGGCGACCCAGGCCGTGACGATGCTGGCCAACGAGCGGATCGACCAGGTCTTCTACGCGGCGATCGAGGCGACCGAGGAGGCGATCGTGAACGCGCTCCTCGCCGCGGAGACGACGACCGGCAAGGGCGGCGCCACCGCGCACCGGCTCGACCACGACCTGCTGCGTCGAGCTCTCGCGTGAGGGAGGTCAAGCTCTCCAGCGCGGACCGCGTGCTGTTTCCGGACGACGGGATCACCAAGGGCGACCTCTTCGAGTACTACGCCGCGGTCGCAGGCACGATCGTCCCGCACCTCGAGGACCGGCCGTTCACGTTGAAGCGCTACCCCCACGGGATCACGCAGGAGGCGTACTTCCAGAAGCAGGCGCCCAAGGGAATCCCCGAGTGGATCCCGACGCGGCAGTTCGTGACCCACCCGCGCGAGGGCGGCTCGCGGCTCGTCGACTTCGTGCTCGTCAACTCGCGCGAGGCGCTGCTGTGGATGGTGCAGATGAACTGCGTCGACATGAACGCGTGGTACTCGCGGGTCGACAAGCCCGAGCGGCCCGACTACGTCGTCTTCGACCTCGACCCGGACGACGACGCATTCGAGAGCGCGATTCCCGTCGCGCACCTCGTGCGCGAGGCGCTCGAGCGAGCTCGACCTGCGCTCCTACGTGAAGACGAGCGGCGCCGCAGGGATCCACGTCCTCGTGCCCGATCACGCGGCGCTACGGCTTCGACGAGACCTACGAGTTCGCCGAGCTCGTCTCGCGCGCGCATCGAGTCGCAGCACCCGGGCCTCGCGACCACCGAGTGGCTGAAGAAGCAAGAGGCCGAAGGGCTCAGTCCTCGTCGACCACCGCCAGAACGGCCACGGCAAGACGATCGCCTCGGCGTACTCGGTGCGCCCGAAGCCGGGCGCGCCGGTCTCGACGCCGCTGCGCTGGGAGGAGCTGACACCCGAGGTGCGGCCCCGGGACTTCGGCATGAAAGAGGCCCTCGAGCGGGTCGAGCGGCACGGCGACCTCTACGAGCCCGTGCTGCGCGGGGGCCAGGCGCTCGGGCCTGCCCTGCGCGCGCTACGGGCCCGGGAGTGAGCGCGTGTCGACGACCTCGAACGCCGAGCCGGTCACGCGGTGGAGCGTGTGCAGCTGGTCGTTCGACCAGCGCGGGTCGGGCGCTCCGCTGACGTACCAGTCCGAGCCGTTGTCGGCGACGATCATCCCGTAGCGCTTCAGCGCCTCCAGCACGATCCGCGCCTGGCGCGGGAAGGGCTTCGTGTCGAAGCTCGCCTTCAGCCGCAGGCGCAGCCCCATCGGCGGGAGCGACGGATCGGTCAGGTCGCTCGCGAAGTGGCGTGCCGGGTACACGTACGCGCGCCGCGAGCGGCTGACGGTGAAGCGGAGCGCATGGTCGATCCGGCCGCGCTTGACCTCGTCGTAGCGCGCGAGGCCGGGGAGGATCGGCAGCCCGGCCGCGTCCGCGGACGTCCAGCCCGCCGGGCGGACCCGGTTCGAGCGGAGGTCGAAGATCGCGCCCGAGCCGGCGCGCCAGCCGCCGCCGGCCTTCGGGTACAGGGCGAAGAGCTCGTAGAGCTTGCAGCGGTCCTTGTCGACGAGGATCGCGTGCCGGTCGCCGTCTGCGTTCGGCCCGCCCTCGATCTTCACGCCGCGCGGGATCGGGTACGGGCCCTTGTCCGACTCGGAGGCGTACTCGAAGCCGACGCGCGAGCGCGGGCGTCTTTCGGCCGACGACGGTGATCGGGATCCCGATCGGGCCGCCGTCCCAGAGCCCGGAGCCGAAGTCGGCGTGCATGTGGTCGCCGGCGCCGATCGAGCGCACGATCGCATCCGAGTCTCCCGCCACCGGCAGCCTGTCGACGCGCTGGTTCCACGGGCTCGTCGCCGGGAACACGGGGCACTTCGGGGCGGACGGCAGGCGGAGCGCCTGGGCCGAAGCGCCCGAGAGGGCGAGCAGGCAGGCGGCGAGGACGGCGAGGCGTGCGGCCATGTCCTTGAAGTATCGGCTCAGGCGGACTGGGCCCTGAGCTTGGCCTTGTACTCGCGCTTGGCGGCCTGGTAGCGCTCGAGCGCCTCGGGCGAGTCGACGTCGCCGAGCGTGGGGTGGCCCGGGACGAGGTCCTCGGCGGCCTCGACGCCGAAGCGCTTCGCGAGCACCGCGCCGAGCGCCTTCACCTTCATCTGGCCGAAGCCGGGCAGCGCCTCGATCCGGCGGCGCAGGTCGGCGCCGTCGGCGGCCTCGGTCCAGAGCCTCGCGGCGTCGCCGTCGTACTCCTCCTCGACCACGGCGCAGAGCTCGCGCACGCGGTTGGCCATCGAGCCCGGGAAGCGGTGCACGGCAGGGCGTTCCCGGAACGCAGCCTCGAGCCGCTCGGGGTCGAGCCCGGCGAGCTCACGGGCGTCGAGCGTGCCCAGCCGCTGCTTCAGCTTGAGCGGGCCCGGGAAGGCGGTCGGCACCGTCACCTGCTGGTCGAGCGCGAACCCGATCAGCAGCGCGAGCGGATCCTGCGCGAGCAGCTCGTTCGCCTCGTCGCTGTCGGTGAAGTACAGGCGCTCCGGCGTCGTCGTCGCCATCGGCGTCAGCCTACTACTAGGATCGTTTTCGGCTTGCAGGACTACGAGTTGATCGCCCAGCAGCTGAGCGGCCTCGGCGACAAGGTCACCCGCCTCGACGAGAAGGTCAGCCCCACAAGGTCGCTCGAGAGCCGTATGGCCGAGATCGAGCGAGTGAACGCACGGCTGGAGGACGCCGCTCTGACCACGTCCCGCGCCCTCCAGGAGATCTCGCGGCACTGGGACGCAGTGCACGAGGCCCTGCGCCGGAGAGACGACCTCGCACGATCCCAGGAAGTAGCCGTTGGGCTCGCGCGGCTACGAGTCGCGCGGATCGCGGCTACAGTGGCCGGGCAGCGTTCGTCCTGGCATCAAAGCCGTAGAGGCTCTGCACTTCCTCTTCGAGTTGTCACATCAGGCCTGAGCGCACAGGGAGCTCAATCGGGCTTTCCTGCCTGAACGGAGAAGAAGGAGCACATATGCATGCCACCATCCGCCGCTACGAGGGCGTCGACCAGAACCGCACCGACGAGCTGACCAAGAAGGTCGGCGAGACACTCGCTCCGAAGCTGAGCAAGCTTCCGGGCTTCGCCGGGTACTACCTGATCGAGGCAGGCAACGGGGTCATGAGCTCGATCGGACTGTTCGAGACCAGTGAGCAGGCCGACGAGTCGACGCAGGTCGCAGCCACCTGGGTGCGCGACGAGAAGCTCGAGTCGGCGTTCCCGAATGCGCCGAGGATCACGAGCGGCAAGGTCATCGCGCACCAGAAGAACGGCGCGTTCGTCGTCGCCTAAGGATTCGCGGTTCGACGGTACGCGAATGCCGGAGAGGGCCCGTTCGCGGGCTCTCTCCGGCTCATTTTCAAGCAGTGAGGAGCTGACATGAACGAGACCGAGAAGCTTTCCCAGCAAGAAGAGGACAGTGAAAGCCAGAAGGAACTGACCGGCAAGGTCGGCGTCAGGCTGACGACGCCCGAGAAGTCGACCACGTCACCGTGGAGCAAGCTGAAGCACGTGCTCCGCCTTGGCTAAGACCGAGCTCTAGTAGCCGTAGTCGCGCTTCGTCTCCGTCGAGGCCGGGCGGTCGCCGGTCGGCGGCGGGTCTCCTCGCCGCCCCCGCAGCCGGGCAGCGCGAGGACGACGAGGAGTGCGGTCACGGCGAGTCCCGTCCGTCGCATTGCATCTGGAAATAGGCGCGCGGCCGCGGTTCGGTTTCGGTTAGCCCCGGAGCCACGCGACGACCTCAGCCGCGTTCTCGTCCGGCGGAAAGACCGGGTAGAAGACCTTGACGATCCGCCCGCGCTCTGCGACCAAGGCCAGTCGCCTGTAGAGCCGCTGCCCGCCGAAGTCGAAGGTCGGCAACCCGAGTGCGTCGGCGAGCCGGAGCTCTGGATCGGCGACGACGGGGTGAGGGAGGGCGAGGCGCTCGGCGACCTCTCGCTGGTCCTCGAGCGGCTGCGCCGAGAGGCCGACGACACGGGCTCCGAGCTCGCGCAGCTCGGTGCCGTGGTCGCGGTAGCCGCAGGACTGGGGCGTGCACCCGCGGGCGCCGGGAGTCTCGTCCCACGCGGCCGGCGGCTCCACTCCCGGGCGACCCGTCCGGGGGTACATGTACAGGACGAGCAGGCCGGCCGCTTCGGCCGCGAGGTCGAGCTCACCGTAGGTCGACTCAAGGCGAAGCGACGGGAGCTCGAGGCCCTCGAGGTGGTCGGCGGCGCCGTCGTCCGTGGGGACGGGCAGCCCGGTGGGGAGGAGGGTCGGGTCGTACTCGCTCACGTCATTCCAGGTTTCTAGAAGTCGGCGAGCGGGCTCGGATGGCGCGGCTCGTAGAGGCCGATCTCGCCCGCACCCGGAACCGCCAATCGCGTCAGGAGCCCCCAGCCCTCGTCCGAGACGGGCGCGGTGAACTCGACTCCGCGTCGCGTCGAGCTCTGCGACCGTCGCCTCGATGTCGTGGCACATGAAGAAGAGCTCGTGCCCCGCCGCCGAGCCGGGATGGACGGCCAGCTCGCCGGGCGGCAATGCGAAGATCAACCAACCGTCGCCCGCGTCGACCGCGGCGAAGCCGAGCACGTCGCGGAAGAACGTTCGTGCGGCCCCCGGATCGGAGGCGTAGACGATCGTGTGCGCGCCGGCGATCACGATTGTGATCATCCCACCGCTGGCTAATCTGGCGGGATGAGCTCGCTCGACGTCTTCAGCCCCGCTACGCGCGTGTGGTTCGAAGGCGCCTTCGCCGCCCCGACTCCCGCCCAGGAGCTGGGCTGGCCTGCGATCGCGAGCGGCGAGCACACGCTGATCCAGGCGCCCACGGGCTCCGGCAAGACGCTCGCCGCCTTCCTCTACGGGATCGACCGGCTGAACGAGCGTCCCGGTGAGGGCCTCCGGCTGCTCTACGTGTCGCCGCTGAAGGCGCTGAACTACGACGTCGAGCGGAACCTGCGCGGCCCGCTGGCAGGGCTCGGGAGCGACCTCACCGTCGCCGTCCGCACGGGCGACACGCCGCAGAAGGAACGTGCGGCGATGCTGCGCAAGCCGCCGGACATCCTCATCACCACGCCCGAGTCGCTCTACCTGCTCCTGACCTCGCGCGGGCGCGAGATCCTGGGCTCGGTCGAGACGCTGATCCTGGACGAGGTGCACGCGGTCGCGGGGACGAAGCGCGGTGCCCACCTGGCGCTGAGCGTCGAGCGACTCGTCCGCCTGGTCGACCGGGACGTCCAGAGGGTCGCCCTCTCCGCCACGCAGCGGCCGATGGAGGAGATCGGGCGCTTCGTCTCGGGCGGACGGCCGATCCGGCTCGTCGACGCGGGCCGCGCCAAGGAGCTCGACCTCAAGGTGGTCGTGCCGGTCGAGGACATGCGCGAGCCCGCGGCGAACTCCGAGCTGCACCGACCTCCTGGGAGCCGGCGCCGAGGCGCAGACGCAGTCGATCTGGCCCTCGATCTACCCCGAGCTGCTCAGGCTGGTGGAGGAGCACCGCTCGACGATCGTCTTCGTCAACAACCGCCGTCTGGCCGAGCGCCTCGCGCTCCGCCTGAACGAGCTGGCCGAGAAGGAGATCGCCCGCGCCCACCACGGGTCGATCGCGCGCGAGCAGCGGCTCGAGATCGAGGAGCTGCTCAAGCGCGGAGAGATCCCCTGTCTCGTGGCCACCTCGTCGCTCGAGCTCGGCATCGACATGGGCGCCGTCGACCTGGTCGTGCAGGTCGAGTCGCCCAAGTCCGTCGCCCGCGGCCTGCAGCGGGTCGGCCGCGCCGGCCACAACCTCGGCGAGGTCTCGCGCGGTCGCATCTTCCCCAAGTTCCGAGCCGACCTGCTCGAGTCTGCGGTCGTCGCGCGCAAGATGCGGGCGGGCGAGATCGAGGAGACCACGATCCCGCGCAACCCGCTCGACGTCCTCGCTCAGCAGATCGTCGCGATCGCCGTGGACGAGGAGATCGCCGTGGACGAGCTGCACGGCCTGGTCAAGCGTGCGTATCCGTTCGCCGAGCTCTCCCGCGTCCAGCTCGAGAACGTGCTCGACATGCTCGCCGGCCGCTACCCGTCGGACGAGTTCGCCGAGTTGCGGCCTCGGATCGTCTGGGATCGCACGGGCGGGACGATCCGGGGCCGCGAGGGCACGCGAAGGCTCGCGGTCACGAACGCGGGCACGATCCCCGACCGCGGCCTCTTCGGCGTGTACCTCGTCGACGGCAGCGGGCGCGTGGGCGAGCTCGACGAGGAGATGGTCTACGAGGCCCGCGCCGGGCAGACGTTCCTGCTCGGCGCCTCCACGTGGCGGATCGAGGAGATCACGCGCGACCGCGTGCTCGTCTCGCCGGCCCCGGGCGTCCCGGGCGCGGTGCCGTTCTGGAAGGGCGAAGGGGTCGGGCGCCCGTACGAGCTCGGTGCCGCGATCGGCCAGGCCTCGCGTGAGCTGGTGGCCCTGTCCGAGGACAAGGCGCTGACGCGGCTCGGTGAGGACTTCATGCTCGACGACCGGGCGGCGAGGAACCTGATGACCTTCCTGCGCGAACAGGAGGCCGCGACCGGCGCCGTTCCCTCGGACAAGACGATCGTCGTCGAGCGCTTCAAGGACGAGATCGGCGACTGGCGTGTCTGCATCCTGACGCCGTTCGGCGGCCGCGTGCACGCGCCCTGGGCGATGGCGATCGCCAAGCGCCTGCGCGAGTCGCTCGGGCTCGAGGTGCAGTCGCTCTGGTCGGACGACGGAATCGCGCTCCACCTTCCGGACGCCGACGCCACGCCCGCGCTCGAGGAGATCCTGATCGACCCGGACGAGCTGGAGGAGCTCGTCGTGGCCGAGGTGGGGGAGACGGCGCTCTTCGGTGCCCGCTTCCGCGAGAACGCGGGGCGCGCGCTGCTGATCCCTCGCCGCCGGCCGGGCGAGCGGACCCCGCTCTGGCAGCAGCGGCTGAAGGCTCAGGGCCTGCTCCAGGTCGCCCGCAAGTACGGCTCGTTCCCGATCATCCTCGAGACCTACCGCGAGTGCCTACAGGACGTGTTCGACCTACCCGCGCTGAAGCGGTTGCTCGCCGGGCTGCGCTCGCGCTCCATCGACCACGTCGACGTCGAGACCGCTTCGGCCTCGCCGTTCTCCGCCTCGCTCCTCTTCGACTACGTCGCCACCTACATGTACGAGGACGACACGCCGCCCGCCGAGCGGCGCGCGCAGGCGCTCGCGCTCGACCGCGACCTCCTGCGTGAGCTGCTCGGGCAGGAGGAGCTGCGCGACCTGCTCGACGCCGACGCCGTCGCCGATGTCGAGCGCTCCCTCGCGGGCGACCCGCGCAACCCCGACGAGCTCCACGACGTGCTACGGCGCCGCGGCGACCTGCGTGTGGGCGAGTTCGACGAGGCCCAGGCCGCCGTGCTCGAGGCCGAGCGGCGGGCGATCCGCATCCGCGTGGCGGGGGAGGAGCGCCTGATGGCGGCCGAGGACGCGGGCCGCTACCGCGACGCGCTCGGCGTCATGCCGCCCGGCGGGCTGCCCGAGGCGTTCCTCGAGGGCGGGCCTGATTCGCTGCGCGAGCTCGTCCTGCGGTTCGCGAAGGGCCGCGGGCCCTTCACCACCGCCCAGGCCAATGACCACTTCGGCAAGGACGTCGATCCGCTCCTGCGCGAGCTCGAGCGGCAGGAGCTGCTCGTACGCGGCGAGCTGCGGCCCGGTGGGACCGAGCGCGAGTGGTGTGACCCGGACGTCCTCCGCCGCCTGCGGCGCGCCTCGCTGGCCGCACTGCGCCGCGAGGTCGAGCCGGTCGAGCAGGCGACGCTCGGCCGTTTCCTGCCGAGCTGGCACGGGATCGACCGCCGGGCGACGCTGCGCGAGGCGCTCGTGCCGCTTCAGGGGCTGCCGCTGCCGGTGCCGCTCTGGGAGTCCGAGGTGCTGCCGCGTCGCGTTCCCAACTACTCGCCGGCTCACCTCGACCAGCTGTGCGCCACCGGCGAGGTGGTCTGGGTGGGAGCCGGGCTCGACCGCGTCGCGCTCTATTTCCGGGAAGACGCGCCCGCGCTTGGCCGCGTCGGCGGGACCGACCCGCCCGAGAGCGAGGTCGCGACCCGGCTCCGAGAGACGCTCGCCGAGGGCGCGCAGTTCTGGTTCGACCTGCTGACCGAAAGCGGGCTCGAGGCCGAGCAGGCTCTCCCCGCGCTCTGGGAGCTCGTCTGGTCGGGCGAGGTCACGAACGACGCGTGGACCCCGCTCCGCGCCGGCCGCCGCTACGGGATTCCCAAGCCCGAGCGCAGGCCGCGCCGCTTCTCGCGGCGCCGCGCGACGGCGGTGACCGCGACCCAGGGGCGGTGGTCGCTCACCGACCGCCTCTTCCCGGGCCAGCCGGACCGCCGTGCGCTGGCCGAGCTGCTGCTCGAGCGTCAGGGGGTCATCACGCGCGACGGTGTGCGCGCCGAGGGGATCCCGGGCGGCTACGCGGCCGTGTACGGCGAGCTGAAGGCGCTCGAGACCGTCGGCCTCTGCCGTCGCGGCTACTTCGTCGAGGGGCTCGGCGGTGCGCAGTTCGCGCTCGGCGGCGCCGTCGAGCGCCTGCGGGAGCTTCGTCCTGCAGAGGACGACGAGGGTGTGGACGCGCTCGTCCTGGCCGCGGCCGACCCGGCCCAGCCCTACGGGGCGGCGCTGCCCTGGCCCAAGCGGGCGGGGGCTCGTGCGGCCCGCGTGGCCGGCGCGCACGTCGTCCTGCTCGGCGGCCGCCCTGCGCTGTTCGTCGAGCGCGGCGGCAAGTCGATGGTCCCGCTTCGCGATCCCGACGACGATTGGCTGCGTCCCGCGCTCGCGGCCCTCGTCGCGCACGTGAGGGGTGGACGCGCGAAGCGCCTGGCCGTGGAGCGCTTCGACGGCGAGCCGGTCACGGACAGCCCGGCGCTCGCGCTCCTGGTCGAGGTCGGGTTCCTCGCCGGGCCCAGGCGAGCAGTCCTGCGGCCGTGATCAACGCACCGCCAGGCGGCCGAGCACGACCCCGAAGACCGCGTGCCTCCACGTCGCCTGGACGAACGCCCGCGGGTTGGTCAGGAGCGGCGGAACGCCCTCCTGGCCGCGCGCCGGGTGGTAGCGGTCGACGAGCCCCGAGAGCGGATAGAGCGCGACGTGCTCGGCCAGCGCCATCCCCAGCGCGAGCGGGCGGCCGGGCAGGCCGCTCCGCGCGCGGGTCTCGTCGAACGCGAGGCCGAAGGCGGCGCCGTTCAGCGCGTGCAGCGCGAAGCCCACGGGCCGCCAGGCCGGCCCGCGAGTGACGGCCTTGCCGAGCACCGCCACGTCCGAGTAGTCGCAGCGGAGCAGCCGCCGGTCGAGCGGCTCGAGCAGGCCCCACACGGTCGCGGCGGCGGCGCCCGCGACGGCCGCGCGCGCCCGCGGGCTCACGCGGCCGCTCCGCGGAGAGCGGGGACGGCTTTCGCGAGGTCGTCGCCGACGTAGCGTGCGCCCAACCGCTTCGCCAGGCCGGCCGAGGCGGACGCGCCGCCGATCACGACGCTACGCGTCCTCGTCACACGCCCGAGCTCACCGAAGCCCCGCTCGAGCGGCTCGACGTTCTCGGCCATCGTCACGCTGAGCGCGAGCATGGTCGCGCCCTGCTCCGCCGCCACCTCGACCGCGTCGGCGACGGGCGTGCACTGGCCGAGGTAGACGACCTCCCAGCCGTCCGCACGCAGCAGGCACGCGAGCATGAGCAGGCCGAGCTCGTGCTGCTCGCCGGGTGCGCACGCCAGCACGGCCACGCCGCGGAGTGCTCCGCGTGGCTCTGCGAGCGAGCGCTCGAGGCGGGCGCGGACCGCTGCGCTGGTCAGGTGCTCCTGGCCGACGCTCACCTTGCCGCCTGCCCAGCCCTCCCCGAGCAGGACGAGGCACGGCCCGATCACGTCGCGCAGGGTCTGCTCGAGCGGGTAGAGCGCGAAGGCGTGGTCGAGCAGCGGCCCGATTCCGTCCCGCCCCTTCTTCGCGGCCGCGGTGAGGAGCGCATCCCGGAGGGCCTCGGGGCTGGCGGGGGCCTGGCCGCCCGCGGAGGTGAGCAGCGCGGCGGCCTCCCCGATGCGGTAGCCCTCCGCCAGCCGAGCGGCCAGCCACTCCACGCGGCCGAGGTCGTCCTCGGAATAGCGCCGCTGCCCGCCGTCCGTGCGCGTGGGCCGGAGAACGCCGTAGCGCTGCTCCCACTTGCGAAGCGTGTGCTCGCCGACCCCCGTGCGGCGAGCGACGGCTGCGATGTTGAGCCCTCCGCCGGACACAGGTTCTCCGCCGACAAGAATGCCGGAACCGGAGACGCGGCGCTACGCTCGACGCATGCCCGAGGGCGATTCGCTGCGTCTCGCCGCCCGTCGACTCCAGCCGCTCGTCGGGCAGCGCGTGCAAGCCGAGTCGCCGCATCCGCGCGGAGCCGTGACCGGTGTCGCCGAGCGCGTGGACGGGCTGCGGCTCGAGGCCGTGGAGGCGATCGGCAAGAACCTGCTGCTGCGCTTCGAGGGCGGGGTCGTCCTGCGCAGCCACCTGCGCATGCGCGGCCGCTGGTTCGTCCGTCCCCGCGGCTCGCCGATCCTGGGGCGGCCGTGGCTCGTCCTGCGGGGCGAGCAGCTCGAGGCGGTCCAGGTCGAACGGCCCCGTGCTCGAGCTGAGCCGGCGGGCGGTGCGGCGGCTCGGGCCCGACATCCTCGATCGCCCACCCGACCTCGGCGCGATGGTCGCTCGGCTGCGCTTACAGCATCCGGGGCGCGAGCTGGGCGACGCCCTCCTGGATCAACGGCTCGTCGCCGGGATCGGGAACATGTGGAAGGCCGAGGCGCTGTGGCGCGCGCAGGTCTCGCCCTGGCGGTCGCTCGGCGACGTCGGCGACGACGAGCTGCGGAGTGTGCTGGAGCAGGCGGCCCGGCTCATGTCCCGCGCCCTGGATGGTGCGCGCGAGGGGAGGTCCGTCTATCGGAAGGCCGGGCGTCCGTGCCCGCGCTGCGGCGAAAAGGTGGTCTCGCGGGGTCAGGGGGACGACAACCGCATCGCGTACTGGTGTCCGCGGTGCCAGCCGGCAGGAGTGAACAGAAGCGAGGCGTAAGGGATGGTGTGGCCATTCGCTCGCCGCACCTGCAGGCGTCCCTGCGCTCCTTCTGCCTCGGCGCGATCGCCTACCTCGCGCGCGAGGTCGACGAGGGCGCCGAGATCCCCTTCTCCTTCGAGGGCCACGACTCGCCGGGCCGGGCGACTCTGTACGACTACCGGCCGCTCGTCCACGAGTTCGTCGCGGCGCGCTCGGATCGGATCGCCTCGCTGCCCGACGCGCGCGCGGCTCTGGAGCATCTCCGCCGGGAGCCGGCTGCAGCGATCTTCGCGCGGGCCCACGCGCGCCCGGGCGACGGCGACCCGCTGGTCGTCTCGGTCCTGCTGCCGTTGCTGGAGGCGACCGCCGAGGCCGGTGGCGGAGCGGCGTGGGACGACGCCGCCTTCGAGCGCGCGTACGCCGAGCTGGAGCACTCGCTCTTCGGGTCGCGGCGGCTCTACGCGGCGGTGGCGCCGGTGGTCGGCCTGTCGCTGGGAGCCCCGGCGGACCTCGGCGGCGGCGTGCGCATCCGTGCCGCTGCGGCCGGAGAGCTCGCCGCGCACCGGCCGGACGCCGCTGCTCTCGCGCCCGCAGGCTTCGGCCGCGAGCCCGACCGGCTGTGCGTGCTCGAGCTCGAGCAGGAGCTTCCCGTCGGCGGCTCCGACCCGCCCGATGCGCCGGGCGAGCTCGCCGACGCCGTGACCGCGTTGCGGCTGGCGACCGCCGGCCCGATCGCGGCCGGCCCGGTGCTCTTCGAGCGGCTCGACTGGCGGCCGTACGGAATCCGCCCGGTGCTGCCTGTTGCGGCCACGGCGCCGCCCGGGGAGCCCGTCCGCCTCGACGCCTACCGTGCGGGCCTCGCCGCGGAGCTGCGCCGGCGCCTGCCGCTCGCGGACGACGACCGCGAGCTCGGCGACGCTCTCGACCGCTTCGAGCTCTCGCTGTTCCAGGACGACCCGTTCCGCTCGGAGCAGCTGCGGGCGGCGCTCGTCTCGCTGCTCGGCGCGGGCGACGGCTTCTTCGCGGCGGCGATGCGCGCCGCTGCGCTCCTCGGCGAGAGCGGTCGCGAGCGGGCCGACGTGCTCGTTGTCCTGCGCGCGCTCGGGGACGGCGCTGCCGGCCGCCGCACTCGACACGGTCCGGCGGGCGATCGTCGAGACGCTCGTCCACGGAGAGCGGACGGCGCTGGTCTCGGCCCTGGACGAGGCGCTCCTCGGTGTGCGCCCGCGGCCGGCGCCCGCGCTCGATCTCCAGGCCGTCGGGCACTAGCCGCCGCGCGCTCTTTCGACACAGAGTCGGAACGGACACGAGACACGGCCGTGGCTAGCGTCGCCGTCGTGGACGAGGCACTGAAGGTGATGGAGCGACTCGCGCGGATCGAGTCGCTCGACCGCGACGGCTGCCCGGCGGGGGTCCTGCTCGGCGAGGTGCGCGCGCTGCTGCACGAGGCCGAGGCGTGGGTCCGGGCGGAGCCCGCCGGGACGGATCGGGCGGTCGAGTCGCTCGACCGCTGCCGGTCGGCGCTGGAGGCGGGGCTGCCCGGGAAGGAGGCGACGGCCTAGACGCGAACTCGGCCGACATCCCAACGTCCGAGCGGCGCCTGAGAATGCCCACGTGGGACGGTTTCTCGCTCACACTGAGCGTGTGCAGGAGATTGCTAGCATCGGGCGAAGGAAAGGGGCCTGATGGGCCTCATGCGCCTTCTTCCGCGTTCGCAAGAGCGCCCGCAGACCTCCCGGGGGACACAGTTGGCAAGGGTTATCGCGTTCGCGAACCAGAAGGGCGGGGTCGCGAAGACGACTTCGACGCTCAATCTCGCCGTCGCGCTGCAAGAGCGCGGGCTGCGCGTGCTCATCGTCGACCTCGACCCGCAGGGCAACCTGACCATGAGCCAGGGGCTGAACCCGGACTCGATCGAGCGCTCGATGTTCGACGTGCTCGTGCATCGGCTGCCGATCAGCGAGGTGATCCACGAGCAGGAGGTCGACCTCGCCGTCTCGTCGATCGACCTCGCCGGCGCCGAGCTGGCGCTGTCGAGCCAGATCGGCCGCGAGCGCGCGCTGGAGAAGGCCCTCTCGCACGTGAAGGGCGACTACGACTACGTGCTCATCGACACGCCGCCCTCGCTCGGGCTGCTCACGATCAACGCGCTCGTCGCCTCGGACGGCGTGATCGTGCCGGTGCAGTGCGAGTACCTCTCGCTGCGCGGTCTCGTGCAGCTCGAGAACACGCTTTCGATGATCCGCGAGAACCTGAACCCCGAGGTGAAGATCGTCGGGATCCTGCCGACGATGTTCGACGGCCGGACGCTCCACGCCAAGGAGGCGGTGGAGATCCTCACGGAGAACTTCGGCAAGCTCGTCTTCAACACGCGCATCCGCAAGACCGTCCGCTACGCCGAGGCGCCGGTGAAGGGCAGCTCCGTGCTCAAGTACGACCCGAAGGGGCCGGCCGCCGACGCCTACCGCGACCTTGCCAAGGAGGTGCTCAATGGCGCGAAAGCGCGCAAGCATGCGTGAGGGCCCGCTCGCCGAGCTGTTCCGCGCGACCGAGGCTTCGCAACAGCAGCCCGAGAAGGAGAAGAAGGCGGTTGCCCGTTCGCGCCCGGTCCCGGTGCCCGATCCGCCCGAGGAGACCGTCGAGCACGCTCCGCCGTTCATCGTGCAGGCGGACCACGAGCCGGCCGAGGGCGCGCGTCGCCTGCTCGAGCCCATGCCCGAGCCGGCCCCACGCCTGCATCGTGCCCGCCGCAGCGAGTCGCCGACCTACCTGGCCGTCATCCGCGTCGTCGGGGTCGGCGGCGCCGGCCTGAACGCGCTCAACCGGATGATCGACTCCGGCATCTCGGACGTCGACTTCATCGCGGTCAACACGGACATCCAGCAGCTCACCCTGAGCGACGCCGAGATGAAGGTGCACATCGGCCGCGAGCTCACCAAGGGCCTTGGCTCCGGCGCTGCCGCCGACATCGGCCGGCGCGCGGCCGAGGAGGCCCACGACCAGCTCAAGCGCATCCTGCGCGGCTCGGACATGGTCTTCGTGACCGCCGGCGAGGGCGGAGGCACGGGCTCGGGGGCGGCTCCGGTCGTCGCGCGGATCGCCCGCGAGCTGGGAGCGCTCACCGTCGGCATCGTGACGATGCCGTTCCGCTTCGAGGGCACGAAGCGCAAGGGCCAGGCCGAGGCAGGCGTGGACGAGCTCCGTGCCAACTGCGACACGGTGATCACGATCCCCAACGACCGCCTGCTCGAGGTGCTCGACCGGGAGACGTCGATGCTGGACGCCTTCCGCGTCGCCGACGACGTCCTGCGCCAGGGCGTGCAGGGCATCACCGACCTGATCACGATGCCGGGCCTGATCAACCTCGACTTCGCCGACGTGCGGACGATCATGAAGGACGCCGGCTCGGCGCTGATGGGAATCGGCTTCTCGTCCAACGGCGAGAACCGGGCCCGCGAGGCCGCCGAGCGTGCTCTGCGCTCACCGCTTGATCGACACCGAGGTCTCGGGGGCGCGCGGCATCCTGCTGTCGGTCTCCGGCGGCGACGACCTGACGCTGTTCGAGGTCAACGAGGCCGCCGAGGTGGTACGTCAGGCGGCGACCGACGAGACGAACATCATCTTCGGAGCGACGATCGACGAGCGCCTGACGGGCCAGGTCTGGGTGACAGTCGTCGCGACGGGCCTCGGCCAGCCGCAGCGTCGGCGCACGCTACGCGAGCCGAGCGGGAACTTCGAGGACACGCTCGACACGCCCTCGTTCCTGCGCGACTCGCCCGCCTAGTCAGCAGCTCGGAACGCGCCCGGCGACCGCCGCGAGCGCGCGGCCGGCGTCGACGTCGAACCGGAGCTGCACCGTCGCGGGCCGCGTAACGGTCAGGCGCACCATCCCGTCGGTGCCCCGCGCCAGGCAGCCGCTCGACACGCGCCAGTACGGCGAGTGGCGAACCGCCACGCTGTAGGTGCCCGGGCGCGTGAGTCGCACCACGAGCCGGCTGCGGGTGAGCTCGCGCACGTGAGCCTCGCCCGGCCCGTTCACGATCGGCAGCGGAGAGGGCACCTCGAAGATCGTCAGCTGGGGCGTGCGCAGCACTCGCTTGAGCCCCGCGTGCCCGTTGCGGAGCAGCTCGGCCTCGGCCCGGGCGCTGTAGTCGTGGGGCGCCTCGCGTCAGCACCACGTAGCGGATCCCGAGGCGCCGTAGCCAGCTGAGGTAGCTCCGCGCGCCCAGCTCGGGCCGGTAGAGCACCTGGTTCTGCGGGAAGTCATCCTGGCGGTACCAGCCGCGCGCGAGCGGGATTCCTGCCCGTGGGAGATAGACCGCCGCCCAGTGGCCCGCGGTGTCGACCGCCTCGACCCGGTAGGAGGGCGTGAGGTTGGCGCGCAGGAAGTCGACCGCCGGCTGCCAGTACTCGGCGGCCGAGGCGGGATCGGCGCCGCCACGGACGAAGTTCCGCGCGAGCGGCGATGCGTTCCAGGCGACGACCAGCACCATCGCGGCCACCGCGAGCGGCCGGGGCCGCCAGTCGCGGAGCGACAGCGCGAGCACGACGAGCGGGATCGCCGCGAAGCGCAGGCGCGAGACGTTCTCGCCGACCGCGGACGGCACGACGAACGCAGCCGTGCAGGCCGCCAGGTAGACGGCGAAGACGATGCGGAGCAGCCGTGCCCGCTCGACGCGCCAGGTGATGATCAGCCCGAGCAGGCAGAACCCGATCGCGGCTGCAGCCTGCAACGGCGGGAACGGATAGTGGCCCTCGCCGGGGAAGGCTCGCCAGAGCACGAGCTCGAGGGCGCCTGCTCCGACGAGCATCAGGGCGGGGCCCACGCGACGGCCGAGGTTGCGTGCGGCGCGCGATGCCGACGCCGACGACCACGAGCGCCAGCAGCAGGAACGAGAGCGGGCTTGCGGCGAGCGTCAGAACCGCGAGCAGGCCGAAGCGCGTCCTGGCGCCCGCCTGCAGCGCCCACAGCGCCAGCAGAGCGAGCGCCATCCCGAGCGCGAACGGGAAACGCTGCCGAGAGCACGACGCCCGCCCAGACGACCGCGAAGGTCCGGCTCGACCAGCGCGCGGTCGGGCCCCACTCGCGTCCGAGCACGACGGCGAAGGCGAGCGCCGCCGTCGCGATCGTCGCCACCGCCAGCAGCTTGATCCCGAGCAGGGCGGCGAGCGGGTAGTACAGGACGCTGTAGGTGACGAAGCTGTAGCGCCCCGCGTACCAGAAGTTGTTCCAGAGCTCGAAGCCCTCCTGGACGTAGAGGCTGCGCTGGTAGGCGTGTGCTGCGAGGTCGCTCCCCGGAGGCCCGAGCCAGGCGAGCAATGTGGCCAAAGTCGCCGCGGCGCCGGCGGAGAGGAGCGCCTCGCGCACGAGAGGGTGCGCGCGGTTCATCCCGGGCGATGGTAACGCCTGGATCAGAGGGCTACCCTCCGACCGATGAAGGGCGCCATCGCCGCCGGGCATCCGCTGACCGCCGAGGCGGGCGCCGCCGTCCTGCGTGAGGGCGGCAACGCGGTCGACGCCTGCATCGGAGCCGCGTTCGTCTCCTGGGTCGCGGAGAGCCCGCTGACGGGCCCCGGCGGGGGCGGGTTCATGCTCGTCTACCGGTCGCGCGACCGAAACGCGAGCCTGCACGACTTCTTCGTCTCCCTCCCGGGCGCGGGGCTGGGGCCGGGCGAGCGGGCGCGCATGGAGGACATCGACGTCGACTTCGACGGCAGCACCCACCAGATCTTCCACGTCGGCGCCGCCTCTGCGGCCGTCCCCGGCGCGCCGCTCGGGCTCGAGACGGTGCACCGCCTGTACGGCTCGCGTCCATGGGCCGCGCTGCTCGAGCCGGCGATCGACCTGGCCCGCTCGGGGGTCGAGCTGACGCGCCAGCAGGCGTACCTGCACGCCCTGCTCGACCTGATCCTCCGGCACAGCGAGGGGAGCCGGGCGATCTACGGCCCCGAGGGCGAGCGGCTCGTCGCGGGCGACCGGCTCGTGATGAGCGATCTCGCCCGCACGCTCGAGGTCCTGCGCGACCGCGGTGCGCAGGAGCTCTACACGGGCGAGGTGGGGCGGTCGATCGCGGCCGACCAGGCGCGGCAGGGCGGCGCGATCACGCTCGAGGACCTCGCCGGCTACCGCGTCATCCGCCGGCGGCCGATCGGCGCAGCATTTCGCGGCCACCATTTCCTCTCCAACCCGCCGCCCTCTTCCGGGGGCGTGCTGATCGCCTACGGGCTGCGACTGCTGGACCGCCTGGAGCTGGGCGGCCCGGCCGGCAGCGCGGGGGCGATCGCCGCGCTCGCCGAGGTGATGCGCGAGCAGGCTCTGGCGCGGGGCGGCAGCTTCGCGACCGAGCTCTACCGCGGCGGCCTCGCTGCCAAGCTCCTCGCCGACGACACGATCGAGGCGGCTCTCGAGCGGATCGCGGCCGGCCTTCCGGCCGTCCACGAGACGCCGGCGGCCCACGGCACCACGCACATCTCGGTCGTGGACGCGCGCGGGAACGCGGCCTCGCTGACCGCGTCCACCGGGGCCGGCTCGGGCTTGATCGTCCCCGGTACCGGCATCCAGCTGAACAACATGCTCGGCGAGTACGACCTGAACCCGCCGGGCCGCGAGGGCCGTCCCGGCACGCGGATGACCAGCATGATGGCGCCCTCCCTGGTGCTCGAGGGCGAGCGGCCGCGGCTCGTGGTCGGGAGCGCGGGCTCGCTTCGCTTGCGAGGCGCGATCATGCAGATCGTCGTCAACGCCGTGGGGCACGACCTCGGCGTCGAGGCTGCGATCAGCGCGCCGCGCGTCCATCTGGACGAGGGGCACCTGCACTGCGAAGGCGGGACCGAACCGGCCGTGCTCGACGAGCTCGAGCGCGCGGGATACGACGTGGTGCGCTGGCGGCGGCCGAATCTCTACTTCGGCGGGGCCGCCGCCGTCGAGCTGCTCGCCGACGGGACGCTTGCGGCGGCCGGCGATCCGCGGCGAGGCGGACACGGCGTCGTCGTCGCGGCGTGAGCTTCGTCGTCAGACAGGCCCGGCCCGGAGACGCTGCCGCGCTCGTCGAGCTCGCCGAAGCTGTCGGCTCCGAGCCCGAGGGCTGGCTGGTGGCCGAGGGGGCCTGGCGTGGTGTCGGCGAGGAGCGGCGCTACCTGCGCACGATCGCGCGCTACCCGCACGCGGCCGTCTTCGTGGCGGAGATCGACGGCCAGGTGGTGGCCCGGCTCTCGCTCGCGCGCGACCCGCACCCCGCGAGCGCCCACGTCGCCGACCTCGGCCTGATGGTCGGGGCCTCTCACCGCCGGCGCGGGATCGGGCACGCTCTCCTCGACGCGGCCGTCGACTGGGCTCGGGCTGCGTCCGTGCGCAAGCTCGAGCTCCACGTCTTTCCGCACAACGAGCCTGCGCTGGCGCTGTACGAGGGCTTCGGCTTCGCGCGTGAGGGTGTCCGGAAGGGCCATTACCAGAGGGGCGGGCACGATCTGGACGCCGTTCTGATGGCTTACAGCGTCGAGTAAGCTCGCGGCCCGTGGCGTTTGCGGAGATTGCCGAGAGCTTCTTCACGCCTGCGGTCGCGGGCCTCGTCCCGTACGAGCCGGGCAAGCCGGTGGAGGAGGTCCAGCGAGAGCTCGGGCTCGAGCGTGTGATCAAGCTCGCGTCCAACGAGGGCCCGCACGGACCGGTGCCCGCCGCGCTCGAGGCGCTCGAGCGGCTGGCAGGCGAGCTGAACCGCTACCCGGACGGAGGCGCGTACCGACTCCGCTCGGCGCTGGCCGAGCGGCACGGCCTGCGGCTCGAGGAGGTGGCGGTCGGGTCGGGCGCCGACGGGATCGTCGACTGCCTCTCGCAGCTGGCGCTGGGCCCCGGCGACGAGGTCGTCTGCGGGTGGCCCTCCTTTCCCAGCTACGTGATCTACGCGCTCAAGCTCGGCGCCGCCGCACAGCGGGTGCCGCTCGTCGACCAGCGCTACGACCTCGAGGCGATGCTCGCCGCGATCGGCCCGCGCACGAAGCTCGCCTACCTCTGTCATCCCAACAACCCGACCGGGACCTCGAATTCCCGCGCCGAGCTCGACGCGTGGTTCGAGCGCGTGCCCGAGCACGTGCTCACCGTGCTCGACCAGGCCTACTTCGAGTACGTCGACGACCCCGACTACGCGGACGCCGTCGAGGAGTACCTGAAGTCAGGCCGGCGCGTTGCCGTTCTACGCACGTTCTCGAAGATCTACGGCCTCGCGGGTCTGCGCGTCGGCTACGCGCTGGCGCCGGAGGCGGTCGTGACGGCGATCGGGAAGGTGAAGCGCGCCTTCGACGTCACCACAGCGGCGCAGGAGGCCGCGCTCGCGAGCCTCGATGCGGCTCCCGAGCTGGAGCGGCGTCGCGCCGAGAACGCCGCGGGTCGGGTCGAGCTGGAGCGCATCCTGCGAGCTCACGGGCTCGATCCGCCTGGCCCGGCGGTCGCGAACTTCCTCTTCGCCGAGGTCGGAGACGACGCCAGGCCGCTGTTCGAGGCGCTGCTCCGCGAGGGTGTGATCGTCCGGCCGACGGGTGGCTTCGGCGCGCCGGGCGCGATCCGGGTGACGGTCGGCACTCCCGAGGAGAACGCGTTCTTCGGCGAGGCGCTCGGCCGCGTGCTGGCGACCGCCGCCAAGACGTAGTGGCCGGAGGCGCCGTCGCCGGGCGGCTCGACCTCGTCGTACGGGTCCCGAGCTTCCGGCTCCTTTTCCTCGCGACCCTGTTCTCGGGGTTCGGAACCTGGCTCGCGTTCATCGCGCTGGCGATCGACGTCAAGGATCGCACCGATTCCGGCCCCTGGGTCAGCGCGCTTCTGATCGCGGACATCCTGCCCGCCGTCGTGATCGGGCTGCTCGCCGGCCCCCTGGTCGACCGGCTCTCCCGCAAGCGGCTGATGATCGCTGCGGACCTGCTGCGGGCGGGGATCTTCTGCGCGCTGCCGTTCGCGTCGAGCGCGGCCATGATCGTGGCGCTGGCGGCGCTGGCCGGAGTCGGCACCGGCCTGTTTCGTCCGGCCGTCTACGCGGGGCTGCCGAACCTCGTGGACGACGCCGACCTCCCGAGTGCGAACGGCCTGATCCAGGGGATCGAGAACCTGGCCTGGGCGATCGGGCCGCTCATCGGCGGCGCGCTCGTCGCCGCCTCGGGCCCCGACCCGGCGTACTGGGCCAACGCAGCCACGTTCCTCGTCTCCGCGCTCTTCCTCGTCCGGATTCCCGGCCGACGCTTCCAGGCCGGCACGGCCCAGAGCCGCGGTCACTGGCGCGACCTCCTCGACGGGCTCTCGTTCGTCATGCGCTCACGCGCGCTGCTCACCGTGCTCGTCGCCTGGAACGTCTTCATGCTCGCGAGCGCCGGGATCAACGTGGCCGAGGTGTTCCTGGCCAAGGACACCTTCGAGGCCGGCGACTTCGGCTACGGGCTGCTGGTGGGGGCTACGGGCCTGGGGCTCGTGCTCGGCAGTCTCGCCGCCGGGCCGTTACTCGAGCGCCATCCGGTCGCCCGGATCTATCCCGGCTCCATCTTGCTGGTCGCGCTCGCGATCGGCGCGGGGGCGATCGCCCCGAACGTCTGGATCGCGGCCGGCTGTGTCGTGGTAGCCGGCGCCGCGAACGGCGCGGCGGTCGTCTGCAACGCGCTGCTGGTTCAGCGAGGCTCGCCGGATGCCATGCGGGGCCGTGTGTTCACGCTCCTGATGAGCTCGTCGTTCGCCGTCTTCGCGCTCGGCATGGTCGTCTCGGGCCCGCTCACGGACGCCGTCGGCCCGCGCTGGGTGTGGGGCGCCTCCGCGGCCTTCGCGGCCCTCGCGGCCTCGCTCGCGCTGGTCATGTCGCGCGGGATCGTGTCCGAAGAAACCTAGACTCCGGCCGTGGCCGCGAGGCGGGATTGGACGCGGGAGACGCTGGCCGAGGCCGTTCGGGCCGGCGACCGGCGCGCGGTCGCGCGGGCGATCACTCTCGTCGAGAACTCGGACCCGATGGCCTACGAGCTCGTCAGCGACCTCTACCCCGAGACCGGCCGCGCGTACACCGTCGGGGTCACCGGCCCGCCCGGCGTCGGCAAGTCGAGCCTGATCAGCGCGCTCGTCAAGCCATCTGCGCGAGGCCGAACGCACCGTCGGCGTCGTCTCGGTCGACCCGTCGAGCCCGTTCACCAAGGGCGCGCTCCTCGGCGACCGGATCCGCCTGGCCGACCACTTCCTCGACCCGGGCGTCTTCATTCGCTCGATGGGGACACGCGGGCACCTGGGCGGGCTCGCCGAGGCGACCCTTCAGGCCGTGCTGCTGCTGGACGCGGCCGGGAAGGAGCTGATCTTCCTGGAGACCGTCGGTACCGGCCAGAGCGAGGTGGAGGTGATCGGCGTCGCCGACACGATCGTGCTCGTGCTGATGCCGGGTCCGGCGACTCGATCCAGGCGCTGAAGGCGGGGATCATGGAGATTCCGGACGTGATCGCGATCAACAAGTCCGACCATCCCGCGGCGAAGACGATGCTCAACGAGGTGCGCTCGATCCTCTCGCTCGACCACGAGCGTGCCTGGAAGCCCCCGATCGTGCTCACCGAGGCGACGCGCGGCGAGCGGGTGCCCGAGCTCTGGGAGAAGGTCGAGCGAGCATCGCGCGCACCTCGAGGACGAGGGGCTACTAGCCGAGCGGCGGCGCAAGAACCTGGCCGGCGAGGTGTTCGCGGTCGCCTCGGCCCGGGCCAAGACCCATCTCGAGCAGGCGGTGGAGGGAGACCCCGAGCTGCAGCGGTTGCTGGAGGCGGTGGAGTCGCGCAAGCTCGACCCGCTCTCCGCCGTACGCGAGATCATGGAGAAGGTGTTCAAGGTTGGCGACGGAGACCGTTCCCACACTTAGACAGATCCGCGAGGCGCGCGAGCGCATCGACGGGATCGCGCGCGAGACCCCGGTCTTCGCGTCCGAGACGTTCTCGCGCATGGTCGGGCGCGACGTCCAGCTGAAGGCCGAGGCGCTCCAGCGGACGGGCGCATTCAAGATCCGCGGCGCCGTCAACAAGATCGCGACGCTGAGCGAGGGCGAGCGCGCCGCCGGCGTGGTCGCGGCAAGCGCAGGCAACCACGGCCAGGCGGTGGCCTGGGCCGCACGTGAGCAGGAGATCCCCGCCACGGTCTTCATGCCCCAGGAGGCGCCGATGGCGAAGGTCGAGGCGACCGTCAACTACGGGGCGAAGGTGGAGCTGACCGGTGAGGGCTTCGACGAGGCGCTTGCGGCCGCCCTCGCGGTGACGGAGGCGACCGGCGCCACCTTCGTCCACGCCTTCGAGGACGAGGCGGTGATCGCCGGCCAAGGCACGATCGCGCTCGAGCTCGCCGAGCAACTGCCCGAGCTCGAGACGATGGTCGTGCCGATCGGCGGCGGTGGCCTCGCGTCAGGGATCGCCCTGGCTCTGCGCGAGCTGAAGCCGAGCGTCCGGATCGTCGGCGTCCAGGCTGCCGCGTGCGCTCCCTACACCGGCTCGACCGACCACGGCTTCACGATCGCGGACGGGATCGCGGTCAAGCAGCCCAGCGAGCTGACGGGCTCGATCCTGCGCGCGACGCTCGACGACATCGTCACGGTCAGCGACGAGGAGATCAGCGAGGCGATCGTGCTCCTGCTCGAGCGCTCGAAGCTGGTCGTCGAGGGCGCGGGAGCGGCCTCGCTCGCCGCGGTGCTGACCGACCGGGTCGGCGGATCGGGTCAGGTCTGCGCACTGCTCTCGGGCGGGAACATCGACCCGACGCTGCTGATCTCGGTCATGCGCCACGGGCTGACGCTCTCGGGCCGCTACCTCGTGCTGCGCACGAAGATCTCCGACCGACCCGGCGAGCTGCTGAAGCTGCTCTCGCTCGTCGCCGAGGAGCGGGTGAACGTGATCTCGGTCGAGCATCACCGCGAGGGCCTCGACCTGCCGGTGGTGGAGACGGAGGTCGAGCTCACGCTGGCAACGCGCGACCGCGAGCATCGCGACTCGCTGCTCGAGGCGATGCGCCGCTGGGGCTACTCCGTCGAACGCGTCCGGTAGGCCCATGGCCGGGGTCTGACCCCGGCCGTGCCCTGCGCAGCCGGTGGAGGTGTGTCGTCTCCGAGACGGCTTCGTGACGATTTCGGCGTCGCTCTCGTTGTGGCGTGGCCCCGCGCCACGGACGTGTCCCGCGAGGCCGCGGCTGGGGCCAGACCCCGGCCACGGCCGCCGGGGACGTGCAGCGTGGCTGTTCTGAGCGCGTCCGGCTTGGGCGCTAGGAGCCGCAGCGCCTGAACGCGACGGTCTCGCCACCGCGCTCGGCCCAGTCGTTCACGCCGCCGTGCAGGACGGGGCGCGCCTCGATGCCCTCGGAGGCCAGCACGCTCGCCGCGATCCCGGCGCGTGAGCCCGAGGAGCAGATCGTGACCAGCGGCTGGGCGGCCCGCAGGTCGTCGACCCAGGCGCGGACGAGCCGGTACGGGATGTTGCGGCTGCCCGCGATGTAGCCCTCGTCGCGCTCGTCCTTCTCCCGCACGTCGAGCACGGTCACGTCGCCCTCGGCCAGCAGTGCGTCGAGCTCCTCCAGCTCGACCGCCTGGACGCGCTCGCCGTCGGGCGGGTCGAGCAGACGGCCCTCCAGCTCGAGGATTCCCACGGCCGCGAGGCCGCGCGCGGCCCGCTCCGCGTCCTCCGGCGAGTCCGCGTGCAGCGCCACGCGCGAGCCGGCAGGGATCACGAATGCAGCCTTCGTCGGGAAGCTGGAGTCGGTGAGCGGCACGCTCAGCGCTCCGGGCGCGTGTCCTGCGGCGAAGAGCTCTGCGCGCCGCACGTCGAGCACGACGGCGTCGCCCACCTCGGCGACGGTCCCGAGCGGCTCGGGCGCGCCGACGAAAGCCCCGCGGTTGAGGGCGACGATGCGCTCCATGTTCGGCGGCCGGGGTGCCGAGGCGGCGCTCGTCTCCGCCACGAACTCGTCCTCGTCCTTGGTCACGGCGGCGTTGAAGCGCCGCTCGAAGCCGATCGTCGTCGACGCCTTCGAGCTCATCTGCGCGCCGCAGAGCGAGCCGGCCACGTGACCGGGATAGACCTCGACGCCGTCGGGAAGCTGGAGCAGCGAACGCAACGACCGGTGCAGGTCGCGGGCGCCCTCCGCCGCCTCGACGGCGAGATCCGGGCGGGCCGCCGTGCCGACGAGGAGCGAGTCGCCGGTGATCACGAGCCAGGGCTCGTCGCCGCGCGAGCGGTCCACCACCGCGAAGCAGCAGTGCTCGGGGCGATGGCCCGGGGTGTGGATGACGCGGATCGTCACCTCGCCCAACTCGATCTCGTCGCCGTCCGCGATCGGGTCGTACGGATACTCCGGCTCGCCCGCGGGATGCGTCGAGACGGGCACGCCGTGCTCGAGCGCGAGCCGTCCGTGCCCGGAGACGTGGTCGGCGTGGGTGTGGGTCTCGAGCACGCGGACGATGCGCGCGTTGCGCCGCGCGGCCTCCTCGAGATACGGCTCGATCGCGTAGGCGGGGTCGAAGATCACCGCCTCGCCGGTCTTCTCGTCGCCGATCAGGTAGGACGCGCAGCCGAGATCGTCGTCGACGAACTGGCGGAACAGCACGGGACTGGATCCTAGCGAGGCGCTCGGCTCGACTCGAACAGACCCATTCAAACCCTTAACCAGCACTTAATCGCTAGGGATCGTCGTAATGGGCATAGAGATCACAGTTCTGTAATCGCCCAGGAAGGACGTAACGCAATGCACAAGCGCAAGCACTGGCTGCTGTCTGCGCTCGTCGCGACCGTCGCCGGCCTTGCGCTGGCGGGTTGTGGCGGGGGCGACGACGGCGGCGACGAGGGCGCAGGTACGGGCGGCGAGGCCGCATCCGAGCAGGTGCTCAAGTGGGGCCTCGGCTCCGAGTTCAACCTCGACCCCGGCCTCGCTACCGACACGACGTCGTCGAAGATCCTCTCGAACATCTTCGACCCGCTCGTGAAGCTGGACAAGGACCTGAAGGCCCAGCCCGCGGCCGCGGAGAGCTGGGACGTTGCAGGCCCGAAGGTGACCTACCACCTGCGCAGCGGGATGACGTGGACGAACGGCGATCCGGTGACCGCGCAGGACTACGAGTACTCGTGGAAGCGCGCGCTCTCCCCGGACCTGGCGTCCGACTACGCCTACCAGCTCACCGGGATCAAGGGCGCGGCCGAGTACAACGAGTGCGAGAAGAACTGTGAAGCGCTCGCCGACAAGGTCGCGATCAAGGCCACCGACGACCAGACGCTCGAGGTGACGCTCACCTCCGAGCAGCCGTGGTTCATCGAGCAGTCCGCGCACCACGTGTTCCTGCCCGTGAACCAGAAGGCCGTCGAGGCCTCGCCCGAGCAGTGGACGCAGCCGCAG
Organism: uncultured Actinomycetes bacterium; assembly: GCA_963769645.1. Lineage (GTDB taxonomy): Bacteria > Actinomycetota > Thermoleophilia > Gaiellales > Gaiellaceae > DATFQE01. The sequence goes on along the minus strand of CAVYMH010000005.1, from coordinate 188,932 downwards.
AACATCGTCACGAACGGCCCGTTCAAGGTCGAGGCGGCCCAGCCGAGCGCCTCGATCACGCTCGTCAAGAACGACGAGTGGCGTGACGCGGCCAACGTGGCGCTGACCCGCGTCGAGGGCCAGATCATCGTCGACGGCACCACCGCGGTGCAGTCGTTCGAGGCCGGCGAGGTGGACGTGCTCGACGAGCAGCTCCCGAGCGAGGAGATCGCCCGGCTCAAGGACACGCCCGAGTACGAGCTGTACCAGGGCCTGTCGACGAGCTACTACGGCTTCAACCTGAAGCAGGTCACGGACGTCAACCAGCGGCGCGCGATGTCGCTGGCCGTGAACCGGCGCCAGATCATCGACAACATCACGCAGGCGAACGAGATCCCGGCGAAGGGCTTCACGCCCGACGGCATGCCGGGCTTCGACGAGATCGTCGGCGAAGGGTCGCCGTGGACGCCGGAGGAGGGCGACATCGAGAAGGCCAAGGCCGAGATGGCCAAGGCGAAGAACCCCGTCAAGTCGGTGGCGCTGTTCACGAACGAGTCACCGCCGAACGAGGACGTGGCCGTCGCGCTCCAGGGCATGTGGAAGGAGCTCGGCATCGACTCGACGATTCGCGTGATGGAGTGGCAGCAGTACCTCGAGATGCTCGGCCCGCCGCCGCCCAACTCGGTCGACCTGTACAGGCTCGGCTGGGTCGGCGACTTCGTGGACGACATCAACTTCCTCGAGCTCTGGACGTGCGAGTCGGGGAACAACAACTCCGGCTTCTGCGACAAGGAGTACGACGCGCTCGTTGCCAAGGCGAAGGCCACACCGGACAACGCGGAGCGCTTCAAGATCTACGCCGACCTGGAGGCCAAGCTGACCGGCGAGAACGGCACGCTGCCGTTCATCCCGCTCTGGTCGGGGACGTACAACAACCTCGAGCGTGAGACGGTCAAGGAGACCTTCGAGATCAACCTGCTCGACCAGGTCGACCTGACCACCGTCGAGATCACCGAATAGCGACAGACCCGCAGGTGGCGGGGCGGGAGACCGCCCCGCCACCTCTTGTTACCCGTGGGGGGTGCGGGGGTAGGAGGACGACGTGACCGCGTTCATCATCCGGCGGCTCTTGTGGACGATCCCGGTGCTGCTGCTGGTGATCTTCATCACCTTCGTGATGATGCGGCAGATCGAGGGCAACCCGTTCCGTCAGAGCTCCCGCGCCGTCTCCGAGGCGCAGCAGGCGAACCTCGAGCGCAAGTTCAACCTCGACGAGCCCTGGTACGTGCAGTACGCCTACTACGTCAAGGGCGTCTTCACCTTCGACCTCGGGCCGTCGCTGGTCGTCCGCAACCGCACGGTCAACGACATCATCAAGGAGCACGCGCCGAAGTCAGTCGAGCTCGGCCTGCTGGCGTTCATGTGGGCGGTGGTGCTCGGCATCCCGGCAGGGATCTTCGCCGCGCTGAGGCACAACTCGATCCTCGACTACGGGCTGATGTTCTTCTCCAACGTCGGCTTCGCCGTGCCCAGCTTCCTCGTCGCGACGCTGCTGATCTACTTCGTCTCGCTCAAGGCCGGCTTACTGCCGACGAACGGCTGGACGACCTGGGAGCACAAGATCCTTCCGTCCTTCGCGCTCGGGCTCTTCCCGATGGCCTACTTCGCGCGGCTCGTGCGCGGCTCGATGCTCGAGACCTTGCAGCAGGACTACGTCAGGACGGCCAAGGCCAAGGGTCTGCGCTGGCGGCGCGTGGTCAGCGTGCACGTGCTGCGCAACTCGCTGATCCCGGCGATCACCGCGACGGGGCCGCTGCTCGGCTTCATCATCACGGGCTCGTTCGTGATCGAGGTGATCTTCTCGATCCCCGGCATCGGCCGCTACTTCGTCACCGCAGTCTCGTCGCGCGACTACTCGGTCGTGATGGGCATCACGGTGCTCACGTCCGTCGTGGTCGTGCTCGCGAACATGCTCGTGGACATCCTCTACGGCGTCCTCGATCCGCGGACGCGGGAAGCAAGGACGTAGCCGGATGGTCGTCGACCCCCGCACCGAAGCTGCCGTCGAACGCATCGCCGGGCCGCCTGTCTCGGACGCGCCGGCGGGCGCGCCGATGCGGCAGGCCAGCCTGTGGCGCGACGCCTGGCGCCGCTACATCCGCAACAAGGGCGCGATCGTCGCCGGCTCGGTCTTCCTGGTCATCCTGCTCTGGGCGCTGATCTGGCCGCTCATCTCCCCCTACGACCCGGACGAGCAGAACTTCTCGATGGCCTACCTGAGCCCGAGCCTCGAACATCCCTTCGGCACCGACAAGTTCGGTCGCGATCTGTTCACGCGCGCGGCGATCGGCACCAGGGTCTCGATCTTCATCGGCTTCGGCGCCACGCTCGCGATCCTGATGATCGGGGTCGTCTACGGCTCGATCTCGGGCTTCGTGGGCGGTTGGCTCGACAACACGCTGATGCGCCTGCTCGACGCGCTCTACGGGCTGCCGTACCTGCCGTTCGCGATCATCACGCTGGCGATCATCGGGACGATCAACGCGTGGACGATGGTGATCGCGCTCTCGATCGCCAGCTGGTTCACCGCCGCACGGATCGTGCGCGGGCAGATCATCACGCTGAAGCAGAACGACTACGTCCGCGCCGCCCGCGCGATCGGTGCGCGCTGGTACAGGATCCTCGGCCGCCACCTGTTACCCAACACCATGGGAGTGCTGATCATCGCGATCTTCCTGGAGCTGCCCGGGGTGATCCTCGGCGAGGCGTTCCTGTCGTTCATCGGCCTCGGCATCAGCCCGCCCGACTCGTCGCTCGGTCAGATGGCCGAGGAGGGCCGCGCCGCCTACCGCTCGCACCCGTACATCATCGTCATCCCCAGCCTGATCATCGCGACCATCGTCCTCTCTGCGAACTTCATCGCGGACGGGATGCGCGACGCTCTCGATCCCCGCACCAAGGAGACCTGATGGCGCTGCTCGAGGTCAACGACCTGCGGACGCACTTCTTCACCCGCGAGGGCGCCGTGCGGGCCGTCGACGGGATCAGCTTCTCGGTCGACAAGGGCGGGACGCTCGGGATCGTCGGCGAGTCCGGCTGCGGAAAGTCGGTGACCGCGCTCTCGATCATGGGCCTGATCCCACGACCGCCGGCGAAGATCGTCTCCGGGGAGATCCTCTTCGACGGGCGCGACCTGACGACGCTCTCCGAGCGGCAGCTCGAGGACGTCCGCGGGCGCGAGATCGCGATGATCTTCCAGGACCCGATGACCTCGCTCAACCCGACGCTGAAGATCGGGACGCAGATCACCGAGGTGCTCGACCGGCACTTCGGCATGTCGAAGGACCAGGCCCGGTCGCGCGCGATCGAGCTGCTCGAGGAGGTGCAGATCCCGCGGGCCGCAGAGCGGCTGGACGACTACCCGCACCGTTTCTCGGGCGGGATGCGCCAGCGCGTGATGATCGCGATCGCGATCGCCTGCAACCCGAAGCTCCTGATCGCCGACGAGCCGACGACGGCGCTCGACGTGACCGTTCAGGCCCAGGTCCTCGACCTGCTCGAGGACCTGCGCGAGGAGCACGAGATGGCCCTGGTCATCATCACGCACGACATGGGCGTCGTCGCCGAGGTCGCCGATCAGGTCGCGGTCATGTACGCGGGCCAGATCGTCGAGCAGGCGAGCGGCGTCGACCTCTTCGACCGGCCCGAGCACCCCTATACGGAGGCCTTGCTGGGCGCGCTGCCCGAGCTGGAGGGCGAGGGTGTCCGCGAGGGGCGTCTCGTCGCGATCGCAGGCCGTCCGCCGGACCTGATCGACCCACCGGAGGCCTGTCGCTTCGCCGCGCGCTGCCCCTATGCGGGGCCGCACGACACGTGCACGACCGTCGAGCCGCAGCTGCGCGAGCTCCGGCCCGGTCACTGGGTGCGGAGCCAGCATCCCGCCGGCGAGCGCGCACAGAAGCCGGAAGCGGTGCCGACATGACGGACCTGCTGCTCGAAGTCAGCGACCTGCGCAAGGTGTTCTCGGTCAGCAGCGGGCTGCTCCGCCAGAGCGTCAGTCACACGGTCAACGCCGTCGACGGCGTCAGCTTCTCGATCGCCGAGGGGAAGACGCTCGGGCTCGTCGGCGAGTCGGGCTCGGGCAAGTCGACGACGGGCTACACCGTGCTCCAGCTGCTCAAGCCGACCTCGGGGTCGGTGAAGTTCGAGGGCCGCGAGCTGACGGACATGGACCGGGGGGACGTACGCAGGCTCCGCCGCGAGATGCAGATCGTCTTCCAGGATCCCTACTCCTCGCTCAACCCGCGGATGACCGTCGGCGACATCGTCGGCGAGCCGCTCCTCGTGCACAGCGTCGGCTCCCGGCGCGACCGCGGGGCGCGCGTGCGCGAGCTGCTCGACGTGGTGGGCTTCAACCCGTCCTTCTCGAACCGCTACCCGCACGAGTTCTCGGGCGGCCAGCGCCAGCGCATCGGCGTCGCGCGCGCCCTGGCGCTGAACCCGAAGCTGATCGTCTGCGACGAGCCGGTATCTGCTCTGGACGTGTCGATCCAGGCACAGATCCTCAACCTGCTCAAGGACCTCCAGCGCGACTTCGGCCTGGCCTACCTGTTCATCTCGCACGACCTCTCGGTCGTTCGCGCGATGAGCGACCACATCGCGGTGATGAAGGACGGCAAGATCCTGGAGGCCGGGCCGGCAGACGACGTCTACGCGCGGCCGACGAACGAGTACACGAAGGCCTTGCTGGCGTCGGTGCCCGTGCCGGACCCGCGCCGGATGCGGGAGCGGCGCACCGAGCGGCGCAAGCTCACGCACGCGCTTGCCGAGAGCTAGAGCTCGCGTCGCGCTCCTCGCGGTCGTCCTCGTCGCGGGGTGCGGCGGGGGCGGGGGAGACGAGCAGCCGCGTCCGGCGGCGACCGACTGGCGCTTCTCCACGCCCATGGCCAACCGGCGCAGCTACGTGGCCGCGGCCGAGCTGGGAGGGAAGATCTACGTCGCGGGCGGGATGGTGGGCGACCTGGGACGCCACCTCGACCGCTTCCAGGTGTTCGACCCCGCGCGTGCGTCCTGGACGACCCTGCCCCGCCTGCCCGAGCCGGTGCGTGCCGGTGCGGGTGTGTCCCTGCAAGGCGCTGTCTTCGTCCTCGGCGGGACGACTCCGAGCGGTGGTGGGCGCCAGGTCTACGGATACGACCCTCGGCTGCGCCGGTGGCTGAAGTACGATCCGCTACCGCGAGTGCTCTACAACCACGCGGCCGTCTCGACGGGCGACCGCGTCTACGTGCTCGGGGGCTACGACACCAGGGGAAAGGAGCTCCGGACTGTGTACTGGGCAGGCCCGCGCGCGCGTGGTTGGCGCACGGCTCCGCCCCTGCCGCGTCCGGTGCACGCCTTCGGCGCGGTCGTGTTTCGCGGCGAGATCTGGGTGCTCGGAGGTCGTCGCGGCGAGCGGCAGCTGCGCGAGGTGTGGATTTTCAACCGCGAGTCGAACCGGTGGCGCCGCGGCCCGGCGATGCCGAAGCCGATGGAGCTGCTCGGCGCGACCGTCGCCGGCGACGAGATCCATGCCGTCTGGGAGCGCACGTACCAGATCTACGACGCTTCCGAGGGGCGCTGGCGACAGGGGCCGGCGCCGCTCGTCGCACGGCACGCGCTCTCGCTGTTCGAAGTCGGCGGCGCGCTCTACGCGGTCGGCGGCTGCACGACGAAGCTCCGCGACACCGCTGTGGTCGAGACGCGTTCCTTGAGCTAGGCGGCGCGGGCGAACGCGCGCAGGCGCGCGAGCAGGCCGAGCGAGCGCGAGACGACCCGGACCTCGACGCTCGGGCGGCGCGAGACCCAGACCTGGAGCGCGACCTGGAGGCGGCGGACGGCTCGCTTGTCGTTGACGACCGACGGATGCACGGCGAGCACTCCCGGCCCCGCGGCCGTCACGGCCAGCCCACCGCGCTTCAGGTAGGCGGTCAGCCGGTCGGCGAGGACGGGGTCGTCGAGCTCGAGTCTCACGTGCCTCAGTCTCGTCAACCGGGGCCGGCACGCACAAGGGCCGAACGGCCTATTTCGCTCTATCGCGCCCGGCAGGGAGGCGAGCCGGCGAAGAGGCGGCGCTGCTCGGCGTTCGCGGCCTGCTCGCGGCGGGCGTCGTACGGCCCGGGCGCCGGCCCCTGGGCCATCACGTCGGGCGTGACGCCCGGTCCGATCACCGTCGCCCGGTAGCGGGATCCCTTGCCGACCGGGCGATCGCCGTGCGGGTAGAAGCCGTAGCAGAAGCTGCCGTTGGGCCTGTGCGTCAGGAAGCCGTTCTCACGCCGCCAGCCGCGCCCGTAACGCGAGTCGAACGTGTCGACGTAGACGTTGCGCCCGTAGCTGTCGAGCGGCGCGCCCGACCCGGTGCTGCGGAAGCCGAAGACGCCGGCGCCCGCGTAGGTGAGCGCGCCGTAGAGGTGGTCGAAGCGCTGCCCGTACGCCCAGTCGAACTTCAGCCACAGGCGGGCTCGCGGACCCGTCCAATGTGAGAGGCGAAGCTCCGTCGCGCCGCGCGCGCCGCCGAAGTTCGGCTTCAGCCGCTGCCAGGCCTGCAGGGCCCAGTAGCTGCCGTCCGGCGCCTTGCAGGCGTGCACGAGCCAGGCGAGCGGCGGCCCGTCGTAGGGCAGGCAGGTTCCACCTCGAAAGCCACGTCCACGGTAGTTGAGCCGGAAGGACACCTGCGGGACGCCCTGCGTCGGCGCGCGTGCGTTGACCGCGCCCCACGCATGGACGCGTCGGAGGACGCCGCCGGCGTCGTACGTGACCAGCGCGTGACCCGAACCGTCCACCTTCAGCGACGCCCGGGTGGCGCCGGTCGATCAACTCGGACGCCCTTGCCTCAGGGCGCCGCGGCGACGGCGACCGCCGCCACCACGAAAGCCAGATGCCTGCGCGCACTTGACCCCCTTCTCGTAGCCGGGCAAGGTATCCCCGTGGGGCGCAGGATCACGATCTTCTCCGCAGCGCTGGTCGTGCTCGCCGCGTTCGGGGCGAGCCCGCTGGGAGAGGCGGCCCGGTCCGGGAGTCCCGGGCGGTGGGAGCTAGTCGGCACCGGCGGGATCAGCAGCCCGGAAGACGAGCTCGGACACGTCCGCGACGCCGCCGGGACCCTCCACGTCGCGTGGTCGCGACGAACCGGGCCGTCGAGCTACGACCTCGTGCACAACACGATCGACGCCCGCGGCCGGCTCGGCACGCAGAACCTGATCGCCTCCGGCTGGAACGGGGTTGGCAACGTCTCGCTCCACTTCGCCGGCGCCCGGCTGTTCGCCTTCTTCGCCGGCACCCGGACCACCACCTCGAGTGAGCGGCATTTCGGCCTCAACGAGGCCGTCAGCAGCAACGGGGGCGCCGCCTGGTCGCTCTATCCCGAGTCGATCTATCGCGACGAGTTCGCCTACGCAGCCGACGTCAGCGCCGTGCCCGGCCCGGACCCGGACGGGCTGCAGGCGTGGGCTGGACGCAGCGGGATCGGCGTCCACGTCGGTCGTGACCCGAGGAGCCCGTTCCAGCTCGGGTACGGGCCGACCCTGTGTTGCTCTCATGGCGTCAACATCGCCCGCGACGACGTCACGGGTCAGACGATGCTCGCCTGGTGCACGATGAACGACGCTCCGGGCGGGATCTGGGCGCAGGCCGTGAACCCTGCAACCGGTGCGCCGCTCGGCGCGGCGATGCGCATGCCGGGTACGGTCAATGCCGAGGGCGGCCGGATCTGTGACGCTGGGATCCGCGTGCCGCTCGTCGCGCGCCGCGGCGGCGGGGGCTTCTGGATCATCGCGCGGAGCGGCGACGACAAAGCCGTGCTGATCTGGCGAGTCGGCGCAGGCGTCATCCGTGTCGCGAGCGGGCTGCGGGCATCCAACGACTGGTTCCGCCGGGTCGGCCTGACCGCCTCGCGCGACGGGCGCTTGTGGGCGGCCTGGAGCACCTTCCAGAACTCCGATCGCGTCTGGGTCAGGCGCTCGAACCGCGGGGCCAACTTCTTCGGCGAGCCGGTCCTGGTTCCCGCCCCCCGCGGTGCGGTGTCCGCCCAGGTGCTCGATCTCTCGAGTGCCGGCCCCCGGCTCGACCTTCTCGTCACCTACAGCGAGGTCTTGCGTAAGAGCCTCCAGCACACCCAAGCGCTGCCCGGGCTCACTCTCAGGGCGACCGGCGGCCGAATCGTGCGCTTTCGAGTCACGGACGCGGGCGACCCGGTCGCGGGAGCGACGGTGTCCGTTGCCGGGAGGAGGCTGGTCACCGGAGCAAACGGACGTGTTTCCGTCGATCTCCGCCCCGGTCGCTTCACCGCGCGAGCCTCGAAGACGGGCTATGTCGGCGTGTCGGCTCGCCTGCGGTCGCGCTAGTCCTACAGCCCGAGGTGCCTCGCGATCACCATCCGCTGGACCTCGTTCGTCCCCTCGCCGATCTCCAGGATCTTCTGGTCGCGGTAGAGGCGCGAGATCGCCGATTCGTCCATGAAGCCGTAGCCGCCGTGGAGCTGGAGCGCCGCATTGGCGACCCGGTGTGACAGCTCGCCCGTGTAGAGCTTGGCCATCGCAGCCTCCTTCGCGAACGGGCGCCCTTCGTCCTTGAGCCACGCCGCCTTGTAGACCAGGTTCCGACCGGCCTCGATCTCGACGGCCATGTCCGCGAGCTGGAACTGCACGGCCTGGAACTTCGCGATCGGCTTGCCGAACTGCTGTCGCTCCTTGGCGTAGCGGTAGGCGAGGTCGTACGCGCCCTGGGCCAGGCCGACGCCCATCGCCGCCACCGAGATCCGGCCGCCGTCGAGGATCGTGAGGAACTGCCTGAAACCCTCGCCGCGCGGGCCGAGCAGGTTCCCCTCCGGAACGGCCGCGTCCTTGAACGACAGCTCGCGCGTGTCGGAGGCCCGCCAGCCGAGCTTCTTCATCTGCGGCGAGATCTCGTAGCCGGGGGTGCCGTTCGGGACGATGATGTTCGAGACCTCGCCCTCGCCGGTCAGGGCGGTGATCGTCACGCAGCCGCTGATGTCGGTGCCGGCGTTGGTGATGAAGACCTTCGAGCCGTTGACCACCCATTGCCCGTCCCGGAGGTCGGCGCGTGTCAGCGTGGCGCCCGCATCGGAGCCGGCACCGGGCTCGGTCAGCCCGAACGCGCCGAGCTGCTCCCCGGAGGCGAGTCGAGGCAGCCATTCCCGCTTCTGCTCCTCGCTGCCGAACAGGAAGATCGGCATCGTCCCGAGCGACGTGTGAGCCGCGACCGTGATCGCCACGGACGAGTCCACCCGGGTCAGCTCCTCGATCGCGATCGCGTACGCGAGCGTGTCGGTGCCGCCGCCGCCGTACTCCTCCGGAATCGGCATGCCCATCAGGCCGAGCTCGGCCAGCTCGGCCACGAGCTCGTACGGGAAGCGGTGCTCGCGGTCGAGCTCCTCGGCGACCGGCGCGACGCGCTGCTCCGCGAATTCGCGCACGGTCGTGCGCACGAGCTCGTGCTCGGACGACAGGTCGAAGTTCACGCCGAGAGTCTGCCCGCGAGCTCCGTGATCAGGCGGACGCCGTAGCCGGTGCCGCCTCTCTGCCACAGGTAGTCCGGCCGCGGGTAGGTGAAGTAGCCGGTGCCGGCCATGTCGATGTGCGCCCACGGCCCCACACCGGCGAACTCCTGCAGGAACTCGGCGGCCAGAACCGGAACGCCCTGACGCAGGATCGAGGAGTTCTTCATGTCCGCGAAGTTGGAGTCGATGTAGCGGCGGAAGCGGTCGTGGAGGGGCATCGGCCAGGCGTGGTCGCCGCTCGCCTCGCCGGCTGAGACGACCCGGTCGCGCCAGTCGGCGTCGTTGCCGAACACGCCCGCATAGAAGTCCCCGAGCGCGGCCTCCATCACGCCCGTCAGGGTGGCGAAGTCGACGACGTGCGTCGCGCCCTGCTCGCGCGCGTAGGTCAGCGCGTCCGCGAGCACGAGCCGACCCTCGGCGTCGGTGTTGATCACCTCGATCGTCTTGCCGTTCATGGCGTGGAGGATGTCGCCGGGCCGGAACGCGCCACCGCCGACCATGTTCTCGGTGGCGGCGACGACAGCGACCACCCGCAGCGGCAACCCGAGCTCGGCAACGGCGCCCAGGCCCTCGATCACCGCGGCCCCGCCGGCCATGTCGCCTTTCATGTCCTCCATGTAGGCGGCCGGCTTGATCGAGATGCCTCCCGTGTCGAACGTGACCGCCTTGCCGACGAGACCCAGGACGATGTCCGCCTGCGGCTCCGGGGGCTCGTAGCGCAGCACGATCAGGCGGGGTGGGTTGTCGGCGCCCTGAGCCACGCCCGCGAAGGCGCCCATTCCGAGCGACCGGATTTCCTCCGGGCCGAGCGCCTCGGCGGTCAGGTGCTCGCTGGCGGCGGCGAGCTCCAGGGCTCGCTCGCCCAGGCGCTCGGGCGTCAGCTCGTTCGCGGGGGCGTTTGCGAGGTCGCGGGCGCGGTTGGCCGCGTCGGCGACCCGCACAGCACGCTCGGCTGCCGTGAGCGCACCCTGGTCGCCGCCCACGAGCAGGAGCCGCTCGAACGGGCGCGGATGCTCGCCGTTCGCCTTCCAGCGACCCGGGTCGTAGGAGCCGAGCACGAGGCCGTCGACGGCGGCTCGTGCCTGCTCGGCCGCAGGCAGGTCGAGGCCATCGTCGATCACCCAGGCGATCGTGCCGCCGACGCGCGACGTTGCCCGGGCGACTCCGGCGGCTGCGGTGCGAACCGCGTCGGGGTCGAGCGCAGCACCCGGACCGAGACCGGCTGCGACCACCCGGCCCGAGTCGAGGTGGAGCACGGCCGTCCGGCCCCTGGTCGTGGCGACGCTCTCCTCGTCGGCGACCCGGCCGAGGCGTCCGCTCAGGCGCTCGTCGAGTCGGGAGACGGCGGGCGGAAGAGGCGGTGTGGGGTCGGCGAGCGGGACGGCGAGGACGTCTGCCTCGACCGACTCCGCGTCTCCGGAGCTGAGTTCCACCCGCATGGCCGGGCGATGCTATCCGAGCCGGTTTCTAGCTTGCCCGAGAAAGATTCAACACTTCTTAACCATTTGTCCGAAAAGCCGATACACACTGTGCACGTGAGCTCCCTGCGGCCACTCACGACTCGCTTTGCGCCCGATGCCTCCGAGAAGAGCGTCGAGGTGCTCCAGACGGAGATCTCCGTCCTCTGCACCGAGCGCCAGCACTTGCGTGAAACCGGTGCGGAGCAGGTGCGCCTCGAGCAGAACCGGCTCGAGATCGCGCGGCTCCAATGGCAGCTCTCGCACGCCCTGATCGGTCGCTACGCGCGCACTGCTGCCGCCTAGCGCGCGTTTCCGCCGCGGCTAGATTTGGCCGTATCAGGACGGAGATCGACAAGCGTGCAATGGCGGCCCTCGGGTCGGGACACCTCGCGACCGACTTCGCCAACGGGGCACTGCCCGCGCTGCTGCCCTTCCTGGCCGACGAGTTCGACCTCTCGTACGTGCTCGTCGGCCTGGCGATGCTCGCCTGGGCGTTCTCGTCGTCGATCCTGCAGCCGCTCTTCGGGCTCTGGTCGGATCGGCGCGGCGCGATCTGGCTGCTGCCCGGCGGGCCTCGCCGCTCGGCGGCGTCGGGATCGGCCTCGCGGCCGTCGCGCCGAGCTACTGGGTCTGCCTCGCGCTGATCACGCTCTCGGGGCTCGGCACGGCCGCATATCACCCCGAAGGCGACCAAGTTCGCGTCGCTACGTCAGCGGCCGGCGACGTGCGAGCGGGATGTCGCTGTTCTCGATCGGCGGCAACGTCGGCTACGCGCTCGGGCCGATCGCCGCCACCTTCCTGGTCGTGCAGTTCGGGCTCGAGGCGGGTCTGCTGCTCGCGCTGCCCTGCCTGGCCGTCTCGGCCATGCTCGTCTGGGCGATGCCCTACCTGCGGAGCTTCGAGCCCTCGAGGGAGACGCTCGACGCCCAGACGGGCGAGGACCGGGTCGGCGCGATCGTCGCCCTGCTCGGCGTGATCGCATTCCGTAGCGTCTCGTGGTTCGGGCTGATCACGTTCGTGCCGCTGTTCGAGGTGGCCCGGGGCAACTCGGAGGCCTACGGCAACCGGCTGCTCGCGGCGATGCTCCTGTTCGGCGGAGTCGGCACGCTCGCAGCAGGCCCGCTCGCCGACCGGCTCGGGCGCCGCCCGGTGCTGGTCGCGAGCGTCCTCGCGACCGGGCCGCTCATCCTCGTGTACCTCGCTGCCGGCGGCCTCGTCGGCGCCGTGGCGCTCGCGCTCGTCGGGCCGTGCGTGATCGGGACGTTCGGCGTCACGATGGTGATGAGCCAGGAGTACCTCCCGCGCCACATCGGCCTGGCCTCCGGACTGTCGATCGGGCTCTCGATCGGGCTCGGTGGTGTCGCCGCCGTCGCGCTCGGCGCCCTCGCGGACGCCGTCGACCTGGAGAGCGCGCTCTACGTCTGTGCGGTCGCCCCGTTCGCGGCTCTCGGCGCTGTGTGCGTTCCTGCCGCCGACCGGTAGCCGCAGGCGGCTCGCGCCCGAGCCCGTGATGTAGGCTCGCCCGCATGGCAGACAGCACACGTGAGTTCTTCGAGGGCCTCGAGTCCCGAGTCGATCAGTCCAAGACGGCCGGCATGACCAATTCGTACCTGTTCGACATCGAGGGAGCGGGCACGTGGAAGGTCGACGTGGACGACGGCAAGGTCTCGGTCAGCGAAGGCGCAGGCGACGCCGACACGACGATCTCGGCGTCCGAGGAGACGTTCCAGAAGATCGCGAGCGGCGAGCAGAACGCGACCGCTGCCTACATGTCGGGCAAGCTCAAGATCAAGGGCGACATGGGCGCGGCCATGAAGCTCCAGAAGCTCTTCTGATCCAGCAGCGCGACCGTCGTGAGCTGGTACGAGTTCCTGCTGTTCGCGCACGTCGCCATGGCGACGATCTGGGTCGGCGGCGGCGCGATGATCCAGTTCTTCGCGCTCAGGATCATGAAGGCGACCGACCCGATGCGGATGGCGGAGTTCGGGCAGGACGTGGAGTGGGTCGGGACCCGCGTGTTCATCCCCGCCTCGGGGCTCGCCGTGGTCAGCGGCATCTTGCTCGTGATCGAGAGCGAGTTCTGGGGCTTCGGCGACGACTGGATCGTGATCGGCCTGCTCCTGTTCGCGATCACCTTCCTGGCCGGCTCGCTCTTCTTCGGGCCTGAGTCGGGGCGGCTGGCGAAGCTCGCCGAGACGGAAGGGCCGACGTCCCCGGTCGTCCAGGCGCGGATGCAGCGGCTGATCGCGCTCTCTCGCGCCGACCTGATGGTGCTCTTCCTGCTCATCTTCGACATGGCCGTGAAGCCGTCGTGGGGCGATCTTTCGCTCTGGGTGGCGATCGCCGGCTTCGCGATCCTGGCGGGAATCCTGGTGCAGAACGGGCTGAAGGCGAAGCTGGCCGCGGCCTCGGCCGAGCCGGTCCGCGAGCTCCGTCTAGGCGTTACTCCTCGAGCTCGAGGAGCAGCTGCCCGCCCGCGACGCGGTCGCCCTCGGCGACGTGGACTGCCTTCACGACGGCCTCGTAGGGCGAGACGAGCGGCGTCTCCATCTTCATCGCCTCCAGCACGAGCAGGGTCTGTCGCGCCTCGACGCGGTCTCCTGCGGCGGCGAGGACCTGGATCACAGTCCCCGGCATCGGAGCCGTCACCGTGCTCTCTTCGGACGTCGCACCGTGGGCATGTATGGCGCTGTCGAGGTCCGGCGGCGGTCGACGTTCCGGTGCGGGCAGGTTCAGCCGCCAGGGCCGACGCCAGACGGAATCGGGGAGGCGCGGCGGCGCCGAGAGAGGCGGATAGTCGTCGAGGAACGCCGTCGTCGTCTCTCCTGCGCGGACGGCCGGGTGAGCCACCAGCCAGCGGAGGAACGGCAGGTTGGTCGTGAGGCCCGCCGACCTGGGTGTCGGCCAGCGCCGCCCGTAGATGCGCCAGGGCCTCGTCACGGGTCTCTCCGTGCGCGATCAGCTTCGCGATCATCGGGTCGTAGCCGACGCCGACCTCGTCCCCCTCCTCGACGCCGGCGTCGACACGAATCGTCCCGGGCAGGCGCAACCGCTCGATCCGTCCCGCCTGGGGGAGGAAGGTGCGGGGATCCTCGGCGTAGAGCCGCACCTCGACCGCGTGACCTGTGAGCATGGGGCGCGGAGCGTGATGGAGCGAACCGCCCTGGGCAAGCCGGATCTGCTCGCTGACGATGTCGATTCCGGTCACGGCCTCTGTGACGGGGTGCTCGACCTGGATCCGGCCGTTCAGCTCGAGGAACCAGAAGTCGCGGCCGCTCAGCATGAACTCGGCGGTGCCCGCGCTGCGATAGCCGATCGCGCGGGCGAACGCGACGGCCGCCTCGCTCATCTCGGCGCGCAGCTCGGCGTCGAGCGCGGGGGAGGGGCTCTCCTCGAGCACCTTCTGATGGCGGCGCTGGATCGAGCACTCGCGCTCGCCGAGTGCGATGACGACTCCGTGCGAGTCGGCCAGGAGCTGAATCTCGACGTGGCGCGGGCGCTCGACGTAGCGCTCGCAGAACACGCGGTCGTCGCCGAAGGCGGCCTCCGCCTCGCGCTGCGCGGCGGCCAGGGCGTCATCGAGCTCCTCGGCCGCACGGACGACGCGCATCCCGCGCCCGCCGCCGCCCGCGGCCGCCTTGATCACGAGCGGGTAGCCGATCTCCTCCGGCGCGCCCTCCGGCACGACGGGCACGCCGGCCTCGCGCGCGATCCGCTTGGCCTCGAGCTTGTCACCGCCGGAACGGAGTGCGTCCGGGGACGGGCCGACGAAGAGGAGGCCCGCGGCCTCGACCGCCTCCGCGAAATCCGGATTCTCGGAGAGGAACCCGTAGCCGGGATGGATCGCGTCCGCGCCCGTCCGCTTCGCGGCGCGCACGTGCTCCTCCGAGGTGAGATAACCGGCGATCGCGACGGTCTCGTCAGCCGAGCGCGCGTGCAGCGCACCGGTGTCGTCAGGCGCGACGACGGCCACGGTCGCGATGCCGAGCTCGCGGCAGGTGCGGAAGACGCGCACGGCGATCTCGCCGCGGTTGGCTACGAGGAGCTTGCTGATCTCCATGGGCCCAGGAGCGCAAGGCTAAGCAGGCAGAGAGCGGACAGGATGAGGTAGGGGACCGCGTCGGAGGTGGCCCTCGCAAGTGCGCCTCCCCCGGAGGCGCCGAGCGCCTGACCTGGAGCCCAGGCCAGGTTGACCAGAGCGAACCCGTACGCATAGTCGAGCTTGCGCCGCTCGGCGAGGTCGGTGAGGTGCGACATCGCGGGCGTCCAGAAGATGCCGAAGGCCATTCCGGCACCGATCACGAGTACGGCCAGGAGCCAGCGTGAGTCGGGCCACGGCAGGAGCAGCGCCATCAGCGCCGAGGCGGCGAGGCCGACCCTGATCGGCAGCAGGCGGCCTCGCACGTCCGAGACCCGCCCGGCCGCAGGGTTCAGCACGGCTTCGATGCCCGCCGAGACGAGGAACACTGCGCCGATCCCGACCGCGGTCATTCCGAGCACGTCGAGGCGGAGGGACGCCAGGACGCCCATCGTCGAGAAGAGCAGCGCGGGCAGCGCGACGAACCAGACGCTCCCGAGCACCGCTCGGTCCTTCATCGCGGCCCAGAGCATCGAGAGCGGCTGGGCCTGCTCGGGCTTCGCAGCCGGTGTCAGGGCCGCCCAGACCGCGAGCACCAGCCCGAGCACGGCCACGGCTGCGAAGGCGACCTCGATCCCGATCACGGACGCGATCCCGCCGAGCACGGGGCCGAAGAGCGCCCCGACGATCGCAGCGCTCATCGCCGTTCCGATCAGCAGCCCGCGCCGGTCGGCAGGCGCCTCCGAGACGAGCCACGCAAGCGAGGCGGTCCACGTCAGCGCGCTCGAGAAACCCTGCGCGAACCGCGCCAGGTCGAGCAGGACGATGTTGTCGGCGAACCCGAAAGCCGTGGTCGTGACCACCATCAGCAGCAGCCCCGCGACGACCGTCGGCTTCACGCCGAACCGTGCTGCGGCCATCCCACCCGGGATGCCGCCTGCGAACGCGCCGGCGGGATATGCGGCCGCGAGCACGCCGACCCCGGCCTTCGACAGGTCGAGGTCGTCGGCGTAGCCCGGGAGCAGCGGCGTCAGCGCCGCGAAGAACATCGTGTCGACGAAGATGATCGCGCCGACGAGGAGCAGCAGCCGCCGCACGCCCGAGCTAGGTGATCCAGCTCGGTTTGCGGCGCTCGAGGAACGCGCGGAGGCCGTCCTGCCCCTCCGGGCTCGTGCGCAGGCGCGCCGCGACGTGAGCCGTCGCCTCGCCGGTCGGCAGCTCGCGCAGGAGGCGCTTGGCCTCTCGGACCGCCTCCGGGCCGGCACTCAGGAGCTCGGCGACGACCCGGCCGACCGCGGCGTCGAGGTCGCCCGCAACCTCGTGCACGAGCCCGATCCGCAGGGCCGCCTCCGCGTCGAAGCGCTCGCCGGTCAGGAAGTAGCGCCGGGCGGCGCCGACGCCGATCCTCGGCACCACGAACGGGGAGATGACGGCCGGGATGATCCCGAGCTTGACCTCCGAGAAGCCGAAGACCGCGTCCTCACCGGCGATCGCGACGTCGCAGCACGCCACCAGCCCCGAGCCGCCGCCGAGCGCATAGCCCTGCACCCGGGCGAGCACGGGCGCGGGGCAGCCGTCGATCGCCTCGAGCATCCCGTAGAGCCGCATCGCGTCCTCGACGTTCTCGTCGTACGAGAGGTCGATCGCCGCGCGCTGCCAGTCGACGTCGGCGCCGGCGCAGAAGCTCGGCCCGTCGCCGGCCAGGATCACGGCGCGGGCGTCGCCCACGTTCGCGAACGCCTCGGTCAGCTCCGCGATCAACGCCGCGTCGAACGCGTTGCGTCGCTCGGGGCGCGCGAGAGTGACGCGGAGCAGGTGGCCGTCCCGCTCGATCCTGAGGGCGCTCATCGGGCCGGAGCATAGAGTTGGCGAATGCTCCGGGGTGCTCTGGCGGCGGCGGTGACGCCGCTTCGTGACGGCGGCGCCGCGCTCGACGAGGATGCCTTCGGACCTTACGTCGACTTCCTCGCGGCAGGCGGCCTCGACGGCATCCTCGCCCTGGGCACGACCGGTGAGGGCATCCTGCTCGCGCTCGAGGAGCGGCGGCGAGCCGCAGAGCTGTTCGTCGAGGCCGCCGGTGGGAGGCTGCAGGTGGCGGTGCACGCCGGCGCGCAGACCACCGCGGACACGGAAGCGCTGGCCGCGCATGCGGCCGAGTCGGGCGCCGCTGCGGTAGCGGTCATCGGCCCGCCGTACTACCCGCTCGACGACGACGCGCTCTTCGCCCATTTCGCCGCGGCCGCCCGTGCGTGCGCGCCGTTGCCCTTCTACCTGTACGAGTTCCGTGCGCGGTGCGGCTATTCGATCCCGCTCGGGGTGATCGAGCGGCTGCGCGAGAGCGCGCCGAACCTGCGCGGCCTGAAGGTCTCCAACCAGCCGTTCGACGCAGTCGAGCCGTACCTGCTCGAGGGCCTGGACGTCTTCGTCGGCGCCGAGGGGCTCGTTTCGGAGGGCCTCGACCGGGGGGCGGCAGGTGCGGTTTCGGGCCTCGCCGCGGCGTTTCCGGAGCTCGTCGCGCGTCTGGTGCACGAGCGGGAGGGCGACGTGGCTCCGGTTCGCGCGGCAGTGGAGCGCTTTCCCTTCCAGGCAGCGCTGAAGCGCGTGCTCTCCCACCGCGGAGTGCCGGTTCGGGGGGACGTTCGCATGCCGCTGCGGACGCTGACCGATGCCGAGCGACTGGAGCTCGACCGATGGCTCGAATCGTCGTAGCGGGCGCCGGCGCGACCGGCGCCAGCGTCGCCTACCACCTGGCGCTCCTGGGCGCCCGCGACGTCGTCCTGGCCGACTCGCGTGGAGTCGCGGGCGGCTCCACGAGCCGCGCGATGGGTGGTGTCCGCCAGCAGTTCTCGACCGCGGCCGAGGTTCGCCTCGCGCAGGCGAGCATCCGCTTCTTCGCCGAGCTCGGGCCGCCGCTCTTCTCGCAAGTCGGCTACCTCTTCCTCGCGACGACCGAGCTCGGCCTGGCCGCGCTCGAGGAACGCTGCGCGCTGCAAGCCTCGCTCGGCGTTCCCGTGGAGCAGGTCGATCCGCGTGAGGTGCCCGGGCTGGCGGTCGACGACGTCCTCGGCGCGGCCACCTGCCGCGAGGACGGCGTGGCCGACCCCGGCGGCGTTTGCCGGGAGATGGTTCGCGCAGCGGTCGAGCTGGGAGTCGAGGTGCGCGAGGGCGTCGACGCCGTTGAGCTCGACCGTGACGTGCTCGTGATCGCGTGCGGGCCCTGGTCCGCGGAGGTGGGCGAGCGCGTGGGCGTGGAGCTTCCGATCCGGCCGCTCTGCCGCCAGCTCGTGGACACCCGGCCGGTGGGTGGGCTCCCGGAAGCGTTGCCGATGGTGATCGAGGCCGAGACCGGCTTCCACTTCAGGCGGACGCCTGGCGGCGGGCTGCGGCTCGCGATGGGCGAGGCCCGCTCGCGCTGGGGCTTCGAGACCGAGGTCGACGAGCCGCTCGTCGAGGACTGGCTCGGCCGGCTCGCGCGCCGCTATCCGCCGGCCGCGGGGGTCGAGGTCGAGCGCTCCTGGGCAGGGCTGTACGACATGACCCCCGACGCGCACCCCATCCTCGGACGGGTGGGCGAGGGCGTGTACTCGGCGTGTGGCTTCTCCGGCCACGGGTTCATGCAGTCCCCGGCGGTGGGACGCTCGCTCGCCGAGGAGATCCTGCACGGCAAGTCCGAGCTCGACCTGTCGCCGTTTCGCCTGGAGCGCTTTGCGGGAGAGGCCGTCTTCCCCGAGACGCTCGTCCTGTGATCGAGCTGTCGTAGCGGGTGCGCGGGAAGCGGGAGCCGGCGGTCGACGCCGAGCGCTCGCCGGGGCGCTCGGCGCGACGCCGTCACTCACCTCGTCCAGCGCACGGGTGCGCCGATTTGGTGCCGAACCGGCACAGACATGCGCGTTTTCCTCCGCTACTTCTTCAAGTGGGTCGAGTGGGGGGTTCCCCACCCAGGGCGGGGGATTGCTACGCGTCGTCGAACGCGAGCCCGCGGCGGGAAAGCTCCTCGAGCTCGAAATCCCCTTCGATCGTCGCTTCGAGATCGAACTCCTCGGTGAGGTCGGGGTTCTTCCCGATCAGCTCGCGGGCCCGGCTCGGGAACGGCGTTTCCGCGGCCTCACGGGACTCCCACAGGTAGATCGCGCCCCAGCGCTCGGTCACCTCGTCCGAGATCCACGCCTTGAACCGCAGGCCGGGGGCCTCCTCGAAGGCGTCGACCGACTCGTCGCGCAGGTAGCGCCGCAGCTCGTGGATCGTGGTCTTCGAATCGGCGAGGTTCCAGAGGACGAGCCGGACCAGCACCGGCGAGGCCCTACTCGTCCGCTTCGACCGGAAGCTTCGCGAGCAGCTGCTTCAGAGAACGCAGGACGTCTGCCTCGTCGTGGCCGAAATCGTCCAGGTACGAGTGCAGCGCCGAATGCAAGAGCCGGAGCTCGTCGTCGGTCAACTCGATGGTGTGCATGGCGGGGAGACTAACCCCAGGACGGCAGCTCGTACCCGCCCTCGAGGGGTGCCGCCCATCACATGCGGAAGATGCCGAACTTGGTCGCCGGGATCGGCGCGTTCAGCGCGGCGGAGATCCCCAGGCCCAGCACCCGGCGGGTGTCGAGCGGGTCGATGATCCCGTCGTCCCACAGGCGCGCCGTCGAGTAGTACGGGTTGCCCTCTGCCTCGTACTTGGCGCGGATCTCGTCCGGATCGGCATCGCCCACCATCGTCAGCACCGTCGCGGCCTGCTCGCCGCCCATCACCGAGATGCGGGCGTTGGGCCACATCCAGAGCTGCCGCGGGCCGTACGCGCGGCCGCACATGCCGTAGTTGCCCGCCCCGAACGACCCGCCGATCACCACCGTGAACTTCGGCACCTCCGCGCACGCGACCGCCATCACGAGCTTCGCCCCGTCGCGGGCGATCCCGCCTGCCTCGTACTCGACCCCGACCATGAAGCCGGTGATGTTCTGGAGGAAGACGAGCGGGATCTTGCGCTCGCACGCCAGCTCGATGAAGTGCGCGCCCTTCTGGGCCGACTCGGCGAAGAGCACGCCGTTGTTCGCGAGGATCGCGACCGGATAGCCCTCGATCCGGGCAAAGCCGCAGACGAGCGTCTCGCCGTACAGCTGCTTGAACTCGTCGAAGCGGCTGCCGTCGACGATCCTGGCGATCACCTCGCGCGGATCGAGCTGCTGTCGGTGGTCCTCAGGGATCAGGCCGTAGAGCTCGTCCGGGTCTGCGACCGGCTCCTCCGGCTCGGCGACGTCCCAGGGCACGTCTTTCCGGCGGTGCAGGTGGCGCACGACGGAGCGCGCGATCGCGAGGGCATGCTCGTCGCTGGTGGCGTAGTGGTCCGCGACGCCCGACCGGCGCGCATGGACGTCGGCACCGCCGAGCTCCTCGGCCGTCACGTCCTGGCCGGTCGCCGCCTTCACGAGCGGCGGGCCGCCGATGAAGATCGTCCCGGTGCCGCGGACGATCACCGTCTCGTCGCTCATCGCCGGGACGTACGCGCCGCCCGCGGTGCACGAGCCCATCACGACCGCAATCTGCGGGATGCCCTTCGCGGACATGCGCGCCTGGTTGTAGAAGATCCGGCCGAAGTGCTCCCGGTCGGGGAAGACCTCCGCCTGGAGCGGGAGGAAGGCCCCGCCCGAGTCGACGAGGTAGATGCACGGCAGGTGGTTCTGCTCGGCGATCTCCTGGGCCCGCAGGTGCTTCTTGACGGTGAGCGGGAAGTACGAGCCTCCCTTGACGGTCGCGTCGTTCGCGACGACGACGCAGTCCTCGCCCTCGACGACGCCGATGCCGGTCACCATCCCCGCCGAGGGCGCCTGGCCGTCGTACACCTTCCAGGCCGCGAGCGCACTCAGCTCCAGGAACGTGCGCGCCCGGGTCGACGAGCCGGTCGATCCGCTCGCGTGCCGTGAGCTTCCCGCGCGACCGGTGCCGCTCGACGGCGCGCTCCCCGCCGCCCGCGGCAACCTCTGCGCTGCGCGCGCGCAGCTCACCGACCAGCTCCTCCATTCGCGCCCGCCGGGTCTCGAACGGCTCGGAGGCCCGGTCGACCTGCGAGGTGAGCACCGACACGTGGATCAGACTAACCAGCACCCCGGACCGAAGGTCCTATTGAGGGTGGAGTGAACCTCGATCACAGTGGGAATGGTGAGGTCGAGCGGCCTCGCTGCGGCACATGAAGATCCGAATCGACGACCCCCAACTCGCGGACGAGCTCGTCCACCACCTCCGGCGCTCCGGCTGCCTCGCCACGGCGTCCGACGTGGAGGCACACGAGGACGGCGTCACCCTCGACGTGCAGGTGCCGGCCTCGCTCGACGAGGGCCAGGCCCGAATGGAGCTCGAGCTCTACCTCAAGGTCTTCGAGGTCACCCACCCCGGGAAAGCCGCAAGCCTCCTCGCGTAAGGGATCGACCGGACGGCCGCGGGTGCCGATCCTGCGGCCATGCGCTCCTTGGCCGCCCTCGCAGCGGTGGCCGTGCTCGCCGCGACCGCCGCCGACGCATCGGCAACGATCCTGCCCGGAAAAGGCATGTCTGGCGTGGCGCTCGGCATGAGCAAGGCTCAGGTGCGTGCCCGGCTCGGCGGACCGATCGGCACGGGCGGCGGGCGCTGGTACTACGCCCGCGTGTGGGTCGGCTTCCGCGCCGGCCGCGCCGTCGAGGTCACGACGACGCGCAGCACCGAGCGCACGCGTGCTGGTCTAGGCGTCGACTCGAGCGAGTCGGCCCTGCGCGCGGCGTATGCCGGGCTCTCGTGCGCAGCGGCGACGCCGTTCAGGCGCTGCCGTCTCGGCAGCGGCGCACCTGGAACGAGGGTGACCGACTTCATGGTTGGCCGCGGCCGCGTCCTACAGGTCACGGTCGCACTCCTGCCCGGCTAGGAAACGCGGAGCTTGGCGCCCTCGACGTAGAGCCCGTAGCGCCGGCCGCCGCCTCCCGACCGCGCGAGTTGGTCGGCGGAGAAGATCCCGACTCCCGTGAAGCTGAGCTCCAGCTTCCGTCCGCCTGCGCTCGACACCGTGAGCGATGCCGTCCGCTCGTGCTCCTTTCCGGAGTTTCCGCTGACGAGGAAGTCCTCCACCCACGCGTCGAAGCCGGCGATTCCGGCTCCCCCGCCCTTCGCGCCCTCGGCCAGGGTCACGACCACGTTGCCGAGCTTGGCGCCTGCCGGCTCCAGGCCCCAGGAAGGATCCTCCCTCTTCGTTGCCTGGGTGAAAGCCCACGACGCCAGGGACGTGAGCTCGGCCACCTGGCCGATGCCCGAGACCTGGAAGCGCACGGTGGAGGGATCGAGCGGATCGGAGGACTTCGTGCCGATGTTCGCGCCGGATCCGTTCGCTCGCTGAACCCGGTCGGCGGCGACGGTGAGCTTCAGCCACGCAGGGCCTGTGTCGGCCGCTCCGAGTTGGGGCAGCTCGAATCCGGTCAACAGGGCTTCCTGCAGGACGAGCTGCGCCTGCTCGTGGCCGGCCTGGTCGAGTTGGTGCAGGATCAGCTCCTTCCGGACGCCCTTCCGATCGAAGACGCCGCCGATCCAGTCGAAGAGCCCTTTGCCTACTCCCAAGCCGACCTCGAGCACGCACGGGTCGTAGTGCGGCTGCCCGGGGTGCTTGCGCACGTCGCCTCCCTCGGTTCGCTGCGAGATCACCTCGGAACGGATGCTGCAGCCTTCGACCGACCGCACCGGGCCGACGACGGTTCCGTTGAGCGAAAGCGCCCAGGTTGAGGCGAGCATGCGGCCCTTCGGGGCGGTGGACGGCCGCGTCGGGGCCGCGACGTCGCGCTGGAGCTTTGCCCCGGCGACGACCTCCTGAACGGCCCGGTTGCCGCCCGCGCGCTGAAGCTCCTCCAGGACGCCGGCACGCGTAGCCGTGTCTAGCCGGGCGAGCTGTCGCTTGCCGGAGCGCTCGGGCTCGAGCTCCTCGTGGCCCCGGCGCTTCCGCATACCGATGCTACTTCGCCTTGGTCCAGTCGTCCTCGTACGTCTGGCCGCCGTCCTTACCCGGCGTATTCCACGTGATCTTCTCGTAGACGAACTTCAGGAGCACCTGATCCTCGTCGAGATCCTCCATCTCCGCGACGGTCGCGTTCGTCAGCGTGATCGTCTGGCTCGGCCGGTGGATGACGATCTCGGGGAGCACCGCGTTCTGGATCAGAGCCTCGCGGAACGGCACCGTGCCCTCGCTCGTCGGGAGGATCACCGTCGCGGCGCTGTGCTGGCGCTTGCCCGACGACAGGCCGGTCGCGACGTCTCGCGGCGCGATCACCTTGTGGCTGAACTTGATCACGTCGAACTGGCCGCGGTGAGCCTTGTCGAGCACCGGTCCCGGGATGTCCTTGACCGACATGTAGGTGCGGGTCTCCCGCTGGGACAAGCTCGAGACCGAGGCCGAGCTCTCGCGTTGGAGCTCCGCGCCGCCGACCACCTGCTGGAACGCACGGTTGCCGCCCGCGCGCTGGAGCTCCTCGATCACGCCGGCCCGCTTGCCCTCGTCCAGGTCGGCCAACTGGGGCGGCTGGGGCTTTCCCGAGCGCTCGGCTTCTCGCTCCAGCTCCTCTTCCCAGCGACGGCGCTTGGCCATGTGGCCCCGATGCTAACGCTCCGCCCGCGCAGGCACAACGAGCCGGTCCCGATCTAGCGTCCGCGCGCGTCGGCGAGGTCGGACTCGGCGCTGCGTACGGCTTCGGCGGCCTCGCCCGCGGCCGCGCGCGCCTGCTCCGCCGCGCGCTCCGCGTCTTTCGCGGCCCGCTCGCGTTCCCGCTGCTCGGCCTTCGCTTCGCGGAGCGCCGTCGTCGCGCGCGCAACCCGCTCCGCGCGGCCGTCCTCCTTGCGCTTCGGCTTGCTCGCACGCGGTCGCGACGGAGCGAAGCTGAGCCCGGCCAGGGCGTCGAAGCCCCCCGGCTCCGGCTCCTCGGCCAGCCGCCCCGCGCCGAGCTGCGCCCGCAGCTCCTCGTCCACGGAGGCTGCCCGGAACGTCGAGATGATCCGCTCGAGCGTCGGCTCGGTCGGGTCGCCGAGCAGGCGCCTCGACGCGTCCCGCAGCTTGCGGAGCGACTCGGTCTGGGCCTTCTGTGCGGCGGCGAACGCATCGCGGTCGCCCTTGCCGATCGCGGTTCGCAGCGCGTCGCTCGCACCGAGGAGCTTCTCGACCGCCGGCCGGTTCCGGCGCGCCAGCTGGTTCGCCGCCCACACCGGCACGGTCGGCTTGCGCATGCCAGAGACCTCCGCCGCCTCGTCGGTCCGTCCCTCAGCCTTCAGCTCCTTGGCCAGCGCCGTTCGCCGCGCGACGAACTCGTCGAGCGGCGCGGAGTAGAGCTCGTCGATGAGCGCCTCGTCCACGCAGAGAAGGCTACGCCGCCTCGAGCGCCTCGATCAGCTCCTCTTTCGACATGTCCGCTCGGCCGGGAATGTCCGCCTTCTTGGCGTGTTCGTAGAGCTCCTGCTTCGAGAGGCCGCCGAGCCCGCTCCGCTGGCGTTTCTTCCCGTTGCTGCGGCCTCCGCTCGCCTCGAGGCTGGCGCGCAGCGCCTCCATCAGGTCGGGCACGCGCTCGCGCTCCTCGGTCGGCTCCACGTGGACCTCCTCGCCCTTGCGCTTGCGCTTGATGATCCCGCAGAGGGCGTCGCGGTAGGTGTCCTTGTACTTCTCGGGCTCGAACTTGCCGGCGAACGAGTCGATCAGCTGTCTCGCCATCTCGAGCTCCTGCTTGGCGACCCTGGCGCCCTTCGGCTTGATCTCGTCGATCGGGCGGATCTCGTCGGCGAAGTACATCTTCTCCAGCGTGATCACGCCGTCGCGCACCCGCAGGCAGCCGAGGTGCTGCTTGTCGCGCATCACGTACTTCGCGATCGCCGCCAGCTCCGAGTCCTCCATCGCCTGCACGAGCAGCCTGTAGACCTTGTCGGCGCCGTCGGCCGGACCGAGGAAGTACGTGCGCTCGAAGTAGATCGGGTCGATCTCGTCGTAGGGGACGAAGTCGCGGATGTCGATCGTCTTGAAGCCCTCGGCCTCGGCCGCGGCCGTGTCGAAGTCCTCGTCGGTCATGTACACGTACTCGCCCTTGCCGTACTCGAAGGCCTTGACGATCTCGTCGTCGGGAACCGGCTTTCCTTCTTTCTTGCAGACCTTCTCGTAGCCGATCCGGCTGTCGTCCTTCGAGTGCAGGAAGTGGAAGTGCAGCTTGTGCTCGTCGATCGCGCTGTACATGCGGACGGGCACGTTGACGAGCCCGAAGGAGATGGCGCCCGACCAGATCGCACGCGGCGGCATGCTGTCGCTGTTCCCCTTGCCGCCCGCATGAAAACGACTTAGGTTCGACCGGTGAGCGGCGGCTTCGACACTGCCGGCGAACCCCCCGAGTGGCGGCAGACAAACCGAACGCCCTGAACCGCGTTCCCATCCACGAGAGCCTCGGCTGGTGGAGCGGCGAGCAGGGCGGCACCGAATGGCTGGAGCGGCTGCCGGGCATCGTCCGCGCCTGCGCCGCGCGCTGGTCGCTCGTGCTCGGGGAGCCGTACAAGTCGAACACGTCCTGGGTGGCGCCGGCCACCCGGGCGGACGGCGCGCTCGCCGTCCTCAAGGTGAACTTCCCCGACCAGGACACCGAGCACGAGGCGACCGCGCTCGCGGCGTGGGGCGGTCGGGGCGCCGTTCGGCTGCTCGAGCACGAACCCGGGCGCGCGCCCTGCTGATCGAGCGCTGCGAGCCGGGCGACCAGCTCTGGAGCGTCGCCGACGACGACGAGGCCACGCGCCTCGGCGCAGCCGTCATGCGCCGGATCTGGGCCGCGCCCACCGACGACGCCTACCGGGCGCTTGCGGCGGAGGCCGTGCGCTGGGCGGAAGAGGTGCCGTTGCGCTGGGAGGCGCGCGGGCGGCCGTTCGAGCGCGCCCTGGTCGACGAGGCCGTCGCCTGGATCCGCGACCTGGTCCCGTCGCAGCCGGAGCTCATCGTCGCGCACCAGGACCTCCACGGCGGCAACGTCCTCCGGGCGACGCGCGAGCCGTGGCTCGCGATCGACGCGAAGCCGCTGGTGGCCGAGCGCGCCTTCGACACGGCCTCGCTCGTGCGCGACCGTCGCCCGCTGCTCATGCGAGAACCGCATCCGGAGCGCCGGCTGGCGCGCCGGCTCGACCTGCTCGCGTCCGAGCTCGACCTGGATCGCGAGCGGATGCGCGGCTGGGGGATCGTGCACGCCCTGGCGTGGAACGGAGACGAGGCGATGATCGCCTGCGCACGCTGGCTCTCAAGCATTCGGCCCTAGCTGCCGATCACTCGTTCGAGTGACTCAGACTTTCTTGAGCCTCTCTTTCCGTGTCTGGTGGGTCCCCGTGTTCGTGGTGGCCGTAGGCACTGCGGCACTGACCGTCGGTGCGGACACCGGGGACCTGCCGTTTTTCGTCCACGCGGCCGACGATCTCTTCTCGCGGGGCTGGTCCGACGCGTATGCGAGCCCGGACCTGCAGATCGGGCCGATCCAACTCCTGCTGCTCGCGCTGGCGGACGGGCTGGCGGGCGTCCTCTCGATCTCCACCTTCACGCTGCTCGCTTTCGCCGTGCCGCTGGCCGTGACCGGGCTCTTCCTCGTCGTCTTGAGGCGCCTGCTCGCCGAGCGGCCCGAACGCCGTCCGCTCGTCCTGCTGGTCGCGGGCGTCGCGTTCGCGGCCCTCGGTCTGCCGGCCGCGGCGTACCTGGACGGGCACATGGCGCAGGCGATCGTCCCGCTGCTGTGGGTGCTCGCCGGCCTCAAGGCCCGGGACAGCCATGCACTCGCGGCGGGCGCCCTCGTCGGCTTGTCCGCCGGCTTCGAGCTCTGGGGGATGCTCGGCGCCGTGGTGCTGCTGCTGACGCCGCGCCTGCGGGAGGCGCTTGCCGGTCTCGCCGTGCAGGTGGCGCTCGTCGCGTGTCTCTTCGCACCGTTTGCGCTCGCCGGCGAGGTGCGCATGTTCGACTACCACTGGGTGGTGAACGGCGACACGCTCCTGAGCCTGGTCGTCGAGCCGGGAACCGAGTTCACCTGGTGGATGCGGCTGGCGCAGGGCGGAACCGCTCTCGCCGTCGGTGCCGCGCTCGCCTGGCCGCTCCGGCGAACCCTGCACGCTGTCTGGCTGGCGCCCCTGGTGGTCGTCGCCGTGCGGCTGGCGCTCGACCCGGTGCGCTATCCGTGGTACTGGCTCGCACTCGAGATCCTGGTCGTCATCGGCCTGGTCGAGCTCGTCACCGGCGGCCGTCTGGGCAGGCCGGCGGAGAGCCGCCTGAGCGTGCCTGCAAGAGGCTGAAAGCCCCGCTACCATCCCCGCGTTCCGCCGGTCACCGGCA
The DNA here is from genome assembly GCA_963769645.1 of uncultured Actinomycetes bacterium. Lineage (GTDB taxonomy): Bacteria > Actinomycetota > Thermoleophilia > Gaiellales > Gaiellaceae > DATFQE01. Next base: position 161,546 of record CAVYMH010000005.1, on the reverse strand, counting down.
CGAGGGAGAGGGGTCTCCGCCTTGAAGCTGCGCTTTGGGTTCACGCTCGTCGGACTGTCGTTTCTGGCCGTGCTCGGCGTCGGCGCCGCATCGCCCGCGGCCTCGAGCACCAAGGAGCAGCTGGGCCCGCCGGCCGTCCCGGGTGAGCTGATCGTCCGCTACGAGGCCGGAGTGGGGGAGGCCAAGCGGGATGCGGCGTTGTCCGAGATCGGAGCGCGGGAGCGGCGCGAGTTCGGCCGTCTCGGCGCCGAGCTCGTCTCCGTCGACGCCGCCGACACCGAGCAGGCCCTGGCGCGCCTGAACGACGACCCGCGCGTCGCCTACGCGGAGCCGAACTACCTGCTCCTCGCCGACTCCGTGCCCAATGACGCCTCCTTCCGCGAGCTCTGGGGCCTCCACAACACGGGCCAGACCGTCAACGGCGTGGCCGGAACGGCGGACGCCGACATCGACGCGGCCGAGGCCTGGGACGTCGCCACCGGCGCGGCCTCCACGGTCGTCGCCGTGATCGACACCGGCGTCGACTTCTCCCATCGTGACCTGGGTGGGAGCGCCACCACGAGCGACCGGATGTGGACGAACCCGGGCGAGAGCTGCGCGGGCTGCCGCACCGACGGGATCGACAACGACGGCAACGGCTACGTGGACGACTGGCGTGGCTGGGACTACGCCAACCGCGACGCACTCCCGACGGACGACCACGGCCACGGCACGCACATCGCCGGCACGATCGGCGCGGTCGGCGACGACGGCTTCGGCGTCGCGGGCATCAACCGCTCCGGCGTTCGCATCATGGCGCTCAAGTTCCTGGACGAGGACGGCTACGGGACGACGGCCGACGGGATCGGCGCGATCCTCTACGCCGCCGCGCACGGCGCCCACGTGATCAACGCCTCCTGGGGCGGCGAGGGCTACTCGCAGGCGACCGTCGACGCGATCGCCGAGGCGGACCGCCGCGGCGCGCTGTTCGTGGCCGCCGCCGGGAACGACGCGCGCGACAACGACTCGCAGCCGCACTACCCGAGCTCCTACGACGTCCCGAACGTCGTCGCGGTGGCCGCGACGGACTCGACCGACACATTGGCCGCGTTCTCGAACTTCGCCCGCGAGAGCGTCGACCTCGCCGCGCCCGGCGACGGGATCTACTCCACGCTCCCGGGCGGTGCCTACGACTGGTGGAGCGGGACGTCGATGGCGACCCCGCACGTTGCCGGCGCCGCGGCGCTGCTGCGATCGGTCTTCCCGTCCGCGACGGACATGGCCACGAAGGCGCTGCTGCTGCGCACCGTCGAGGAACGCTCCTCGCTCTCGTGGATCGCGACGAAGGGCCGCCTGAACCTCGACCGTGCGGTCCGCTGCTCCGGGGCCGGAAAGGCGTGGATCGAGTCGCCGCGGCCCGGCTTCACGGTCTCCGTCGGCGAGCCCGTCGAGATCCGGGCCATCGGCGCCACCTGCGCGGCGCCCGGCCCGCTCACGGTGACCGCGAACGGCGAGGCCGTCGCGCTGACGCCGCGCGGTGACGGCCTCTACACGGGCAGTTACGTGCCGCGCGCGCTGGGCGCGCTCGCGCTCTCGGCCTCTGCCGCCGGGGACGTCCAGAGCTCGACCGGCTCGGTCGTCGACAACTACCGCTTCGTGGACTCGCCCTACGCGTGGATCGACGCGACCGCCGGCGGCACGCGCCTCACGCTCGCCGACGACGCGTCGGCGTCCGTGTCGCTGCCGTTCTCGTTCACGTTCTTCAGCAAGCCGTTCTCGAGCCTGAAGATCTCCTCGAACGGCTACCTCGTCCTCGGTGCGAGCGCCGCCACGAACGAGCGCAACGTCAGCGTGCCGAACTGGACCGAGCCGAACGGCTTCATCGCGCCGCACTGGGACGACCTGAGCCCGGCCCGGGGCGGTGCGGTCTGGTACCGGACGGTCGGCAGCGCTCCGGCCCGCAAGTTCGTCGTCGCCTGGGTCGACGTGCCGCACTTCACCGAGCTGGCTCCCGGCGCGGGGACCTTCGAGGTCGTGCTCGAGGAGGGCTCGAACGACATCGTCTTCCAGTACGCCGACCTCGATTTCGGGCACGACTTCTACGACTACGGCGGCTCTGCGACCGTCGGCGTGGAGAACGGCGACGGCACGGTCGGCCGTGAGTACCTCTACGGGCCCGACGATGCTCGGCTGAAGCCGTACGTGGGCACGAAGGCGCTGCGGTTCCTCTACGGGGTTCGCGACACGACGCCACCTCCGCCTCCGCCTCCGCCACCTCCGCCTCCGCCACCTCCGCCTCCGCCTCCGCCACCGCCACCGCCGCCACCGCCGCCTCCGCCGCCGCCGGCGGACACGACCCCGCCGCAGACGACGATCTCGTCCGGCCCGGCCAACCCGACCACCTCGCGGCGGGCGACGTTCCAGTTCGTGTCGAGCGAGTCGGGATCGACGTTCCGCTGCTCGCTCGACGGGGCGGCGTTTGCCGTCTGCTCGGCGCCGAAGACGTACACGGGCCTCTCGTTTGCGACCCACACGTTCCGCGTGCGTGCGACCGATGCGGCCGGCAACGTCGACGCGACCCCTGCGAGCTGGACGTGGCGCGTCCGGCGCAGCACGTCCGCATCCGCGCGTGCTCTGGCCAAGGCCGTGCGACAGACCGGGATGCTCCGCAGGCGTTCGTGAACGTACGCTTCGGCCCGTGGCCGATGGACGCTCCGAGCTCGTCGAGGCGCTTGCGCGCCTCAGCCTCTTCGCCGACCTGACGCAGCCCGAGCTCGAGGCCGTGGCTCACGGCTCCGACGAGGAGGTCTTCGCGGAGGGCCAGCGGATCCTCCGCGAGGGTCTCACCGGTTCGGGCCTGCATCTGATCCTGGACGGCGAGGTCGCCGTCCGGCTCGGCGACCGCGAGATCGCACGGCTCGGCCGCGGAGAGTTCTTCGGCGAGATCTCGGTGCTGCTCGGCACGTCGCCGATGGCGGACGTCGTCGCGGTCTCGCTCGTTCGCTGCCTGGTCGTGCCCGCGCCCGACGTCGAGTCGTTCCTGCTCGAGCGCCCGCGCGTGATGTACCGCATGCTTCAGGCGGAGGCGCGCCGCCTTCGGAACGCGGAGCTTTGGCCGAAGTAGACGCTCGCCCCCATCCGCCGGGGCGGTACGACGTCGTCGTCGTCGGCAGCGGTCCCGGGCGGGCTCCAGACCTCGTACTACCTCGCGCGCTACGGCGTCCCGCATGCCCTGCTGTCGGCGGACGACGCACCGGGAGGAATGTTCCGCCGCTTCCCCGTCTTCGACCGCCTGATCAGCTGGACGAAGCCGGACGCGCCGTTCGAGCCGGGCACGCGCGAGTACGAGGCCTACGACCACAACAGCCTGCTGGCAGACGATCCGCTCCACCGCGCGCTCGTGCCCCGCTACATGGACCGAACGTTCGACGTCCCGGCCCGGCCCGAGATGGAGGCGGGGCTGGAGGCGTTCGCCGACCGGGCCGGTGTGCGTGCCCGCTACGGCTGCCGCTGGGAGGCGACGAGGCGCACCGACGACGGCCTCGTGCTCACGACGAGCGACGGCGAGTACAGCTGCGCGGCGGCCGTCTTTGCCCTCGGCGTCACCGAGCCCTGGAAGGGCGGGATCCCCGGCGCCGACGACGCCCCGCACTACGTGGAGACGAAGGAGCCCGCTGCCTACCGTGGCAAGAAGGTCGTGGTCGTCGGCAAGCGCAACTCCGGGTTCGAGCTGGCCAGCGGGCTCCTGCCCTGGGCGCGGGAGCTCGTGCTCGTCTCGCCGCGGCCCGTTCGCTTCTCGGTGCTGGCTCGCTCGCCGCTCCGTGTCCGCTACCTCCAGCCATACGAGGAGTACGTGCGCGGCGGGTCGGGCGCGCTCGTCGTCGACGCCGCAATCGAGCGAATCGAGCGGCGGGCGGACGGCTACGTGGTTCGCTGCAAGGGCACGACCTGCGCCGGGCGACCTCGACTTCGAGGCGGACGAGGTGATCGTCGCGACCGGCTTCGGGACGCCGCTCCGCGATCTGCCCGCGCTGGGCGTGGCGACGATCAGCGACGGCCGCATCCCCGCCCAGACGCCGTTCTGGGAGAGCGTGTCCGCGCCGGGGATCTACTTCGCCGGCAATGCGACCCAGGGCGCGCCCGGGCTGCAGAGGCAAGGGGTCACGGCCAACTCCAGCTCCGTCAACGGCCTGCGCTACAACGCGCGCGTCCTCGCCAGGCATCTCGCCGAGAAGCTGGGCCACGGCCGCCCGCGCCCGATCCTGCGGCCCGAGGCCGTCGTCCCGTACCTGCTCGCCGAGCTGGCGCGGGCGCCTGAGCTGTGGATCCAGAAGGGCTACCTCGCACGCGTCGTGACCTTCGCCGACGGCGGCATCCGCGACGACGGGATCCTCCCGCTCGAGCACTTCGTGGACGCGGGCGGGGAGGACGCCGTGGCGATAGCCGTCGAGATGAACGGCCAGGGCACGATCTACCCGGCCGTGCACCTGCGCAGCGCCGGCCGGTTGAGCGAGCACGCGCTCGACCCGCATCCGACCTACTCCTTCGACAGCGAGCGGCACCGAGATGCACTCGAGCTGGTCCTGAAGCCACTCCCGATCTAGCTATTGGCTTGCTTTTGCCGTTGGCGTGCTGTTTGATCGTTCCGTGGGCGGACGCTTCTGGGTTGGACTGATGGGGATGATCGTGGCCGGCGGAATCGCCGTCGGGCTGCTTTTCGTCTTCGTGGGCGCGGCGTTGGTGACCTGGGGCGTGCTCGGTGCACTCATCGTCTTCGGTGGGCTCGCACTCCTCATCGCCTGGATCTATGACAAGCGCAAAGCGGCTGAGTACGAGTCCCTGCCCGAGTAGGGCGGCCGCGTAGGGCACCGCGCTCCGGCGCCGAACACCGTTCCGAATGTTCCAACACCTGGAACGGCGGCTCACGAACGCGATCACCCAGCTGACGCTGCGGAAAGCCGTCGGTTTGATCGTGGGCGTCGCCACCACCCTGGCCCTCACCGCCGCGGTGCTCATCCGGCTGATCGACCCGGCCATCGGGACCTTTCCCGAGGCGCTGTGGTGGGCGATCTCGACCGTGAGCACCGTGGGTTACGGAGACGTCGTTCCCGAGAGCGGCCCGGGTCGCATCGTTGCCACCGCGCTCATGCTCACGGGTCTCGGCCTGATCCCTCTGATCACGAGCGTCGTGGTCTCCATCCTCGTCTCGCAGCGGACACGCGAGGCCCGCGAGGAGGAGCTGCGCGATCTCGCCCTGATCATCGGGCGGCTCGACGCGATCGACGCCAAACTGGACCGGATCGAAGGGCGCTAGCTCACTCCAGCATCGAGAGCGCGAAGGCTAGCCCGAACCCGAGCGTGGTCACGAGCCCGACCAGCTTGCCGCCGTGCTCGAACGCCTCGGGCATCATCGTGTCGGCGAGCATCGTCAGGATCGCGCCACCCGCGAATGCGAGCACGAAGGCCACGGCGCCCGGCCCGGCCGAGTCGAAGAGGGCGTAGCCGGCCAGCGACGCGAGCCCGCTCACCACGGCGACCAACACCCACAGGCCCATGATCCGCGGCGGCTGCCAGCCGCCCGTCATCAGCCCGGTGGTCGCCGCGATCGCCTCGGGGAGGTTCGAGAGGAAGACGGCCGCGATCACGGCGACGCTGACCCCGGTGCCGTTCACCAGCCCGAGGCCGATCACCGCGGACTCCGGGATCCCGTCGAGGACGATGCCCAGGACGATTGCGAGCGCCGAGCCCGTTCCCGCGCTTCGGCGCATCGACTTGCGCTTGTCGCCGCCCATGCGGTCGATGACCGCGTCCCCCACGAAGAAGGTCAGCGCGCCGGCCGAGAGGCCGAGCGCGAGGCTGCCGTTCCCGGCCGAGGTCTCGAAGGCCTCCGCGACGAGCTCGTAGGCGACCGCGCTGATCAGGACGCCCGCGCCGAAGGCCATGATCAGGCCGAGCAGCCGCTCGCGGATCGGGAGCAGCAGCGCCAGCGCCCCGCCCACGATCAGCGAGGAGCTCGCGAACAAACCCCACAGGAAGGCGCCGCTCATGCGGTCGCCTTCGGCGCGCAGGCTTCGACCGCCGCGCGAACTGTCGGGTAGGAGGGCACCTCGAAGCCGCCCTCCGTCAGGCGTCGGAGCAGCGGTGTCTTCGCGCGGGCCACGACCAGCTCGACGTTCTCGCGGCGCAGGGCGTCGCGCAAGTCGGAGAGAGCGGCAAGACCGGTCGTGTCGACGTGCGTGACGGCCTCCGCGTCGAACACCAGGCATCGGACGGGCGGCGGCGCGCCCCGCACGGCTTCGAGCACGCGTCCCTTCACGTAGCCGGAATTGGCGAAGAAGAGGCGGTCGTCGAGGCGGTAGACGACGACGCCCGGCGTGATGCGCGCCGACGGGTGGACGGCGACGTCGCCGTAGCGGCCCAGCCGCTCGACCCAGCCGAGCACGGCGTCGTGCGGTCGGGCGCTCCGCCTGACGACATCCACGATCGACAGGCCCACGGCGAAGACGAGCGCCTCCAGCACTCCTACGGCCACAACCCCTGCGGTCGTGACGGCGGCGATCGTCACCTCGACGCGGTCGGTCTCCCAGAGCGCCCGCCACGCCCTCGAGTCGACGAGGCCCAGCGCGGCCGACACGATCACCGCGCCCAGCACTGCGGCGGGTAGGTACGAGATCGGGTCGGTCAGGAAGAGCAGGATCACGACGATCGAGGCCACCGCTGCGACGCCGGCGAGCTGCGTCCGCACGCCCATCGAGTCGCTGACCGCCGTTCGCGATCCGCTTGCGCCGATCGGCATTCCGTGGCTGAGCCCCGCTGCCGCGTTCGCGGCCCCCATCGCCAGGAGCTCCTGGGGGGCGCGGACGTGCTGGTGGTGCTTCCCGGCGAACGAGCGGGCGGTCAGGATCTCGTCGGCGAAGGCGACCAGGAAGATGCCGGCCGCAGCCGGAAGCAGGCGAAAGAGGTCGCCTGCGCCCGGATACGGGATGCCGAGGCTCGGGAGCCCGCTTGGGACGTCGCCGACGACCGCAACGCCGCGGTCCTCGAGCTCCAGCCACCACGAGAGCGCGATCGCGCCTGCCACGACGAGGAGCGCAGCGGGAAGCCGCGGGGCGACGTAGCGCAGGGGGAGGAGCACGGCGAGCGCGCCGGCTCCGACGAGGAGCGTGATTCCGCTCGTATCGAGCAGCTCGCTGATCACCTCACCGAGCTGCGGCAACGGGTTCCGCGCGTCGACGTCGAGCCCGAGCAGCTTTCCCAGCTGCGAGACGACGAGGACGATGGCGACGCCGTGCAGGTAGCCGACCAGCACCGGCCGCGAGAAGTAGTCGGCGATCCAGCCCAGCCGGAGGACGCGTGCAACGAGGAAGCAGCCCGCGACGAGCAGCGCCAGTGCGCCTGCGAGCTCGACCGCCTCTCCGCTCCCCGCGACCGCGAGCGGCAGGATCGCGGCGGCAACGAGCGCCGAGATCGACCCTTCCGGGCCGATGACGAGCTGGCGCGACGATCCCAGCAGCACGTAGACGACCGTCGGGAGGAGGAGCGCGTAGAGCCCGTTGACCGGAGAGAGGCCCGCCAGCTCGGCGTAGGCCATCGCGGACGGCAGGGCCAGCGCTGCCACCGTGACTCCTGCGAGGAGGTCGCCGCGCGCGTGCCCGCCGCGGTACCGCGGAAGCTCCTGCGAGACGGGAACGGTGCGCTCGAGGAGCGGCGGCTTCTCGTCCGGCTGGAAGGGCGATCCGTCCGGGTAGGCCGGTCCCTCGCTCACCCGCGGACGACGAGCGAAAGCCGATGTGGCCGGTCGAGGTGTCGATCGCCTCCCCCCGTCGCGCGGCCGGGCGGTAGCGGAGGCAATAGTTTGGAGCGCGGAGGTGCACCCCGCCCTTGACCACCCTGCGTAGGAAGCGCTCGCCGGAGAGCGTGGTACGCGCGCAGCACGGGCTCGCGTCCTGCAGTTCAGGTTCGACCCGCATGGCTCAGGTGCTCAGCCCCGCGATCGCGTCGCCGATCAGCTTCGCGCCGATGACGAAGCAGAGCACGGCCATGATCACGGCGTTGTGGGCGCCCATCCACATCTTCAACCGCTCGAGGATCGGCCCCGCACGGTCCCCCAGCGCGAAGAGGATGACCACCGGGGCGCCGACGCCGATCGTGCCGACGAGCGCGAAGATGGCGTAGGCGACGGCCTGCTCGCCGCCGGGGATACCGGTCTGGGCGATCGACGCCGCGGCGGCGATCGCCAGGAGCAGGTTCTTCGGGTTCGCCCCGGCGAGCACGGCGCCGGCGGCGAGCGCCTTCGGCGGGCTGAAGCCTTCGATCGCTCCCATCCATTTCGGAGTCGCCGCCTCGTCCCCCTCGTGCGGCCGGCCGCGCCATTGCTTCAGCGCGACCAGTAGGAGCAGCGTGCCGAGCACGAGCTTGAGCACGTCGACCCAGGTCGCGGGCTGGCCGTTCTCGCTCGCGTCACTCGGCCCGGCGACGAGCAGGGCGATCGCCCCGACCAGGGCGAGCCCGAGTAGCCAGCCGACCACGAACGCCGGCCCGTTCGAGCGCGCCCGTGGCGTGACGAGCATCAGGATCACCGCGATGATCGGCACCGGGCTGAGCGCGACGCCGACCGCCAGCGGGAGGGCTTGCCCGATCGCCTCGCCCATCAGGCCGCGAACACCGTCGCCCAGTCGTTCTTGACGCTGACCACGGTCCAGCCGTCGGCCTGCGCCCGCTCGAGCGACTGCTCGGCGCCCGTCACGTAGTCGAACTCCCGCTCGGCGTCGTCGTGCAAGACGAGCAGCCGCAGACCGTCCGCCCACTCGAGCATCGGGACGTCGCCGTTCGAGTTGCCGCCGGCGAGCACCGGCCGGCGCCCGACGCGGCTCCAGATCCGCACCGGCTTTGCAGGCCCATCGTCGAAGACGTCCGGCTCGGCGAGGTAGACGATCGACCCGCTGTCGTAGCGCAGCCCGTTCGAGCTGCCCACGACCCGCTCGGGCGGGATCCGGTAGATCTCGCTGGTGATGCTGCGCATGAAGTCCCGGCTGCCGCCGGAGGCGATGAAGCACGTGAACCCGTGCGCCTCGAGGTAGCGCAGCAGCTCCACCATCGGCACGTACCCGCAGTCTCGAAGGCGGCGGCCGAGCGTGGGGTGCGGAGCCCCGTCGAGAAACGATGCGGCCGCGGCGGCGTACTCCTCGACCGTTTGCCCCGCGAACGCCTGAGGATGCCGCCGAGGAGCACCTTCACGTCGCTGTCGTCGCCCGCATAGTGCTTGTCGATCGCGCCGCCGAGCCAGCCGTAGTCCCGCTCGTAGGCGGCCTTCCACGGCTGCTTCTCGCGCAACGACGCGTCCGCCTCGGCCATCGCGGCGAGCCGCTGCAGGATGAAGCCGAGCTCGATCGGCATCGGCTTCTCGCACCAGAGCGTGCCGTCGTTGTCGAAGACCGCAACCCGTTCATCCGGCGCGAGGCCTCGCGGGCCGCGCGCTCGACGAAGGCGACGATCGCCTGGGGCGTCGGCGTGTCGTTCCAGGAGGCGAGCGCCTCGCTCACGCTCAGCGTCCGGCCGCGAGCGCCGCCTCGAGCTTCTCGACGACCTGGTCGATCGTGAAGCTCGCCGCCTCCTGCCGCGGCGGGAACTCCTTGAACGTCTCCAGGAACTGGGTCACGACCGCCGTCGCAGCCAGCGCGATGTAGTCGTTGTCGATGAACCAGTCGTAGTACGTGTTCGAGGTCACGTCGGCCCGCTCGAACGGGTCGGTCCGGAGGTTGAAGAGCTTCGGGACCCGCAGCGGCACGAACGGCTCGGCCCAGATCCGCAGTGTCCCCTGCGCCCGCTGCTCCATGAAGACGACCTTCCAGTTGTCGAACCGGAGCGCCAGCACGTCGCCGTCGTCGGAGAAGTAGACGAAGCCCAGCCTCGGGCTCTTGTCCGCCTCGCCCGGTCAGGTACGGGAGCAGGTTGTAGCCGTCGATGTGCACCTTGAAGGTCGTGTCGCCGATCTGGTGGCCCGCCTTCAGCTTCTCGACGATGTCCGGCTCGCCGGCGGCGGCGAGGAACGTCGGCAGCCAGTCGTGGTGCTGGACGATCTCGTTCGAGACGGTGCCGGCCGCGATCTTCCCGGGCCAGCGGATCAGCTCGGGCACGCGGAAGGCGCCTTCCCAGTTCGTGTTCTTCTCGCTCCGGAACGGCGTCATGCCGCCGTCCGGCCACGAGTTCATGTGCGGCCCGTTGTCGGTCGAGTAGATGACGATCGTGTTCTCGGCGATCCCGAGCTCGTCGAGCTTGTCGAGCACCGCGCCGACGAGCTTGTCGTGGTCGATCATCGTGTCGTGGTAGGGCGACTGCCAGCGGCCCGCCTGGCCGAGGCTCTCCGGCTTCGTGTGCGTGCGGAGGTGCATGTGCGTCGTGTTGAGCCAGACGAAGAACGGCGTGCCCGGCCGCGTGCTGGCGCTCGATGAAGTCGAGCCCGTGCTCGAGCACCTCGTCGTCGATCGTCTCCATCCGCTTCTTCGTCAGCGGGCCGGTGTCCTCGATCCGCTGCTTGCCGACCCGGCCGAAGCGCGCCGTCCTCCGTCGTCGTCGTCCTCGTCGGTCGCCCAGGAGTGGATGACGCCGCGAGGGCCGAAGCGCTCGCGGAAGTGCGGGAAGTCCTCGGCCGGCGGCCAGTTCGGCAGCTCCGGCTCCTCCTCGGCGTTCAGGTGGTAGAGGTTGCCGAAGAACTCGTCGAAGCCGTGCACGGTCGGCAGGTACTTGTTCAGGTCGCCGAGGTGGTTCTTGCCGAACTGCCCCGTCGCGTAGCCGAGCGGCTTCAGCAGCTCGGCGATCGTCGCGTCCTCGGCCTGGAGGCCGATGTCCATGCCCGGGCACGCCGACCTTGCTCAGGCCGGTGCGGTAGACGCTCTGGCCGGTGATGAACGACGAGCGGCCGGCCGTGCAGCTCTGCTCGCCGTACGAGTCGGTGAACCGCATCCCCTCGTCGGCGATCCGGTCGATGTTCGGCGTCCGGTAGCCCATCAGCCCGTCGCTGTAGCAGCTCAGGTTGGTGATCCCGATGTCGTCGCCCCAGATCACGAGGATGTTCGGCTTGTCCGGCATCGAGTGCTCTCTCCTTCTGTTGGCGGTGTGGTGCGGACGACGCAGCGGAAGCCGAGGTGCGCCATCGAGGTGTCGATCATCTGCGCCTGCCGCGCGGCGGGCCGGTAGCGGAGGCAGTAGTTCGGCGCGCAGAGGTGCGAGCCGCCCTTGATCACGCGGCGCGGGAAGTGCTCGCCGGGCTGACCGGTCGTAGCTCGCGTCGGTGACGCACGCGCGGGTTGCTCGGCACGCAGCAGGGCTGCGACCTCGTCCGGATGCCGTGGACGTACCAGTCGCGACGTCCACTCCCAGACGTTGCCGGTCATGTCGTAGAGCCCGTAGCCGTTCGGCGGGAAGCTGCCGACCGGCGATGTGCCCTCGTAGCCGTCGAGCTTCAGGTTCTGCCAGGGGAACTCGCCCTGCCAGCTGTTCGCCATCGGCTTGCCGTCCGGGAAGTGCTCGTCGCCCCACGCGAAGGCCGCGCCCGTCGAGCCCGCCGCGGGCGGCGTACTCCCACTCGGCCTCGGTCGGCAGCTCCTTGCCGGCCCAGGCGGCGTACGCCTCGGCGTCCTCGTAGGCGACCTGCACGACGGGGTGGTGGTCGCGGCCGTTGATCGTCGTGCCCGGCCCGCCCGGCTGCTTCCAGATCGCGCCCGGCACGTACTCCCACCAGTTGCGGAAGTCGTTCAGAGGCACGGGCCCGGCCGTCTTGCGAAAGACGAGCGAGCCCGGCACGAGCAGCTCCGGATCGGCGTCCGGGTAGTCCGTCGGGTCGAGCGGCCGCTCCGCGACGGTGACGTACCCGGTCTCGCGCACGAAGCGCGGAACTCGGCCGCGGTGACCGGGTGCTCGTCCATCCAGAAGCCATCCACCGTCGACGCGGTGCACGGGACGCTCCTCGGGATAGAAATCCTCGGAGCCCATCGCAGCAGCGAGCCTGCCGAGGGGATACGGCGCATGCCGTCCTTCACAGCTGAAATCTCAGGGCTCTCGCGAGGGCCGACGAATCACCCGTTCCGCATGATGAAACGAACCGGCGCCGGAGTGAGGCTGGCTGCACGACAACCACCTGCCTGAGGAGGCCCCCCGAATGGTGCTTGCAGCTGACTACCCGTTCCTTGACGTCCTGTGGACGATGCTCGTCTTCTTCCTGTGGGTCGGCTGGTTCATGCTGCTGTTCCACGTGATCGGCGACGTGTTTCGCCGGCGCGACGCGAGCGGCTGGAACAAGACCCTCTGGCTGATCGTCCTGCTCTTCGTCCCGTTCCTCGGCGTCTTCGCCTACCTGATCGCCAACAGCGACGACATGGCGCGGCGGCAGGCTGAGCAGATGGCGGCGAGGCAGGGAGAGATGGACGAGTACGTCCGTTCCGTCGCCGGCGGCTCCGCGGCCGAGATCGAGAAGGCCAAGGCCCTGCTCGACAGCGGCGCCATCAACCAGACGGAATACGACGCGATCAAGGCCAAGGCCCTCGCGGCGGGATAACCGAGAGGAGAGACAGATGACCGAGATCGGCCCAGTCGACTACATGATCGTGGCGTTCCCGGGAAACGAGTTCCGCGGTGAGATCGCTCCTGCGCTCGGCGGAGCTCGTGGAAGCCGGGACGATCCGCATCATCGACCTGGCGTTCGTCGGCAAGAACGCGGAGGGTGAGGTCGTCGCGTTCGAGCTGACCGACCTGGATCCCGAGGTGCGCGAAGGGTTCGAGAAGGCCGGCGTCGAGGTGAGCGGCCTCTTCAACGAAGAGGACCTGATGGCGGCAGGAGAAGAGCTCGAGCCGAACTCGTCCGCCGCCCTGCTCATCTGGGAGAACGTGTGGGCGCGCGAAGTGGCGCAGAAGATGCGCGACGCTGGCGGCGTCCTGCTCGACTTCGAGCGGGTCCCGCACGAGGTCGTTCAGGCGGCGCGCGAAGCCGTGCTTGCGAACGTCTAGAGGGAGGAGACCGAAATGATGATGCGACGCAGAGGACCGGGCATCGTCGGCGTGGCGGCAAGGACCGCCGTCGTCGCTGGGACCGCAACCGCGGTGTCGGGCCGGGTCGCGCGGCGCCAGCAGAGCAAGTACGCCGCGCAGGATCAGCAGGCCTACGAGCAACAGGCGCCGGCGGCGCCCGCCCCGACGGCCGAGCCCGACTACGTGGCCGAGCTCGAGCAGCTGGCGCAGCTCCGCGACCAGGGAATCCTCTCTCCGGAGGAGTTCGAGGCCAAGAAGAAACAGATCCTGGGACTCTGAGCAGCCGTGTGCCGTTGGCTCGCATACTCGGGCTCCCCGATCCTCATCGAGGACCTGCTCTACAAACCGAAGCACTCGCTGATCGACCAGAGCCTGCACTCGCGCATGGGCGCGACGACGACGAACGGGGACGGATTCGGAATCGGCTGGTACGGCGTCGGCGACACCCCCGGCGTGTTCCACAGCGTCGAGCCGGCCTGGAACGACCGCAACCTGCGCGAGCTCGCCGGCCACGTGGAGTCTCCGCTCGTCTTCGCGCACATCCGCGCGTCCACCGGAACGGCCGTGCAGGAGACGAACTGCCATCCCTTCCGTCACGGCAACTGGCTGTGGATGCACAACGGGGCGATCAGCGACTTCCAAACGGTCAAGCGCGACCTCGTGCTCGAGGTCGACCCGTCGCTCTATCCGGAGATCGAGGGGTCGACCGACTCCGAGACGTTCTTCTACCTCGCGCTGACCATGGGCCTCGAGGACGACCCACCGAAGGCCGTCCGGGATGCCGTCGGCTTCATCGAGGCGACCGGGCGGAAGCACGGCGTCGAGCACCCGATCCAGATGACCGTGGCGACCACGGACGGCGAGAGCCTCTGGGCGTTTCGCTACTCGACCCAGCACAGCTCTCGCTCGCTCTTTTTCAGCACAGAGGTCAAGACCATGCGCATGCTCTATCCCGACAACGAGCAGCTACAGAAGCTGGGCGACGAGTCGAGGCTCGTCGTCTCGGAACCGCTCGGCGACCTGGTCGGCGCCTGGAACGAGGTGCCCGAGTCCCACTGGGGCGTCGTCAAGCCGGGACGGGACGAGCTCCACTCGTTCGAGCCGACGCGCGCAGGCGCGTCGGTCTGATCCTCCGTAGGATGGTCCCCGTGAATCGACTGGCCCTGTGGCTCGTCGGGGGTCTGCTCGCAGTCGCCCTCGCCGCTGGTTGCGGCGGCGACGGGGGCGGAGGCTCGTCTGCCACCGACTGGGCGAACGACCTCTGCACGGCCATCACCGACTGGACACAGTCGGTTCAGACGACGAGCGAATCCTTGAAGGACGGGACCCTTTCCGAGGACTCTGCGAAGGAGGCGGCCGACGAGTTCAAATCCGCCACCGAGGAGTTCGTCGACGACGTGCGGGCGCTCGGGACGCCGGATACCGAAGCCGGCGAGCAGGCCAAGGAAGAGGTGGACAAGCTCGCGGACTCCGTGGACGAGAGCGTCTCGGAGATCGAGACCGCGGTCGAGGACGGTGGAACGTTGGCCGAGACGGTGTCGGCCGTCACTCAGGCGCTCAGCGCGATGGGGCAGCAGCTCGCGTCGACGTTCACAGCGCTGGAGCAGCTCGATGCGGGCAGCGAGCTCGAGGAGGCCTTCCGCGACGCCGAGTCGTGCGACGAGCTCGAGAACGACTAGACGGTTTCTACCGGAGCGCCGGTTGAATCCTCGTACGCCTTGCCGACTGCGTCGGCATTGGTCTGGCTCTCCGGCCCGGTCGTGACGATCACGAGCGCTCCGGAGGTCATCGTGACGCCGCGCGGATAGGCCTTCTCGAGGGCAACTGCCCCGACGTCGACTGCCTCGCGGGTCGCGAACTGGAAGACCCGGACGATGTTCGGGGACGTTTCGGAGCCGGCACAGTCCGCGGCGACCGCGAAGCTCCGCATCGCCTGGAAGTCAGTGCCTACGACCGATTGCGCGATCTGCTCCTGCTTTTCGCCGCAGATCTCGAGCCCGGCATCCGCGAGGATCGTCTCCGCCGGGCTGGCGTCCGATCCACCCGAGCTCGAGTCGTCGCCGCCGTCGTCGCCTCCGCCGCAGCCGGCCAGCGCGAGGACGGAGAGCATGAGGACGAGCAGCTGAGCGTCCGGGCGGGGGCATCCGGTCGATTTCATCCCGACGCGAGGTCTCGTGCATCGTCCGATCCGGGTGATCCGCGGGCCGGCCCTAGACCGAGACGCTGATCGGGAAGGTCGCGATCCACACGACGGCGCCTACGAACAGGATCCACCCGACCGTCAGCAACGCCTTCCGCGGTCCGCCGGAGGCGAGCCTCGTGCTCATACCGGCGAAGAACAGCGCCACGGCGAAGAGCACGACGCCGAGCACGTAGTTCGAGGACCGCTGGATGTTGCGTCTCACCTGGGCCGAGAGCACCTCGGCCTCTGCGTCGAGCCGCTCGGCTTCCTTGGCGGCCGCGAGCCGATACTGCGGCATGGCGAACGGCGTCGGCGGCGCACCCGCGGTCTTGAGCGGCTTCGTCGCGACCCAGGCCTCGAACGCGGGGCGGAACTCCTTGCGGAACCGGTCGCGGTAGAAGCTCGTCAGCTGGTCCTGGTCCTGGGCGTAGGCGTCGACCCACTGGACGAACGTCGCGATGTCGACCTGCGTCTGGGCGTTGGCGAGGTCGGCGGCCCGGGCGGCCTGGATCCGGGTCTTGTTCACGCTGCCCGAGGTCTTCGCCTGCTCGCCGTTCCAGCGGGTCGCCTGGTAGCTGCTCCAGGCGGTCGCGACCGCCGCGAGCGCGAGCAGCACGGTGGCGGCGATCTCGACCCAGTCCCGCCGGTCGCTCACTGGACCGGATCCCCTTGCGCGTCGCAGGGCAGCGCGACGCGTACGTCGACTGCCCGCAGCGCCTCGTCGATGATCCGAAGCGTCCGCTCCATCGCGACGGGGCGGACCCCGCCGACGCCCTCGTGGAACGGACTGTCGAGAAAGCGGATCAGGAGCAGCATCGCGACCATGACGGCGGCGACCGATCCCATCAGCACCGCCTGGGTCACCGCCCCCTCGCTGCTGTCCGCGAAGAACAGCATGAACACGAAGATCACGAGCGAGATGAAGATCAGCACCACCCACAGCGGTAACGGGATCACGCCGACAGCCCCGTGGATCCGGTCGATGCGAGCCGCTTCGCGATCCGAGGTCTGGTCGAGCCACTTGCCGTAGGCCGCTTCCTGGCTCGGCGTCTGCGGGTCGACCGTCTGCAGGGTCCGGAACAGGCGGACTCCCCACGGGTTGATGGCGTCGCCCAGGCTGTCGGCCTCGGCGCGCGGCCACTCCACGTGGACGACCGAGCGGCCGTAGCAGACGAGCTCGCCGGCGAGCTTGCCTGCGGCCGGCTGCCCGAGGAACTGGGCGGTCTGGACCTGCTGCGCGAGGACCAGCGCCTCCTCCTCCGCCCCCGACCGCGACTGGTCGTAGCTCTCGAACGCGAGGAAGACGACGAACCCGAGCAGCACCGAGAACCCGGTCGCCAGCACGCCGAAGACTCCGGAGGCGCGGTCGCCGTCTTGGAAACGGCTGCCTTCCGGCGCACCTCTCCGCACCAGCAGCATCGCCGTCACGGCGAGGCCGGTCACCGCGACGATGATGAGCGTCGCCCAGAGGAGGTTCATCGAGAGGTGAGCGCGGCGGACCGGTCGCCCTGGAGCGATTGGCGCCAGCCGGCGAGCACACCGTGGACCTGCTCCGCGCCGATGATCGGGTCGTCGGGGAGCGGGAGACCGACCGGGGAGAGGATGAACGGCTGCGTCTGAGGCCCGCCCATCCCGCCGTGGAAGGAGATCAGCTCCTCGAAGGCGCAGCCCTCCTCGAGCTCGGGGTCGAAGAAGCTGCCGACCATGATGTCGGCGACGTGCGGGAAGCCGTCGGTGCGCAGCAGGTGGTGTGCGGCATTCGGGGAGAAGGCTGCGAGCGGGTCGTCGCCCTCGACCGTCCCGTCGGCGAGGTAGTGCGCGCCGGTTCCTCCGAGGGCGACCGGCCCCCGTTCCGCGGAGCGGACGAGGATCCAACCGACGTGCGGATGCTCGCGGAGGGCTGGGATCAGCCTGGGGTGGCGCTCCTCGATCTCCTCCAGCGTGAGCCGGCGCGGTTCCTCCATCAGCGAGATCAGACCGAGGTTGCCCGAGCCGAGCACCACCACGTTCCGGTCGGAGACGTCCTTCTTCGAGCGCTTGCTCGTCTGCTTCTTGCCCGTCGCCTCGTGGACGGCAAGCCCGACCATCGAGTGCTGCTCGTCGCCGCCGGCGACCTCCTCGACCCTTCCGTGCTCGAGCGACCGCTCCACGAGCTCGTCGAGCCCGTACCCGTTCCGCTGCTTGAAGGTGGCGCCCTGGGTCTGCCCGTGGTCGGACAGCACGACGATCTCGTACGGCCGCGGCGCGTAGCGCCGCGCCCTGTCGATCCGGCCGAACTGCTCGTCGAGCTTGCGCAGGGCCTCGAGCGTGTCGGCACGCTCCAGCCCCGAGTGGTGCGCCACCTCGTCGTAGCTCGAGAAGGTCGCGTAGATCGCAGGACGGCCGCGCATCATGTCCGTCAGGACGCCGTAGACGATCAGGTCTCGCACGATCACGCACATCGCCGCGCGCAGGAACGGGTAGTGCCCGCCGCGATGCCCGCGCGGATGCACGTCCCGGCGCTTGGCGCGCAGCGCGGCGACCCACTCGAGGATCACCTCCCAGAAGAAGAGGACGAGCGCTCGCGTGACGTTGAACCCGTTCGCGAAGAAGGCTCGATAGCCCGGATTCGCCCGCTTCTCGGCCTCCATGCGGCTGACCGTGAGAATCACCTCGTCGGCCTCGCCCGAGAGCAGGTTGCCCCGGCTGGAGCCGCCGTCGACGAGCAGCCCGATCCCTGTGGCGCGGTCGCGCTCGAGCTGCGCGCAGTCGTCCGGCGCGGAGCACGCCACGAGCATCCCGCTCGCCTTGTCGACCCAGCGGAAGGCGGGGATGTCGTCGTTCGAGCCCAGCAGGATTCCGGCCTGGCTCGCTCCGGTCTGCGACGACAGGTCGGTCTCCCATTCCGCGAGCCGGTGCGTGTCTTCGGTCAGCCAGCGGGCCATGTTCGGCGCGTTCCCGTCCCGCATCGCCCTGCGCAGCACGGGCAGCGCGAGCCCGTCGATCTCGAGGTAGACGATCCCGGGCACGTCGGTCCGCGTGCCACCGCCCTGCCGCCGAGCGATTCGCTGGACGACGCGGAGCGTGTAGGTGTCGTCGTCGTTCGTCCCGAAGATCACCTGGAGGACGACGCTCACCGCGGCGACGACCAGCGCGGCGAGCAACGCCCAGCCGAAGTTGTCGACCGTGAACGTGTCGCTCAACGCGTCGGACGGCGAGCTTCAGGATGACCGCGTTGAGCACCAGGACGAGCACGAATCCGAGCGCGAGCATGAACGGCAGCCGCAAGGCCGCCAGCAGCGGCGGCAGGAGCGCGTTCAGCACGGCGACTACAGCGGCGACCGCCAGCGCGCCGCCGGTATCCCTCGATGTCGACGCCCGGCAGGATCGCCGCGGCCGCCCAGAGCGAGAGCGGCCGTCAGGGCCCACGACAGCAGGAGCTGTAGCGGCCTGAACTTCGGGCGCTCGGGCTGCCAGGCGACGGACTCCCCGTACGCGGCCGGCACTGGGTCCGGACGTCACTCCGCGTCCTTCGCGGCCCGCTTCTCCGCTCTCTTCGCGGCCCGCTGCTCCTTCTGCTCGGCGACCTTGCCCTTCGCATCGACGTATGCGCCGCCGACCAGCACCTTGCCGCCGGTCCAACCGAACACGAGCACCACGAGCAGGAGCGCGAACCCGACGTTCCAGGCCGTGACGATCAGCTGCTGAGCGGACGAGTAGGCGACGGCAGTGTCGTTGGCGCACGCCGCAGCACGTGTCCAGCGCCAGCGCGTTCGTCGCCTGCGTGATGCCGACGGCACCGGGCGTGAACGAGACGACGTTCGCCAGCGAGCCCGAGCCGACGATCCACATGATCGACTCGAACGTGACCGGGATGGCGAACGCGGCCAGGAAGATGCCGATCACGGCGAGCTTGCAGAGCCAGGAACCGAAGGAGGGCAGGAACGCTCTGGTTATGTAGCGCTTGGGCTCCGCGAGGATCGCGCCGCCCTGCTTCGCCTGCAGCCACAGCTTCTTGACCTGCCGCCAGAAGATGCGCGCGACGAGCACGAGTAGCACCCCGCCGCCGACCACGATCAGGATGGTCGTTGCCGGATTGTTGGAGATGTTGCCGAGGCTCTCTTCGAACGAGCCCGGGACGGAGAGAAAGAGGTACAGGTAGACGAACGTGCCGATGATCGTGAAGAAGATCTTCTGCACGAGGTAGGCAGCCAACGAGCCGCCGAACGTGGCGCTGGGAATGATCGCGACGAACATCACCAGCGTCACGAAGGTCCCCATGTTCGCGGGCAGGAACCCGTTCATGGCCACGCCGACCGCATAGGCCGCAACGATGGGCCAGAACGCGACCTCCCCCGGGTAGGCGGCGCTCAAGATGCCGTAGTACGAGAGTCCCGCCAAAACCGTCTGGCCCGTCTGGAAGAGGAGACCGGCAACGATGTAGCCGACGGGAACCGCCTTGATCTGATCCCAGAGGTCGGACAGCCACCCACGGACGTCGATTCCGAGCAGGTTGGAGCACGATCAACGCCGCGACGACCCCGAGCAGCCATGCCCCTATCTTCAGGAGGCGGCTGCGGCGCGACGGGTCACCGAACGGGTGCGCCCGGCTCGTGCCGCCGGCGTGCGGTTCGGCGTGCTCGACGATCGCTCCTACCGCCTGTCCGTGAGCGCTTCGATCGCGACAACGGCCGCGAGCAACGCGCCCTCGTCCTCGCCTGGCTCGCAGCTCCACGCCATAGGTGTCGCGCACGCGGAACCACTTCTTGGAGATCCGCGCGATCGTGTCGCCGTCACGCTCGATCTCGTACTCGTGGTCGACGATGTTGCCGTGGGCCTTCAGGTCCTCGCCGCCCTCGACGTCGATCGCGAAGCGGTCGCGGAAGCCGACGAGCGCCTTGCGCACGGTCGCGATCGTCTCGCCGTCGCGCTCGATCGCCATCTTGTCGCGGACGCTCAGCTTGCGCTCCTGGATCTTCGCCACCTCGCGGCCGGACGGCGTCCTTCAGCAGGATCGTCTCACGCAGGCGAGCGGCCTTGCCGTCGACCCGGTAGGCCCGGTTGCCGGCCTCGTCCTCGATCCAGAAGTCGTCGCCGATCGAGAGCAGCTTCTCCCGCATCTGAAAGCGTCGCGTCTCGGCTTCGTCACTCCGTCCCCGCAGCAGCCCCATTGGCTCTCCTTTTCCGAAGATCCCGGTCAGCATCGTGAGCCGCCGACGGCGAAGCATCATCCAAACGGTGTGATTCGCGGCCGCTGTGTCGTAGACGACGACGGTTCCGGCGAGGAAGTCCGGAAGAGCGCGCCGCCGCTCGGTGAACAGCACCGGCAGGAAGCCCGCGAACAACGGCACGATCGCGAGCACGAGCCCGATCAGGCGCACGATCGAGCGGCCGATCGAGGGGGCGTCACCGTTGGGGCCGCGGACGCGCAGGCGCAGGAGCCGCATCCCCGGTGTCTGCCCCGCCGCGCTCCAGAAGAGAACGAAGTACGTGCCGGCGAGCAGCATCCAACCGGAGGCCAGCAGCGCTCCGACGAGCCACTCCGGTCGAAGGCCGCCGACCAGCGACGCTATGAGCGCCGCGAGCCCGGTCGCCGACATGAACAGCACGGTGATCAGGGCAGCGTCGGTCGCAAGCGCGAGCGCGCGCGTTGCGATCCCGGCGTAGATCGGGGGCTCGGCCCGGGCGGGACGCCGCACGGCCCGCTCGGCCCGGTCGTCCAGCCGCGCGGCGGAGACCCGGACGCCGCCGATCACCTCGTCCGCGAGTCCCGTCGTCTGCCGGGCGATCGCGTCTCGGAGCTCGGGGCTCGAGGCGACGTGGCGCAGAACGCGCTGCGTCTCGTCGCTCGCGAGAACCTCGTCGGTCAGCTCCAGCGTCTTCGGGCTCGCCAGCGCGGCGGTCACGAGGCGCTCCAGCTCGCCGCTGGCGGCGAGCTCGGCGACGATCCGTTCGAGGACACGGTGGCGGACGAGCGAGCGCGCGAACTCCTCGGGCAGCGGACCGGCGAGCGCCCGGTCGACGAGGCGGGCGATCTCGGGCGCCGACAGAATCTCGTCTGCGGCCTCCTCCAGCCGTCCGCGCCAGGCCTGTGCCGCCGCCCGTGCAGGGAACAGGGCGGCGCGCCCGGCGGCGTCGGCCAGCCCGGAGCGCTGCTCGTCGTCGTCCGACGTCATCACGAGCAGTATCGCTCGCCGACGCGCTGCGCGTACTAGCGCGGAGCGACCCGGGGTGCTCGTCCACGGCCTCCACCTCGACGATCAGGCCGTTCAGGGCGACGACGCGAACCGGCGTCCCCGCGCAGCTCCGTGCTCGAGCGCGCCTGCCACAGCTCGCCGAGCAGCGGATCTGGCCGAGGGCAGCAGCGGTTCCGTCACCTCTCCCGTTGCACCGACCAGGCTCTCGGCGCCCGTCTGGACCTTCCGGCCTCGCATCCGGCGCTGGAAATACCCGACCTCGACGATGCCGACCGCGCCGACCGCGAGCGCCGTGATCAGGCCCCACGGCGAGGGCAACAGGAAGAGGAAGAGCAGCGCGAGTAGGAGGAGCATCGCCCGGTTGAGTATGGCGGGAGGGCTGACCCGAACGCCGCCGGCGCAGTAGATTCGCGCGATGCGCCGCTGGCTCCCCCTGATCATCCTCGCCGCCGCGCAGTTCGTGATGGTGCTCGACTCGAGCGTGATGAACGTCTCGATCTCGCAGATCGTGGCCGACCTCGACACGACCGTCACCGGCGTCCAGGCCGCGATCACCGCGTACACGCTCGTGATGGCGGCGTTCATGCTCGTGGGGGCGAAGCTCGGCGACATCTGGGGGCGCGACCGGGCCTTCGCCGTCGGCCTCGCCGTCTACGGCCTCGGCTCGTTGACGACGGCGCTGAGCCCGAACCTCGGCGTCCTCCTCGTCGGCTGGTCGCTCGTCGAAGGGCTGGGCGCCGTGCTCGTCATCCCCGCGATCGCCGCCCTGACCGCGGCCAACTACGAGGGGAAGGACCGTGCGTTCGCCTACGGGATCATCGGCGGCGTCGCCGGGGCCGCCATCGCGGTCGGCCCGGTCATCGGCGGCTGGGTGACGACGAACTTCACCTGGCGACTCGTCTTCGTCGGCGAGGTCGTGGTGGTCATCGGCATCCTGCTCGTGCGCAAGCGAATGCAGCCGGCGCCACGGCCTGAACATCCGCCGAAGCTCGACGTCGTCGGTGCCGCCCTCTCCGCGGCTGGGCTTGGGCCTCGTCGTCTTCGGGATCCTCCAGAGCAGCTCCTGGGGCTGGGTGCAGCCCCTCGACGCGCCCACGATCGGCGGCAACGAGATCACCCCGCTCGGCTTCTCGCTGGTGCCGTTCCTGATCGTCGGCGGCGTCTTCCTCCTCTGGTTCTTCGGCGTGTGGGAGGAACGCCGGGGGCGGCTCGGCCAGGACACGCTGCTCGAGCGCGCGCTGCTGCGCATCGAGTCGCTCCGCGCCGGCCTGGCGACGCTGATGTCGCAGCAACTGGTGCTGATGGGCACCTTCTTCGTCCTCCCGGTCTACCTCCAGGTCGTCCTTGGTCTCGATGCATTCGAGACCGGCAAGCGGCTGCTGCCGATGTCGGTCACGATGCTCATCGCCGCGCTCCTCGGCCCGAAGCTCTCCGCCCGGCTCGCGCCCAGGCTGGTCGTGCAGATCGGCCTCGCCTCGATCGTTGTCGCCGCGCTCGTCCTGGTGAGCGCGATCGACGTGGAGCTGGACGAGACGGCGTTCAAGCTCTCGCTCGCGCTGTTCGGAGTCGGCGCGGGCCTGATGATGTCGCAGCTCGGCAACGTGATCATGTCGTCGGCGCCGCCGGGAAAGACGAACGAGGCAGGCGGCCTCCAGGGCACGGCCCAGAACCTCGGCGCCTCGCTCGGCACCGCCCTGATCGGCTCGGTTCTGCTCGGCGGCCTGCTCACCGGCTTCACGACCCGCATCGCCGAGAACCCCGCGCTGTCGGAGCCCGTGCGCACCCAGATCCAGGCCGCGACCCAGCAGGGGATCGAGATCGTCACGACCGAGCAGGCACATGACGTCGCGATCGAGGCCGGTCTCAGCGCCGACGAGGCCGACGCCGTCACGGACGACTACGCCGACGCCCAGCTCGAAGCGCTGAAGAAGGCGATGCTCGCGGTGGCGCTCCTCGCGCTCCTGTCCCTGCTGTTCACGCGCCGCCTGCCGGGCAAGCCGTCGTCGGCAGCGCCGCTGTGAGCTCCCAGCTCGACGATCAAGCTGCCGAGTTCCGCGCGTTGCGGCGGCAGCTCGAGGAGTCGATCCTGCCGCTCGCGACGTCGGTCGACGGGAGGCGCTTCGAGCTGCAGGCTTCGTTGCACGGACTGGAGCTGCAGATCGGCGGCTACGTCGTGCTCGAAAGCGATGAGCGGACGCCGACTGGGCCAGGTCGTGGCCCTCGAGCTGACCCGGGTCGACGGCTCCGAGGTGACGAGCAGCGGCGGGCCGCTCGAGCTTCGCACGCGGATGGCGATCCGGTCACGCCCGCGGCGAGGGCGTCGTCCTCGACGGCGACGGACGGCCGTTCCACGATGCTCTCGCGCGCCCGGCCGATCCCGCAGAGGTGGCCGAGTGGCTGGCGAGGATCCGGCCCGCGAGAGCCGCGCTCTCGATCGGCGAGCTGCTGCTGGCGCCCGGCGTGCCGGCGACGCTCGATGCCGGCGGGTTCGACCGCCACAGCTTTCTCTGCGGCCAGTCGGGCTCGGGGAAGACGTACTCGCTGGGGCTCGTGCTGGAGCGGCTCCTCGTCCGAGACGGACCTCCGCGTGATCGTCCTCGATCCGAACTCCGACTACGTCCGGCTCGGCGAGCTGCGGCCGGAGGCGGACGCGGAGCTCGCCGCGGGCTATGCGGACGCCGCGAGAGGCATCGTCGTCCGGCGCGCCGAGCACGGTCTCCACCTCGGAATCGGGCAGCTCGACCCGCGCGCCCGCGCGGCCGCGCTGGCGCTCGATCCGGTCGCCGATCGAGATGAGTTCGCGCTCGTGGACGAGTTGCTCGGCGAGGGGGCGACGATCGAAGGAGCTGTCGACGTCGGAGGCGCCGCACGCGCGGGCGCTTCGCCTCCGGGCCGAGAACCTCGGCGTCTCACGCTGGCAGCTGTGGGCGCGCGGGCGGCCGGACTCCCTCGTCGACGCCGTCGAGAGCCGCGACGCCCGCTGCCTCGTCGTCGATCTCGGCTCCCTGGCCACGCGCGAGGAGCAGGCCGTCGCCGCGGAGGCCGTGCTCGCGACGCTCTGGCGCCGGCGCGCCGATCGCGAGCCCGTCCTCGTCGTGATCGACGAGGCGCACAACGTCTGCCCGCAGAAGCCCGGAGGATCCCGTCACGGCGCTCGTGACCGAGCATGCCGTCCGGATCGCCGCCGAGGGGCGCAAGTTCGGCCTCTACCTGCTCGTCTCGACGCAGCGGCCGCAGAAGGTCCACGAGAACGTCCTCAGCCAGTGCGACAACCTCCTGCTGATGCGGATGAACTCGCTCGCCGACCTCGGCTTCGTCGGCGACGTCTTCTCCTTCGTTCCTCCGCGCCTGCTCGAGCGCGCGACAGCCTTTCGCCAGGGCGAGGCGCTCGTCGCCGGGAAGATCGCCTCGCATCCCTGCTTCGTCCGCTTCGGCGCGCGTGTGGCCGAGGAGGGCGGTTCCGACATCCCCGCGGACTGGGCCCGGCCGCAAGCCTGAGCGGCGATTCATCCCCTTTGGGCGATGAGGGGGGCCGGTGCCCGTCGCGAGGCTAGCGGGCACAAGCCGAGATCAGGAGGCACCGATGCCCGAGAGCCCGCAGCCGCAGCGCCAGGTCCTGCCGATCCCCGACCCGCAGCACGTCGGCGTCACGACCTACGACGCCAAGGATCCAGCCACGTCGTTCCCGCCGATCGAGCCGCTGCGGCCGCCGGAAGGCGCGCCGAACGTGCTCGTGATCCTGATCGACGACGCCGGCTTCGGCTCGTCCTCGGCCTTCGGCGGACCGTGCCAGACGCCGACCTTCGAGCGGCTGGCGGAGAAGGGGCTCAAGTACAACCGCTTCCACACGACCGCGCTCTGCTCGCCGACGCGGCAGGCGCTCCTGACCGGCCGGAACCACCATGCCGTCGGGATGGGCGGGATCACGGAGATCGCGACCTCGGCTCCCGGCTACAGCTCGATCCGGCCGAAGAGCGCCGCGCCGCTCGCCGAGACGCTCAAGCTGAACGGCTACTCGACCGCGCAGTTCGGCAAGTGCCACGAGGTGCCCGGTCTGGGAGACGAGCCCGCTGGGGCCGTTCGACGCCTGGCCGACCGGCGGCGGCGGCTTCGAGCACTTCTACGGCTTCATCGGCGGCGAGACGAACCAGTACGCGCCCGCGATCTATCAGGACACCGTGCCGATCGAGCCCG
This sequence comes from uncultured Actinomycetes bacterium, assembly GCA_963769645.1. GTDB lineage: Bacteria > Actinomycetota > Thermoleophilia > Gaiellales > Gaiellaceae > DATFQE01. The sequence continues at coordinate 135,992 of CAVYMH010000005.1, read as the reverse complement.
ACCGCACGCCGAGGAGGGCTACCACTTCACCGAGGACATGACCGACCACACGATCGACTGGATTCGCCAGCAGAAGGCGCTGATGCCGGACAAGCCCTTCTTCGTCTACTACGCCCCCGGCGCCACGCACGCCCCGCACCACGTGCCCGAGGAGTGGTCGGCGAAGTACAAGGGCAAGTTCGACCAGGGCTGGGACAAGGTCCGCGAGGAGACGCTCGCGCGCCAGAAGAAGCTCGGCGTGATCCCGGACGACGCGGAGCTGACCGCGCGCCCGGACGAGATCCCCGCCTGGGACGACTCGCCCGACGACATGAAGCCGGTCTTCGCGCGCCAGATGGAGGTCTACGCCGGCTTCCTCGAGCACACCGACCACCACATCGGCCGGCTGATCGACGCCCTCGACGACCTCGAGATCCTGGACGACACGCTGATCTACGTGATCATCGGCGACAACGGCGCCTCCGCCGAGGGCACGCCGAACGGCTGCTTCAACGAGCTCGTCGTCCTCAACGGCGCCGCCGGGCTCGAGACGGTCGAGTTCATGACCTCGCGCATCGCGGACTTCGGCGGCCCGAAGGCGTACAACCACTACGCCGTCGGCTGGGCGCACGCGATGGACACGCCGTTCCAGTGGACGAAGCAGGTCGCGTCGCACTGGGGCGGCACGCGCAACGGCACGATCGTCCACTGGCCCAACGGCATCAAGGCGAAGGGCGAGGTGCGCACGCAGTTCCACCACGTCATCGACGTCGCCGCGACCGTCCTCGACGCGGCCGGGCTGCCCGAGCCCACGTACGTCCACGGCATCCAGCAGATGCCGCTGCACGGCGTCTCGATGGCCCCGTCCTTCGACGACGCGTCCGCGCCGGAGCGCCGCGAGACGCAGTACTTCGAGATGTTCTGCAACCGCGGCATCTACCACGAGGGCTGGACCGCCGTGACACGCCACAGCACGCCCTGGCTGATGACGGAGACGCCGCCGCTCGACCAGGACGTCTGGGAGCTCTACGGCCCGGACGACTGGACGCAGGCGCGCGACCTCTCCGCGGAGCAGCCCGAGAAGCTCCGCGAGCTGCAGACGCTGTTCCTGATCGAGGCGGCCAAGTACAACGTCCTGCCGCTCGACGACCGCCGCGCCGAGCGCTTCAACGCCGACCTCGCAGGCCGCCCTCAGCTGATCCGCGGCAACCGCCAGCTGCTCTTCGGCGGCATGGGCCGCCTGACGGAGAACTCCGTCGTCGTCATGAAGAACAAGTCGCACGCGATCACGGCCGAGATCGACGTCCCGGACGAGGGCGCGCAGGGCGTGATCATCGCCCAGGGCGGTGCGTTCGGCGGCTGGACGCTCTACGCCAACGACGGCAAGCCGGCCTACTGCTACAACCTCTTCGGCCTGCAGCAGTTCAAGGTCTACGGCGACTCGCCGATCCCGGCGGGCGAGCACCAGGTGCGGTGGAGTTCGCCTACGACGGCGGCGGCCTCGGCAAGGGCGGCGACGTCACCCTCTACCTCGACGGCGAGCAGGTCGGCGAGGGCCGCGTGGACGCGACGGTGCCGATGCTCTTCTCCGGCGACGAGACGACCGACATCGGCTCGGACAGCGCCACTCCGGTCACCGACGACATCGTCGCGGGCGAGACCGAGTTCAACGGCCGCGTCTCGTGGGTCGAGATCGACCTCGGCGACGACGCCGAGGATCGCCGACCACCTGATCACGCCCGGAGGAGCGCCTCAGGGTCGCGATGGCCCGGCAGTAGGAGAGGCATGTTCGGGGTCGGTCCGCTCGCCTCATCCCCGACGCCTGTCGCCGTGAGACGATGGGGCTTCGGATGATCACGGTCCCGGGCGACGCGATCCGCGAGCATGCCGAGCGCCTCCTCACGGCGCCCGTGAGCCGAGGAGCGCTGGCACTCCAGTTCTCCGAGAGCACGGCAGCGTCGGCGGAGGTGCTCGTGGAGGGAGCGAGCTTCTACCCCCGCATGCTCGAGGACATCGCCTCCGCGTCGTCCACGATTCACATCAACCAGTTCGGCTTCCGGCCAGGGGTCGTCGGCGACGCCTTCGCCGATGCGTTGATCGCGAAGGCGGCCGAGGGCGTATCCGTCCGCCTCGTCGTCGACCGGCAAGGCTCCGACCCCGAGCGGGGCTCACAGGCGTTCTACGAGCGGCTCACCGCTGCCGGAATCCAGGTCTGCGTCGTCCGGGCGACGCGAGCTCGCGCACCCGCCGGGACGCTCGGCAGGCGTGGGCGCCACTCGCTGGAACCTGGCCGGGCTCGGCCACGTCGACCACCGCAAGCTGATGGTCGTCGACGGCGGCATCGGCTGGGTCGGCGGCGCCGGGATCGAGGACCACTTCCAGGACGGCCGCTTCCACGACCTGTTCGTCCGAGTCGACGGCCCCGTCGTCGCCCAGCTGCAACTCGTGTTCGTCGCCAGCTTCCGCTGGCTCGGCGGTGAGCTACCGCCGGCCGAGCTCGACGCGCTCTTCCCGTCGCTCGACGGGGGCGATGACGCGATACCTGCGGTCGTGCTGCACAACGCGCCGGGAGCTATCGCCCGATCACCCACGCGATCGCGCAACTGCTCGAAGGCGCCCGCGAGACGCTCGACGTCGTCAATCCCTACGTCACGGACCGCGGGATGATCCGGCGGATCGGGCAGGCTGCCCGCCGCGGCGTCCGCGTCCGCCTGTTCGTTCCCGCGAACGCGAACAACTGGGCCTGCGCGGCAGCGCAGCAGTTCCACCACGGGGCCTTGCTCGAAGCAGGCGTCCGGATCCTGGGGTACCCGACGATGCTCCACGCGAAGGCGTTCGTCCGCGACGGCGAGGAGCTCCTGGTCGGGACCTGCAACCTCGAGGCCTGGAGCCTGAAGCGCTTCTTCGAGATCGACCTCCAGCTCCGTTCGCGCAAGGTCGCGGAGCAGTTCGACGAGCGGTTCAGCGTTCCGGCCGAGGCGGTCTCATCGCCCGGGCAGCGGCTCACCGGAGTGCGTGAGCGGGCCAAGGCTGCGGCCTTCGCCGCGATCTCTCCGCTGCTCTGAGTTTCATCCCAGTGGGATGATGTTGTCCGGACGAGCGTGCGCGACAGTCTCGCCCGAATGCGAACGGAGTCTGACATCGCTACGGGCGAGGATGTCTTCGCGGCTCTCGAGCCGCAGGCGTTCTGGAGGCACTTCCAGACGTTGACGACCATCGCACGGCCGTCGCGGCACGAGGAGCTCGTTGCCGCCCACGTGAAGGAGTGGGCTGCAGACAAGGGCCTCGAGGTGGTCGGCGACGAGATCGGAAACCTCGTCGTTCGAGTGCCGGCGACGGAAGGCCGCGAAGGCGCCCCGACGTTGATCCTCCAGGGCCATCTCGACATGGTCTGCGAGCGCCAGCCCGACAGCCCTTACGACCCGACCGAAGGTCGGATCCGCGTGCTCCGCGAGGGCGAGTGGCTCACCGCCGACGGCACCACGCTGGGCGCGGACGACGGAGTCGCGATCGCCGCCATGATGGCCCTCACCGACGATCCCAGCCTTCCGCACGGCCCACTCGAGCTTCTGATGACCGTTCGCGAAGAGGTCGGTCTGGAAGGCGTTCAGTCGCTCGACGGCTCGCTCCTGACCGGTTCGATCCTGGTGAACCTTGACAGCGAGGAGGACGGGAAACTCACGGTCGGCTGCGCCGGGAGCACGGACACGTGGGTGCGCGTCGAAGGATCACGGGAGCCGACCGACGGGGACGTCGCTGTCGCCGTGACCGTCTCGGGTGGAAAGGGCGGCCACTCCGGCCAGAACATCGCGCACGGCCGCTCGAACGCCGTGAAGGCGCTCGGACGAGCGCTCCGCGAGGCTCTCGCGTCGGTGCCCTTCCGGCTCGCGTCGCTCGACGGCGGCAAGAGCCGGAACGCGATCCCACGCGACGCGAGCGCAGTGTGCGTGGTCGAGCCGGGCAGTGAGGACGAGTTTCGCGCTGCCGTCGACGCGGCGGCTGCCTCGATTCGCGACGCGTACAAGGTCACCGATCCCGGCGTGGACGTCACCACGTCCGGTGCCGAGCTCCCCGCGGACGCCTGGTCGGGCGAGGCCACGGAGCGGCTGCTCGACACGGTGGCGCTCGTGCCGTACGGGCCGCTCTCGATGAGCGCCGACTTCGACGGACTCGTCGAGACGAGCACGTCGCTCGGCGAGGCGATCACGGAGGGCTCACAGCTCACGCTTCACAGCCTCACGAGGACTTCGAACGGGCCGCTGCTGGACGACGTCATGGCGACCCTCGACGCCGCGGCGCGGCTTGCCGACGGCGAGCTGGAGGTCAAGCACAACTACCAGGCGTGGCGCCCCGACCTCACCTCACCCGCGCTCGCGTCGAGCGTGCAAGTCTACGAGCGCGTGCTCGGCGAGAAGCCGATCGTGACCGCCGTTCACGCCGGGCTGGAGTCCGCGGTGATCGGCGGCAAGATGGGGACCAAGCCGGACATGCTCTCGTTCGGGCCACAGATCGAGTTCCCGCACTCCCCGGACGAGCGTGTGAGTATTCCCACTGTGGAGCGCTTCTGGAAGCTGCTGGTAGGCGTCGTCGACGAGCTGTCGAGGCCATGAGGGGCTGGGCTCTCGCACTCTTGATCGGGCTCGCCGGCGCGCTCGTGATCACCGGCATCGTGGCCGCCATCGGGGGGAAGGACAACACCGGCGAGACCGTCCGCGCGAGCAGCTGGGCGGACGACGTCTGCGGAACCGTCGGCGCCTGGGAGGGCCAGCTCGAGGCGATCGGCGAGGGGATCAGCCTGAACAACATCGGGGCGCGCCGGAACGACGGCGGCTCGGGCGACCACGTCGAGGGCACCGTGTACGTCCGAGATGCGATCGAGCGAGCGCTCGACGCGACCGAAGAGACGCTGCAGAACGGGCTGACGCGCGCCGGCCTCCCCGACGTCTCCCAGGGACGCCAGGCGTCCACGATCCTCCGCGACTGGGCGCAGGACACCGAGAACGGTCTGCTCGCCGCCAGGGCGACTCTGAGAGACGAGCCCAACACGACAGTCGCGGCCTTCCAAGCGCTCGGCGTAGCCGTCGCCTCGCTCGAGCGGTCGGCCGTCGAGGGTCGGGCCGCGTTCGCCCGCGTCGCCGCGCTGGATCAGGAGCTCGAGGGCGAGCTCGAGGACAGCCGGAACTGCCGTCAGTTGACGGAGGACCAGCCGTGAGACGGCTTGGCACGATCGCCGTCGCCGTTGCGCTGCTCGCATTCGTGGGCTTCCAGGCGGCCTCGATTCTCGGCGGCGGCTCGGCAGAGGCGCAGACGACCCCGACGACCACCACGGGAACTACGACCACGCCGACCACGCCGCCGCCTCCGCCGCCCGCAGCGGTCGAAGAGGAGGCCGAGGAAGAGGAGACGAGCGGCGCCGAGTGGTTCCTGATCGCGCTCGAGGGCCTGATCGTCGTCGCGTTCATCGCACTCGGCGTACGCGCCGGCGGGATCGGGCTCGGCCTGTGGGGCGGCGTCGGGACCGTCATCCTGGTCTTCGTCTTCGGGCTCGACCCCGGAGAGCCGCCGGGCAGCGCGATGCTGATCATCATCGCCGTCATCTCGGCCGCCGCAGCGATGCAGGCGGCGGGAGGCATCGACTACATGGTCCTGATCGCGAGCGGGGCCTTGCGGGCGAGGCCGAAGTCGATCAACTTCGTCGCTCCGTACGTCTCGTACCTGCTCTGCGTCCTGACGGGGACGAGCAACACGTTCTTCTCGATCATCCCCGTGATCAACGAGGTCGCATACGCGAACAAGATCCGTCCCGAGCGCGCCCTGGCCGGCTCGACCGTCGCGTCCGCGATCGGGATCACGTCGAGTCCGGTCGCGGCCGCCATGGCCACGATCCTCCCGCTCGTCGAGGTCTACAACTACGACCTCGTCGACGTCCTGATGATCACAATCCCGGCGAGCATCGTCGGGATCTTCGCGATGGCGCTCGTGATGAGCCGTCACGGCGCCGAGCTCGACGATGACGTCGAGTACCGTCGCCGCCTCGACGCGGGCGAGGTTCAGCCGCCCGGCCCCGCCGCGGCGATCCAGCTCCAGCAGTACGCGAAGCGGAGCGTCGCGATCTTCCTGACCGCGGTGCTGGCGATCTGCGTCTTCGGGTTCTTCGAGGATCTCCGTCCGACCGTCGCCGCCGAGGACGGGGGCACGGAGCCTCTGTCCGTCACGCCCATCATCGCGATGGTCATGCTCGCCGCGGCCGCGCTCATCCTGCTGTTCGCCAAGGTGAGGGCGAACGACGTGCCGAACACGCCGATCTTCCGCTCGGGGATGGTCGCGATGATCGCCCTGTTCGGGATCGCGTGGATGGCGGACACGTTCATCGCGAGCAACGAGGACGCGATCGTCGCCCTCCTCGGCGACCTGGCCGGAAAGTGGCCGTTCATGATCGCCATCTCGATCTTCCTGGTCGCCGCGCTCACGACCAGCCAGTCGGCGGCGACGCGCACCATGGTTCCGCTGGGCCTGGCGCTCGGAATCGGCGCCGGCTACATGATCGCGATGTGGACGGCCGTGGTCGGCGTCCTCTTCCTTCCCGGCGAACGGCACGCAGATCGCCGCTGCCGAGGCCGACTCGACCGGCACGACGACGCTCGGCAAGAAGGTGATCGACCACTCCTTCCAGCTGCCGCTTCAGGTCGCCTGGGTCGTGACGGCGCTCGTCGGCCTCGGGATCGCCGCACTCTTCGAAGCGTGAGCGTCCGCGGGGCTGCGTTCCTCGGCATCGGCGCGATGGTCGGTGCCGGCATCTTCGCGCTGCTCGGCGAGGCCGGGGCCGTCGCAGGCTCGGCCGTCTGGCTGTCGTTCCTGCTCGCCGGCATCGTCGCCGTCCTGCTCGGCTACAACGTCGTCAAGCTCGGAGTCCGCTACCCGTCCTCGGGCGGTCTGATCGCCTATCTGCTGCAGGGATTCGGAAACGGGCGCCTCGTCGGCATCGCCTCGTGGCTCGGCTACTTCGCTGCGATCGTGATCGTCTGCTCGATGGTCGCCGTCTCCTTCGGGAGCTATGCGACCTCGCTCTTCGTCGGCGACAATGCTGGGGCCGCCTGGGACAACGTCTTCACCTCGGCGATCGTGGTCGCGATGGCCGCCATCAGCTTGGTCGGCGCTGGATTCGTCGACCGGGTGCAGTCGCTGATCGTGGTCGTGCTGCTCGGCGTGTTCGCGGTCTTCATCGCGGTCACGATCGTGGACATCGACTGGGACCTGCTCGCCTTCAGCGGTTATCCATCCTTCTCGGACATCATCGCCAGCGTCGCACTGACCTTCTTCGCCTACCTCGGGTTCAGCGTGATCACGTTCGCGGTCGGCGATTTACGCGAGCCGGCTCGCGAGCTGCCGAAAGCGATGTACGTCGCACTCGGCGTCACAGCTCTGACGTACGTCCTGATCGCGCTGGGCGTCTTCGGCACGCTGACCGTCGAGGAGGTGGTCGGCTATGGCGAGACGGCAATTGCGGAGGCGGCACGCCCGGCGCTCGGGGACGCGGGCTTCACGATCATGGCAGTCGCAGCCCTGCTGGCGACAGCATCGTCCGTCAACGCGACGCTCTATGCCTCGGGCGGGCTGACGGCAATGTTGGCCGAGGTCGGGCAGTTTCCGTCGTTCTTCGGGCGAGGGTCGCCGCTCGGCGCGCACGCCGGCCTGCTGATCACATCGGCGATCGTGCTCGTCGTCTCCAACCTCGTCGACCTCTCGGCGATCGCCTCGGTCGGGAGCGCCTGCTCGCTGATGATCTTCCTCCTCGTTGGGGTCGCGGGCTACCGCCTGCGGTCGGAGACCGGCGCGCTCGGCGCGGTCGTGCTGGTGGGAATAGCGGTGACGGCTGTCGTGCTCGGCTTCTTCACGGTGGACACGCTGCGGAATGCTCCGCAGACGTTCATCGCCATCGTCGCGATTGCCTTGCTCGCCGTGATCCTCGACACCGTCTGGAAGCGGGCTCGGCCGGAGCCCTGCCGCCCGCCCTGCGACGCAATCCGGTGGCGCCTAGGGCTGCCGAACCCGGATCGGGTGGGCTCGCCGGCGGGCAGCTGCGCCAAGCGCAGTCGCCGTCCGAGGAGTCCATCGAGTTCCTGATCCGCTTCACGCGCACCGGCCACGAGGCCGGGTACCCCACCGCCGACCTCGAGGACCGCGTCGTGGCGCTCGCCCGGTCACTCGGGATCGAGGGGATCCAGGTCTCGGCGACGCCCACGATCGTCGAGGTCTCGCACGGATTCCTCCCGCACCAGCAGACGTTCACGCTTCGCGTGCGTCCTGCGCCGGTCGACCTGGACGCGATCGCGCGCCTGGACGACCTCGTCCGCGACGTGATCGCGGGACGAGCCGACGTGGACGAGGCGCTCACCGAGCTCGACGAGATCAGGTCGCACCCGCTGGAACGCCCCTGGCCGCTGCTGCTGGCCGCATACGGGATCGCCGGGGCCGCCCTGACACCCGTCCTCGGCGGCGGCTGGCGAGAAGCGGCCGCGGCCGCCGTCGTGGGCCTCATCGTCGGCGCCGTCACGCTCCCCGCCACCCGGACGACACGAACCGAGCCGCTCGTGACGCCGATCGCCGCCATCGCCGCCAGCTTCTTCGCAGCCACGGCCGTGGAGCTGGGCGTGAACGTGGCGCCCGACGTCGTCACGCTTGCCGCGCTGGTGACCTTCCTGCCGGGCATGCGACTGACGATCGGCATGCGGGAGCTGTCGAGCGAGCACCTCCAGTCGGGCGTCGCGAACACGGCGAACGCTCTGGTCCAGTTGCTCGGCCTCGTCTTCGGGGTCGAGGTCGGGCGCTCGATCGCAGCGAGCTGGTTCGGTGCGTTGGAGCCGGTTGCGCACGAGGCCGCCTTCGCGGGCACGCACCTGCTCGCCGCCGTCGCGGCCGGCCTGGCGTTCACGCTCACGCTGCGCGCGCAGTCCCGGGACGCGTGGATGATGTGCGCCGCGGCCGTCCTGGCCCTCGCCGCGAACGCGGCCGGCGCCGAGCTCGTCGGAGCCCAGGCCGGAGTCTTCGTCGCGACGCTCGCCGTCGGTCTCGCCGGCGGGCTGGTCGGATCCACGCTCGGCCGCTCAGCGCTCGTCTTCATCGTTCCCGGCGTCCTCATGCTCGTCCCGGGGAGCGCAGGCTTCGACAGCGTCCTTCAGCTCCTGGCGAACGAGACCGTCAGCGGGATCACCGCCGCCTTCGACACGTTCGTCACCGCGGCGTCCATCGCGTACGGCCTGATGGTCTCCGCAGTGATCCTCCCCGGACGCCTGGGCGCGGAAGAGTCGGGGCAGTGACGGCGCAGCGACGGCTACTGCAGTCCCCGTGCTACGGCCGCACCCGCCAGCGCGACGCTGGCCCCGACCACGAGCAGCAAGCCGAAGCTCGCGGAAGCGCCGAACACGTCACGGCTGTCGAGCCAGCTCTCGACGGCGGTCGAGCCCATCACGATCGAGCTGCCGAGCACGCCGGCCACGCCGAGCCACGAGCCGCGCAGCATGGAGCGCGTCCAGCCGACCGCGAAGGCCGCGAAGATCAGAACGAGCCACCCGTTGTTCGGTCCCTGCGTCCCGTCCAGGCGTACGGGGCCGTCGCTCGTCCACGTCCACAAGACGCCGACTACCGCGCCCCCGATCGCCACCCAGGCGACCAGTCGAATCCCGGAGACCCTGGTCTCGCCGCGTGTCGCTTCCTTCGCCAGTGAGCCGCGACGCTAACACGGCTCCGCGGCGCGGTCGCACGGCACTCGCGATCGGCTCCTTGGTGGCGGCGGCGCTGTTCTTCCTCGTCTACCGCCAGGTGCTGGGAATTGCGCAGCGAGACAGCTGGCCGCCACCTGGGGACGCTGTGACAGCCTCAGCCTCCCAGGCGGCGACGGAGGCGTTCGCCGCAGAGAACGGGAAGCGTCCTCACGACGCGGCGCTCGACTTCGCTTGGTCGCGAGCGGCGACGATCGAGCCCTGGGTCGAAGGGGAGAGCTTCTTCCCACGCATCTTTGCGGACGTCGAGGCCGCTCGCGCCTCGGTGCACATCCTGATGTTCGGCTGGCGGGAGGGCGAGGTCGGGATGAGGATGGCTGATCTGCTCGTGCGGAAGCTGGCCGAGGGTGTCGAGGTGAGGGTGCTGGTCGACGGGTACGGGTCGAGACCGTTCGAGGACGCCAGGACCATGTTCTCGCGCCTCGCAGCCGAGGGCGCAGAGATCGTCGTCAACGACGTGTTCCCGGTCGATCGGGACGGCCTTTACCCCGACGACCGGTCGTTCGACTGGCGTCAGGACGAGGTCGGCCGCTCCGACCACCGCAAGCTGTATGTCGTCGACGGAGCTGTGGCCTGGACCGGCGGAGCGGGCATCGAGGATCACTTCGAGAACGGCGGCTTCCACGACGTGATGGTGCGCGTCACCGGCGACATCGTCCGACAGGCGCAGGCGGCGTTCCTCACGAGCTTCAGCGGCCACGGCGGCCCGCTGCCGGCCGACCTCGACCGCTACTTCCCCGAGCCGGAAGACGGCGGCTCGACGCCCATTGCTCTCGCGCAGGTGATTCCCGGCGGCTTCGTCGCGGCGTCGCAGGCGATTCGTGAGCAGATCGATGGCGCCCGCGAGCGTCTGGACGTCATGAACCCATACCTCACCGACCGGGACATGGTCGAGCGCCTCCTGGTGGCGGCCAGGCGCGGCGTGAACGTACGCGTGGTCGTGTCCGAGGAGTCGAACAACCCGCAGGCTACGGGGGCGCTGAAGCACCGGTACGGCGAGCTGACGTCTGCCGGCGTGGAGATCTGGGAGCTGCCGGGCACCGTCGTCCACGCCAAGGTGGTCGTCGCCGACGACGTCGTCAGCTTCGGGACGGTCAACCTCGACGCCTGGGCGCTCTACCGAAACTCGGAGATCATGATGATCGCCCGGAGCCGCGAGACCGCGGCGCTGCTAGAGGAGCGACTGTTCGAGCCGGACATCGCCCGCTCGCAGCGAGGGGAGCAGCCGTCCGGGACGCGTGAACGCCTCGAGAGCTGGCTGTGGGACAAGCTCTCGTACTTCCTTTGAGAGCGCCTTGGTCAGGTGCCGTCCATGACCTCTAGCGCCTCGGCGACGTCGTAGCCGAGCGCGAGCCCGAGGTTCGGCGCGGCCGAGACGACACGGGCCACCCCGACCAGCGGCATCACGGCGATCAGGGTCCCGACGATCTGCTCGCGCGAGGCGCCCGCGTCGACGGCCGCCTGGACGGCGTTCATGTACGACGCCGGCGCGGCGTCGACCGCGATCAGGGCGCCGACGCGCACGAGCGCGTGCGCTTGGGGATCGATGCGGGCCTGTGCTGCGCTGTCCCGGTCGGTTTGCAGCAGCGTCTCGATATAGCGGTCGTCGCGCACCGCGAGCTTGCGAAGGGTGCTCCGGTAGTCATCCAAGGTGAGCCTACGTTCATTGGACGCGAGTACGTCCGTCGGCACATCATCCTGAGCGGGTGATTCAAGCCTGACGCGACGCCGGTGAGGCGTCGACGAGGCCCAGCTCGATCGCGCGCTCGATCGCCTCGCTGCGGCTTGATGCGTCGAGCTTCCGATAGACGGAGATCGCCTGCGTCTTGACGGTGTTCCGCGAGACGAACAAGCGCTCGGCGATCTCCCGGAACGAGAGGTGCGTCGTCAGCATCGGCAGCAGCCGCAGCTCGGCCGCCGTCAGCGTGGACGCCCAGCCCGACGACTTGCTCGGGGACGGATCGTGAGGCCGGCCAGAACCTCCTCGGCGTCCTGAACCAGCGTGCCGAGCCGGGGCCGGCGACGCAGGATGTCGTCCGCCTCGTGGTAGAGCGTCGAAGCGCCCCTCGGGTCCGCGAGGTCGAGATGCGCCTTCGCCAGCTCGAGCCTGGCCTGCACCGAGAACCACGAGAGCGCGTGGGTCATCATCGGGCGCACGCGCTGGGCGGCGACGAGCTTCTCCCGGGCGCGGGCGCCCTGGCCTTGTGCGATTGCGAGCCTTGCGCTTCGCAGCCAGGTGGATCGCGGTCAGGACGTAGTCCGCCGGCGGAGCGTCCTCGACGAACGCGCCGGCCAGCGCGATCTCGGACTCCGCGCCCGCGAGATCGCCGCGCGCGAGCGCCAGGAGCGCCCGCTCGGAATGGGCGACGACACCCGCGTAGGGCGCCCCCATCGCCGCGGCCGCCTCGGCGGCTCGGCCGAGCAGCGTTTCCGCTTCCTCGGCGTCTCCGGACAACAGGACGGCCACTGCCTGCAGGACCAGCGCCGGCGCCCTCCAGGGGCTCGTGCGGCTGAGCTCGGCGACGGCCGCGTCGCGTCCGCTTGCATCCCTTCGATCCCGCGGCGGCAGAGGAGCGCGCGCGCCGTGGCAACCCAGGCGCGCGCATTGCTTCCGTCGGGCATCTTCTCCTCGCCCTCGGCCTCTTCGGCGGCGAGAGCCCAGCGTTCCGCCTCTTCGGGACGACCTCGCAATGCGTGCAGCCAGACGCCGAAGACGGCAATCGCGGGATACCGCGGCAGCAGCTTCACGTCGTCGAACCACTCGAGCCAGCGCTCGACGGTCGTGGCGCGCCCAAGGCGATAGAACGGGAAGGCCAGGGCGGTGACCAGGCGGGCGAGCAGGTCCATGTCCCCCGAGGCTGCGGCATACTCGACCGCCTCCTCCGGCTGGTCGTTCGCCTCGCACCAGGCGGCCGCGCGCATGTTCAGCGCGGCCACGAGCTCCGGCTCGCGGCGCTGCCAGCTCTGCCTCCAGCATCTCCCGGAAGAGGTGGTGGTAACGGAACCATTTCCTGCGGTGGTCGAGCGGGACGACCAGCAGGTTGTCCGCCTCGAGCGCCTCCAGAATGCGCGCGGAATCGTGCCGCTCGAGCACGGCGTCACACAGCGGACCGCTCATGCGGTCGAGGATCGAGGTCCGCGTCAGGAACTCGAGCTCGCTCGGGCTCCAGGCGGGCGAGGTGCTCGGCCGGAGGTAATCGGTGACGAACCGGTCGTCGCCGCCGAACGTCGAGAGCCGCGGCTGGCCGTCGGCTCCGTCGAGAGCGAGCGCCGCGAGGTAGACCCCTGCGGCCCAGCCCTCGGCGCGCTCGTTCAGCGTGGCCGACTCCGTCTTGCCGAGGTCGAGCCCCGTCGCCGTGAGGAGCTCGTGAGCCTCGGCGTCGCTCAGCGCGAGCGCCGACGGTCCGAGCTCGAGCAGCTCGCCGTTCGCCCGGAGCTTCGCGAGCCCGAGGCGCGCCTCCGAGCGCCCGGACAGCACGAGCTGAGATCCGGGGGGCACGTGGAGGAGAAGGGCCGCGAGAGCGTCCAGGCAGTCGGGATCGTCGATCTCGTGGACGTCGTCCAGCACGAGCACGACCGGCTCACGCCGAGCGGCGAGCGCCTTGCCGAGCCGCGGGAGGCCGCTTGCCCACAGGGAGTCGCCCGGTGCATTGAGCCCCTTGAACACCTCGGGCGCGATCGCGCCGTCGCTGTTCAGGGCCTCGGCGATGTACGTCATCAGGAGGACCGGATCGTTGTCGCGGCGGTCGAGGGAAACCCAGGCGAACTCACGAGCGTCATGTGCCGCCCATTGACTGAGCGCAGTGGTCTTGCCGTAGCCTGGCGCGGCGACGATGCTCACGAAGCGGCTGCTGCGGGCGCGGCTGAGGCGCTCGACGACCGGCTTTCGCTCTACCAGCCCCGGCCGGGGTGGCGGGACGTTGAGCTTGGACGTGAGCAGCTCGAACGCCCTGGGTGGGTCCGCGCGGATCGGCGCCACATTTGCCGCTCGACTTTCGATGCCTTGCGGCACCGGACGTACGCGTCCGGACACTTCGCCTCCGTCCTAGCCCCGTCGATACCGTACGGGCAACAAGCCCTGCAGGCAAATGTGTCTGTCCGGCTAACGTCAAGGTTATGCCAGGCTGGCTGATTCCGGCCGTCGGCGTGGCGCTGTGCCCGCTGCCGATTCTGGCCATGTTGCTCGTCCTCGGCGGTCGTCGCCCCCGTGCGGCCGGCTCTGCCTTCTGGCTTGCGTGGACCCTCGGCGTTGCAGGGCCGACGATCGCGTTCGTCGTGGCTGCCGAGCGCGCGGGCCTGACGGAGGATGATTCCGGCGCGATCGCGGCCGCCGAGATCGTCGTCGGCATCGTCTTCGTCGCGGTGGGATTCCGCCTCGCCCGCGTAGGCGGCGCCGTGCGCGCGCGGATGAGGTCCCCCACTGGCTCGAAGCGCTGGATCGTTCAGGGCCGCGCCGCGCGACTGTCGTCGGCGCGTTCTTCGTGCTCGACGGCGTCCGTGGGCTCTGACTAGAACTCCAGCGCGGCCCCCGGCTCGAGGACCCGGACGTCGACCTCCGGCGCCAGCTCGGCCGCGTGGCGGCGGAACGCCTCCGGGGGCTCGGTCGACGTGCTCCGACGAAACGGCGACAGCGTTCCCCAATGGATCGGCACCGCCATCCGGGGCCTGAGGTGGCGAAGCGCCTGCGCAGCCCGGAGCGGGTCCATGTGCCCGAGCCCGACCTTCGAACCCCAGCCTGCGACGGGCAGGAGCGCGACGTCGAGCGAGCCCGCCAGCGCCGACATCCCCTCGAAGAGATCGGTGTCGCCGGCGAAGTAGACCGTGCGCGAGCCCGAGACCACGAAGCCCAGCGAGGGCGTCGACCTCAGCGTGAGGCGCGCGGCGCTGTGCTCGGCCGGGGTCGCGCGGACGACGACGTCTCCGATGCCGACCTCGTCGCCCACGTCCACCTCGCGCACGTCCGCGAAGCCCCGCAACAGCCGGCGGGCTCCGGTCGGAACCACCACGGTGACATCGGTTCCGAGCCGGCGGAGGGAGGGCCGGTCGAAATGGTCGTAGTGGACGTGCGAGAGCAGGGCAGCGTCGACGCCGCCGAGCTCCGCCGTCTCCAGCGGGACCCGGCGGCGCAGGTGTCCGACCCGGGAGCGCAGGACGGGATCCGTCAGCAGACGGACGCCGTCCAGCTCGATCAGGACGGTCGCGTGCCCGACGTACAGCAGCCGCGCCGCTGCTATCTGACCCCCGCTTCCTCGGGACCGTATGCCGCCAGGGCGGCGATCACGAGCACGTCCAGCGCGATGATCAGGATCGCCCAGACCGGCTGGTACGGGATGAAGAAGAAGTTCGCGATCGCGCTGAGTGACGCCAGCGTGATCCCGACGACCCGCGCCCACGTCGCGCCGCTGAAGATGCCGTAGCCGGCGGCGATCACGATCAGGCCGGCGATCAGGTGGATCCAGCCCCAGGCGCTGGCGTCGAACTCGTACGCGTAGTTCACGCCGACGACGAAGAACTCGTCCTCGATGATCGCCGCGAGACCGGTGAGCACGTGGAAGACGCCCACCAGCATCAGCATCACTCCGGCGAAGACGGCGAAGCCAACCGTCCAGCCGCTGACGTCCGCTGCCCTGTTTCTTCCCTCCATTACGCCTCCGTTCATCGCTGTCGTTGCCGCAACCCGGCGATCGTCTCACGATGCGCGGCGCGAATACTTCATCCCGTTGGAGTGATTCGACACGGCGCTCCGGCAGTGAGATAAAAGGAGCCGTGCGCATCACCGTGGCACGCATCCTGGTCGTCCTCGGCGCCCTGTTCGCCGTGCTGAGCCTGCTCGCCGGCTACGTCCGCTTCCAGGGGCTCGACACCGACACCGTGCAGCAAACCGCCGGCGATCTGATCGCCGACGACGAGATCCGCGAGCAGGTCGCCGCCACGCTGGTGGAGCAGCTCTACGCGAACGTCGACGTCCAAGCCGCGCTCGAGCAGCGGCTGCCGCCCGATCAGAAGGGGCTGGCGGGGCCTGCGGCGGCGGGTCTGCGCGAGTTCTCGGATCGCGCGGCCGTCCGGATGCTCGAACGCCCGCGTGTGCAGGCGCTCTGGGTGAACACCGTGACACGCGCGCACAGGCAGCTAATCAACGTGCTCGAGGACGACACCGGCGCCCTGAGCACCGAAGACGGCGCCGTCGTCCTCGACCTGCAGCCGCTGGTGATCCAACTCGGCGAGCGCGTCGCCGTAGTCGGCGACGTGGCCGAGCGCTTCGGGCCCGACGCGGGCAAGGTCGAGATCATGGAGGCCGGCGAGCTCGAGACGGCGCAGGACCTGACGCAGCTGCTGAAGGCTCTCGGCAACTGGCTCTGGCTCCTGCCGATCGCTCTCTGGGGCGTCGCCCTGGGGCTCGCTCGCGGCCGACGGCGCTCGATCCTCCGCATGATCGCGATCTCCTCGATCCTGATCGGGTTGCTCGTCCTCGTCGTGCGCCGCCTCGCAGGATCGTTCATCGTCGACGAGCTCGTGCCCTCGACAGCCGTGCAGCCCGCGGCCCAGGACGCCTGGGACATCCTCACCTCGCAGCTCCGCGACGGCGGCTTCACGTTCGTCGGGCTCGGCGTGATCGTGCTCGTCGCCGCCTGGCTGGCAGGCCCGTCGGCGAGCGGCGTCGCCGCGCGACGCGGGCTTGCTCCGTACCTCGCGCGGCCGGAGATCGCCTACGGAGCAGCGGCGACGCTCTTCCTGCTGCTGCTGTGGTGGAGCCCGACCGTGCAGACGACACGACGTGCAGCTGATGATCGCCGCAGCGCTCGTCCTCGCCCTCGCGGTCGAGGTGCTGCGCCGACAGGTCGCGCGAGAGCTTCCGAACCCGCCGGCTCCCGATCCGCGCGGATCTCTGCGCAGGGGCGTCGGGCAGGCTGCGCGGGCGCAGCGCTGAGGATGACCGGCTTGGCGGCTTGGAGCGGCTCGCCGCCTCCACGAGCAGGGGGTGCTGACCGACGAGGAGTTCGCCGCGGAGAAGGCTGCGCTGGTGCGCGGCTAGCCGTCCGGCTCGGAGCGGAGAATGAGCGTGATGGAGCCGCGACCGGCCGAAGCGCGTGGAGCTGCTGCTCCCTGTGCGCACGGTGCTGGTCGTCGGGGCCGCAATCGCCCTGATGGCGGCCTTCGTGGCGATCGGCGACACGTTCCTGTTCGTGTTCGTCGGGGATCTTCCTCGCGCTCGTCTTCGAGTATCCCGGTGCGGCTCGTGATGAGGAAGACCGGGCTGTCGCGAGGACTGGCCGCCACGGTGACCGTGCTGGGCGTGGCGCTGACCGTCGCTCGTGCTCGCGCTCCTCTTTCTCGTGCCGATCGTGGGCGGCGTCCGCGACTTCCTCCAGCAGCTGCCGACGATCGTCGAGCAGCTGCGCGACTCGGACGAGCTCTCCTGGCTCGGCGACTCCGGGGCGGCCGAGAACGTGCAGTCGGGCGCGGAGAGCGTCTCCGTCTCGGTCCCGGACGCGATCTCCGCCATGCTCGGCGTGGCCGGCAGCTTCTTCTCGATCTTCATCGCCAGCTTCACCGTCCTGTTCGTCTGCCTCTTCTTCCTGAGCGACGTCGGGAACCTGAAGCGTGCGCTCGCGAGCGTGCTGATGCCCGGCGAGGACGAGCGCTGGCTGAACGTGTGGGAGCGGGTGACCGAGTCGATCTCGCGCTGGGCGATCGGCGTCGTCGTGATCTCGCTGATCGCCGGCACGACGCAGGGGGTCACCGCCTGGCTGCTCGGCTCGAGCTACGCGCTGGCGCTCGGGGTGATCGCGGGCCTGCTCGACATGATCCCGAACCTCGGCGCGACGATCGCCGGCGTCATCCTCGTCCCCGCGGTCTGGGCCGAGGAAGGGCTCACCGCGGCGCTGATCATGCTCGTCGTCGTGCTGGTCTACCAGCAGGTCGAGAACAACGTGATCACGCCGAAGGTGCAGGGCAAGGCGGTCCACCTGTCGGGCTTCTTCATCATCGTGGCCGTGACGCTCTTCGGCGCTCTGCTGGGAGTCCTCGGAGCGCTGACGGCCGTGCCGCTCGCGGCGACGATCCAGATCGTCATCCAGGAGCTGACCAAGGCCAGGCGCGCGAAGATCGCGGAGGCGCGAGCCGCGGCGCTAGTGGCCGACTAGCGCCTTGAGGGCGACGATCACGAGCCCGAGGAAGACGTTCAGCGAGACCGACACAACCGTTCCCGTGCGGCCCATGTGCTCGAGGCCCGCATACCGGACGCCTTCGACGGCGAGCGTGAGGACACCGAAGCCGAGAGCGAACCAGACGGCCTTCTGCTCGCTGAGAACCTCGAGGGCGCCGAGGACGAGCGCGGCGATCGGCGCGACCGCGGCTGCGGGGATCGCCAGCTCGCGGCCGGCGATCGCCGCGAGCTCGGCGCGGTCGAGCCTCCTCCCGCGCTCGAGGCTCTCGGCCAAGGCGTGGGAGTACACGTGCGCGATCCAGAACACGAGCACGGTGACCGCGACGACGATCGCCAGGCGCCAGGGATCCGTTTCGGGGCCGTGCGAGCCGGCGGTGATGGTCGCCATCACGACGATCGTCCCGTAGACCGTGCCGGCGATCCCACCGGCGGAGCCGAAGAACAGCTGCTTGACTCGACCTTGGGTCATCGGGGCGGCCGCGTGGTCATCGGCGGAATAGGTTAGGCCCTTGCACTGGGCACTCGCCGCCATCGCGCTGATCCTGCTCGGGTTCGCCGCGATCTCGGGCCGGATCGCCGGCACGCCCATCACCGCCGCCGTGGTGTTCACGGTCGTCGGGCTGCTCGTCGGCTCCGAGGCGCTCGGGCTCGTGGAACCGGCGCCGGCCGGCGAGACGGTCAAGCTGCTCGCCGAGGCGACGCTGGCGTTGGTTCTGTTCGCGGACGCTTCCCGGATCGACCTGCGTGCACTCCGCGGCGAGCTGTCGGTGCCCGCGCGCCTCCTGGGCATCGGCCTGCCGCTGACGATCCTCGCCGGGTTCGTGCTCGCTCTCGTCGTGTTCCCCGAGCTCATGTGGGCCGAGGCGCTGCTGCTCGCGGTCATCCTCGCGCCGACCGATGCGGCGCTCGGCCAGGCCGTCGTCACGCTGACGAGGCTCCCGAGCCGCGTGCGACAGGGTCTCAACGTCGAGAGCGGACTCAACGACGGGATCTGCGTCCCGTTGTTCTGGATCGTGCTGGCGATCGCCCACGCCGAGTCGGGGGCGACCGGCGACGGGGCTGCCGTCCGGCTCGTGCTCGAGCAGATCGGCTACGGGATCCTGGCCGGCGTGGCGTGCGGGCGCCCTGGCCGCCGCGGTCGTGATGGTCGCCGGCCGGCACGGGCACGTCGAGGGCTCCTGGCTGCAGGTCGTGCCGCTCGCCGGCGCCGGGCTCGCCTTCGGTCTCGCCGATCCGATCGGCGGCTCCGGGTTCATCGCGGCCTTCGTGGGCGGCTTCGTCTTCGGCGTCGTCCGCCGGCGGGCCGGCGGCGAGGTGGGCCACCTGATCGAGGAGCTCGGGGAGGTGTTCGGCGGAGTGACCTTCATCGTCTTCGGCGCCGTGCTGCTCGGCCCGGCGCTGGGAGACCTGACGTGGTCGGTGGCCCTGTACGCCGTCCTCAGCCTCACGGTCGTCCGCATGCTCCCCGTCGCGATCGCCATGATCGGGACCGGCGCGCGCAGGCCGACCCTGGGCGTTCCTCGGCTGGTTCGGGCCCCGCGGGCTCGCGTCGATCGTCTTCGCGATCCTGGTGCTCGAGGAGGGCGGCCTACCGCACGACGAGCGTGATCCTCACCACGATCTACATCACGATCGGGCTGTCGGTCCTCGCGCACGGCCTCACCGCGGCGCCGCTGTCCGAACCGCTACGCCACCTGGTTCGAGTCGCATCCGCGTGACGCCCTGCCGACGCTCGAGAGCTCGGAGGTGACGGACGTTCGCTGGCGCTTCGGCCTCGGTCACCGCCTCGGCCGGAGCTGAGCCCGGGCCGTGCGACGGTGGTTCTCGAAGCGCGTGCTGCTCGGCGCCGCCGGCGCGGTGCTCATCGTCGCCACGTTCGCCTACTTCCTGCCGACGATCGCCGACTACCGCGACGTCTGGCGGGTGGTCAAGCAGCTCTCCTGGGGATGGATCGCGGCGCTGCTGGCGGCGGCTGGGCTCAACGTGCTGACCTTCGCGCCGCCGTGGCTCGTGCTGCTGCCGGGCCTGCGCTTCTGGCGGACGCTGATGATGACGCAGGCGGCGACTGCGCTCTCGATCGTCGTCCCCGCCGGAGCGGCTGTCGGAATCGCGAGCGTCTACGCGATGCTGCGGCGCAGGGGCTTTCCGCCGGCCGCGGTCGCCCGGTCGGTCACGCTCGTGAGCCTGTGGAATCAGCTCACGAACCTCGTCTACCCGATCCTCGCGCTCTTCCTGCTGACGATGACCGGCGAGGAGACGGCGGTGCTGGCGACGGCGGCCTTCGTCGGCGTCGCGATCCTCGGCGTGGTCGTCGGCGCGCTCGTGCTCGTGCTCTACAGCAGCCGCATGGCGGGCGAGATCGGCGACGCGGCCGCCCGCGCGGCGACCTGGGTCCGTTCTCGGTTGCGCCGTGGGCCGGTCGCGTGGGGCGGACCGAGCTTCGAGCGCTTCCGCAACGACGTCGTCGTGCTGCTCAAGAGGCGCTGGCACCTGCTCACGCTCGCGACCTTCGCCGGCAGCCTGACGGTGTTCGGCGTCCTGGTGGTCTCGCTTCGCGCGCTTCAGGTGCCGGAGGCCGAGGTGTCTCTCGTCGAGGCCTTCGCGGCGTGGTCGCTGGCACGCCTCCTCGGGAGCATCCCGATCACCCCGGGCGGGATCGGCGTGATCGAGCTGAGCCTGACCGCGACGCTGA
Organism: uncultured Actinomycetes bacterium; assembly: GCA_963769645.1. GTDB lineage: Bacteria > Actinomycetota > Thermoleophilia > Gaiellales > Gaiellaceae > DATFQE01. The sequence continues at coordinate 115,375 of CAVYMH010000005.1, read as the reverse complement.
TCGGCTTCGGCGGCAACAACGCAGGCGTGGTCGCTGCCGTGCTCGTGTACCGCTTCCTGACGATCGTGCCCACCCTGGTGCTCGGGCTCGTGGCCGCTGCCGGCGCGCGGCGATTGAGCAAGCTTCCCGGGAGCGGCGAAACGGAGGGTCAGGGCTCGAAGCGATAGCCCATCCGGGCCTCGGTGACGAAGTACCGCGGCTTGGACGGGCTCGGCTCGAGCTTGGCGCGGATCTGCGCTAGGTAGACGCGCAGGTAGTTCGTCTCCTTCTCGTACTGCGGGCCCCACACTTCCTGCAGGAGCTGCCGCTGCGTGACGAGCTTGCCGGGGTTTCGCACGAGCACCTCGACAACCTGCCACTCGGTGGGTGTCAGGCGGACCTCGCCTTCGGTCGTGGTCACCTTCTTGGCCGCGAGATCGACGGTGAAATGCCCGGTCTCGACGACCGCCTCCTCCTCGGCGGGAGCGGCTCGGCGGAGAGCTGCGCGGAGTCGCGCCAGCAGCTCGTCCATGCCGAACGGCTTCGTGACGTAGTCGTCGGCGCCGACGTCGAGCGCGGCGACCTTCTCCGTCTCGGTCTCGCGCACGGAGAGGACGATGATCGGGACCGACGTCCAGCCGCGCAATCCGCGGATGACCTCGAGCCCGTCGATCCCCGGAAGCCCGAGGTCGAGGATGACGAGGTCCGGGTGCTTGCGCGCGGCGACGACCAGAGCGGCCTCCCCGGTGTCGGCCAGGTCGACGTCGTAGCCCCGCGCCCTGAGATTGGTGCCGAGCGCGCGCAGGAGCTGTGGCTCGTCGTCGACGACGAGGATGCGGGTCACTCCACCGCTCGCAGCCGGGTAACGACCGTGAGGCCGCCGCCCGGTGTGTCCTCGATCTCGATCTCGCCGCCCATCGCCTCGACGAAGCCTTTCGCGACGGCCATCCCGAGCCCGACCCCCTCCCCTTGACCGGAGTCGCCGAGCCGCTGGAACGGCACGAAGAGCCGCGCCCGGTCTGCGGCGGGCACGCCGGGGCCACGGTCGACTACGCGGACGTCGACGAAGCCGTCCACCGCGCCCGCGCTCACGCGCGCCGGTCGGCCCGGCGGCGAGAACCGGACCGCGTTGTCGATCAGGTTCGCGAACGCGCGCTCGAGCAGACCGGGGTCGGCGAGGACGCGGGGGAGGCTCTCGGGCACGTCGAGCTGGACGATGTCGTCGGCGATCGAGAGGCTCCGCAACGCGGCTGGAAGCACCTCTTCCAGCCCGATCTGCGAGGGCATCATCTCGACGGCGTTGGCCTGCAGCCGGCTCATGTCGAGGAGGTTGCCGACAAGCGCGTTCAGGCGGTCGGTCTCCTCCGCGATTGTCTCGAGGAACTCGCGGCGCGCCTCCGGCGTCCAGTCGACGTCCTCCTGCAAGAGGCTGGTGACCGAGGCCTTGATGGCGGCCAGCGGCGTCCGGAGGTCGTGGGAGACGGCGGACAGGATCGCGGTCCGCAGCTCGCTCGCCGCCGACAGCACCCCTGCCGCCTGAACTTCGGCCTCGAGCTCGCCCAGCTCGACGGAGGCGGCGATCTCCTTCGCGAAGGCGTCGAGCACGCGCTGGTCCTGGCTGCGGATCGGCCCGCCGGCGAGAGCGAGGACGTGGTCCCGGTCTAGCTCGATCGTCGTCGAGGCCGCTTCGGGGCTCTCGGGCGCCCGGTCACCGCTCGTCGCTTCGATGCGCCAGCCGGTATCCAGCCGATGCAGCACTGCCGCGCCCTCCAGCGCGAGCACCCCGATCAGGCCGTCGAGCACGACGGACACGGGTGCCGACCCGGCGAGACGGGCGAGCGCCTCGGCTTCGGCTCGCATCCGCGCCGCGTCGGCCGCACGGCGTGCGGCGAGGGCGACGAACCAGCTGACCGTGCCGGCGACCGCCAGGAAGACGACGAGGGCGAGGATGTTCTCGCCCTCGGAGATCGTGAACGTGTACAGCGGCGGCGTGAAGTACCAGTTGACGAGCAGGAAGCCGCTGATTGCTGCGGCGAGCGCGGGCCACACGCCGCCGGCCGCCGAGACGCCCACGACCAGGAGCAGGAAGAGAAGCAGGACGCTCGGCAGGGCGACCTCACCTCGAAGCTCGGTGAGGACGGCCGTGAGCGCCGGCGGGCCGAGCGCCGCGAGCCCAAGCCCGATCAGGAGCCGACGTCGAGGCAGCGCGGCCGGGCGGCGTGTCTGCGGAAAGGCGAGCTGGTGATCCTCGGTCCCCTCCGGATGGCTGATGACGTGCACGTCGATCCCCACTCCGGAGCGACGGATCACCTCGCCGATCACGGAGCCGCGCGTGAGCCGCGACCAGCGCGACCGGCGGCTCGCCCCCATCACGATCTGGGTGGCGTTGAGCGAGCGGGCGGCTTCGACGAGCGTTTCGCCCGCGTCGCCTCCGACGACCTCGTGGTAGGTCCCGCCGAGCTCCTCGACGAGGTCACGTTGCCGTTCGAGCAACGCAGCAGACGGCGCTGCGAGGCCGTCCTGCGGCCGCACGTGCACGGCGACCAGGTCGCCCCGGGCGCGTTGGGCGATCCTTGCGGCGCGGCGGACGAGCCGCTCGCCGTCCGACGAGCCGGTCAGCGCCACCAGGACTCGCTCGCGCGTCTCCCAGGGCCGGTCGATCCCGTGTCGCTCCCGGTACTCCGCGAGACCCTCGTCGACCCGGTTGGCCAGCCAGAGGAGCGCGAGCTCGCGGAGCGCGGAGAGGTTGCCCGGCCGGAAGTAGTTCGCGAGCGCGGTGTCGATTCGCTCGGGCGGGTACACGTCCCCGCGGGCGAGCCGGTTGCGCAGGGCCAGCGGCGTCAGGTCGACGAGCTGGATCTCGTCGGCGCGGCGCACGACCTCGTCCGGGATCGTCTCGCGCTGCGGCACCGAGGTGATGCGCTCGACGACGTCGTTCAGCGAGTCCAGATGCTGGATGTTCAGCGTCGAGACGACGTTGATGCCGGCTTCGAGCAGCTCCTCGACGTCCTGCCAGCGCTTCTCGTTCCTCGAGCCGGGCACGTTGGTGTGCGCGAGCTCGTCGACCAGGGCGACGTTCGGGCGGCGCTCCAGCACGGCGTCGACGTCCATCTCGTCGAAGGTGCCTCCGCGATAGTCCATCCGCCCGCGCGGAACGACCTCGAGGTCGCCGACCTGGGCGGCGGTCTTCGGCCGGCGGTGCGGCTCGACGTAGGCGACGACGACGTCCTCGCCGTAGTCGCGGCGGCGACGGCCCTCGTTCAGCATCGCGTAGGTCTTGCCGACGCCTGCAGCGGCGCCGAGGTAGACGCGAAGCGTGCCCGGGCCATGCCCTAAGGCTACGCCTGCTCGTCGAGCGCGAGGTTGAGCTCGAGGACGTTCACGCCGGGCTCTCCGAGGAATCCGATGGAGCGCTCGTCCGTGTGCTCGTCGACGAGGGCGATCACGTCCTCGACGTCGAGGTTCCGCGTCTCTGCGACCCGAGCGGCCTGCAGACGCGCGTTCTCGGGCGAGATATGCGGGTCGAGGCCGGACCCGGAGGCCGTCACGGCGTCGGCCGGCACCGCCGTGGCCACGTCGACGCCGTTCTCCTCGCGATAGGCGTCGGCGCGCTCGCCGATGGCCGTCAGCAGCTCCTCGTTGGAGGGCCCGAGGTTCGACGCCGAGCTCGACATGCCGTCGTAGCCGTCGCCCGCGGCAGACGGGCGCGGGTGGAAGTACCGCGGCTCGGCGAACGGCTGGCCGATCAGGCGCGAGCCGACGGCGTCGCCTCCGCGCTCGACGAGGGAGCCGTCAGCGCGGTTCGGGAACACGACCTGCGCGGCGCCCGTCACGGCGAGCGGGTAGAGCACGCCGGTGAGAACGGTGAAGGTGAGGAACGCGACGAGCGCGGGGAAGAGCTGGCGTCGCATCAGAGCCCCAGACCCGTCCCGACCACGAGGTCGATCAGCTTGATCCCGATGAAGGGAACGATCAGCCCGCCGACCCCGTAGACGAGCATGTTCCTGCGCAGCACCGCGGCGGCCGAGCGAGCGCGGAAGCGAACTCCGCGGAGGGCGAGCGGGATCAGGGCGACGATGATCAGCGCGTTGAAGATCACGGCGGAGGCGATCGCGGACTCCGGGGTCTCGAGCCGCATGATGTTGAGCTTCTCGAGCACCGGGAAGGTGCCCGCGAACATCGCTGGGATGATCGCGAAGTACTTGGCCACGTCGTTCGAGATCGAGAACGTCGTCAGCGAGCCGCGCGTAATCAGCAGCTGCTTGCCGATCTCGACGATCTCGATCAGCTTGGTCGGGTTCGAGTCGAGGTCGACCATGTTCCCGGCCTCGCGCGCCGCCTGCGTGCCGGTGTTCATCGCGACCCCGACGTCGGCGGCCGCCAGCGCGGGCGCGTCGTTCGTGCCGTCACCGGCCATCGCGACGAGGTTGCCGCCCTCCTGCTCGCGGCGGATGAGGGCCATCTTGTCCTCGGGCTGGGCCTCGGCGAGAAAGTCGTCGACGCCGGACTCGTCCGCGATCGCCTTGGCCGTGAGCGGGTTGTCGCCCGTGATCATCACCGTGCGGATGCCCATCGCGCGCAGCTCGGCGAAGCGCTCGCGCAAGCCCTCCTTGACGACGTCCTTGAGGTGGACGACGCCCAGCGTCTTCGCCTGCGTGGCGACGACGAGCGGCGTGCCGCCCGAGCGCGCGATGCGCTCGACCACGCCGTCGAGCTCGGCCGGCACGGAGCCGCCGCCGGCCTCGACCCAGCGCCGGATCGCGTCGGCTGCGCCCTTCCGGACCGAGTCGCCGTCGAGATCCACGCCGCTCATGCGTGTCTCGGCCGTGAACGGCACGAGGGTTCCCTCGTGCACCTCGCGCTCGCGCAAGCCGTAGCGCTCCTTGGCGAGCACGACGATCGAGCGTCCTTCGGGTGTCTCGTCCGCGAGGCTCGACAGCTGCGCCGCGTCGGCGAGCTCCCGCTCGTCCACGCCGGGGAGCGGGATGAACTCGGACGCCTGACGGTTGCCGAGCGTGATCGTCCCCGTCTTGTCGAGCAGCAGCGTCGAGCAGTCTCCGGCCGCTTCGACCGCGCGTCCGCTCAGCGCGAGCACGTTGCGGCGGACGAGCCGGTCCATGCCGGCGATGCCGATCGCCGAGAGGAGCCCGCCGATGGTCGTGGGGATCAGGCACACGAGCAGGGCCACGAGCACGATCACGTTCTGCTCGTCGCCGGAGTAGATCGCGAACGGCTGCAGCGTCACGACCGCGAGGGTGAAGACGATCGTCAGGCTTGCGAGCAGGATGTTGAGTGCGATCTCGTTCGGGGTCTTCTGCCGCTCGGCGCCCTCGACGAGGGCGATCATGCGATCGAGGAAGCTCTCCCCCGGCTGCGCGGTGACGCGGACGACGATCCGGTCGGAGAGGACGCGCGTGCCGCCCGTGACCGCGGACCGGTCGCCGCCGGACTCCCGGATGACGGGCGCCGACTCGCCGGTGATCGCCGACTCGTCGACGGTCGCGATGCCCTCGACCACCGTGCCGTCGGCCGGAATGACCTCACCGGCGGAGACGACGATCTCGTCACCGACCTCGAGCGCGGAGCTGTGCACGTCCTCGAGCTGGAAGCCCTCTCTTCCGGTGCGCGATCGTCTCTGCGCGGGTCTTGCGCAGCTCGTCCGCCTGCGCCTTGCCCCGACCCTCGGCGATCGCCTCCGCGAAGTTCGCGAACAGGACGGTGAACCAGAGCCAGGCCGCGACGAGCCAGGCGAACACGCTCGAATCGAAGACGGCGAGGACGGTCACGAGCACGCTGCCGATCTCGACGACGAACAACACCGGGTTGCGCATCATCAGCCGCGGATCGAGCTTGAGGAAGCTCTCGCGGGCGGCGCGGCCGAGAATCGCGCGATCGAGGAGGGAGCGGGGCTCGTTGCGGAGAGTCACAGGCTCAGGTGCTCCAGGATCGGGCCGAGCGCGAGCACCGGGAAGTACGTCAGCGCGACGACGACGAGGATGACGGCGACGAGCAGCGATGCGAAGAGCGGCGTGCCGGTCGGGAACGTCCCGGCCGAGACGGGCACCGGCTGCTTGCGGGCGAGCGAGCCGGCGAGCGCCAGCACGAGGACGATCGACAGGAAGCGACCGCCGAGCATCGCCAGGCCGAGCGTCGTGTTGTACCAGTCGATGTTCCCGGTCAAGCCGCCGAAGGCGGAGCCGTTGTTGTTCGCCGCGGACGTGAACGCGTAGACGACCTCGGAAAGCCCGTGCGGGCCGGGATTGAGGATCGACGCCCTGGCCTGGTCGAGCAGCACCGAGGACGAGGCGAAGCCGAGGATCAGCGTCGGCACGATCAACAGGTAGAGCGCGACGAGCTTCATCTCGGTCGCCTGGATCTTCTTGCCGAGGTACTCGGGCGTGCGCCCGACCATCAGCCCGGCGATGAAGACCGCAAGGATCGCGAAGATCAGGATCCCGTAGAGCCCCGCGCCGACCCCGCCCGGCGACACCTCGCCGAGCATCATGTTCACGAGCGGGACCGCTCCGCCGAGCGGCGTGAAGCTGTCGTGGGCCGCGATGACCGCGCCCGTCGACGTGCCGGTGGTGGTCGCGGCGAAGAGGGCGGATGTCGGCGCGCCGAAGCGCACCTCCTTGCCTTCCATGCTGCCGGCGTCGCCGCTCACCCCGAGCGCCTCGACCTTCGGGTTCCCGTCGACCTCGAAGTAGGTGGCGAAGCCTGCGGAGGCGATCCAGAGCGCGAACATCGCGGCGAAGAGGGCCCAAGCCCTGGCGGCGGTCGCCGACGAGCCGCCCGAACGCGAAGGCGAGCGCGAAGGGGATCGCGAGGATCGCCCACATCTCCACGAAGTTCGTCAGGCCGGTCGGGTTCTCGTACGGATGTGCGGAGTTCGCGTTCGCAGGCCCGCCGCCGTTCGTGCCGAGCTCCTTGATCGCCTCCTGGCTGGCGACCGGGCCGCGCCAGAGCGACTGGCTCGCACCCTCGACCGTCGCTGTGTCGGCGCTCCCGCTCAGGCTCTGCACGACGCCCTGGCTGGCGAGGACGAGCGCGACCAGCACCGCGAGGGGGAGGAGCACGCGCGTCGTCGCCCGGGTGAGGTCGACCCAGAAGTTGCCGATCGTGTCCGAGCGGCGGCGCGTGATCCCTCGCACCAGCGCGATCGCAACCGAGATCCCGACCGCCGCCGAGACGAAGTTCTGCACGGCGAGCCCGCTCATCTGCGTGAGATGGCTCATCGTGGACTCGCCGCCGTAGTTCTGCCAGTTCGTGTTCGTGACGAAGCTGGACGCGGTGTTGAACGCGAGCGCCGGCGGGACGGAGACGACGTCGGTCGGATTCACCGAACAGCGAGCCCTGAACCCGTTGCAGGAGGTAGAGGCCGAGCACGGAGACGGCGCTGAACGCGAGCAGCGAGAGGGCGTAGACGCTCCAGGGCTGCTCCCTTTCCGGGTCGACGGACGCTGAGCGGTAGACCACGCGCTCGACGGGCAGGAACACCCGGTCGCCGAAGGCGGGTCCACCGCCGAGAACGCGCGCGAGGTAGGCGCCGAGGAACGGCGTCGTGGCGAGTACCGCGCCGACCAGCACGAGGAGCTGAGCCAGTTGGCGCCGCTCATCCGAGCTTTTCCGGCGCGAGCAGCGCGTACACGAGGTACGCGAGCACGGCGATCGCGAGAACAAGCGCAATCGCGTTCTCGGCGTTCATCGCTCGCGCCCCTCGTCGAGCGCTCCACGACGACCGATCAGGAGCTCGCAGCCACGCGTGAAGAGAAATGCGAGGCCGAAGAAGGCCACTACGAGGCCGATGAAGACCAGGTCGCGCACGGACTCGTTCTAGCGAGCGTCATCTCGCCGAGTTGCCGTCTTGACGCAACGCTGACGCGATCGGGGTTAACGCTAACGCGCCGTTGAGGATGCGCTACCTCGAGCGACGGGACGATGGCTTGACGACCGCGCTTCGGGCTCAAGGCATCGGCGGCTGACGCCGAAGTGAGGCGGGAAGGCTCCCTCCCCAGGAGCCCTCTCCCACCGGAGAGCCCCGGCGTCAGGCCGCAAGCCGCCGGGGCTCTCTGCTCTTTTCGAAGGCCCAGCGAGCCGGCTAGGCGCGCCGGCCGTCGAGCCGGATCGTCCACGGGTCGATCGAGTCGACCTGGAGATGCGTCTCGCTCCACGGGTCGCGCGCGAGCGTGGCGCGGATTGCCTCCTCCGACTCGGCCTCGACCACGTGTGCCACCCGGTGCTCGTCCGCGAGCGGGCCGCCCAGGACGATGAAGCCGGCGTCCACGAGCCCGTCCATGAAGGCTGCGTGGGCGGGCCAGTCGGACTGCTCCTCGAGTGGCCGCGAGGCGTCCCACTCAGGTCCGGCGCGGAGGAGCATGACGAGGAACGTCGCCACGATCGTGTTCTACCCAGCCGCCTTACCCGGGCGAACTCGGCGTGAGGCGGATCTCCGCCGGAAGCTCGCCGGGCTCGCGCGTGGGCTCGAGCTCGAAGCGTGTACGGGCGTCGAAGTAGACGTAGGAGGTCGTCAGCGCGACGAACGGCAGCGCAAATGCGTACACGACGCCTGCAACCAGGTTGAGCAGCGGCAGCGGCGCGTCGGTGACGAGGATCAGCAGGGCGCCGAGGAATGGACCGGCTACGAGTGCCAGCGCGCTCATGCCGACGAGCGTGGCGACGCGCAGCCAGCGGCCGCGCACGAGCCGGCCGCTGCGACGGAGAGCGCCGGCCGCCGATTGACCCTCGAGCTCGACGACCTGCGCGAGCAGCGCCCAGCGGATCGCAAGCCAGATGGCCACGGGGATCAAGATCGCCGTCGCTGTCAGCCCGATCCAGACGGCGACGGCGATTCCAGCTGCGCCGAGCAGCGGACGGATCTGCCTCAACGCCTGCCGATAGGCCTGAACAGGCCCGATCTCCTCGCCTGCGTCGATCCGGACGAGCGCACATGCGGTCGCCGCCTGTACGAGCGCGAGCCCGAGCAGCGTCAGGGTCGTGCCGATCGCGACCACGAGCAGCACGAGGGCGCCGCCCTCCTCACCCGATGCATCCACCCCGAGCAGCCCGAAACCGCCGAAGACGAGCGCCTGGAGAACGGAGATGACCAGGGCGAGCGGGATCAGCAGGACTCCGATGCCGACGAAGAGCGGTGCGCGCTTGACGTACATCCGGCCGGCGGCGGCGATGACCTGCCCCCACCCGCGGCGTCGCGCGACTCGGAGTGGCGCGGTGGGCCGCCAGGTCGCCCTGGCGGCGGCGAACAAGGCGATCGCCAGGACGGCGGCGAGAGTGAGCAGCGTCGCGACCGGGTCCTGCAACCACCTGATCAAACCACGCGAGCCCGTGGCGACCGCGCGGCAGAAGAAGTCGGTCGCATCGGTTCCGAACACACCGCCGGTGGGCACCGCGTAGCTCTGCGATCGCCAGCCCTCGGACCACGCGACCGGCTGGGTCCACTGCCGCTTGAGGTTCGGGCCGGTGGGGCCGTTGAAGAACGCGTCCTGCAGCTCTCCCCAGCGCCCCTCGAACGTGATCCACGGGAACGCCTCGCGCGCCGCCGAGGCGTCGCTCGGGATCGTGACGACCCTCGGCTCGAACTCGACGTGGGGCTCGCGCGTGTCGTCGCAGCCGACGCCCTGCTCGCCCGAGCTGCCGACGTAGAGCGCCTCGTCGAAGAAGTTCGCGTGCGAGCCGGCGGCCGGGTAGACGACCGGCCGTCGCCCGTCGACGAGCTCCAGCTTCTCGTCGTCCCAGTCGGCCCGCTCGGCGCCCTCGTGCTGGCTGTAGCCGACCGACTCGGGCTCCTGGCCCAGCGCGTCGCGGGCGTCATCCGCGTCGAAGACGAGCTGGATCATCTCCCAGTCGCCCTCGTGCAGGTTGTTCCAGTCGTTGTAGGTGTAGAAGAGCCAGTACTGCAGGGCGAGCTTCCCTGGGTGCTCCTCGTCGCCTGCCACGTGTGCGTAGACCGTCGGCGCGCTTCCCGCGCGAAGGCGACGTTCCCAGCGCTCGTAGTCGCAGCCCGGGTCGAGGGCGTGCGCCGGGGAAGTCGAGGTGGTACTCGTAGAGGCCGGCGAGATCCCGCGCCGTCGGCCCGATCTTCACGAGGTCCACGGCGTTCCAGGGCCCGCGTAGAGCCACCGTCGGCTCGTCGAAGAGCAGCTCGACGTCGATCGGGCGGTAGGGCTCACCCGGGCCGCACTCCTCGGCCTGCTCGACCAGCCGAACGACGGGCGCGTGGCGCTCAGCGAGCGCCTGCTCGTCTGCGACGTCGGCGGCGGCCGGCGGTGACCAAACGAGCGCAACGAGTGCAAGCAGCGCAGGAAGTCGCACCTCAGGCGTCCGGGTCCGAGCGCGTCTTCGACGATCCGCTTGCCTCGGCTCCGATCACCGCGGCGGCGATGATCACCAGCCCCGAGACGAAGAGCCAACTCACGAAAGCGAACGTTACGCCGATCGGACCGTAGGCCTCGGCGGATCGCTCGATCGTCGTAGGCATGTAGAGCATCGAGGCCGCAGTGAGCGCAGTGAGGCCGGCTGCTGCGACCAGGGCGCTGGGCAGCAGCCGGCGCCAAGAAATCCGACCTCCCAGGAGCACGTAGGGCGTCCAGATCCAGAGCACGGTTGAGGCCGCCGCCGTGACGACGACGTAGAAGGCGTCGTCGCCGAGGTCGCGGAGCCAGTTTCGCATCGGGACGACGAACGCCAGCCAGGCCGCGAATCCAACGATCCACGCCAGGCCGCGAAAGACCGCCCGTGGGCCGGCCGGCTCGAGCCTCCAGATCCGCTCGTAGGTGCGCTGGAGCAAGCGCGCGAAGCTGAGGCAGGTGACGAGCAGCGCCGCGAGCCCGACGACGGTGGCGGCACCGCGAGCCTCGGGCGGCGTCACGAACAGCTGCCGAATCGTCTCGGCGGCCTCGCCGTTAAGCTCGAAACGCTCGACGAGACGGTCTCCGAAGCTTTCGCCGGTCGGGGTCACGGCCGTCGCGACGACGGCCAGCGGAATCACGGCGATAAACGCGCGCGACGCCAGCGCGAGCGCACGGTCGACGCCGTCGAGCTCGAGGAACCGATAGACGCACCGGCCTGCAAATGACCGCTCGAGGAACCGCAGCACACGTTCACGAATGAGGAGCGCGTGCGCCTTCACGACAAGCTCAGCCTCGCAGGCGCGCTTTCGCCCGGCCGGTAGAAATGCGAGGGCGGGGGGTTGGCCCCTGCGTGATTTCGCTAAGCGTGCGGTAGATGAGCCTGTACCAGTGCATCGAGATGACCTCGGGCTGGATGGCGTCGAGCCACCGCTGCCACTTCTCTACGCGCGAGTCCGGCACGACGCGAAGTTTCCGGGATAACGGCTGTGACACGGCGGCGGCGGCAGCTGCCCGCGCGGACCGCCCGCAGTCGGCCGCCGAACGGACACGGGTCACCATCGTGGTCACGCGGCGATCCAACTTGGGCCGCGCAAGCAGCGCGAGCTAGGTTGCCTTCGTCGCCGCCGTGGCGGATACTCGAACGAGCCGGTGACGCACGCGAGCCTCGCACAGGACTCCGAGCGCGGATCGGCCGGCCCCGAGCGTCGGGCGCCGGTGGCTCGACCGATGCCGCTGAGCGCTCCCGCTACGATCCTCACCCTTCAGCGCGGCGCCGGCAACGCTGCCGTCAGCCGGCTCCTGCAGCGTTGCGGCTCCGGCGGCTGTACGTGCGGCGGCACCTGCGCCGAGAGCGATCCTAAGGAAGTCGACTACAGGGCTGCGATGACGGCCTCCGTGATGGTGAAATCGGCGCTCAACCGCGCGAAGCGGCGCGACGAGAAGATCGCCAAGGCCAAGGCCGCCACTCGCGGGCCCGAGCGGCTCGTCCGCAACGACCTGCAGACGCGCGGCCCCCCGCGGCGTCCCGCCGGGAACGAGATCCAGACGCGCAACGTCAAGGCCGTGCTCGAGCGCGCCGTCCTCCAGCGCGATTTCGCGATCCGTCCGCCCCGCCCGGACGCCGTCGGCAGAACCCTCACCGCGCCCCAGGTGCAGGCGGCGCTCCGCTTCAACAACCGCGTCGTGGCGGTCATCGGAGCGGACGGCATCCGCACTATCCGCGACGTGCTCGGAGTGAGCCCGGAGCCGGCGGTCATCGACGAGGACTTCGTCAACGCGGTCGTGCGCTGGCAGGCGGTCTACCGGCTGGGGCAGGACGGCCAGCTCGGCCCAGCCTCGGCTCGCCTGTTGTTCCGCGAGTTCGGTGCCGAGGGGATCGCACGCGGCGAGGTCGACGTAGGGCCCCGGTACACCCCGACCGGGACGATCGCCCCGCCGGTCGTCGCGGGCGCCCAGCAGGCCAATTTCCGCATGCGCGCGGACTTCGCCCACGACCCGGCCAACGGCATCTACGCCTCGTGTTGTGAGATCCGCCAGCACATCCGCTGGGACGCCGCATCCGCCGCCGCGATGGGCGGCCCGCCCCACGCCGGCTTCCCGGCCGCCACCGCCGCTGACACGTGGGTCGAGGACCGCGACGCGGCCAACAACCGTTACGGGCACCGCACCGGGCCAAACTCCGACCCACAAGACTTCGATCAGTACATCGACACGAACCTCCGTCGAAATCAGGCCTTCGGGCACTTGTACCGCGGCAGCGACAGCCCCGGAGGGCCCGCCGCGGGCCTCGGCGGCTCCTGGCGCTTCATGCTGAGCGTGATCGACGTCTGCAACGGCAACGCACGGATCGGCGGACAGGACTTCGTCCGCGTCAACTGGTGAGCCCGGAACGCTCGGGGAACGGAGCGCCCGCTCCGCCGCCCGACGCCGAGCTCTCGCTCAGGGTCTTCGCCGAGAACGGCGCGCTCGTCTGGGAGCTCACGAACAGGGGCGATACGAGCGTGCGCTTGTGGCAGCAGAGCAACAGCTGGGGCTGGCCGATGCCGCGGCTGCACGTCGAGCCCGACCACGAGCTGCGTCCCGCCGCGCGCCTCTGGACGCGCAACTTTCCCTCGAGCGTCGAGGTCACCCCGCAGAAGTCCGCGCGCTACGCGCTGCGCGCCGGCGACTTCGATCCCGAGACGCTGGAGCCGCTGCGCGATCGCTGGCAAGAGCCGCTCCAGGTGCAGCCGGAGCTGCGATGTGACCCGTCCGCGGAGGCCGTCGAGCACGGCGTCTGGGTCGGCACGCTCCGCGGGCAGCAGCAGGAGCTGTCCCCGCCGCATGCGTGGCTGCGGCCGTAGCTCTTCGCAGGGCCACGTCCACCGGCGCTCGTCTGCCTCCACGACTCTGAAAGCGAAGCGGCCGCGGAGCCCGGTGCCGAGCTACGGATCGCGCTCAACCGCAATGAGGCCGGGAAAGCGGCCAGCGTCGGTGCGGAGCGTTTCCAACAGGGGCGGCAGGACTCGAACCTGCAACCCCCGGTTTTGGAGACCGGTGCTCTGCCAGTTGAGCTACGCCCCTCGGTTCGCGGGCGGATTGTCACGCTCTGGCGGCTGCACGGAATCTCCACGGAATCCGTATGACCTCTCGACGCCCGTGTCCTACCCTCAGGGCATGGATCCGCGCCGAATTGCCGTCATCGAGGACGAGCAGACGATCGCCGCGTCGCTCGCGGCGCGGCTGCGCTCGGAGGGGTTCGAGGTCGAGACCGCCGGCGACGGCCTCGAGGGCGTCGAGCTCTGCGGCCGCTTCCGGCCCGACCTCGTGATCCTCGACCTGATGCTGCCCGGCCTCGACGGGCTCGAGGTGTGCCGGCGCATCCAGCGCGACCGGCACGTCCCGGTGCTGATGCTCACCGCGCGCGACTGCGAGGCCGACGTCGAGCTCGGGCTCGCCGTCGGCGGCGACGACTACCTGACGAAGCCGTTCAGCCCGCGCGAGCTCGTCGCCCGCGTCCGGGCTCTGCTCCGGCGCGTCGAGCGGGCTCCCGCGCCGAGCGGCGAGCGCGATCCGGCTCGGCAGGCTGGTGATCGACCCGGCCACGCGCGAGGTGACGCTCGAGCGAGGAGGTCGTGCACCTGACGCCGACCGAGTTCGACCTGCTGCACCGGCTCGCGAAGTCGCCGCACGTCGTCTTCGCGCGGCGGCGGCTGCTCGAGGAGGTCTGGGGCTACCGGATCGGTGCCGGCGAGCGCACCGTCGACTCGCACGTCCGCGCCCTGCGGCGCAAGCTCGGGCGCGACCTCATCCGCACCGTGCACGGCGTCGGCTACGCGCTGAGCAGGAACGGCTCCGCGTGAGGCCGCTCGACTTCGCTCGGCTCGATCAAGCTCAAGCTCGGTGTGGTGATCGTGGCCGCGGTCGCCGTGACCGTGGCGGTCGCTGATCTACGGGCACGAGACGGGGCTCTCGCCGGTCGTGGCCGGGCTCGTCGCCGCCGTGCTCGCGCTCGTCCTGGTGCAGGTGCTCGCGCACGGGATGACCTCGCCGCTGCGCGAGATGGTCTCGGCCGCGCGGGCGATGGCCCGCGGCGACTACGGCCGCCGGGTCACCGCCACCTCGCGCGACGAGGTCGGCGAGCTCGCGCGCGCGTTCAACGCCATGGCCGCCGAGCTCGAAGAGGTGGACCGGATGCGCAAGGACCTCGTCGCAAACGTCTCCCACGAGCTCCGAACCCCCATCAGCGCGCTCCGGGCCCTGCTCGAGAACCTCATCGACGGGGTCGAGCCCGTCGAGCGCTCCACGCTGGAGACCACGCTCCGGCAGGTCGAGCGGCTCGGCGGGCTCGTCGAGCAGCTGCTCGAGCTGTCGAAGCTCGAGTCGGGCGACCGTGCCGCTCGCACGAGCACCGGATCGACCTGCGCCCGGTGGTGGAGCAGGTGCTCGAGGAATCGAGGCCGCAGGCGGAGTCGCGCGGGGTCGGGCTGGCCCTGGACGGCGACCGCGAGGTGGGTCTGCGGGCCGACGAGCACCGGCTCCACCAGGTCGTCGCGAACCTCGTCTCGAACGCGGTCCGCCACTCCCCCGACGGCGCCCGCGTGACCGTGTCGATCGCGGGCGACGACGGCAGGGCGCGCCTGGAGGTCGCCGACGAAGGGCCGGGCATTCCGCCCGAGGAGGCCGAGCGCGTCTTCGAGCGCTTCTACCGCTCCGACCACGCGCGCACGGCGACCGAGGGCGGCAGCGGCCTGGGGCTCGCGATCGCCCGCTGGATCGTCGAGCTGCACGGCGGCACGATCCGCGCCGAGCCGGTCGAGCCGCACGGCTGTCGCATGGTGGTCGAGCTGCCGCGATGAGGTGGCGGGCGCGGCCGCGCTCAGAGACTTGCGACCAGCAGCACCAGCGCGATCCCGATCTCCACGACCGCGGCCACAGCGGCAAGCGCCGACGCGGTCAGGAACGCAGCGCTGAGGAACGGCAGCAGCGGCGCGTGCGGCGTCGACGACGATCGCGCGCGGCGCCCGCGAGAACGCAGCCGCCAGAGCGTTCGCGGGTACGCCGGACGAGCCGCCGACCCGGCTCGCGCAGCTCCTCCGGCAAGGCGCTCCAGCTCGGCCTCGCCGCTCCCGCGCGGTCTCCGGAAGCCGGCGCAGCCGGTCGGGCAGCTCGGCCAGCTCGCGCAGCGCCGCCCACAGGATCCAGAGCATCATCGGCGGCGCGACGCGAGCGAGCATCGCGAGCACGTCCAGGCCCGGAGACGCCGTCGTCGTAGAGCACGAAGGCGATCACGAGCGCGGCCGCGCTCCCGAGGAACGCCAGCGTGCGCACGGTCCGGGCGACGGCGAGGACGACGACCCGCATCGACGAGGGATGAAAGCGCACCGCATCTACACTCGCCGCCGATGGCCGCTCCCTCTCAGCGCAAGGCGCTCGGCGTCCTCTTCTTCCTGATCGCGGTGTTCTTCGTGGGCATCGCCGCGACCGCCTTCCAGGCCGACGTCTGGGTCGTGGTCGATCGCCGCGGGAGCCCTCGCGCTCTGGATGGGAAGCATGTCCGTTCAGGGCACTTCGGGCCTCCTGAGCAGGGAATCGGCCGCGATGGGCCGTATTCTGTCGCCGTGGCGACCGCCGAGGACACCCAGACCCTCTGGCTCGACTACCGCAAGACGAAGGACCAGGCGATCCGCGATCGCCTCATCCTCACGTACGCGCCGCTCGTCAAGTACGTCGCCGGCCGGCTCGGCAGCGGTCTTCCCTCGCACGTCGAGGAGGAGGACCTCGTCTCGTACGGCCTGCTCGGCCTGATCGGCGCGATCGAGCGCTACGACCCGGGCCGCGACATCAAGTTCGAGACCTACGCGATCTCGCGCATCAAGGGCGCGATCATCGACGAGCTGCGCGCGATGGACTGGGTGCCGCGCTCGGTGCGCGCCCGTGCCCGCGACATCGAGCGCGCGATCGCCGAGCTCGAGAAGAAGAACATGCGCGCCCCGACCGACGAGGAGATCGCGGCCAAGGTCGGGATCACCGTCGAGGAGCTCGAGACGAGCCTGAGCGAGATCGGCCGCACGTCGATCGCCGCGCTGGACGAGCTGTGGACGATCTCGTCGTCGGGCGGCGACTCGGTCGCCCTGATCGACACGATCGAGGACACGCAGGGGCCCGAGCCGCAGTCGGCCCTGGCCCAGACCGAGCTGAAGGAGGCGCTCGGCGAGGCGATTGCCCGCCTGCCCGAACGCGAGAAGCTCGTCGTCACGCTCTACTACTACGAGGAGCTGACCCTGCGTGAGATCGGCGAGGTGCTCGGCGTGACCGAGAGCCGCGTCTCCCAGCTGCACACCAAGGCGATCCTGCGCCTGCGCGCGCGCTTCTCCGCGGCCGCGACCCGCACCGGCTTCGAGACCTAGCCAGGACGGTGGACTCGAGCGCCGCGCCGATCGTCGTGCGCTCGAAGCCATGGAGACGCCACTTTCTGTTCGGCTTCCTCACGGTCGCCTTCGCAGCGGCCCTCGTTCGCGGCCACCTGGGGATGACCGGCACGGGCCGGCTCGTCGTGGACGTGGTCTTCGGTGCCCTGACGGCCGGGACGATCGCGCTCTGGACCCACCTCGCCCGTCACCCCACCTCGCTCGAGATCTCCCACGACACGATCCGCCACTGGCACCGGGGTCTACCGCTCCCACACGAGCTCCTTCGCGAGTCGGGTGAGCTCTACATCAGGCTGGCAGGCGGGAAGTACCCGCAGGCGTACCTGTGCGTCGCCGGCAGCGAGCAGGTCGGCTTGCCCCTGAACATGTTCGATCGCACGGAAGTGATCCGCGCGTGCGAGGCCCAGGGCTGGCGCTTCGTCGCGCGTGGCTAGGACGCGTAGCGTTTAGCCTGCAAAACCCAGGTCGCTAAGATCGGTGACTCACTCAGGCCGCCCCGCGATCAGGAGGACCTCTCTCGCATGTCCGCGCTCGAGCCGAGCAACATCCGCAACCTCGCCGTCACCGGACACCGCGGGACGGGTAAGACCTCGCTCGTCGAGGCAATGCTGTTCCAGTCCGGCGCGATCAACCGGCTCGGCAGCGTGGAGCAGGGCTCGACGGTCTCGGACTGGGACGAGGACGAGCACCGGCGGGCGATGTCGATTCAAGCGTCGCCCTGCCACGTCGACTGGCAGGGCCACAAGGTCAACCTGATCGACACGCCCGGCGAGGCGAGCTTCCAGGGCGACGTCGTCGCGGCGATGCGAGTCGTCGAGGGCACCCTGATCGCCGTCAGCGGCGTGATGGGGATCGAGGTGCAGACCGGCCGGATCTGGCAGCGAGCCGAGCAGCTCAACCTCGCGCGGATGTTCTTCGTGAACATGCTCGACCGCGAGCGTGCCGACTTCATGCGCACCCTCGAGCAGCTGCGCGAGCAGTTCTCGCCGCGCTGCGTCGCGGTCCATCTGCCGATCGGGCACGAGCACGAGCTGAGCGGAATCGTCGACGTGCTGCACATGCGGGCCTACCTGAGCCCTGAGGGCGAGCGCGAGACCGGCCACGCGCCGATCCCGGAGGAGCTGTCCGAGCTCTGCTCGAAGGAGCGCGAGCGGCTGCTCGACGCCGTCGTCGAGACCGACGAGGCGCTGATGGAGCGCTACCTCGACGGGCAGGAGCTGTCCGCGCACGACGTGGCTCACGCGCTGCACGACGCGGTCGAGCGCGGTGAGATCTTCCCGGTCGCGTGCGGGGTGGCGACGAAGAACCTCGGCACGACCGCGCTCCTCGACCTGATCGTCGAGGGCGTGCCCTCGCCCGACGAGCACGAGGGCGGGATCGCGGTCAACGGGGACGGCGCCTCCGCGTTCGTCTTCAAGACGCTTGCCGATCCGTTCGCCGGTCGGATCAACGTCTTCCGCGTGCTCAGCGGGACGATCAAGTCGGACTCCACGGTCATCAACTCCCGGGCTCATGCAAAGGAGCGGATCGGGCACCTGCTGGCGCTCCAGGGCAAGGACCACACCCAGGTCGACGAGCTCGGGGCGGGCGACATCGGCGCGATCGCGAAGCTGAAGGAGACGGTCACGGGCGACCTGCTGCTCGACGCCGAACGCCAGGTCGACGCGCCGGCGCTCGAGTTCCCCGAGCCCGTCATGAGCTTCGCCGTCTCACCGAAGGCCAAGGGCGACGAGGAGAAGGTCGTGACCGCCCTGCGCCGGCTCCAGGAGGAGGATCCGACCCTCAGCCTGCGCCGCGACCAGCAGACCGGAGAGCAGCTGCTCTCGGGCCTCTCGCAGATGCACGTCGAGATCGCGGTCGAGCGCGTGAAGCGCCGCTTCGGCGTCGAAGTCGAGCTGCGCCAGCCGCGCGTGCCGTACGTCGAGACGATCCGCAAGGCCGCCCGGGCGCAGGGCCGGCACAAGAAGCAGACCGGCGGCCGCGGGCAGTTCGGCGACTGCGTCATCCAGATCGAGCCGACCGAGGACCACACGGGTTACGAGTTCGTGGACAAGATCGTCGGCGGCGTGATCCCGCAGAGCTTTCGCCCCGCCGTGGACAAGGGGATCCAGGAGTCGATGCTCCACGGCGGCCTCGCCGGCGCGCCCGTGCAGGGCGTGCGCGTGCAGCTCGTGGACGGCTCGTACCACTCCGTCGACTCCTCGGAGATGGCGTTCAAGATCGCCGGCTCGGTCGCGTTCAAGAGCGCCTACGAGCAGGCCGACCCCGTGCTGCTGGAGCCGATCATGGAGCTCGAGGTGATCACCCCCGACGACGCCGTGGGAGCCGTGAACGGCGACCTCAACTCACGCCGCGGGCGCCTGCACGGGATGGAGCCGCGCGGGGGAATGACCGCGATCAAGGCCGAGATCCCGATGGCGGAGATCCTCACCTACGGGCCCGCGCTCACCTCGCTGACCGGCGGCCGCGGCGACTACCACATGCAGTTCCTCCGCTACGACGAGGTGCCGACGCACGTGGCCCAGAAGGTGATCGAGGCGACCAGGAAGGAACACGAGGAGGAGAGAGCCCACTGAGCATGCGGGCCCGCAGCCTGGTCGACCAGACCTGTGCAATCTGTGAGCGCACGCTGCTCGTCGGCGAGCGCGCGTTGCGCTTCGCGCCGCACGAGGGGGGCGGGCTCGTGGACGTCTGCCAGCTCTGCGCGGACGAGGCCGTCGAGCAGGGGTGGGTCAAGGAAGGCTCGCCGACCACACCGACCGTCCCGGCCGCCCGTCGGCGCCGAAGGCTCTCGCTGGCCACGATCTTCGATCCGCGGCGAACGCCGCCCGAGGACGAGACCGTCGCACCCGAGCCGATCCTGCGTCGGCTGTCGGACCACGAGCTCGCGATGGTCGATGCGGCCGACCTGTTCAATGCGAGCGCTTACCGGCGCACGGTCGCAGGCATCGCGAAGAGCCTCGGTCCGCCGAAGGTGAGCGTCGTGCCGCTCTCGGGCGTCAACACCGAGGTCGTGATCACGGTCGCGTGGGACATCTCCTGGTACCAGTACCGCGTCACCGTCGACTCGGCCCAGCCCGTGCGCCTCGAGGAGCGCGGGCTCGAGCTGTCCGAGGTGGAGACGACCTTCCAGGCCTGGAACGCCGAGCTCGACGGCCACGGCCGCCTGATGCCGGCGATCGCCCGGGTATAGGCGCGAGCCGACTCTCTACCTACAATCCGTACAGGATGATCTACTGCGTGGTCCCGCCGGAGCTCGAGGACGAACTCTTCGAGCGCCTGACCGAGTACTACAAGGACAACCCGAACGTCGAGGTGATCATCGACCGGCGCGAGGGGCCGGACCGGCGTGCGACCAAGCAGCCCACTCCGGAGGAAAAGGAGCAGCGCGAGCTGCGCGACCGCCGTCGCCGCAGGCCCGGGACGTTTCCTGCCACGGACGTGCCTGAAACTGCCTAGCTAACATCCGCGCCGGTGAAGCTCCTCGGCGCCAAGACGTTCAAGAACTTCATCGGCGGCGAGTGGGTCGACGCCGCCTCGGGCGACACCTTCGAGTCGACGAGCCCCGCCAACGGGGACACGATCGGCGTCTTCCCCAAGTCCGGGGCCGAGGACGTCGATCGCGCGGTCGCTGCGGCCAAGGAGGCCTTCGAGCACTGGCGCCTCGTGCCGGCGCCGAGGCGCGGCGAGATCCTGTTCCGTTTCGCGCAGCTGCTGACCGAGCACAAGGACGAGCTGACCGAGCTGATGTCGCGCGAGATGGGCAAGGTGCTCGCCGAGGCGGGCGGCGACGTCCAGGAAGCGATCGACATGAGCTACTACATGGGCGGCGAGGGCCGGCGCCTCTACGGCCAGACGACGCCGTCGGAGCTGCAGGACAAGTTCAACATGAGCGTGCGCATGCCGATCGGCGTCGTCGGCGTGATCACGCCGTGGAACTTCCCGATCGCGATCCCGTCCTGGAAGATCGCGCCCGCGCTCGTGGCCGGCAACACGGTCGTCTTCAAGCCCGCGACCGACACGCCGCTGCTCGGCGAGCGCTTCGTGGAGCTGCTCACCGAGGCGGGCGTCCCGAGCGGGCGTCGTCAACATCGTGCACGGCGGCGGAGGCGCGGTCGGCGACCGGCTCGTCCGTCACCCGGACGTTCCCGTGATCACGCTGACCGGCTCGCGCGAGACCGGGGTGGAGGTGCTGCAGAACTCCGCGGACGAACCTCAAGCGCGTCCACCTCGAGCTCGGCGGCAAGAACGCGATCATCGTGCTCGACGACGCCAACCTCGACCTGGCGGTCGACGGGATCGTCTGGTCGGCCTTCGGCACCTCAGGGCAGCGCTGCACCGCCGCGAGCCGGGTGATCGTGCACCGGCGCGTCTACGGAACCCTGGCGTCGCGCCTCGTCCAGGCGGTCGAGCGGCTGAAGCTCGGCGTGGGCTGGGACGAGGAGACCGACATCGGCCCGGTGATCAACGAGCGCGCGCTCGAGAAGATCCACTCCTACACGGAGATCGGACGGGACGAGGGCGCCGACCTGCTCACCGGCGGCGAGGTCGCGAGCGGCAACGGCCTGGACAAGGGCTTCTACTACCGGCCGACGGTCTTCGGCGACGTCCGTCCGGACATGCGCATCGCCCAGGAGGAGATCTTCGGCCCCACGACCGCGCTGATCGGTGTCGACTCCTTCGAGGAGGCGCTCCAGGTCGCGAACGGCGTGCAGTACGGCCTCTCGTCCTCGATCTTCACGCAGGACGTCAACAAGGCCTTCCAGGCCATGCGCGACCTGGACACGGGCATCACGTACATCAACGCGGGGACGACCGGCGCCGAGGTGCACCTACCATTCGGCGGCACGAAGGACACGGGCAACGGCCACCGCGAGGCCGGCCAGGCCGCGCTCGACGTCTTCACCGAGTGGAAGTCGGTGTACGTGGACTACTCGGGCAAGCTGCAGCGCGCGCAGATCGACAACCTCGGCGAGTAGTTGCGAAAGCTGGTCGTGTTCGTCCCGAAGGAGGCGCTCGACGCCGTCCGCGAGGCGCTGTTCGAGGCCGGGGCGGGGAGGATCGGCGAGTACGAGCACTGCTCGTGGTACACGGGCGGGACCGGCACGTTCCTCGGCAGGCGAGGCGAGCGATCCGACGATCGGCGAGCGGGGCAAGGAACAGCGTGTGGCCGAGTACCGGCTCGAGACCGTCTATCCGGACGAGCGGCACGACGACGTGGTCGCCGCGCTGCGCCGCGCGCACCCCTACGAGGAGCCGGCCTTCGACGTCTACGCGCTGCTGTGAAAGCGCGGCTCTCGACGGACGGGGGTGCGCGAGGGAACCCTGGACCGGCCGCGTACGGCTACGTGCTCGAGGCTGACGACGGCACCGTGCTCGCAGCCCACGGCGAGGCGATCGGCGTCGCGACCAACAACGTCGCCGAGTACCGGGCGCTGATCGCCGGGCTCGAGAAGGCGGTGGAAGTGGGCGTGGACGAGCTCGAGGTCGTCTCCGACTCCGAGCTCCTGGTCAAGCAGATGCGCGGCGAGTACCGGGTCAAGAACGAGGCGTTGCGGGAGCTCTCCGTCGAGGCGTCGAAGCTCGTCCGCCGGATCGGGCGCGTCCGCTGGACCGCGGTTCGGCGGGAGCACAACGAGCTCGCCGACCGGCTCGTGAACGAGGCGCTGGACGCCGCTAGCAGCTAGCTGCGTTATCGGCCCAGTCGAGAATCTGCTCGACCGAGGCGCACGAGCTCGCGGCGCCCGCGCTCTGGAGGCGGGCCACGTCGCGGTCGGCGCCGCCATTGATCACGTTCCCGGAGCTGAGCTTGTCGAACGAGATCGTGTCGCTGCTCGAGTCGGTGTTCACCGTGTTACGGCAGGCCTGGACGGCTGTGACCGACTCCGCCCCGCTGTTGCCCAGGATGGTCATCCCGCAGGCGCCGTTCAGCGTCACCGAGTCGTTGCCCGAGCCGAGCTGAGCGATCGTGCCCTCACCGTCGAGCGTGAACCGAAGCAGGTCGTTCCCCGAGCCGGCGTTGATGTTGTTCCCGTGGCCGCCCGCGTCCACGAGCGAGTCGTGGCCGTTGCCGAGGCGGAGCACCGAGCCGGCTTCGGCCATGACGGAAGCCGTGTCGTCGCCGTCTCCCAGGTCGACCGTGTTGACCGCGCCACCTCCGGAGTACGAGTCGGCTCCGCCTTCGCCGCGGATCGTGTTCCCCCGCCCGGACACGCCGAGGACGTCGATGCCGCTGCCGCCGTTGACGTAGCTGTCCACGGCGCCGGGAAGGAAGATTTGGTCGTTGCCGGCGTTCGCGTCGACCCAGACCCGGCTCGCGCCGGGATCAGCGGTCACCTGGTCGTTACCCGGCCCGCTACGCACCTCGTCGCCGCTGCCGACGCTCAGGATCAGATCGTCGCCGCCCTTGGCGTCGAACAGGTCGGGTTCAGAGGTGCCCACGAGCACGTCGTTGCCCGCCGTGCCCAGGATCACGTTGACGTCGGCGCTCTGTGCGGCGCCCGGTACGAACGCAACGAAAAGGACGGTCGCCACGACCGTCGTGCCCGTCGCAAGCGTACGCCGAAAGGCCACGCTCAACCCGCCGCTGGACATGCCGCAAACCCCCTCTGTTCCCCTCTGACACGTCCAAAGTACTGCGTTTTGCAGGGAAGGTCTATGGGCCGTTCGGCCTATTCGTCGCGTTCGGCTTCGACCGTGGAGCGGGGTCGCTCGACGTGCTCGAAGCGGACGCTGCCGGCGGGGACCATCCAGATGAGGATCTCGACCGCCAGCCGACCGGCCTGGACAGCGGGATCGCTTTCGTAGAGGCTCCGGGCCTCGTCTGGCCCCACGGAGACGACGGCAACCCCGCGCAGGCGATCGTCGTCTTGGCCGGCCAGCGGGCCGGCTGTGATCACGTAGCCCTCGTCGCCGAGCCGCGCCTGGTTGGCGAGGTGCGCATCCTGCAGCGTCAGAGCCTCCTCGTCCGTGAGCTCCGGCGCGTCCGGCGGGCGCACCAGGAGGACGAGCGTGTGCCGATCGAACTCCACCGTCGGAACCTAGCTCAGCGTCGGGGAGCCGGGAGAATCGGCGGCTATACTGCGGCGCACGCGGATGTAGCTCAGTTGGCTAGAGCGTCTGCTTGCCATGCAGAAGGTCGAGGGTTCGAGTCCCTTCATCCGCTCCTCTGAAAAGCCCCGCTCAGGCGGGGTTTTCTGTGCCTGGGGTGGAGCGGGCGGTTCTCGGCGTTCGAGGGCGCCTAGCCGTTGATCGTCCCGATCGGATGATGAAGGGCACCCGGACGGTGCCTATATTTTCTGGAGCGCTGTCCCCGACAAGGAGAGGTTATGGCAGTCGGCCCCGTCGACGTCTACATCATCGGCTTTCCGGGCAACAAGTTCACGGGCCGGATTGCTCCGGCGATCCTGGAGCTCGTGGAGAACGGCACGATCAAAGTGCTCGATCTGCTCTTCGTCATGAAGGATGCGGACGGCGTCGTGACGTCACTCGAGGCGAAGGACCTCGACGAGGACGGCGCGGGCTTTCTCTCGATCGACATCGCGCAGCCGGGTGCGTTGGGACCTGAGGATGCCGAGGAGGTCAGCGACGACCTCCCGTCCAACAGCTCGGCCATGCTGATCGCATTCGAGAACCTGTGGGCGGCGAAGGTGGTCGACGCACTCCAGGCTGCCGACGCCGTGTTGATCGACTCGATCCGCATCCCCGCCGACGTCGTGGCGGCCGCGCTCGACGCACGCTAGACCCGTCCACTTCGGAGATCGAAAGGATCATCATGGGACTTCTACGTATGGCAGCCCGCACCGCCGTGGTCGCGGGAACCGCTACCGCCGTGTCCGGGCGCGTGCAGCGTCGGCAGGCCGCGAGGTGGGATCAGGAGGAAGCGCAGCAGTACCAGGACGCGCAGCAGTACCAGCAGGAGGCGGCGCCACCGCCGGAAGAGGACGCGACTGCACAGCTCCAGAACCTGGCGCAGCTGCACAACCAGGGCGTGCTCACCGACGAGGAGTTTGCGGCCGCCAAGGCCAAGATCCTCGGCATCTAGCTGGACACCCGCAGACCCGTGAGTCACGTCGAGGCGTACTCGCGGCTGGCGGGGGTTTACGACGAGATCGTCATCGACCCTTGCCATGACCGGTGGGCGTCGTTTCTCCACGAGCTCTGGAGTGCCGACCCGGTCGGCGTGCGCTCCGTGCTCGATCTCTGCTGCGGTACTGGCCTCCTCGCGGCTGAGTTGGTCGCACGGGGCTATCGGGTGGTCGGCGTCGACGCATCCGACGCGATGCTGGCCCTCGCTCGCGAGCGTCTCGGCCCGGAGGCGACGTTGAGCCGCACGACGCTTCCGGACCTGGCGGTCGACGGTGTCTTCGACGCGGCGGTCTGCACGTTCGACGGCCTCAACTACCTGACTCCGGACGAGTTGCGACTGACGCTGGCGGCGGTAGCCCTCCGGCTTCGGCCCGACGGGTGGTTCGTCTTCGACCTGCACACGGACGGGATGATGAACTTCACCATCTCCAACCCCATCGTCGAAGGTGAATCGGCGGGGAACTGCTTCGTGATCAGGAGTGTCGTGGATCGAGAAGCACGCACCTGCGACACCAGGATCGAGCTCACGCGGCCTCGTGACGGCGACCCCTTCAGCGAGCAGCACCGGCAGTACTTCCACTCCGATGCGGATCTGCGTGCCTCCCTCCAAGACGCGGGCTTCGCGGTGTCCGCGGTCGGCGAGGAGTACACGCACGAGCCGGCCGATGCTTCGAGCCTGCGCGCCACCTGGACTACGCGGCGCTCTCCGGCGTGACCTGAGTGGGGAGGCCGCCGCGGCGATGTCGCGCGACGGCCTCCGATTTCGAACTGGCTAACGGACGGGGCTGAGGTCCTCCACGGTCTCGCCCCAGCGCGCGGTCAGCGCGTAGAGCACGATCACGTTCAGCGCCATCACGGTTAGTGACCAGAGCGGATACTGGCTGTTGCCGAGGAAGCCGAGCTGGGCGATGAAGTTGAGGGACACGACCACGATCGCAAACCAGCGCGCCCACCCCTGCCCGGCTACGAGCCCAAGACCCGCGAGAACGAGCAGCACGCCCCAGATCACCATGACCCAGCCCCAAGTCGTCAAGTCGACGACGAGGAAGCCAGACCCGGTGACGACGAAGTACTCGTCTTCGAACAGAGCGATGAGGCCCTGTATGAAGTCGATCGAGCCGACGATCAGCATCAGCATGCCGGCGAAGCCGATCCAACCTGCCATGCTCCTGGAGTTCATCCCTACCTCCCTGTGGAAGCGTCATGAGCCGTGGAGTGAAGGGAGCTCTCGCTGCCTTCCTGTCTATCGCCGTCGGATTCGCCGTGACAGTCGCACTCCCTGCGCACGCCGCCCCGCAGTGGTGTTCGGCGGGCTAGCGCCGGGTCGTGGTGGACGGTTGCACGATCATCCCGACGGGGTGAGGCACCTCGGCGTCCGCCCTCGTACCGTCCACGGGAGCAGCGGACAAGGAGAAGCGCATGCTCTGGTGGCTCATAGGCGTGTTCGTCGTAGCAATCTGGATCTTCACGATCGTCGACATCATCAGGCGACGTCACACACGGACAGGCGCCAAGACTGCAGCCTGGGTTCTGTTGATCCTGATCCTCCCGGCACTCGGGTCGATCATCTATTTCCTGGTCAACGGGGCTCCGAGCTCGGGTGCGCCGAGGGACCTGGATCACGCCACGGGCCGGCGCTACTGAGCGTTCGACCGCGCCTTTGAACAGCACGCTCCGGTCTTCGTCTCGAGATGGAGACCCGCTTCGTCGGCCGCGCGAACCTGACCAAGCGGCTGTCGCCCCTCGAGGGCCACGAGGGCCGAGCCACCTACCGGTCCGGTAGCGCGCGCTTCGAGCTCGCCGGGGAGACGCTGACCGTCACGCCGCCCTTCGGTCTCCCCCACGAGGGGGAGCACCTGCAGGTGGTGGTCGGACCGCTGCTCGAGGCGCTCGCCGAAGACCACTTGGTGGCGGCGGTGCTCGTCCGGCTCGGTGGCTACGCAGTCGGCGTCTTCGAGGGGGAGCGTCTCGTCGACTCGAAGGTCGGCTCCCGCTTCGTCAAGGGCCGCCATCGAGCAGGCGGGTCGTCGGCCAATCGCTTCCGCCGGCGCCGTGAAGGCCAGGAACGCGAGCTGATCGAGAAGGCGGCCGCGGAAGCGGCGCGCGTGCTTACGCCCTGGCGGGGAAAGGTCGAGCGGGTCGCGCTCGGCGGCGACCGCGACGCCGTCGCCCGGGTGCTCGCCGCACGTCCCGACCTGGCGTGGCTGAAGCCGCTCGCCCTCGAGCGCTTCCTTTCGGTGCCCGAGCCACGGCGGCGGATCCTCGACGACCTCCCCTACCAGCTGTACGCGGCGAAGGTCGTCGAGCAGCGCTAGCGATCGTCGGGTCGCAGGAGCAAGACCGGGATCTCCCGCGCTGTCCGCTCCTGGTAGCGGGCGTAGCCTGAGTAGGTCGCGGTGATCTCGGGCCAGAGTCGCTCTCGCTCCTCCGCCGACGCCGTCCTGGCCGTGACGGTCAGCTTGTCGGCGCCGATCTCGACGGTTGCCCGCGGATCGTGCTGGAGGTTGAGTGCCCAGTCCGGGGCGCGATCCGAGCCGCCGTTCGAGGCGATCACGACCAGGCTGTCCGCGTCCCGGAAGAACGTGAGCGGTGTCGTGCGCGGCTTTCCCGACCGGCGCCCGGTCGTCGTCAGCAGGAGCACCGGCATCCCGGCCACGCGGTCGAGCAGCCGGCCCCGGCTCAGCCGCTGAAGCGCGAGGTGCGTCCTGCTCATGCCCTTGATCAGCCAGCGCCTCAATCGCATGCCGACCATTTGCTCACATCTTCGCCATTGGATCATTGTGTCGCGAGCTTGACACTGTGCGCGTCGCCTGCGTGAACGACGCCGGGCTTGCTCCCTCCTAGCGTCTGGGCATGCCCACCACCCCTCCCGAAGGAGCAGTAGCGATGAAGCGCAGCAAGCGGTTCACCATCCGTCGCATCGCCCTCGGTCTCGCGGTTGCGGCTCTGCTCGCGCCGAGCGCGCAGGCAAAGCCGACCAGCTCGTCGCACGCGGATTTCTGGAACTACGACGCGAGCGGGACGAAGATCGCCGACACCTCGCCAGGCATCGCGCCGGATCGGCTGGCGCAGCTCTGGAGCGGCTCGGACGGCGCGATCGCGCCGGACGACCTGGCGCTCTCGAGGCCGACGAACGCCGGCAGCCCGGTGGTTGCCGAGAGCGGAGGCAGCCTCGACGTCAGCCCGGCCGCGGTCAGCGGATTCGGTCTCGTTCTCGTCCTGCTCGCGGGCGGCTCGGCGCTCGCGATCCGCCACAACCGCAAGACCAGGCTCTCGCCGGCCTAGCCGGGGACCCCGAGAGGCGGGGAGGGCGGGTCGAGCGGGCCCGCCCTTCTCGTGTAACGTCGCGCCAACGCCGTGTCAGCTGGGCTTGCAAATGCACCTCAGATTGCGTACGGCGTCTGAGCATGTCGACCGATCGGGGTGCCGTCCGTGTCGAGCTGCTGCTCGAGGCAGCTCGCTACCTCGGCGAGACGCTCGAGCCCGCGCGCGTGTACGACCGCTTCCACGAGCTGCTCGGCGACTCGATCCACCACGACGGCGTGGTCGTCTCCGACTACGACGACAGTGACGGCCTGATCCGCTGCGAGTACGCCTGGGTCGAGGGAAACCACGTCGATCCCTCGACTCTGCCGGCGCTCCCGTTCAATCCCGAGGGCGGCATGCAGAGCCAGGTGATCGCGCACGGGGAGCCGCTACTCGTCAACGACGTGCAGGAGCGGGTCAAGGGTGGCGGCACCTTCTACGACGTCGACCGCGACGGCACCGTGCGCAAGGTGCCCGATACCGGTCCGCCCGGCACGCGCGCGGCGATGATGCTGCCGGTCAAGCACGAGGGCCGCGTGGTGGGCGTCGTCCAGCTGATGAGCGACGGAGACCCGTACACGCAGGACCAGCTCGCGCTCGGCGAGGCGCTCGTCGCGTTGATGGGCGCGGCGGTCCGCAACGCGCGCCTGCACAAGGCCGGGCAGGCCGAGGCCGCCGCCCGGGTGCGCGCCGAGGCCGTTGCCGCGGAGCGTGAGCGAGCGGCAAACGTGCTCGAAGCGGTCGGCGAGGGTATCTTCCTCGTGGACGCCGACGGCCTCGTCAAGCTCTGGAACGGGGCTGCGGTGCGGCTAACCGGCCGTTCGACCGAAGCGGCGCGCGACCACCCGGTCACCGACGTCCTGCAGGGCTGGGAGACGATCGCCGCCCAGATCCCGGTCTCCGAGGGCGGCGCCCCCGTTGCGCCGGTCACGCTGCCGCTCGAGGTGGGCGGTGCCGAGCTCTGGCTCTCGTTCGTGGCAGTGCGGAGCGCCGACGGCATCGTGTACGCGTTTCGCGACCTGACCAGCGAGCGCGGGCTGGAGGAGGCGAAGACGGAGTTCATCGCCACGGTCTCGCACGAGCTGCGCACACCGATGGCGGGCATCTACGGCGCTGCGCAGACGCTGCTGCGAGAGGACGTCGAGTTCTCGCCCGAGGACCGCAAGACGCTGCTTCTGATCATCGCGAACCAGGCCGTGCGGCTGACGCAGATCACCGAGGAGGTGTTGATCGCGAGCCGGCTCGAGCGAGGCGAGCTCCCGGTCGCGCGCGAGCGCGTCGACGTCGGCGCGCTGGCCGTCGAGACGGTCGAGCAGATGCGGCGCGCAGCTGCCCGAGACGACGACGCTCGAGCTGGACGTCGAGCCCGCGCTGCCGCCCGCCTCCGCCGATCGAGACCGGCTCCAGCAGGTGCTCGTGAACCTGCTCGACAATGCCGTCAAGTACTCGCCCGAGGGGGGCCGGGTGACGCTCTCGGTGGCGGCGGAGGGCAAGGCGGTGCGGATCGCCGTGGCCGATCCCGGGCTCGGCATCCCGCTGGCCGAGCAGCAGCGCGTCTTCGAGAAGTTCTACCGCCTCGACACGGAGCTCACCCGTGCGGGTGGCGGCACGGGGCTCGGGCTGTACATCACGCGCGAGCTCGTACGCCGCATGGGCGGGACGATCGCCGTCCGCTCGGAGCCCGGAGTCGGCTCCACCTTCACGGTCGACTTGCAGCCCGGCTAGCCCGGCGCGCGCAGCCAGGCCGACGGCTCGACCCGTACGAGCTCGAAGCGGATCCCCTCTTCGCTGAGAACCTCCTCGACGACGGCTGGATCCTCGCCGGGCTGGAAGTCGAGCGCGTCGAGCACGTTCCAGCTCCCTTCGAGCGCGCGCCAGCTCGCGCTCCAGGCCAGGTTCGGCAGCCGCTCCCGGAGCGACTCGACCATCGCCGTGTGCCGGTCGTCGACCTCGGCGTCCGGCACGCCGTACGACGTCAGAAGCACGTAATAGCGGCTCGTCTCGTGCACTCAGCTGCCCCGAGCCGTGCGGATGCGCATCAGGTTGAGCACGTTGAGCAGCCAGTCACGCACCTCGGCGGGCTCCGCTGCGGCCGCGTCGACCAGGCCGCGCAGCGCGGGGGGTGCGACGTCGACGTCGCTCATCGGGATCCCGTCGACCTGATTGCTCAGGCGCAGGACCTCGAACTCGACGTCCTCGGGCTCGACCCCCGCACGCTCGAGCTGGACGGCGGCAGCGACCGTCGGCGTTCCCTGCGCGTCCCCGCGCACACCGTTCGCCAACGCGGCCGGGAGGTCGAGCGAGGCGAGCTCGTCGTCGCTGAGCGGCTCAGACATCCGTCGGGTTGCTGTATCCGGTCAGGAAGCTGTGGCCGGCGAGGCCGATGGCGTTCGACATGAACTGCGTGCGGCTGCGCCTGACGGTGACGCCGTTCCAGGGATCGTGGATGACGTAGTTCTCGCCCTGACGCAAGAGCATGACGACGTAGTGGGCCGTCGCCGAGGGTGTGTCGCCGATGATGATCGGCACCTGGATCCCGCGGTCGAGCGCGGCCTCGATCACGCGCAGGGCATTGTCCACAGCGCCGCCGGCCGGGTTCGTCGGCTGGACCGGCGTCACGTTGATCCGCGTGTAGGTCACGCCCGTGATCCCGGAGAGGCTGGTGAAGCCGCCGATCGCGGTCTCCATCCAGGCGCCCCGTCCGCCGGTGGCCGTGCCGCCGCGGGCGACGGCGACGCCCCCGGCGCCGGTCAGCAAGGTCTGCTGCTCGGACGTCATGCCGGGGTTGCCGGTCGCCACGCCGTAGATCTGCCCGCCGCTGTGCATCCAGAGCGCGTAGATCGGATCGTTCTCCGCGCGTACGGTCTGGACGCTCGTCGGCCCGCAGCTGGTGTGGAACTGCTGCTGGATGCCGGTGCCGGCGCCTCCGCCGGCGGCAGCGGCCGAGGAGGTGACGTTGAGCCAGCGCATCAGCGTCGCGAAGTCCCAGCCGTGGATGATCGTGGCGAACTGGAGGACGTCGGATGCGGTCCGCCCCGCAGCGAGAGCCTTGAACAGGAACGCCCGCTCGAGGTCGCTGTCGGCCTGGTGCAGGGCGTAGCGGAAGAGCCCGAAGTCCACGGGCCCGAGGGCGTCGAGGAAGCGCCGCACCCGACCGACCTGGTGCGAGGTGAGGACACCCGGCGTCTGGTACTGGTCGAGCAGGTCCTCCTCGCTCAGGAGCAGCCTCGACATGATCGCCCCGCGCCGCTGGCACTCGACCCAGGTCGGCCCCTGGAGCGCCATCTCGAAGGCGAGGTTGTCGCCGTAGCTGTGCCAGATCCGGGAGACCGTCGAGGCGTCGAGGGCGTCCCACGTCGTCTTCGTCAGCATCAGGTGGACGAGGTGGCGCCGCTGGTCGTCGGTTGCGTCCCAGACCTCCTCGTAGCTGAGGTGGTTCACGGCCTCCGGGTCCCGGCTAGCCAGGACGTTGTCGATGTGGATCTCAGCCGTGGCCGCGTCGCGTGCGATCACGGCTTGCAGGGCACGCGCGGTTGCGCGGTTTCCCGCCTGGCGCTGGAGCGAGAGCGCGAACGAGGCGGGCGCCGCCAGCGCCGCCGCGGGCGCCGCCGCCTGCGCGGCCTGCGACTCCGCGCCCTCGAGCCGTTCGGCTTGCCGGCCCATCCCGAGCGACGCTAGGGCAATCGGTCGCGATCCGCAAGCAGGGCTAGACTGGCGCCGTGCGCATCGCCGTCTGCGTTCTCGTGCTCACCTCGCTCGTGCTGGCCGCGGCCGCTTCGGGCGCGCTCCGCGACAGGTACTGCAGCCCGACCGGCGACTACTGCACCTCGGCCGAGCGCTCCGGCGGGGCGGTCAAGCTGAGGCTGTCGACGTTCAGCTTCTCCGGCCGCTACCGGCTGTGCGTGAAGCCGACGGCGCGCGCGCAGACGTGCAAGAGCTTCCCGCTGCTTCGGCGGGGCGACCAGTGGGTCTCGGCGGTGCGCTGGTACAAGCACTTCCCGAACCGCGGCACCGGCCTGTACACGGTGACCTGGCACTACGGCGGCGTGCGGCTCGGGCCGCCGCTGACCTTCGCGGTCGC
Organism: uncultured Actinomycetes bacterium; assembly: GCA_963769645.1. Taxonomy (GTDB): domain Bacteria; phylum Actinomycetota; class Thermoleophilia; order Gaiellales; family Gaiellaceae; genus DATFQE01. The sequence goes on along the minus strand of CAVYMH010000005.1, from coordinate 83,144 downwards.
GGACAGCTAGAACCCTCTGGAAAAGCGGCACCGCGCCGATACGATGCGCGCGCACCAGGCGCCGTGGCCGAGTGGTTAGGCAGAGGCCTGCAAAGCCTCGCACACCAGTTCGATTCTGGTCGGCGCCTCTCCTTTCGTACGCACTCGTGCATTCGGGGGATGCAATCCGCGCGCTTCCGGGTCTATCGGCTCGGAGCCAGGGGTCGATGGGTTGGTCAGAGGTCGATTCGGCCTCGTCTCACCGACAGAGAGGTAACTGATGATGCGCAGGTTCGTGCTGCTTGCCGGCACCTTCGCCACACTTGCCGCGGCGGCCTCCTCGCTCGCCGGCGCGGCTACCCCCGCGACCTTCACGTTGACCTCGGGAGCGCTCTCGATCAGCGCACCGACCGGCAGCGTGTCGCTCGGATCGCAGGTGGCCTCCACCGGCTCGAGCACGATCGCCGGTCCGCTCGGAGTCGTCACCGTCTCCGATCAGCGCGGCGGTACGACCGCATGGACCGCATCCGTGATCTCGACCGCCTTCACTCCTCCGGCCGGCCCCGCCGACCCTGCCAGCAACGTCAGCTACGCGGCCGGCGCGATCACCGCGTCCGCGACCGTGACCCCGACGGCCGTGCCTGCGTCGGACCTCACCGGGGTGTCGACGGTCGTGACCGGCGCGAGCACCGGCATCAGCTCCGCGAGCTGGAACCCGACCATCTCCGTCTTCGTGCCGGCGAACTTCGCCCCGGGCGTCTACTCGGCCACGGTCACGCACTCGGTCGCCTGACCTTCGAATCGTGCGCGTCCGCCTGATCGCCCTGTCGGTGCTCGCCGGGATCCTGATCCCGGCGTCGGGTGCACTCGCGGCAGAGCAGGGCGGCATCGGCATCCGGCTCGTCGACGCCCCCGGAAAGACGCGGGACGGTCGTCGAGCCCGCTCGTACATCGTCGAACGGCTGGCGCCCGGAACGAGCATTCAACGCCGCGTCGAGATCAGCAACGGCACTCGGCTGGCGGTGGATGTGGCGGTGTACCCGGCCGCCGCGAGCCTCCGCCGAGGCGAGTTCGGGTTCGCTTCCGGCCGCAGCCGCAACGAGCTCTCCAGCTGGACATCGGGCGGGCGAGACCTCCTGCGCCTGGCGCCGGGGGCCAGGGCGATCGAGACGCTGACGATCAACGTCCCTGACGACGCCTCCTCCGGTGAGCGCTACGCCGTCGTCTGGGCCGCAGTGTCGGCGCCGTCACCGGAGGCAGGAGGAGTCACGCTCGTCAACAGAGTCGGCGTGCGCATGTACGTCACGGTCGGGCCTGGCGGCGCGCCTCCGTCGAACTTCGCAATCGGCTCGCTCCGCGGGAAGCGCTCTCCGAGCGGCGAACCGCTCGTCGTCGCCAGGGTCAGAAACAGCGGCGGACGCACGCTCGACATCAGCGGTGCGCTGACACTCTCGAAGGGCCCCGGCGGGATTCGCGCCGGTCCTTTCCCTGTTCGTGCGGTGACGGGGCTGGCACCCGGCCGCGTGGAGACGATCGCTGTGCGGCTGGACGAGCAACTCCCCCGCGGCCCCTGGCGAGTCAGGCTGCGGCTCACCGGTGGATCGGTCGAGCGCGGGGCCGTCGCGACGATCACGTTCCCCGGCCACCTCAACTCCGCACGAGCGAGCGACGTTCCGACTGGCTCCGATCGGTTGATCCTCGGCCTGATCGGCGTCCTCTTGGTGCTCGTGGTCGCCGCCGTTGCGCTCCTGCTGTCGCGTCGCGTGCGGCGTTCACGCCGGCGCGACCCGCTGGTCGCCGGAACGGCCTAGGGCCGAAACAGCGCTACACCGGCGCGATCCGGTAGTCGTGGAGCTCGTGGCCGTGCTCCCGCAGCCACGCGGCCTCCTCCCGCCACGTCGGTCGCGCCTCCTCGAGGAGGCGCCAGAAGCGCTTCGAGTGGTTCAGCTCGCGCAGGTGGCAGAGCTCGTGGATCACGACGTACTCGAGCACCTCGCGCGGCACGATCGCCAGGCGCCAGCTGAAGCTCAGGTTGCCCCGGCTCGAGCACGAGCCCCAGCGGGTGCGCGGGTCGCGGATGCCGATCGCCTCGTAGCCGACGCCGAGACGGGCCGCCTCCCGTTCGGCGACCGCCGTGATTCTCCCGCGCGCCTCCCGCCGGTACCAGCGCTCGATCGAGGCAGCCGTCGAGCCCGGCTCGACCGGGAGCGGCTGGAGCTCGAGCCAGACGACGCCCGGCCGGTCCAGCCCGAGTACAGGCGGGCGCGCGGCGATCGCCCGCGCGGCGCGCAGCTTGCGGGTGATCCACGGGCGGTGGTCGGCGAGAAACCGGTCGACCTGGCGGTCGGTGATCCGTCGCGGAACGACCGCTTCGAGCGGCACGCGAGGCCCGACTCGGACCCGGAGCGTACGAGCGCGTGTGGACTCACGTACGCGGACGCTGACCGTCTCGCCGTCGATCACGAGCAGACGAGGAGCACGCTCCAGCAGCCGAACGGCCATCGGCCGGGACGCTAGCTGGCGGCTTCGGACGACAACTGCAGCGTGCGCAGGCCGCGCGAGTCGATCCAGACTCGCTCGCCGCCGGCCACGATCTTCATCAGGACGGCGTCGCAGTGGGGGCAGCGGAGCACGAGCCCGGCCGCGCGGTACAGGCGCACGGCGCCCACCTGCCCCGAGGTACCGCAGCCGTCGCACGTGCCGACGGCCGTCGTCATCTCGGCGCCGTAGACGGCGTGCAGGATCCCGGCTGCCGCGTTCCCGTCCAGTACGAGGTCGTCCACGCTCACGCTCCCGTCGGGCCGAACCGCTCGGTCTTGACCAGCGCAGGATCGTGGCCGAGCTCGACGAGCGCAAGAGCGACCGCCTCGACGAACGGCGTCGGGCCGCACACGAACGAGAGCGGCCGCGAGGTCGGTCGAGGCGCGACCTCGGCCAGGAGCGCGGAATCCACGCGGCGTGCGAAGCCCGTCCAGCCCTCCGGTCGAGAGCGCGTCAGCGTGAGAACGAGGTCGAGGCCGTCGTCCGCCAGCCGCTCCAGCTCCTCGCGGTAGATCACGTCGTCCAGCGTCCGCGCCGAGTAGAGCAGCGTCGTGGGAACGCGCCCGCGCTGACGGGCCATCGCCATCAGCGGGACGACCCCGGAACCGCCGCCGACGAGCAGCACCGGACCGGGGTGGCCGTCGTCCCAGACGAAGTAGCCGCCGACCGGGCCGCGGATCTCGAGCTCGTCGCCGGCGCGCGCCTCCTCGACGAGGTAGGGCGAGACCTCGCCGTCGTCGACGCTCTCGACCGTCAGCTCGACGCGGTCTCCCCTCGCCGGCGCCGCGATCGAGTAGCTGCGCTCGGCCGTGTAGCCGTCCTCGGCGGTGAGCCGGATGTCGACGTGCTGTCCCGCCCGATGCCCGGGCCAGCCGGGGACGTCGAAGCCGATCGTCTTCACGCGGGGCGTCTCGGGCCGGACCTCGGCGACCACGGCCGGACGCCAGGTCAATCGCCCCAGTACCGCTGTTCCCGCCAAGGGTCTCCGTAGAGGTGGTAGCCGTTCGACTCCCAGAAGCCCGGCTCGTCCGCGGCAACGAGCTTCAGGCCGCGCACCCATTTGGCGCTCTTCCAGAAGTACAGGTGCGGGACGAGCAACCGGGCCGGGCCGCCGTGCTCGGGGTCGAGCGGCTCGCCACCGTAGGAGTACGCGACCCAGGCCTTGTCGCCGGTGAGGTCCTCGAGCGGCAGGTTCGTCGTATAGCCGCCGTCGCAGAACGCGACCGCGTACTCCGCCTCGGTCTCGACGCCGTCGAGCAGCGTGTCGACCGAGACGCCCTCCCAGATCGTGTCCAGCTTCGACCAGCGGGTGACGCAGTGGATGTCGACCGTGACCGTCTCGCTCGGCAACGCCCGGAGCTCGTCCCAGCTCCAGCGGAGGAGCTCGTCGACCTCGCCGACGATCGTGAAGTCCCACTGCGAGAGCGGCCCGTGTGGGGTGGGGCCGGCCGAGAGCACAGGGAAGTCGTCCGTCACGTACTGGCCGGGCGGAACCCGATCGGCCGGCGCGTCGCGGCGCTTGCCCCTGAATCCGCGGGAGATCGGCGTCATCGGGGAGCACCCTCTCCCACCTGCGCGGCCCTGACAAGCGTGAGAGGATCACCAGCGTGAAGGAAGCCTTCTTCGCCGACGACGCGCCCAAGGCCGGGGGTCCGTATTCGCACGCGGTGCGCGCGGGCGACACGATCTACCTGGCCGGCCAGACGCCGTTTCACCCTGAGACCGGAGAACAGCCCGAAGGGTTCGACGAGCAGGCTCGGCAGACCTTTCGCAACCTCGAGGCCGCGGCTCGCGCCGCCGGTGCCTCGCTCGCGGACGCGGTTCGGATCGGGGTCTACCTCCGGGACATGAAGGACTTTCCCGTGCTGAACAAGGTCTACGAGGAGTTCGTTCCGGCGCCTTTCCCGGTCCGGACGACGATCCAGTCCGACCTGCCCGGGTTCGCGGTCGAGATCGACGCCGTGCTCCACGTCGGAGGCTCGTGAGGTAGGACGACGTTTCCGGCGCCCCCGCGTGTGCCCTACGCGCGGAGCACGTCGTAGACAGCCCGCGCAAGCTCCCCCGACGTGAAAGGCTTCTGCAGGAATCGACTGCCCTTGCTGAGCAGACCCCCGGCGACCATCGCGTCGTCCGTGTAGCCGGAGGTGAAGAGCACCTTGAGCTCCGGCCACGTCTCTCGCAGCCGGTCGGCGAGCTCGCGGCCGCCGAGCCCGGGCATCGACAGGTCGGTGACGAGCAGGTCGAACGGCTCCTCGACTCGATCGCCGAGCGTGAGCGCCTCGCGCGGGAGCCCCGAGGCCACGACGTCGTAGCCGTGCTCCGCGAGGATCGTCCGCATCAGGTTGCGGACGACATCGTTGTCCTCGACCAGCAGCACCCGGGCGGTTCCGACCGGGGCGACCGCCTCTTCCTGTTCCGGCGGCAGCTCCGGCGCTCCCTCGACGCGGGGGAAGTCGACGACGAATGACGACCCCCGGGCCGGCTTGCTCGACACGCTGATCTGGCCGCCGCTCTGCTTGACGATCCCGAAGACGGTGGCAAGGCCGAGCCCGTGACCCTTGTCCTTCGTGGTGAAGAACGGCTCGAACAGGCGCTGCATGCGCTCCGGCTCGATGCCGATGCCGGTGTCGGTGACGATCAGCCGCACGAAGGCGCCGGGCGCGGTGTCCGAGTCGACTGCGTGCGTGCCGAGCTCCGCCTCGGCGGTCTGGATCGTCACCTTCCCGCCGCCTGGCATCGCGTCGCGCGCGTTCACGGCTAGGTTGACGACGATCTGCCCGACCTGGCCCTTGTCGGCCCTGATCCGGCCGAGGTCGGGGGCGAGATCGAAGCGCACCTCGACGTCGTCTCCGAGCAGCTGGTCGAGCATCGGCTCGTAGTCGGAGATGATCTGGTTGAGGTCGATCACCTCGGGCCGGAGGACCTGCTGCCGTCCGAACGCCAGCAGCTGCCGGGTGAGCTTGGCCCCATCGTCCGCAGCGCGGCGGATGTGTCCCAGCGCCTCGCGGACCCGGTCGGGCTCCGCCCGGTGCTCCAGCGCGATCGCCTCGAACCCGCCGATGATCGTCAGCAGGTTGTTGAAGTCGTGAGCTAGACCACCGGCCAGACGGCCGATGGCCTCGAGCTTCTCACCCCGGCGCAGCCGCTCCTCGAGCTCGGAGGTCCGGATGCGCTCGGTGATGTCGCGCGACACGGCCAGGATCCCGACAGGCTTGGCGGCCCCGAGGCCGACGAGGCCCGCATTCGTCTCGACGGCCACGAAGGAGCCGTCCGCGTGCCGCAGGCGGAGCGCGACGGGCGCGTCCGCAGGCTCCTCGAACCAGCGCTCGGCGCCGGAGCGGTCATCAGGATGGATCAGCTCGCTCGCCGAGGTTCCCACGAGCACTGCCGGCTCGTAGCCGAGAATCCGCCGGTAGGCGCTCGACGCGAAGAGGAAGCGGCCCCCGCGGTCTACGAGCGAGATCAGGTCGCGGCTGTTCTCGACGACGAGGCGGTAGAGATCCTCGCTCATTCTCAGCTTCTCCTCTGCGTCGCGCCGCGCCGTGACGTCCCTCTGTTGCCCGACGAGAGCGACGCCTCGGGCGAGATCGGCGTCCTCGCGAACCTCGCCCGCGGTGCGCATCTCGAGCGTGATGCTCCGCGTGATCGCCGAGACGCCGACGACTTCGCCGCGCTCGTCGTTGATCGGCGACATGGTCAGCCGGACGCTGATCCGCTCTCCGCTCTTCCTCCGTCGGACGGTCTCGAACTCGCCGACACGCTCGCCCCGCGCGAGCGCCGCGTCGATCTGCTCCAGCTCGTCGCGCCGGTCCGAGGGGACGATCAGGTCGATCGACTGCCCGACGGCCTCGTCCCGGGTATAGCCGTACATCGCCTCCGCCGCGGGGTTCCAGCTCGTGATCGCCCCGGCAAGCGTCTGGCTGATGATGGCGTCCGACGACGAGTCGACGATCGCGGCGAGTAGGCGCATGGTGGCGTCGCTTTCGGTCAAGGGGGTATTGGACTCGCTGACGGTACGGACAGGTCTGTAGCGAGTTCAACGCCACGTTAGCACGCGACGAGACAGGTCTGTAGCATCGCCCTCGAGCGCCTCAGAGTGTCGACTGCACACCCACGCCCGATCCCGCCCAGGCCCCCGCCGACGGGGGAGGACGTGGATCCGCGCGAGCGGGTCTTGAGGACGGCGTACGAGCTGTTCACGCGCTACGGCATCAACGCCGTCGGCGTCGACCGGATCGTCGCCGAGGCCGGGGTCGCGAAGACGACGCTGTACCGCCACTTCCGCTCGAAGGACGAGCTGGCCGTCGCCGTCCTGCAACGACACGACGAGCTCTGGACCCACGGCTGGCTCGAGCAGGAGGCCAAGCGCCGCGCCGCGAGCGGAGCCGGACGCGTCGCGGCCGTCTTCGAGCTGCTCGAGGAGTGGTTTCGCCAGGAGAGCTTCCAGGGCTGTCTGTTCACCAACTCGCTCCTGGAGACGCACGACCGCTCGAGCCCGGTCGGCGTCGCAGCCGTCGCCGGGTTCGAGAGCATCTACGAGGTGATCCGCCGCTTCACGACCGAGGCCGGCGCCCGCGAGCCCGACGTGCTGGCTCACCGGATCCAGATCCTCATGCGCGGCGCGTTCGTCGCAGCAGTCGAAGGCCGACACGAGGCGGTTCGGCAGGCGTTTGCGCTGGCCCTGCAGGTGCTCGAGTCGGAGGGCCTCAGTCCGTAGGAACGAGAAAGGCCCCGCCGGAGCGGGGCCTTTCGGTCGTGCAGCTGCCTGTGGGCTCTACTTCTTGCCCTTCTTCGTCTTCGCCTTCTTGCAAGGACCGATCTTGTCGCCGTGGCGGACGTGGCGCTTGAGCCTGGTGAGGCCCTTCACGCGGACGGTGCTCTTGCCCTTCTTCGTCTTGTGGCAGACGTTGAAGCGGGCGTTGGCGCACGATCCGCGCTTGTCGCCGTGACGCAGGTGCGCCCTGACGGCGCTGCGGGCGACGCGAATGGTGCGGTACGGGTTCTTCCTCGACTTGGTGCGGTGGCAGAGCGTGACCTTGCCTCCGTACTGCTCGGTGGCGGCGGGCGTCCCCGACGGGGACACGGCGGCGCCGACCGATGCGAGGGCGGCGAAGACGAGCGCGATGACTCCCCCCGCCAGCGCCGCGCGGAACGGCAACCGCGCAATGACAGTTCTCATCGGTTCGTCGGACCTCCTGTTCGGCCCGCTGGGCACGGGCAAGTTCCTGGCGTTCTGGGGGCGCGCTGGTTCTAGCCCGGGGTCCGTTCTCCGAAACATTCGTCAGCCCTCCTCGCGCAGCTCGTCGATCTCCGGCGCGCGCGGATTGAGCTCTTGCGCCCGCGCCAGTGCGCGGTCACGGTCGGCGCCCTCGGTGGCGAGCGCGAGGTCGAGCCAGAGCTCCCAGTCGCCGTCGTCGCGCTCGATGCCCTCGAGGAAGCTCGTTCGGGCCCGTTCCACGTCACCTCGCGCCAGCTGCGCCTCTCCACGCGCTCTCCACGGAGCCGCGGCCCACGGCTGGAGACGAGCCGCCCGTCGCGCCGAGCGCTCCGAGCCGGCCTCGGCGAGAGCAAGCTCGCGGTTGCCGGCGTACACAGCGACCGCGAGGACGGCGAGCGTCGTCGCCGCCACCGAGGCGGCCGCGCGGGCCGCGGGTGCGAGAGGCGTTTGCCGGCGCCGCGACGTGAGCAGGAGCGAGGCCGCGCAGACGATCGCGGGCAGCGTGGCCGCGGGCAGCTCCCAGTCCCAGTCCTGTGCCGCGTGGACGAGGTAGGCGGCGTACGGGCCGAGCGCTGCAGGCGTCAACGAGTCCCCGCGCGCCCTGATCGCGGCAGCCACCGGGGCGCCGAGCGCGACGAGCAGCAGTCCGAGCCCGAGCGGGCCGAGCTCGGCCAGGGTCTCGAGGTACAGGCTGTGCGCGTCCCGGGCGGGTTGCGTGACCGGCCGGTGGCGCAACCAGTAGCGCCCGTAGCTGCCGGCGCCCGACCCGAGCACGGGGTGATCCCCGACGGCGGCGCGGGCGACCCGCCAGTAGTCGCCGCGACTGCTCCCGCTGAGCGTCAGCAGTCGCTCGGAACCGCTCGCCGGCGTTGCCGTCGGAGCCGAGAACGAGCGGACGACGGCCGTCCCCGCGACCGCGACGGCCAGGACGGCCGCCGCGCTGAGCGCGACGGCGAGGCGCCGGTCGATGCGGCGCGCGCGGACGCCGACGGCGACCACGAAGCCGATCGCGAGCGCGAGCCAGCCGCCGCGGGAGTACGTGAGGTAGAGCGTCGCGAGCAGCGCCGGAACGAGCGCGAGACACGCCACACGCACGCCGAGCCGCTCGACTGCAGCGGCCAGGCCGAGCGCCAGCAGGACGCCCATCGCCGCGAGCAGCGCGAGGGCGTTCGCGTAGCCGACAGGCTCGGACAGCCGATCTTCCGACCCGGGATCGGCGGTCGCCGCGCCGACGGGGTCGTCTCCGATCAGGACGTCGCCGAGCCCGGCCAGGCAGAGAGCGGCCACCGCGGCCAGGACGCCGAGCAGCATCGCCGGACGCGCGCCGGGGCGACCGAGCAGCAGGAAGCGCGGCGGCAGCGGCGAGGTAGAGCAGCAGGCGCTCGGCCTCGAGCACCGACGCAGTCGGGTCGAGTGACCAGAGAGCGGAAAGCAGCGTCCAGCCCAGGAGGCCGGAGAGAGCGCCGGCGAAGGCGAGCTCGAGGGGTGCGGGCCGAATCGGCCGCCCCAGCGCGAGCACCCCGGCGCACACCGCCAGCAGCGCCGCGCTCCACACCCAGCTGGCGGGCGCGTAGCCACCCTGGTCGAAGCCCAGGACGAGGACCACCGCGCAGGAGAGGAGCCCGGGACCCACGGCGCGCGGCATCGCCGCAGGACTGTACGGAGTTAGTCGGCTCCCGCCTCGCCGAGCGTCACTTCGATCGTGCTGCGCTCGCCGTCGCGCACGACCGTGAGCTCGACCTGCTCGCCCGGCTTGTGGTCCCGCAGCTCGGCGAAGAGGTCCTCGACCAGCTCGATCTCACGGTCGTCCATCCCGACGATCACGTCGCCCTGCTCCACACCGGCCTTCGCGGCCGGGCCGTCCGGGACGCCGTCCTCCACGAGCACGCCTGTCTTGGTGCCGAGGTCGAAGGCGTCCGCCAGCTCAGGCGTCACCTGGCGCGGCTGGATTCCGAGGTAGGCGAACTGCACCTCTCCGGTTGCGATCAGCTGCTGCGCGACGTTGACCGCGACGGGTGCCGGGATGGCGAAGCCGAGCGAGACCGCCCCTTCCTGGGGCGGGAGGTAGGCGACGTTGATTCCGATCACCTGCCCGCGCCTGTCGACGAGCGCGCCGCCCGAGTTGCCCGGCGAGATCGCTGCGTCCGTCTGGATCAGGTCGACGAGCGCCGGTGTGGAGCCGCCGGCGGGAATCTCGCGGTTCAGCCCCGACACGATCCCCGCGGTGACCGAGTTCTCAAAACCGGACGGGTTCCCGAGCGCGATCGCGAGGGCACCGACGTCCGGTAGCTCCGACGCGAACTCGGCGGCGGGCAGCCCTTCGCGGTCGACCTCGAGCACGGCGATGTCGAACTTGTCGGTGCTCGCCTTGAGCGTGGCGGGAACGGTGTCGCCGTTCGCCAGCACGATCTCGATCGAATCGGCGTTACCGGCCACGTGGTGGTTCGTGATCACGAAGCCGTCGGCGTCGAAGACCACGCCGCTGCCCTGGCCCTGGTCGGTCACGACGGACACGACGCTCGGCTGGACGCGCTCGACGATGATCGGAATCGGGTCGGTCGGAGCGGCTCCCGCCCCGGACGAGACGGTCACCGTTCTCGTCGAGGTCGGAGGCGCGCCGGAGTCGTCGTCGCCCTGGCAGCCGCCGGCGACGAGCGCAACTGCGATCAGCGTGACGCGTACCTTCACTCCGCGGCCTCGACAGCCAGCTTACGAGGTGCCCGCGCCCGGCGCGGCGTGACGAACACCGCAACCACTGCCGCCCCGAGGGCGGCCACCGCGCTGAGCCAGAACGCCGTGACGAAAGCGGACTCGGCCGGCACGCTCGTCCCTGGGATCGTCTGCGCCGTCAGGATCGCCGCGCCGACCTGGCCGCCGATCACGCCGCCGATCGTGCGCATGACCGTGTTCATCCCGGTTGCGACGCCGGTCTCGGTGGGGCGGACCGACGAGACGATGATCGTCGCCATCGAGGCGAAGGCGAGCACGATCCCGAAGCCAAGCGCGACGTTGCCCAGCACGATCTGCCACGGGTGGTCGTGCCAGATGGCGATCGAGGCGATCCCGAGGCCGGTGATGGCCATGCCCGCGACGAGCGGGGTCTTCCAGCCCACGCGCTTGCCCAGCCGGCCGGCGAGCGGGCCGCCGATCAGCCCCATGAGCGCTCCAGGGAGGAGGTACAGCCCGGTCTTGCTGGCACTCACTCCGAAGCCGTAGTCGACGAGACGTGCGACGGACTCCGGCAGGTCGCCCGGTGCCTGGACGAAGTTGGGGATCAGCACGAACGACCCGAGCATCGCGAAGCCGCTGACCATCGCGATCAGGTTCGTCAGCAGCACGGGCCGGTGCGAGAGCATGCGCATGTCCACCATCGGCTCGGCCACGCGTAGCTCGACGATCGCCCACGCCAGCGCCAGGACCGCCGCGGAGGAGAAGAGGAAGACGATGCGGCCGGAGCCCCAACCCCAGCTCTCACCCTCGGTCAGCGCCAGCGAGCAGGGAGATCAGCGCGCCCGACAGCAGCAGCGCGCCGGGGATGTCGACGCGGGACGGTGTCTTGACGGGCGACTCCGGCACGAAGAAGTGGACCAGCGCGATCGCCGCGGCGACGCCGATCGCCCCGATGATGAAGAGCCAGCGCCACGACGCGTTGTCGACGATCACGCCCGAGAGCACGAGCCCGAGCGACCCGCCGATCGCGAAGACCGAGGAGACGATCCCGATCGCGGCGCCCCTCCGGTCCGCGCGGGAACTCGTCGTTGATGATCGCGAAGCTGAGCGGGAACACGGCCCCGCCGGCCCCCTGGATCACGCGGCAGACGATCAGCGAGCCGATGTTCCAGGCGAAGATCGCCCCGACGGAGCCGACCAGGAAGATCCCGAGGCTGATCACGAGCAGGCGCTCCTTGCCGTACTGGTCGCCGAGCTTGCCGAGGATGGGCGTCAGGACCGACGCGCTGAGCAGGAATGCCGTCAGGAGCCAGGTGACCCAGGCGGTCGAGGTCCCGAGATCCTCGCGGAAGGCCGGCAAGGCCGGGATCACGAGCGTCTGCTGAAGGGCGAAGGCGATCCCGGCGACGACGAGCGCCGCCAGCGTGATGTTGTAGTGCTGCCGTTGGGGCTGGAGCGCGTCCACCCTCGGACGTTACCCGCGCGTGTCCGCGCTACCCGCCGAATCAGAGGAGGGCCGCCGCCTTCGCGATCAGGTCCTGGTTTCGCTCCGTGATGTCGCGCTTGGTGGGCAGGTGCACCTCGTCGGCCCGGACGCCCAGGTCCTCCAGCGGGACGCCCGCGTGCCTGGCCCCGACGCGGGTCGCTCGCCGGAGCGCGACCCGGAAGCCGGTGCCCTCGGGAAGCTCGCGCACCTCGTCCGGGAGCCAGAGGCGAAGCAGGTCGTGCGTCCAGACGTTCGCGCCGCCCGCGCCCGTGTAGCCCGCCGTGCCGAGGACGTGGCCCACCTCGTTGTCCTGGAATCCGGCCGCGAAGATGTCGGCCGCCGAGTAGCAGAGGGCATCGGTGATCAAAACGACAGGCCCGCGGTAGCGGCGAAGACCGCGTGCGAGCTCGCCCGGGTCGCTCAGCGCCAGAGCCTGCGAGTAGTCCTCGCCCGTCTCGACCGCGGACTCGACGCTCGGCACCCAGCCCCGAAAGGAGGGGTGGGAGTCGCAGAGGGCCAGGGCGAACGGCGTGGTGGTCAGCGAGAAGCGCACCGGCTCGACGGGCTTCCGCGTCAGGAGCTGGAGCGCGGCCTCGGCAGCCGGGATGTGGCCGCCCGGGTTGGCCCTGATGTCGACGATCAGCCCGGCCTCGGGCAGCGCTGCCAGCAGGCGGGCGAAGGCGCGGACGAACGGGCGTGCACCGCCCACGTTGAAGCTGTAGAGACGGATGTACCCGAGGCGCCGTCGGCGGGCGGTGACCGTGTCGACCCGCAGGACGTTGCGGAGCGCCAGGGTGTCCGCTTCCTGAGCCCTCGCGTCGGCGAAGAGCACCCGCTTCACCTGGCGCGTGGCCTCGTTGCCCGCGTCGATCCCGTGGACCGCCGCGGTCGTGCCGACCGGATCCTGGGCGCTCCCGGTGGAGGTCGTGCCCGCCGGCACCACCCGCCAGTGGATCCTCGTCTCGCGCACGCGGCTCGCGGCGCGGTACTCGATGATCGCCCAGTGCTCGTCGGGCGGGAGCGTGTTCCGCAGCGGGCGCAGCGTCAGCGACTCGAGTCCGCGGGCCAGCTGCGCATCCGGATTCGAGCCGGCCTCGCGCTCGGCGTTCAGGCGCACGAGGTCGTCGATGGGGATGCCGTTCCACGCGACGATCTCGACACCGGCCTTGAAACCGCCCTGCACCAGCGTGGGGTGGACCCGCGAGACGAGGTAGCGGGGCCGAGGATCGCCGCGCTCGTGGTAGCGCTCGACGAGAAAGCCGAGCGTGGCCACGTGGCCGCGGTAGGGATCCGGCAGCTGGTAGACGGTGTGCAGGTCGCGCAGGCTTCGGAAGATTCCGCCCAGCTCGGCGTGGAACTGACGATCGGTCATCGATGGCAGCCGGCGCTCGAGCAGGCGCAGGCGCTGGACGGGATCGATTGCGTGCATCGCCTGCTTGAGCCGCAGGTGGACGTAGGCGCCCTCCAGCAAGCGGCGCGCCTCGCCGACGAGGCGGTAGCGGGCCTCGACGGAGAGCGGCGTGACGGAGTCCAGAAAGCTCGCGAGCGAGCGGCTGTCCGGAAGGCTCTTGCTCGGCTCGGTGACGGTCCGGGGGCTCACGTGTAGTAGCTCTCGAGCTGGTTCAGGTCGGCTGCGCTCGCGGGGCGCTGGGCAGCGCTGCTCTTGAGCGCCGCGAAGAAGTCCGCGTCGTGCTCCAGCGAGTCGAGGGGCGGGATCTTGAGGCCCGGCGGGATCTCGCCGGTGGCTCCGAGCACGCCGAGATCGCCCTCGGGCATCTCCCCGAAGATCGCGAGGGGTGCGTCTGGCGCGTCGAGCGGCCCGCCCCAGGACGCGAGCGCGTTGATCGAGTTCTTCCACGCCTGCTCGGGGTTGGCGCGCACCCGCTCGAGCTCGGTCAGGACCCCGCGCCACGTCAGCGTCGCATCCTTGTTCCCGGCCATCCGCACGAGCACCCGGCGGCTCTCGCCCGCGACGCGGATCGCGTTCGAGCCGGTGGCGCCGGCCGCCTTCATCAGCGCCTGTGTGCCGTAGAACGCCTTCCCACGCACGACGACGAGCTGTACGTGCTTCTCGGTCGCCTCGATCAGGTTCCGGTAGACGTCCGGGCGGTGGCGCGCGACGACGACGAGATCGGCCTCGGCATTCGGCTGCAACCGGCCCAGGCGATCCCCCCAGGCTCGGCCGAGCGCCTCGCCGGGGTTCACGGTCACGAGCTCGCACAGCTCGAGATCCGAGAACTCGGAGCCCCCGAAGCGCCGCTTGTTGAGGATGTCGGCGAGCTTCAGCTCGCCGAGCACGTGCTTCGTCCCCGAGGGGCCCCAGTCCGACCCGAGCGCGACGCGCAGCTTCTGGCGCCTGGCGGCGCGCACGTCGGTCGTCTCGTCGTAGAGCCAGAGGTTCGAGAACGGCGACCAGGCGACGGTGGCGCGCTGCCCGGGATCGGTGATCGCGATCGCCTTGCGCCACCTCTCGAAGTCGGGCGCCTTGAGCGCGGTCGCGTGGACGCCCACGAGGCGCGACTGCAGGCACCCGCTGTTGCCGAGGTCGCCGAACTCGTTCAGGGGGACCTGCTCACCCGCCTTCCCCTCGGCGACGTGGTAGATCAGCACGCTGCCGTCCTTCATCTTCTGGGCCTCGACCTGGAGCTGATCCGGCCGTTTCTGGATCGTGGCGGCGCGGATCAGGTCGCCGCCCCCGCCGAAGCGCTGCGTGTCGACGAGTCGGACGAGCCAGCCCTGCACTGGGCGGGTCGTCCGAGGCGCCCCCTGGATCGAGGTGGTGCCCCCGATCAGAGCCTTCACCTCGACGTACTTGATCAGGGCCTCCGCCGCGGCCTGCTGGAGGACGCGGGCCGGCCAGGTGATCGTGGCGCCGTAGTCGTCCTCCCGCGTCCAGCTGTCGTGGTGCGCGTAGGGGACGCTCGGCGCCTGCCAGAGCGGCAGCGTGTTGTACGCGATGTGGTTGTGGAGATCGATCAGGCCCGGGTAGATGGCCCCGCCGGTCGTAACGCGCTTCGCCGACGAGAAACCGCTCGGGGCCGGGTCGGCTCTCGGCTGCACGGCGGTGATCAGGCCGTCGTCGGAGACGTAGACCGCACCGTCGTCGAGCACCCGGCGAGCGGGATCGAACGTCACGACTGTCCC
This sequence comes from uncultured Actinomycetes bacterium, assembly GCA_963769645.1. Taxonomy (GTDB): domain Bacteria; phylum Actinomycetota; class Thermoleophilia; order Gaiellales; family Gaiellaceae; genus DATFQE01. Next base: position 68,106 of record CAVYMH010000005.1, on the reverse strand, counting down.
GGTCAGAACGAGCGCCATCGAGGACCCCTTCCACAAGCCGGCTCGATACGGAGAGAATATGCCGAAGAGCTGCGGCACGACAGGGAAGGAGAACGTTCGATGGCCGTCTCGAGCGAGTTCGATCCTGGGCCTTCGGCAGCGATCGCCAAGCACCTGGCGAAGGTGCCCGCCTACAGCGCTCAGCAACGAAAGTGGTTCTGGTACGACTGGGGCCCGGTCTTCTACCGGGGCCGCCTGAACGGCTCGGCGAAGCTGCTGGCGATCGCGTCCGATCCGGGGCCGAGCGAGCGGATCGCGGGGCGCACGCTGGTGGGCGACGCCGGGCAGCGAGTCCAGGGCTTCCTCTCCAAGCTCGGCCTCACCGAGTCCTACGTGCTCGTGAACGCCTACGCGTACGCATTGCTGCCGTCGCGCTCCGACGACGCGCTGCCGATGCTGAACGAGGCCGCGCACCTGAAGTGGCGCAACAAGCTCCTGGACGACGTGACCGGGTCGTCGCTGCAGGCGATCGTCGCCTTCGGGACGAACGCCCAGAAGGCCCTCGACCTCTGGAGCCCTCGACCGTCGGTGCCGGTCTTCAAGATCCCGCACCCCAGCAGCCGGAACCCCACGAAGCTGGTCAACGAGTGGCGCGAGGCGATCTCCGACCTGCGCTCGATCGTGACGCCGGACGCGGGCGGGAACGCCGGCTCGCCGAACTACGGGACGGGCTTCAAGGAGGCCGACTACGCCCGCATCCCGCCCGGCGACCTGCCGTTCGGGATGCCCGCCTGGTTCGGCGACGACGCCTGGGGAAGGAAGGCGAGGCCGCGCCACAACAACTCGGTCGAGCGGCCGGGCAGCGACCTCAAGCACACGCTGATCTGGCGCTCGCCGAAGAATCAGCCCTGAGGCTCAACCCAGGCGGCGGCACCGGCAACCAGGCGGTCGGTCACGCTGTCGCTGGCGAGCAGCACTTCACCCTCCGGCAGCGCGAGCGTGGGCGCGTCCACGTTCACGAGGCAGACGACCTCGCCGCGCCGGAACACGAGTGTGCCCTCCGGGCTCTCCAGCCACTCGAAGCCGCCGTCCGGCCGCTGGGTGAGCGCCGCCTGGTAGAGCTCTAGGGTTGACGTCGGGTCACCGCTCTGGGCGGCGACGCTCTCCGACCCCCAATCCGCGGGCGGCGGCAGCCACGGCTCGCCGGTCGTGAAGCCGAAGCCGGGGCCGACGGCCGTCCATGGGATCGGAATCCGGCAGCCGTCGCGCCCCTTGCGCGCGCCGCCGGTGCGGAAGAACACGGGGTCCTGCCGCTCCTCGTCGGCCAGGTCGACCTCCTCGAGCCCCAGCTCCTGGCCCTGGTAGAGGAACACGGTGCCCGGGAGCGCCAGGAGCAGGAGCGCCGCAGCGCGCGCACGACGACGGCCCTGCTCGCCACCTCCGTGCCGCGTCGCGACTCGCGTCACGTCGTGGTTCTCGAGCACCCACGTCGGCACCGCACCGACGGCGGCCATCGCGGCCCGCGTACGGTCGATGGTGTTCCGAATCGCCGCCGCGTCCCACTCGTCCCAGAGCAAGGCGAAGTTGAACGCGAGCTGAAGCTCGTCTGGCCGCACGTACCGGGCGACCGCTTCCTGGTTCTCGAGCACGATCTCACCCACGAACATCCGCTCGCCCGGGTACTCGTCGGCCAGCCGGCGCCACCGCCGGTAGAGCGGGTGCAGGTCGGGCTGATTCACCGCCGTGACCCAGTCGGCGTGCCAGGTGGGCGGGTTCGGCTCCTCCATCTCCGTGAGCGATTGATCCTTGAAGAGCCCCTGCGCGACGTCGATCCGGAAGCCGTCGACGCCGCGGTCGAGCCAGAAGCGCAGCACCCCCTCGAAGTCCCGCTGCACGGTCTCGTTGTGCCAGTCGAGGTCCGGCTGCTCCGGGGCGAACATGTGCAGGTAGTACTCGCCGCTCGGCTCCAGCTCCCAGGCCGAGCCTCCGAAGGCAGAGGTCCAGCCGTTCGGCGGGCCGCCGTCGCGACCCGGGCGGAACATGTAGCGCCCGCGGTCGGGGTGGCTCGCGTCGGAGAGCGCGTTCCGGAACCACTCGTGCTCGTTCGAGGTGTGGTTCGGGACGATGTCGACGACCACGCGAAGACCGAGCTCGTGGGCGTCCTCCACCAGCGCGTCGAAGTCGGCAAGCGTGCCGAACAGTGGGTCGACGTCGGTGTAGTCCGCCACGTCGTAGCCGTGGTCGGCGCCGGGAGACGGGTAGAAGGGCGTCAGCCAGATCGCGTCGACGCCGAGCTCGCGCAGGTAGCCGAGCCGCGAGCGGATCCCGGGCAGGTCGCCGACGCCGTCACCGTCCGAGTCGGCGAAGCTGCGCACGTAGATCTCGTAGACGACGGCATTGCGCCACCAGGCGGTCGTCATCGCCGGGCCCGCAGAGCGAGCTCGCGCAGGCGGCGAGCGTGCGCTTTGCGTGAGCATCCCCGGCTCCAGCCGCCACGACCAGTTGCCCTCGCCCCGTCCCGGAGTGTTCATCCGTGCCTCGCTGCCGAGGCCGAGGACGTCCTGGGCAGGGACGATCGCCACGCTCGCCCGCGACTCGTAGGCCATCCGGATCAGCGACCAGTGCGGCTCGGCCGGGTCCAGGTCGGCCTGCTTCCTCGCCTCCGGCGGGAGCGACTCCCACCAGCCGGCCGCGGTGTCGTTGTCGTGCGTGCCCGTGTAGACGACCTGGCGCTCGCGGTGGTGCGCGGGGAGATACGGATTGCGGGGGTTGCCGTCGAATGCGAACTGGAGCACCGCCATCCCGGGCAGACCGAGCCGGTCGCGCAGGCGCTCGACCGGGGGCGTGATCACGCCGAGGTCCTCGGCCAAGACCGGCAGCGAGCCGAGCTCGCCGCGAACGGTCTCGAGCAGCTCGCGCCCCGGCGCCCGCCGCCAGCGGCCCGGCCCGCGCGGTCTTGCGTCCTGCGGCGACCGACCAGTACGCGACCAGGCCGCGGAAGTGGTCCATGCGGACGAGGTCGACGAGCTCGAACGTCCGGCGAAAGCGCTCGATCCACCAGCGATAGCCGCTCGCGCGCAGCGCGGGCCAGTCGTAGAGCGGGTTGCCCCAGAGTTGTCCGTCCGCGCTGTAGACGTCGGGCGGGACTCCCGCGACGACGCCTTCCTGGAACAGCCCGGGATGGGCGAGGTGGTCGGCGCTTCCGGGGGCGACGTAGATGGGCAGGTCGCCGATCAGGCGCACGCCGCGCTCGAGCGCGTACGACCGGAGCGACGACCACTCGCGCTGGAAGCGAACCTGATCGGCGAGCGAGCCACCGAACGCGGCCCAGTCTCCGGCCCAGAACGGGTGCCCAGCGACGAACGACTCCACCTCGGCCTGCGAGACGGGCGCGTCGGGCTCGGCGAGCAGGCCCGACCAGGCGGCGAACGCGGAGCGGGCCGCGTACGGTGACCCGTGCTCGTCGGGCGGTCCGAGCGGCAAGACCTGCCACCACGACTGGCCTGCGAGGGCGAGCCAATCGACGAACTCACGGGCGTCCGCGAGGGAACCGCTCGGTAGCGAGGTCGGGTGAAGCAAGATCCCGGCTGAGCGCACAACGTCCACGACGCTGACCATGCCAAAGGCCACACCGAAGAAACCCCCGTCACGGATCCAGATTCAGGACGTCTGGCCCCAGGCCGACTGCGGGCGCTACCCGACGAAGGCCGTCGTGGGCGACAGCGTTCCCGTCTGGGCGACGATCTTCCGCGACGGCCACGAGGTGCTCGCAGCAAGCTTGAAGTACCGGCCGAAGGGGGCGCGGAAGTGGCGCGAGGCGCCGATGGGCGAGTTCGGCAGCGACCGCTGGATGGGCCACGTCGAGGTCGACGCCGTCGGCCGCTGGGAGTACACGGTCGAGGCCTGGCTCGATCGCTTCGCCTCGTGGCGCTGGGAGATCCGACGCAAGGTGGAGGGCGGCCAGAGCGACCTCGAGAGCGAGCTCGCCGAGGGTGCCCTGCTCTACGGCGTCGACTCGCTGACGGTGAAGCAGGCGCTGGCCGACGAGCGCGAGGACCGGCACGAGACGACCTCGCTCGCGAAGCCGCTGGAGCTGGCCGTCGACCGCGAGCGTGCCCGCTTCGGCTCCTGGTACGAGCTCTTCCCGCGCTCGTGGGGCGGCTTCAAGGGGGTCGAGAAGGTGCTGCCGGAGCTGGCGGAGCTCGGCTTCGACGTCCTCTACCTGCCCCCGATCCACCCGATCGGGGAGACGAACCGCAAGGGCAAGAACAACGTGCTCAGGGCGGCCAAGACCGATCCGGGGAGCCCCTGGGCGATCGGCTCCGCCGAGGGAGGCCACGACGCCATCCATCCCGGCCTCGGCACGCTCGAGGAGTTCGACAGCCTCGTCGCCGCCGGCCGCGAGCACGGCGTCGAGATCTGCCTCGACTTCGCGATCCAGTGCTCGCCCGACCATCCGTGGCTGAAGGAGCATCCGGAGTGGTTCAACCGGCGTCCGGACGGGACGCTCAAGTACGCGGAGAACCCGCCCAAGAAGTACCAGGACATCTACAACGTCAACTTCGACACAGAGGACTGGCGGGGGCTCTGGGAGGCGCTCCGCGACGTGATGGCCTACTGGGTCGACCGCGGCGTCAAGGTCTTCCGCGTCGACAATCCGCACACCAAGCCGGTGCCCTTCTGGGAGTGGCTGATCGCCGAGATCCACGCGCAGGATCCCGGAGGTCGTCCTCCTCGCGGAGGCGTTCACGCGCCCGGTGATGATGCAGACGCTCGGGAAGGTCGGCTTCAGCCAGTCCTACACGTACTTCACCTGGAAGAACACGAAGGCGGAGCTGGTCGAGTTCATGCGTGACGTCGTCAACTGGTCGGACTGGTACCGGCCGAACTTCTTCGTCAACACCCCGGACATCCTCCACGAGTACCTGCAGCGCGGCGGGCCGGCCCGCCTTCGCTGCGCGGGTCGTGCTGGCGGCGACGCTCTCGCCGACCTACGGGATCTACTCGGGCTACGAGCGCTTCGAGAACGTGCCCGTCCGGGAGGGGAGCGAGGAATACCTCGACTCCGAGAAGTACGAGGCGAAGGAGCGCACGCTCGAGGGTGCGCCGCTGCTCCCATTCGTGAAGCGCCTGAACCGGATCCGGCGCGAGAATCCGGCCCTGCAGCGCGTCGACAACATCACGTTCCTCGAGACGGAGAGCGACAACCTGATCGGGTACGTCAAGGTGACCGGCGACAACGTGGTCGCCACCGTGGTCAACCTCGATCCGTTCGAGGGCCACGAGGGCGTGGCGATCCTGCCCGCCTCGCTCGGGCTGCCGCCGTCCTTCGCGGCCAAGGAGCTGCTCACGGACGAGGAGTTCGGCTGGCGCACCGGCCGCAACTACGTCCGCCTCGAGCCGGGACAGTCACACGTGATCCGGCTTGGCTAGGCCCAGAAACGCTCCCGAGGCACGGGAGCTCACCAAGGCCGAGGAAGCGGCCGACCGCGCGCAGCCCGGCCACTGGTTCGAGTCCAACCCGCTCTGGTTCAAGACCGCCGTCTTCTACGAGATCCACCTGCGCGGCTTCTACGACGGGAACGACGACGGCTCCGGCGACTTCCGCGGCCTGATCGAGAAGCTCGACTACCTCCAGTGGCTCGGGATCGACTGCATCTGGCTGCTGCCGATGTACAAGAGCCCGCTGCGCGACGGCGGCTACGACATCGCCGACTACAACGCGATCCATCCCGACTACGGCAACGTCGAGGACTTCCGCGCGTTCGTCGAGGCGGCGCACCAGCGCGGGATGCGCGTGATCGCCGACCTCGTCATGAACCACACCTCGTCCGAGCACCCCTGGTTCCAGGAGGCGCGCTCGAGCAAGGACTCGCCGAAGCGGGACTGGTACGTCTGGTCGGACACGGACGACCGCTGGAGCGAGGCGCGGATCATCTTCCTCGACACCGAGACCTCGAACTGGACCTGGGACGCCGTCGCCGAGCAGTACTACTGGCACCGCTTCTTCAGCCATCAGCCCGACCTGAACTACGACAACCCCGAGGTCCAGGAGGCGATGCTCGACGCCCTGCGCTTCTGGCTCGAGCTGGGGATCGACGGCTTCCGGCTCGACGCCGTCCCGTACCTGTTCGAGCGCGACGGGACGAACGGCGAGAACCTCCCCGAGACGCACGAGTTCCTGCGCCGGGTGCGCGCCGAGGTGGACGCGAACTACCCCGACCGTGTCCTGCTCGCCGAGGCGAACCAGTGGCCGGCGGACGTGGTCGCGTACTTCGGCGACGGCGACGAGTGCCACATGGCGTTCCACTTCCCGGTCATGCCGCGCATGTTCATGTCGCTCCGGCGCGAGGAGGCGCTGCCGATGATCGACATCCTCGAGCAGACGCCGGCCATCCCCGAGAACGCCCAGTGGGGCCTGTTCCTGCGGAACCACGACGAACTGACGCTCGAGATGGTGACCGACGACGAGCGCGACTACATGTACACCGAGTACGCCAAGGACCCGCGCATGCGGATCAACCTCGGGATCCGCCGCCGGCTGGCGCCGCTCCTCGACAACGGACGCGACGAGATCGAGCTGATGACGGCGATCCTCTTCTCGCTGCCCGGGAGCCCGGTCCTCTACTACGGCGACGAGATCGGGATGGGCGACAACATCTACCTCGGCGACCGCGACGGCGTGCGCACGCCGATGCAGTGGACCGGCGACCGCAACGGCGGCTTCTCCCGCGCCGACTTCGCGCAGCTGTACCTGCCGCCGCTGATGGATCCCGTCTGGGGCTTCCAGGCCTGCAACATCGAGGCTCAGCTCCGCACGCCCACGTCGCTCCTGCGCTGGCTGCACCGCTTCATCGCGCTGCGCAAGGCCCACCCGGTCTTCGGCCTCGGCACCTACGAGGTGCTGCGGCCGGCGAACACGAAGATCTTCGCCCACATCCGCCGCTTCGAGGACGACATCGTCCTGGCCGTGCACAACGTCGCGCGCTCGGCCCAGGCCGTGGAGCTCGACCTGTCACGCTTCGCCGGCTATGAGCCCGAGGAGATGTTCGGCCATTCGCGCTTCCCGGCGATCGGGGAGCTGCCCTACCTGCTTACGCTGGCGCCGAGGGGGTACTTCTGGTTCCTGTTGAGAGCACCGGAGTCCGAATGAGTCGTGTCCACGACCTGGTCGCGGGCCTCCGCGAGGAGGACCTGACCGAGTTCGTCCTCGGCCAGCGCTGGTTCGGGTCGAAGTCGCGCGAGGTCGCGCACGTCAACGTGATCGAGTCCACGGTCGCGCGCGAGGAGGCGCCGGCGCTGGCGTTCGCGCTCGTGGAGATCCGCTTCCACCCGGGCACGCACGAGACGTACCACGTCCCGGTGGGGGTCCGGCCGGCCGAGAGCGGCTGGAGCGACGGACGCATCGCCGAAATCGATGGTCAGGTCATCTACGACGCCACGGCGGATCCCGAGCTGGTGCGCGAGATCGCCGCGATGATGAGCGAGCAGCGGACGCTCGAGGCGCCCGAGGGAGCGACGATGGAGTTCTGCTCCGTCTCGGGCCTCGAGGGCGAGCTCGAGGTGCAGCAGGTGCGGCCGATGGGCGTCGAGCAGTCGAACACGTCGCTCGTCTTCGACGACCGGCTCGTGCTCAAGCTCTACCGGCGACTCGAGCCCGGCATCAACCCCGAGCTCGAGCTCCTGCGCTTCCTCACCGAGCACGGGTTCCCGAACATCCCGGCGCTCGAGGGCTGGGCGCAGTACCTCGGCAAGCCGATGGACTCCACGCTCGCGACCCTGCAGCATTTCGTCGAGAGCGAAGGCGACGGCTGGAAGCTGGCGCTCGACTCGCTCGCGGCCGACCCCGAGGCCTTCCTCTCCCGCGTTCGGCGGCTCGGCGAGGTGACCGGGGCGATGCACACCGTCCTGGCCTCCGACTCCTCGGATACGTCGTTCTGCCCCGAGGACCCGAGCGGCGAGGCGCTCGCGCCTGCTCGTCGCGACCCTGGACGAGGAGATCGAGGAGCTCTTCCTCTCTCTGCCCGACGACCCGGCCCTCGAGCCGATCGCCGGCAGGGGGGAGGAGGTACGCGAGCAGCTCCGCCTCGCGCTCGCACGCGGGCGGCACGGGCCGCGTCATCCGCCACCACGGCGACTACCACCTCGGGCAGGTGCTCTGGGCCGAGGAGGACTGGGTCGTGATCGACTTCGAGGGCGAGCCCGCCCGCGGCCTGACCGAGCGCCGGCGCAAGCGCTCGCCGCTGCGCGACGTCGCGGGGATGCTGCGCTCGTTCGCCTACGCCGCGTCCGCGTCCGAGCTCGAGCGCGGCGTGAAGCCGCCCGACGACTGGGAGGAGCGGGCGCGGTCGGAGTTCCTCGCCGGATACCTGGACGAGGTCGAGGCCAGCATCATCCCGTCGGGACAGGCCCTCGACCGCCTGCTCGCCCTGTTCGAGCTCGAGAAGGCCGTCTACGAGCTGCGCTACGAGCTCGACAACCGGCCCGACTGGGTGCCGATCCCGGTCGCCGGCATCGCGCGCCTGCTGGAGACGGCGTGAGCGCCGTCGACGAGCTCGTAGAGGGCCGGCTGGCCGACCCGCACAGCCTGCTCGGCGCGCACGCGCAGAACGGCAGCGTGATCGTTCGCGCCTTCCGGCCCGAGGCCGAGCGCGTGCGGGTCCGGGTCGAGGGCTCCGAGCCGGTCGAGCTCGAGCGGGCGCATCCGGCCGGTCTCTTCGAGGGCAAGCTCGACGGTGCCGAGCTGCCGCTTCGCTACCGCCTCGAGGTGAGCTACGCGGAGGGCGCGACCCTGGTCGTCGACGACCCGTATGCGTTCCCGCCCACCCTCGGCGACCTCGACCTCCACCTGGCCGCGGAAGGGCGGCACGAGCGCATCTACGAGCGCCTGGGCGCGCACGTGCGCGAGGTCGAAGGCGTCGTCGGCACCTCGTTCGCGGTCTGGGCGCCCTCGGCGCGCTCGGTCAGCATCGTCGGCGACTTCAACCTCTGGGACGGGCGCCTGCACCCGATGCGCTCGCTCGGCCCGTCCGGGATCTGGGAGCTGTTCGTGCCCGGGCTCGCGGACGGCGACCACTACAAGTACGAGGTCCACACGCAGGCCGGCGAGACGTACTGCTGAAGGCCGACCCGGTCGCCTTCGCCGCCGAGGTGCCGCCGAAGAACGCCTCGATCGTCTTCCGCTCGACCTACGACGTGGGGCGACGACGACTGGCTGCGCGAGCGCAAGGAGGAGGAGGCCTTCGCCGCGCCGGTCTCGATCTACGAGGTGCACCTCGGCTCCTGGCGGAGGCACGCCGCCGACAACACGCCGCTCTCCTACCTCGAGCTCGCCGACGAGCTGGCGGACTACGCGACCGACATGGGCTTCACGCACGTCGAGCTGCTGCCGGTGATGGAGCACCCGTTCTCGGGCTCCTGGGGCTACCAGGTGACCGGCTACTTCGCCCCGACGTCGCGCTTCGGCCCGCCGACGACTTCCGCGCCTTCGTCGACCGCCTGCACCAGCGCGGCGTCGGCGTGATCCTCGACTGGGTGCCGGCGCACTTCCCGCGCGACGAGTGGGCGCTCGCGCGCTTCGACGGCACCGCGCTCTACGAGCACGAGGATCCGCGGCGCGGCTTCCACCCGGACTGGGGCACGCTCGTCTTCAACTACGGGCGCAACGAGGTGCGGAACTTCCTGCTCGCGAACGCGCTCTTCTGGCTGCGCGAGTACCACACCGACGGGATCCGCGTCGACGCGGTCGCCTCGATGCTCTACCTCGACTACTCGCGCGAGGAGGGGCAGTGGGTGCCGAACGAGTTCGGCGGCAACGAGGACCTCGACGCGGTCTCGTTCCTGAAGGAGACTGAACGAGCTCATCCACGGCCGCGAGCCCGGCGCGCTCTCGATCGCGGAGGAGTCGACGGCCTGGCCGGGGGTCTCGAAGCCGACCTACCTCGGCGGGCTCGGCTTCGGCTTCAAGTGGAACATGGGCTGGATGCACGACACGCTCGACTACTTCCAGCGCGATCCCGTCCACCGCCGCTACCACCACCACCAGCTGACGTTCGCGCTCATGTACGCGTTCTCCGAGAACTTCGTGCTGCCGCTCTCCCACGACGAGGTCGTGCACGGCAAGGGCTCGCTGCTGTCGAAGATGCCCGGCGACCGCTGGCAGAAGTTCGCCAACCTGCGCGCGCTCTACGGCTACATGTGGGCGCATCCGGGCAAGAAGCTGCTCTTCATGGGCGGCGAGATCGGCCAGGAGGCCGAGTGGTCGGAGGAGCGCTCGGTCGACTGGCACCTGCTCGAGTCGGCCGACCACGCGGGCGTGCAGTCGCTCGTCCGCGACCTGAACCGTGTCTACAAGGAGCGGCCGGCGCTCTGGGAGGTCGACTTCGAGCCGAGCGGCTTCCAGTGGCTGGAGCCGAACGACGCGGGCGCGAACGTGCTCGCCTTCGCGCGGCTCTCCGAGGACGGCGTCGGACGTCGTCGTCTGCGTCTGCAACCTCTCGCCGGTGCCGCGCGACGGCTACCGCGCTGGGCATGCCGACGCGCCGGCCGCTGGGTCGAGGCGCTGAACACCGACTCCACGTACTACGGCGGCTCGGACGTCGGCAACCTCGGCGGCGTCGAGGCCGAGGAGCTCGCCTGGCACGACCAGCCGTACTCGGCCGAGGTGACGCTCCCGCCGCTCGGCGTGGTGTGGCTCGTTCCCGAGAGCTGAAGCGGCTCACGGCCTCCTGGTGGGTCGTGCTGACGCTCTTCCCGCTCGGGCTGCTCTCCTTCGGCGCCTTCATCTACGCGGGGATTCGCGCGCGGCACACGCCGTGGCTCGTGGCGGGCGTCGGCTATGCCTTCGTCCTGTACACGGGCTTCCTCCTCACCGTCTCGACCGAGGACGAGACGCGTCATCAGCAACGTGGGCATCACGCTCGTCCTCGTCGGCTGGGGCGTCTCGCTCGTCCACGCATTCGCGATCCGCAGCCGCTTCCTGGAGCGAATGGAGCTGCTGGAGAGCGGCGAGTACGACCGGGCGGAGGACCGCCTCGACGCGCGCGAGGAGGCACGCCGTCTCGTCCGCGAGGACCCGGCCCGGGCAATCGAGATGGGCGTCGGGCGGCCGGACCGCGACGGCTTCGCGGGCGGGCTCGTCGACCTGAACAACGCGCCCGCGAGCGTGATCGAGGAGCTCTCCGGTGTCAGTCGCGAGCAGGCGGAGCGGATCGTCGTCATGCGCGAGGAGGTCGGCGGCTTCTCCTCGCTCGAGGACCTCGCTCACGTGCTCGACCTCCCGGTCGCGCTGGTCGACCGGATCCGCCCGGAAGTGGTCGTGCTTCCGCGCGGCACGCACGGCTAGCGTTCGAGACGATGAGGCTCGTGAAGCGCGTGGCGCTCCTCGTCTGGGGCGACGAGGTGGAGCCTGCGCTGCGCCCGCTGATCGCGGTCGGGCTCGCCGGGTCGCTGGCCGCTTCGTCGCTGTGGAGCTTCATGGGCATCTGGGCGATCGACGAGCTCGGCGCCGACTCCTCCGCGCTCGCAGTGGCCCTGCTCGTTGGCGCGTGCCTCGCCGCCGCGACCGGCTACGTCGCCGGCCACGTCTCCGACCGCATCGGGCGTCGGCCGGTGATCCTCGCGGGCTGGGCCACGCTCTCGCTCTACGTGCTGCTCTTCGCACTCGCGGGCGACAGCGGATCGGTCGGGCTCGTCGTCCTCGCAGGCGCGGGCATGGCCGGGAGCATGGGCTGGGCCGCGACGCAGGCGATGGTCGCCGACCTCGTCCCGCCCGAGCGGCACGAGCCGGCGTTCGCGTCGATCCGGGTCGCCAACAACCTCGGTGTGGTGCTCGGTCCCGTCCTGGGAGGCGTGCTGCTGCTCGTGTCCTGGCCGGCGCTCTTCGTGGGCGTCTCGGTCCTGAGCGCCGCGGTGTTCGTGCTGGCGTGGCGGCTGCTGCCGCATCGCGGTGCGTTCGCGCCGGAGGCGAAGCCGGAGCGCGGTTCGTTCGCCGTCGTTCGGCGCGACCGGGTGTTCGGCCTCTTCCTGCTCTCGACCGCGCTCGCCTACGTGGTGTACGTCGCCTACGAGAGCGTGCTCCCGATCTCGCTGGTCGACACGCACGGGCTCTCGCCGTCGACGTGGGGCTTCCTCGTGATCCTCAACCCGGCGATGGTGACGCTCTTCCAGCTGCGGCTGACGAAGCGGCTCGCGCACGTGCCGGTGGTGCCGAAGCTGGTCGCCGCGATGCTGCTGATGGGCCTCCCTTTCATGGCGCTCTCGGTGAGCTCGGCCCTGCCGGTCGTGGCGCTCGTGATCCTCGTGTTCGTGGTCGGCGAGATGCTCTGGGTCCCGACGTCGCAGGCGATCGCGGCGGGGCTCGCTCCCGCCGACCTGCGCGGCGCCTACCTCGGCCTCTTCTCGAGCATGGGCGCGGTCGGCTTCGCCCTGGCCCCGTTCACGGGACTGCTCGTCCGCGACGCGGCCGGCGACACCGCGATGTGGACGTTCTTCGCGGCCATGTCGGTGGTGGGCGCCGTCGTCGGCGCGCTCGCAGTGCGACTCGCCTTCTCGCGGAGGACTGCTCCCGCGCCGGCTGTCCAGCCGCCGGCGCGGGAGCGCGTGCCTCTCGGCTAGTCGTCGTCCCTCCGTCGTCGCCGCCGCGGCTCTCCCCGGCGATGACGTAGACGGTCTCGCCGTTGGCGGCGGTGGCGAGCAGGTCGGTCCGGCCGTCGCGGTTCACGTCGCCGATGCCCACGGCGTCGAAGCCGAGTTGTTCGTTCGGAGTCAGGCTCGTGATGCTCCGCAGGAGCGAGCCGTCGCGTCCCGAGTAGATCTCGATCTTGCCCGCGTTCGGAGCGCCGGCGCTGCTGCTGTAGGAGCCCACCGCGAGGTCGGTCCGACCGTCGTGGTTGACGTCGCCGGCCTCGCGGCCCGGGCCCAGGCCCGCACCGGCGGCGGCACCCGCCCAGCTGAGCAGCTCGGAGCCGTCCCGGCCGGAGTACACCGCCGCACGGCCCGTGCTCGGCCCGCGGCTCACGTCGTTGAAGTCGGCTGCGTAGATGTCCGGCGTCTTGTCGCGGTTCACGTCCCCGACCCCGGCGACGAAGAAGTAGCCGAGGTTGCGCCCACTTGCGGGAGGGGCGATCTCGAACAGGAGGCGGCCTGTGCGACCCGAGAAGACGTACACACGTCCAGGGCCGTTCCCGGGCCCGGCCAGGCCGGCGTCCCTGGCGCCGACGACGTGGTCGGGCACGTGGTCGCGATTCAGGTCCCTCGTCCAGTCGACCGCGGAGCCGAAGTGATCGCCGGCGTCGCCGGCCTGCAGCTCGCGGATGAGCGCACCGGTGCGCCCGGAGAAGATGTAAGCCTTGCCCGCCTGGGCCCCGACGTCGCCGTTCATTTCCGCGCCGACCAGGATGTCGGCCCGCTTGTCGCGGTCGACGTCGCCGGCGCTCGCCACGGCGGAGCCGAGGAAGTCGCCGGGCGTAGTCCCGGTCAGGACGTGGAGCAGACGGCCGGTCCTCCCCGAGAAGACGCGGGCGTGGCCCGGTCCGTCGCCGGGCGATGTCGTGACGATGTCCGGCACACGGTCGCGGTTCGTGTCGCCCGCGTCCGCGATCGCATAGCCCTCCAGGGCGCCTGCCGCGGCGCCGTCGAAGCGGTAGAGCTGGCGCCCCGTGCGGCCCGAGTAAACGTAGGTGCTTCCGTTGGCGGTGAACGGCTCGCTGGTGATGACCTCCCCGGCGCCGTCGCGGTCGACGTCGTCGAGCTCGCTCCCGGCCCAGCCGAAGCAGGCGACTGTGCAGTTGTTCGGCGGCACCTCACCCTGGAACGTGTGCAGCACCCGCACCGGCTCGACGAACAGGGCCGTTGCGCCGGCCGCCTGCGTCACGATCAGGAGCGCCCCGAGCAGGGCAGTCACGCTCGCTCTTCGCATCTCTCCTCCTTTGTGCGCTTCGGCCGCCGGAGTCGGCGACCCCTCGAGCTCGAGGCTAGGAAGCGGCCGCGAGCCGCGCTTCCACGATCTTGCGCAGTTCGGGACCGGCGGCGCGGGCAGCCGACGGCGAGACGCCGAAGGCAGCGCGGAAGCTGTCGCTGAAATGGCTGAGGCTCGAGAAGCCGAGCTCGAATGCGAGTCCGGTCAGACTCGGTCCGGGGCTCGCGCAGGCGCTCCAACCCTGCGCGCAGGCGTAGGTGCACGCGGTAGCTGTGCAGGGTGAAGCCCGTGCACGTGTGGAAGACGCGGGCGAGGTGAAACGGCGAGACGTGGACGGCGGCAGCGACGTCGCCGAGCGACGACCCGTTCGGAGAGGCGCTCTGCCAGGACGGACTTCGCGGCCTCGGCGAGGTCGCGATGCGCCCGCCTGGTTCCTGTGCGTGCCGCGAGGCGGCGTGACTGGAACGACCGCTGCACCGTCCGTGCCACGAGGCCTTGCAGCGTTTCCTCGACGAACAGGACGTCGGGGTGCGCCTCTTCCCGCAGGTGGCGGACGACGAGGTGCTGCACGAGGTAGGTGTCGGGGTCGCTGGCCCCGCACATGACCGTGAGGCGGGCCGCGGTCAGCTCCTCCCACAGCCGCGGCTCGACGGTGACGAAGACACACCGATCGCCGCGCGGGTCGTGCAGGACGCGCCGATAGCGCTCGTGGCTGTCGTAGAAGAGGACGTGGTTGGGCGTCGCGAGCACAGGCTCGCCGTCGCAGCGCTCGATGTAGACCGTCGTGTGCGGGAAGACGACGTGCGGCCGGCTGCCGATGTTGTCGTTGACCTCGTCCCAGAGCGGGTGGGCGGGCACGCAGTGGAACTCGCCGACCTGGAGCGTGTCCGTCTCGAGCAGAAGCTTGCTGGTGGGCGGCGACGTCATCCGCTCGACCCGCCCACGACGATCGGGTCTTCGATCAGCTGCGCGCGGACCGTTTCCGCGAGCTTGAAGTGGGGCGCCTCCTCGCCTCCGTCGGGGTCGAGCTCGACGTCGTCCTTGCGCGCGACCCGGTCGACTCCGATCGGGAAGATCGTCAGCCCGCCCTTCGTGTCGATGTGGAAGCGCAGGAAGCTCTTCCAGTCCTCGATGCCCTGGCACGAGAACACCTCGTTCGTGTGGCGGTCGAGGCCCTCGAAGCTCCCGGGGAAGCGCTGGTGGAGCCGGTCGCAGAGCGACAGGTAGAGACCCGGGAGCCAGGCGCCGAGCAGCGTGATCAGGATCGTGGCGAGTGCCGCAACCGGCAATGCGTGCTCGTCCAGGTTGCCCGCCAACGAGAGCAGCCAGGCCGAGAACGGGACGAGGAGGCAGACGAGCGCCAGGTGCGGGACCGCGTGCACGAATCCGAAGACCGCTCGCGTGAAGAACCCCTTCGGCGCGGCGAACAGGACGAAGAGCGGCACGAACACCATCAGCGCGAAGAAGAACCAGAGGCTGTCGACGGCGTCGAACGCGAGCGAGCCGACCTCCCCGAGCGCTGGGTCGTCCGCCGGTGGTCCCACGCTCCTGCGGACCGGGACCTGCAGCAGCAGGGCCGCTACGAGGTAGACGGGCACGAGGATGCGCAGCAGGCGCCGGTTGCGGATGGGCAAGCGCCAGGCGGCCTTCCAGCGCAGGCCGCCCGAGACCTCCGCAGGCGGGTAGCGCGCCTGGAGCGCGTAGGTGACCGTCTGCTCGTTCCCCTTGCGCCCCTCCTGCAGCTCGATCGAGGGCCGCAGGTGATGGGTGGGGAAGAGGTAGGCGCCGCCTCCGCCGGAGGTGATCCGGTGGCGGCTGCCCGAGACGTCCTCGTAGCGCGCGTAGTGGTGGAGGTCGCCGCTCACGACCACCGACAGCTTCGCCTTCGTGTCCTTGAGCATCTCGTCCTCGAAGTAGGCGAGGTTCGAGTACGACGGGTCCGGGCGCGGCTTCATGCTCTTCGTCCAGCTCGGCTTGCCCGTGACGAGGATCAGCCGGTCGCCTTCCTCGAGCAGCGACTTCGCGTGAGCGAAGTACGCGAGCTGCGGCTCGTCGATGTAGGTGTCGAACTGGATGTCGATCCCCCAGAGCCACCACCGCTGCGGGAGCTCGAGGGCGAAGTAGCTGCGCTGCTGGCCCGTGCGCCAGCCGCCGATCCACTGGCGCCGGCAGAAGATGCGCAGGAAGTTGGTCAGGCCGTCGTACCAGTCGTGGTTGCCCGGGATCGCGTACAGGTGCGGTGGATCGTGCAGGACCTGCGGCAGGGCGGCCCGGTAGGGCCCGAGCAGCCGGTTCTGGTACTCGGTCAGGGTGGCGGTCGGATAGACCTGGTCGCCGCCCATGACGAGGATCCGGCCGCGCCGGGTCGGCCAGGACTTCTGTTCCCAGGAGAGCGGGAGCGACGGGCGGCCGAGCAGGTGGGCGACCGTGTACGTGGCGTCGAACCCGTCGCCGAGGTCGGCGACGTAGTCGAACCAGAACTCGTCGGCGTTCTCGGCGTACTCCCGGTGCGGCTCGGCGTTCGGGAGCGACCGCGGCCTGGATCTCGCGCTTGTCGGAGTACGCCCCGAAGAGCGCCGAGACGACGACCTGGACGGCCGTCCCGGCCAGCTGGGTCGGGTCGAACCAGCGGACCATCGGCTGAGGCTCGAAGCCGAGCTCCTCGGTACGCGTGGGACGCTCCGGCACGGGGATCGACGGTAGGGAGCGTGAAGAGCGGCGTCAAGGCCGCCTTGATGCACCGACCCCGGCCGCGTATAACCCGTGGTCAGGCAAGGAGGGAGTCTCGTTGGAGCACCGAGCCATGCCTGCGGCCCCAGACGCCCGGCCGGGCGGCGGCGGCACGGTTGCCTACGAGGAGCGGATCGTGCCGTTCACGGCGGGCGACGGGCTCGAGTGCAACCTCGTCAACGTGCGCGGCGAGGTCGAGCCGTCACGCGGACCGGTCCTGCTCGTCCACGGCGCCGGAGTGCGCGCGAACATCTTCCGGGCCCCCGTCGAGCGGACGCTCGTGGACGAGCTCGTCGACGCCGGCTACGACGTCTGGCTCGAGAACTGGCGGGCCAGCATCGACCTCCCGCCGAACGAGTGGACGCTCGACCAGGCCGCCGAGCACGACCACCCTCAGGCGGTGCGGAAGGTGGTCGCCGAGACCGGGGCCGACGAGCTCAAGGCCGTCATCCACTGCCAGGGCTCGACGAGCTTCATGATGTCCGCGGTCGCCGGCCTGGTGCCCGAGGTGAAGACGATCGTCGCCAACGCGGTCACCCTGCACCCGGTGCTCCCGCGCATCTCGAGGTTCAAGCTGAAGAACCTCGTCCCGCTCGTGGGGAAGCTGACGCCGTACATGAACCCCCAGTGGGGCCTCTCGGCGCCCACCACCACGGCGAAGGCGCTCGCCCTGATGGTTCGCGTGACGCATCACGAGTGCGACAACGCGGTCTGCAAGATGGTCAGCTTCACGTACGGCACGGGCTTTCCGGCGCTGTGGCGGCACGAGAACCTGAATCCCGCCACGCACGAGTGGGTGAAGCAGGAGTTCGCCCACGTGCCGATCTCGTTCTTCCGCCAGATGGCGCGCTGCGTCTCGGCCGGGCGGCTGGTCGCTGCCGGCACGAGCAGCGAGCTCCCCAGCGACTACGGCGCCCAGCCGCCGCAGACCGACGCGCGCTTCGCGTTCTTCGCCGGCAGCGAGAACATCTGCTTCCTCCCCGACAGCCAGCGCCGGACCCACCGCTGGTTCGAGGAGACGCGTCCGGGTGGGCACACGTACACGGAGCTGCCCGGGTACGGCCATCTGGACGTCTTCATGGGCCAGAACGCGGCCCGCGACGTCTTCCCGCTGATGCTCGCCGAGCTGGAGCGATGAAGGCGCTCGGGATCATGCCCCGGCGCCTGAAGCGCCAGCGCGGGCGGCACGGCCTCGTCGACGGCATCCCGTTCGCGCTCCCCGTGCGGTCCTTCCGGATGCAGGCGTTGATGGCCGCGTTCCCGGTGGACACCGAGGAGGCGCGCAAGCTCCTGCCGCCCACGGTCTCCCCGGTCCGGCTCTGGAACCGGACGCTGCTCGTGATCACGGTCGTCAACTACCAGGAGACCTCGATCGGGAAGTACATCGAGTACAGCGTCGCCCTCACGGCCGCCCACCGGGACTCCGATCCACCGCGCCTGCTGCCGCTCGTGCTGAGCGGCCCCTTCCGCTTCGGCCAGTACGTCCTCGACCTGCCCGTCTCGACGGAGGTCTCCGTCAAGGGCGGGAAGGGGATCTGGGGGATGCCGAAGCACCAGGCGAACCTCGACTTCGTGGTCGGCGACGACCGGGTCTCGAGCCAGTACGACAAGGACGGCCTGCTCGGCGTCCACGTCGAGATCGCCAGGCCGGGCGGGCTGCGCCTCCCGGCAGCCATGGGCGCCTCGAACTACTGCAGCTTCCGAGGGATGCTGATGAAGTCGGACGTCTACTTCCGCGGCAAGGCGGAGGTCGGGCTCGGGCGCCGGGCCCAGGGCCGGCTCAGGATCGGCGACCTGCCGCGCGTCGAGCCGCTCAAGCGCCTGAACATCGGCGAGCGACCCCTCTTCACGGTCTTCTTCCCCGAGGCGCACGGCGTGCTCGACGACTACGTCGAGAGCTGGTTCCTCCCCTACACGCAGGCGCCCACCGACCGTCCGGAGGGGCTGGAGAGCGTCGTCGACCTGGGTCTCGGCGAGGACTGGCTGCCTCCGCCGAAGCGCGACTGATGGCCGGCTGGGAGATCGCGGTCACGATGGTGCTGTTCCTGTGCGCCTCGATGTACCTGGGCACGGGCTGGTCGCTGTCGCTGTTCACGCTGCCGGGCCGGCGCCAGATGACGGTCGGCAACTACTACGACCAGATCATCGCGCCGATCGCGCGGGCGACCCGGTTCTTCACGGTGATGACGGTCGTGATGATCGCCGCGGCCGTCGCCCTGATCGTCGCGGAATGGGGCTCGTGGTACGTGCTCGCGCCGATCACCGTGCTCGCTGCGATCGTCGGCGCGACGCTCCTGACGACGCTCGTGATCTTCCGCTACAACCGCCGGCTCAAGGCGCGGATCACGGACGAGGCGGAGCTGCGCGAGGTGCTCGAGCGCTGGGCCTTCTGGAACTGGTTCAGGCTCGCGCTCTGGACGTCCCAATGGGTGGCGATGGCCGTCTACGTCGCCCTCAAGCTGCGGTGAAGGCGATCCGAGCCGACCCGCTGCGCTGGCTCCTGTTCGCGATCGCGCTCGGCACGTTCCTCTCGGGCCTGGCGGTGATCGCCGTGCCGGGCGTGGTGCTCGACCTCCTCTCGGCTCCGACCAGGACGAGCGACAAGCTCTTCTTCGCGGTCATCGGGATGTTCATGGCGATCGTCGGCGGCCTGCTCACCCAGGCGCTGCTGCGGCCGCCGCCGAGCGCGCTCGTCGTCGGCTGGTCGGCGCTGCAGAAGCTCGGCGCGTCGATCGCGATGGCCTTCGCCGTCGCCCTGGACGTGTTCTCCAACCTCGGGCTGGCGCTCGTGGCGTTCGACTTCCTCTCCGCGGTGCTCGCCGCGGCCTACTGGTGGCGGATCCGCTCCTGAAGACGTGCCGCACTCGTCCTCTTCTTCGGCTACGCGGCGACGCTCGTCCTCGCCGGCGCGGAGGGCGCGGTGGCCGCGCAGTTCGCGTTCCCCGACGACGCCGAAGCCGACCTCGCCAGCACCTACCGCTTCCTGCGTGCGCTCGAGCTCTGCTTCGGCATCGTCGCGCTCGCGTACCGGCGGCGGATCTTCGGGGAGCGCGTGCCGAACCTCATCTTCCTGTCGGCCATGGCTGCCGGTGTGGCGGCGAGGCTGCTCGGTCTCGCCGTGGACGGCTCGCCCGGCCTGCTCGTGCTCGGCGTCATCGCCTGGGAGCTCGCCGGGGTCGTCGTGATCTTCCTCGCCACCCGGTCGGTCCGATGAGCCACGTCCCCGAGCTGGCCGTCGCCGACGCGCCCGGCCCTCGCCGCTCGCTCGTCCTGGCCGGGGGCGGCATGCGGGTGGCCTACCAGGCGGGCGTCCTGCGCGCGTTCGCCGAGGACGGCCTGCGCTTCTTCCACGGGGACGGCGCGTCCGGCGGGACGATCAACCTCGCCATGCTCCTGTCGGGGGTCTCGCCCGACGAGATGTGCGAGCGCTGGGCCACCCTCGACGTCAAGGACTTCGTCTCGCTGCTGCCGGTGCGCCGCTATCTCCGGGGGCCGACGCAGCTCGCATACGGGGACGCGGACGGCCTGGTCGAGCGTGTCTTCCCGCACCTCGGCATCGACGTCGACCGGATCCGGGCTGCCCGCGGGATCGAAGGCACCTTCAACGTCGTCGACTACGCCACGAAGGTGAACCATGCGGTCCCGCACACCGAGATCGACCTCGACCTGCTCGTGGCGGGCGTCTCGCTCCCGATCATGCTGCCCCCGGTCGCGGCCCGCGGCAGCCTCTACACCGACTCCGTCTGGATCAAGGACGCGAACCTGCTCGAGGCTGCGCGCCGCGGCGCTGAGGAGATCTGGCTCGTCTGGTGCATCGGGAACACGAACGTGTACCGCCGCGGGATGCTCAACCAGTACGTGCACATGATCGAGCTGAGCGCGAACGGCTCGGTCGCCGAGGAGCTGGAGCGGATCGAGGAGGCGCCCGGCGCCGCGCCCGCTCTCCACGTCGTCAAGCCGGAGTTCCCGATCCCGCTCGACCCCGACTTCTTCGTCGGCCGCATCGACGCCCGGTCGCTGACGGCGATGGGGTACCGCGACGCCCGCCGCTACCTCGACAGCCGGACCGAGGAAGGCGTGCCTCGCGACTGGACGGCGACCAAGATGCGCGATCCCGGCCGGGCGGTTGCCTTCGTCGAGCACTGGCGCGGCGACGGGCTCCGCCTCGACGTCCGCGTGGAGGTTCCGGACGTGGACGCCTTCGCCTCGGGCAGCGAGGAGTCGCTGCCGGCGGCGGGATGGATCGCCGCGCCCGAGCGAGCCGTGGCTCACGGAACCTACGACGGGTCGGGCTACGCGCTCAGCTTCACGGTGGACGGCGCCCGCCGTGAGCTGGCGATCGAGCGCACCGGCCGCCGCAGCGCGCGGGCGACGATCCGCGCGGACGGCTCGGTGATCGCTGAGGTGCCGCTTCGCCGCGGCGGCCTCGTTCGCACCGTGCACGCCACCTCGTCGGACACGGTCGCCGAGCGCGTCTCGGCCGTCCTGGGGTTCGTCAGAGGATCCCGTAGACGTCGCGCAGCGAGCCGGTGAAGTAGCCGCCGAAGCGGCCCATCGCCGCCAGCTCGTCGCGAGGCCCGGTCGCCCCGGTCACGTCCATCGTCGTCATCTGCTTCAGGAAGTCCTGCGGTCGGATCCGGAGCACGCCGCGCCCGACGACCGGCCCGGAGTCCGCGCTGTCGCTGCGGACGGTGACGAAGAGCGTCGTGGTGTCGGCCCACTGGTCGATGAGCGGGTCGTCGCGGATCAGCTTGTAGCCGTCGAAGAAGTACGTCTCCCCGCTCGGCGACGCGAGCTCCATCCGGTACGTCATCCGCTTCGCTTCCGGGTCGGTGGGATCGGCGACGAAGAGGCCGAAGTCGCCGCCTCGCACCGTCAGTGGATCCGGCGTGAGCGCCTTCGCCTCCACCGTCCCCACGAGGCGGGCCCGATGCGAGGGGTCGTCGAGCAGGAGGTCGAGGTCGTCGGCGATCACGGTCAGCACGAACGTGAGCTCGGACTTGTCGTCGCGGCCGGCGTCGGCGGCGCCGTCGAAGTCGTCGGTCACGCGCGTCGAGAAGGGGCCGGTCATCCGCTCGGTGAAGCGGACCCCCAGCCTCTTCGGCGGCGGCTCGTGCGGGCCGGGCGACGAGGGCAGCGCGTCCGTGAACGTCCAGCCTCGGGCCGTGGCGAGCAGCTCGCAGCCGCGCTCGGCGAGAGCGGAGATCGTCAGCAGCGGGTTGACGCCGAGCGAGCGCGGGACGATCGAGCCGTCGAGCACGTAGAGGCCGTCGTGCACCTCTTCGCCGGCCGTGCTCGAGAAGACCCGGCCGCCGTCGTCCACCACGCCCTCTGCGGCGGTCTCGCCCATCGGGCAGCCGCCGAGCGGATGGACGGTGACGAGATCCTGGCCGAACGCCTGGCTCCAGATCGGGTTGGCGAGGTAGGTGCCCCCGACCGCGGCGGACGCCTTGTGCAGCGTCTCGTGCACGCGCTGGAAGATCGCCTGCTTGCCGACGTCGGGCCACACGACCCGGGCGCGGTCGCCTTCGCCGAGCACGATCTCGCCGCCGCTGTCGTCGTGCGTCATCACGAGGAACGTGAGCGTGTGCCCGATCGCACCCTGGTGTGCTCCCTGCAGCATCGACTCGAGCTCGCGCTTCCGTTCCTCGTAGAAGTCGCGCATGCCGCCGTCGGTGTCGCGGCCGAGGTGCTGCGCGACGAAGGGGAAGACGTGCGGCAGCGCCACGGACACTGCGCCCGGGATCACGCCCTCCTCGATCACCATTCCGTGATCGAGCTCGCCCCGTCCGCGCAGGTCGATGATCCCGGCGATGCACGGGCCGACGGGCGGAACCTCGCCGACGTTGTGGTCCCCGAAGCCGACGCCGTTCACGGGTTGGTCGACGTTGTAGGCGAACGCGAGCACGTCGCCGTTGCCGGTGAAGCGCTTCCCGAGCTGCTCCGACACCGTCAGCCCGGCCTGCTCGGAGCGCAGGAGGATCTCGGTCGAGCCGAGAGCGCCGGCGCCGAGCACGACGACCTCGGCCGACACGAACTGCTCCGGCGTCTCGAACCGCTCGCGGCCGGCGTCGAGCAGCCTGTAGTGGACGAGCCAGCGACCCTCTCGCCGCTCGACGCGGTCGACGCGCGCCTGCGTGTAGATCTCCGCCCCGTGGTTGACCGCGTCCGGCAGGTAGTTCATCAGCGTGGTGTTCTTCGCCCGGTAGTTGCAGCCGCTGACGCAGTCGCCGCAGAGGCGGCAGGCCTGCTGGTAGACGCCGACGTGATTGACCCCGTCGGCGAAGGTGACGTTGATCGGCGGGCGGTAGAACTCGCCTCCCGTTCCCGTCGCCGCCCGCTCGAGCGCGGCGAGCTTGGGCAGCTGCGGCAGAGCGGTGGGGTATGCCTCCGGCCTGAGCATGGCCCTCGCTCGCTCGTAACCCTGCTCCAGGGCCCCCGGCGTCTGCAACGCGGCCGGCCAGACGGGGTCGGCGAGCGCGCGATCCTCGGCCGGCAGGCAGACGTTCGCGTTCACGAGGGAGGTGCCGCCCAGCCCGCAGCCGACGAAGACGTTCATGTCGTCGTTGACGTGGAAGTCGAAGAGCCCGGTGTCGGGGCCGACGTGCGCGCGCGGGTGGTCGACCTGGAACTCGCGCAGCGCCTCGGCCGCGTTGTCCGGGTACTCGCCGGGCTGCAGCTCACGACCGCGCTCGAGCAGGCAAACCGAGCGCCCGGCACGCGCGAGCCGTGACGCGGCTATCGACCCGCCGTAACCCGAGCCCACGACGACCACGTCGTACTGCGCCCGCATGCGGTCGACCGGCGACGCGAGTCGCCGGAGCTTGGGCGCCGCAGCCCCGTTGTGCGCCTGCTCTGAGATGCGCCCTCCTCGGCCGCCCTCGACCAGGCGAGCCTAGGCCCGGCATCCGCGTGGGTCAAGCGCCCAGGGCGTTTGTCGGGCGACTCGGCGGGTAACGTGCCGCGTCCGTGCTCGCCGTTCGTCGCACGCTCGGTGCCACGCCTCGCGACGGCGTGGTCGACTTCCGCGTCTGGAGCCTCGCCTCGCGAGGGCCCGTCGTGCTGCGCCTGAACGGGGCCGAGCACGAGCTGGCCGAGGCCGGGGATGGTGTCTGGGAGGCCGAGCTGCCGGCCCGGCACGGCGACGAGTACCTCTACGTGCTCGACGGCGAGGCCTGGCCCGATCCCTGCTCGCGCTGGCAGCCGCAGGGCGTGGGCGGCCCTTCCGCGGTCGTCGACCTGCCTCGGCCGGCCGAGTGGGACGGGCTGTCCCTCGACGAACTGGTGCTGTACGAGCTGCACGTCGGCACCTTCAGCCCTGACGGCACCTTCGACGGCGTCATCCCACGCCTGCGGGAGCTGCGGGACCTGGGGGTCACGGCGATCCAGCTGATGCCGGTCGCCACCTTCCCGGGCGAGCGGGGCTGGGGCTACGACGGTCTCTACACGTGGGCGCCGCATCCGGCCTACGGCGGGCCGGAAGGGCTCGCACGCCTCGTCGAGGCGGCCCACGGCGACGGCCTCGGCGTGATCCTCGACGTCGTCTACAACCACGTCGGGCCCGGCAACGAGGCCCTGCGCGCGTTCGGTCCCTACTTCACGGATCGGCACCAGACCTTCTGGGGCGACGCGATCGACTACTCCCAGCCGGCCGTGCGCGAGTGGGCGATCCAGAACGCCGTCATGTGGACGCGGGACTACGGGATCGACGGGCTGCGGCTCGATGCCACGCACGCCGTGTTCGACGACTCGCCCACCCACGTGCTCGCGGAGCTGGCGGAGCGCGTCAGGCCGGCGCTCGTCACCTCCGAGATGGAGACGGGCGACCTGCGGCCGATCGAGGAGTGGGGCCACGACGCCCAGTGGGCCGACGAGCTCCACCACGAGCTGCACGCCCTCCTGACCGGCGAGCGCGAGGCCTACTACGCGGAGTACGGGTCGTTGGAGGGCCTCGCCGCCCAGCTCGAGCGCACACCGCCCGAGCGCCTGATCGTCTGCTCGCAGAACCACGACCAGGTCGGAAACCGCGCGCTCGGCGACCGTCCCCGGCCCGAGGAGCTGCGCCTGCGAGCGGCCGTGACGCTGTTCGCGCCGCAGACGCCGCTCCTCTTCCAGGGCGAGGAGTACGGAGAGCGGCGGCCGTTCCAGTTCTTCACCGACCACATCGATCCCGCGATCGCCGAAGCGACGCGCGAAGGCAGGCGGCGCGAGTTCGCGGCCTTCGCCGCCTTCTCCGGTGAGGAGGTGCCCGACCCGCAGGCGCCGGAGACCTTCGAGCGCTCGAAGCTCGACCCGTCGGCCGGGGACGAGGAGCTCCGCGCCTTCTACCGGGACCTGCTCGCCCTGAGACGCGGCCTTCCGCGCGAGGTCTCGACTACGGTCGAGGGCCGCGTCCTGCGCGTCCGCCGCGGCGCGGTCGAGCTGGTCGCGGACTTCGACGCGCTCACGGCCGAGCTCCGACGGTGAAGCTCTGGCCCGGGCAATCCCTTCCCGCTCGGCGCGACGTCGACGGGGGCGGGAACGAACTTCTCGCTCTTCTCCGAGCATGCCCAGCGAGTCGAGCTCTGCCTGTTCGACGACGCTGACGTCGAGACGCGCGTCGAGCTGACCGAGCGCACCGCACACCACTGGCACGGCTACCTGCCGGAGGTCGGCACGGGCCAGCGGTACGGCTACCGGGTGCACGGCCCCTACGACGCCGCCCGCGGACTGCGCTTCAACCCGGCCAAGCTCCTGATCGACCCGTACGCGAAGGCGATCGAGGGCCCGATTCGCTGGGAGCGCGCGAACACGCTTCCCTACGTCGCCGACGGGAGCGACGACGCGGACCTGTCACGCCGACATCAGCGACAGTGCAGCGGCGATCCCGAAGTCGGTGGTCGTGGACGAGCGCTTCGACTGGCAGGGGGACCGGCCGCCGCGAACGCCCTGGAGCGAGACGATCATCTACGAGGCCCACGTCAAGGGCTTCACGAAGAGCGATCGGCGTGTGCGCGAGGACCTGCGCGGGACCTACGCGGGCCTCGCCTCGGAGCGGACGATCGACTACCTCGTCGCGCTCGGCGTGACCGCAGTCGAGCTGCTGCCGATCCACCACATCGCAGACGAGCAGTTCCTGGCGGGCAAGGGAATGACCAACTACTGGGGCTACAGCTCGATCGGGTACTTCGCGCCGCACGCGCTCTACGCCGCGACGGGCACGCGCGGCGAGCAGGTGCTGGAGTTCAAGGGCATGGTGAAAGCCCTGCACAAGGCCGGTATCGAGGTGATCCTCGACGTGGTCTACAACCACACCGCGGAGGGGAACCACCTCGGCCCGATGCTCTCGTTCAAGGGCGTCGACAACAGCGCCTACTACCGCCTCGTCCCGGACGACCCGCGCTTCTACATGGACTACACGGGCACGGGCAACACGCTCAACACGGTCAATCCGAGCGTGCTGCGCCTGATCATGGACTCGCTCCGCTACTTCGTCACGGAGTGCCACGTCGACGGGTTCCGCTTCGACCTGGCCTCGGCGCTGGCGCGGACGCTGTACGACGTCGATCGCCTGCACGCCTTCTTCGACATCATCCACCAGGACCCGGTGCTCTCCCAGGTCAAGCTGATCGCCGAGCCGTGGGACGTCGGGCCCGGCGGCTACCAGGTCGGCAACTTCCCCGTCCTGTGGAGCGAGTGGAACGGCATCTACCGCGACACGATGCGCGACTACTGGCGCGGCGAGAAGGGCGTGGGCGAGTTCGCGGCGCGCTTCACGGGCTCGAGCGACCTCTACGAGTCCGACGGGCGGCAGCCGTTCGCCTCGATCAACTTCATCACCGCGCACGACGGGTTCACGCTCGCCGACCTCGTCTCCTACAACGAGAAGCACAACGAGGCCAACCTCGAGGACAACCGCGACGGCGAGAACCACAACCGCTCGTGGAACCACGGCGTGGAGGGGCCGACCGACGACCCGGCGATCGTCGAGCTGCGGCGCCGCCAGCAGCGCAACTTCCTGACGACGCTCCTGCTCTCCCAGGGCGTGCCGATGCTGCTCGGCGGCGACGAGCTCGCGCGGACGCAGGGCGGCAACAACAACGCCTGGTGCCAGGACAACGAGATCTCCTGGTTCGACTGGGAGCTCGACGAGCCACGCATGCAGCTGCTCGAGTGGACGAAGCGGCTGATCGCGCTGCGGAAGGCGCACCCGGTCTTCCGCCGCACGCGGTTTCTCGAGGGGCAGAACGGCGGCGCCGGCGGGCTGCCCGACGTCTGGTGGTTCCGCCCGGACGGGCGGCGGATGACGATCCGCGACTGGGAGGACCCGGGCGGGCGCGCGCTCGGCGTCTTCCTGAACGGCGAGCGCCTCCAGGACCTGACGCCGTGGGGCGAGCCCGAGCGGGACGACTCGTTCCTGCTCATGTTCAACGCCCACTTCGAGCCGGTGACGTTCCGGATCCCCGCGCGGCGCTTCGGCGCGCGCTGGGTGCTCGAGCTCGCGACGGCCGAGCCGGGACTGGAGGCGGGATCGCGAGCCTTCGCGGCCCGTGACGAGGTGCCGCTGATCGAGCGCTCGATCGTCGTGCTCCGCCGCTCGTGAGCGACTTCCGCGCGACGTACCGGCTCCAGCTGACGCCCGACTTCGGCTTCGCGGAGGCTCGGGCGATCGTGCCGTACCTGCGGGACCTCGGCATCTCGCACCTCTACCTGTCGCCGGTGCTGCAGGCCCGCTCCGGCTCGACGCACGGCTACGACGTCGTCGACCCGACTCGCGTCTCCGAGGAGCTCGGCGGGGAGGACGCCCTACGGGCCCTATGTTCCCAAGGGGGCTCGGCCGGGCTCGGCGTGATCGTCGACGTCGTCCCCAACCACATGGCCGCGAGCGACGAGAACCCGTACTGGCGCGATCCTCCGGCTGCGGGAGCAGTTCTTCGACTTCGAGCCGAAGAGCGGCTGGTACCGCCGCTTCTTCACGATCGACGAGCTCGCCGGGGTGCGCGCCGAGGATCCCGAGGTCTTCGAGACGACCCACGCAAAGGTCTTCGAGCTCCTCGACGAGGGCCTCGTGCAGGGGCTTCGCATCGACCACCCGGACGGGCTCGCGGATCCTCGCGGCTATCTCGAGCGTCTGCGCGGCCGGCCGGTGTGGGTGGAGAAGATCCTCGAGCCGGGCGAGTCGCTGCGCGACTGGCCGGTCGAGGGCACGACCGGGTACGAGTTCGCCAACGACGTCACGGCTCTGTTCGTCGACCCGGCCGGCGAGGAGCCGCTGACCGAGCTGTACGCCGAGCTCACGGGCGAGGCGCGCTCGTTCGCGGAGGTCGCGGACGAGGCGAAGCTCGAGCTCGCGCGCACCGACTTCCAGCGGGAGTTCCGGAAGCTGCGCGAGCTGCTCGACCACCCGGGGCTCGAGGAGGCGGCCGCGTCGCTCCAGGTCTACCGGACGTACGTCGAGCCGTCGTCCGGCCGGGTCGAGGATGCGGACCGCGAGGCGCTGGCGCACGTGCCGGACGACCTGCGCCGGATCCTGCTGCTCGCCGATCGTGGGCACGACGAGCTCGTCACGCGCTTCCAGCAGACGACCGGGCCCGTCATGGCCAAGGGGGTCGAGGACACGGCTTTCTACCGCTGGTTCAGGCTGACGCGCGCTGAACGAGGTCGGCGGGAATCCCGACCGCTTCACGCTGCCGGTCGACGAGTTCCATCGCGCCAACCTCGAGCGCGAGGCCCGCTTCCCGCAGCACCTGCTCGCGACGCAGACGCACGACACCAAGCGGAGCGGCGACGTGCGGGCGCGGATCGTCTCGCTCGCGGGCCTGGCCGGGGAATGGGCCACCGCCGTGCGTGGGTGGCGCCGGCTCGACGACCCGAACGAGGACTACCTCCTCTGGCAGACCCTCGTCGGCGCCTGGCCGGTCAAGCGGGAGCGGATCGAGGCGTACATGGAGAAGGCCCTGCGCGAGGCCAAGCGCAACAGCAACTGGATCGAGCCGAACGAGGCGCACGAGCGGAGCGTGCGCGACGCGATCCGGGCACTCTACGAGGAGCTGCCGCCGGGCTTCGAGGCCTTCGCGGTCCGGGTCGCCGCGGAGGGGCGGCGGATCTCGCTCGCGATGACACTGCTCAAGCTGACGTCCCCGGGCGTGCCCGACATCTACCAGGGCGACGAGCTGGAGACGTTCAGCCTCGTGGACCCGGACAACCGTCGACCCGTCGACTTCGCGTTGCGGCGGCGCTTGCTCGACTCGCCGTCGCTACCGCCCAAGCTCGCGCTGGTGCGCGCGACGCTGGCCCTCAGAGCCCGGCGTGAGCTCGGCCCGTACGAGCCGCTGGCCGCTCCTCCGGGGATGTGCGCGTTCCGGCGGGGCGAGGACGTGGTCGTCGCCGTCGGCGTCCACGGCGGCGAGAAGCGACTTCGGTTGCCGCCGGGAACCTGGCGAGACGTCCTGACCGGGGCGGAGCGGTCCGGCGAGCTGGAGCTCGGGGACCCGCCGATCGCGCTGCTCGAGCGCAGCTAGCGGCGCTTGACGCGAACGCTCGGGCTCGACGCGGCCGTGGCGCGGCCGACGCCGTTCGTGGCCGTCTCGACCACCCGCAGCATGAAGCCGACGTCGGCCCGGGTCGGCCGGTAGCTCGACCGTCGAGCCTGGGGGATCACGCTGCACGCACCCGCGGGCGGGCGGCAGCGGAGCCACTGGTAGGCGAGCTTCGGCAGCGCGCCGTTCCAGCGGCCGGGCCGCACGACGAGGCGCGCGCCAACCCGCGCGCGGCCGCGGAGGCGCGGCGCCGAGACGAGCACCGGACCGGCTCGATGTCCCGCTCCCGGACCGGGAGGCGGCAGGGGAGGCGGCGGGAGTCCCCGGGAGGAGGCGGAGGCGGGCTCGTCGACGCCGGGATCGTCACGACCATCTCGGTCGCGCCGCCGAGATTGCCCCCACGGTCGCGTGCGCGCACCCGGTACGCGTACGAGCGGCCCGGCTCGAGGGCGGAGTCGATGTAGAGCGTTCCGGCCGTGCTCCCGATCTCGACGCCGTCGCGGGAGACGAGGTACGCGGAGAGCCCGCCGGCGTCGTAGCTCGGGTCCCACGAGAGGTAGACCGAGGTGCCGCTGACGAGCCCGCGGAAGCGGCCGGGCACGGTCGGCGCCGTCGTGTCGGCGGCGGCCGCCGGGGTGGTCACGGCGAGCGCAGCCGTCTCGGGGGAGACGTTGCCCGCGGCGTCGTAGGCGCGCACGCGATACGCGTACGTGTGGTCGGCCACCGCGGTGTCGTCCGAGAACGTCGTCCCGGTCGGGGACCCGACCACGGTGCCGTCGCGGGTGACCCAGTAGCCGGCGACGCCGACGTTGTCGGAGCCGGGCGTCCAGGAGAGGCGCACCTGGGTATCCGCCGTCGCGGACAGGTTCGTTGCCGCGGACGGTGCAGACCTGTCGCCCGGCGGGGTCGGAGGCAGCGGAGGCGTGACTCCGGCGGGCATCGTCACCCTGACGTCGGCGCGCCACGGGTTGACGGCCTCCGTGGTGACGGTGACGCCCGAGACCGGGTCGGTCAGCGCCTGCCCTGGCAAGAGGGGCGCGTCGTCCATGCTGTGGGTCTTCGGCTTCGCGTCCACGAGCGCCGACTGGACGTAGCTGTCGACGTCAGGAGCGAGGCGCAACGTCACGCCGTTCACGGCAGGCGCACTCGAAGCGAAGGTCTCGAACGAGCTCCGGTAGGGGAGCCGGAAGTCGACGTAGAGGAACGAGCCGTCGCCGCGCGAGATCTTCAGCAGCTGCGGGCCCGGCGTGAGCCACCCGAGCGGCCAGACCGCATAGGTGCCCGTGGCGGAGATCGTGCGCACGCCGGCCCCGGCCACCCAGCCCAGGTGCGCCTTGTGCCAGGCGCTCACGTGGCGGTTCGAGGAGCTGCCCATGATCGAGAACGGGTCGCCGTACTCGCTCTGCAGCGCAGCTCTCGCTCTCGGCGAGCGCGAGGCCCTGGCCGACGCCGTCGACGCAGCGGAGCCCGTTGGCGTGGTGGACGCCGAGGTTGTGGCCGAGCTCGTGGCCGATCACCCGTAGGCTCGGAGAGCCGTTGACCCAGCTCTCGTCGCCGGGCAGCTCGCCGAGGCCGCCCCAGCCGCAGCTGCCGACGTGGGGGAAGACGTAGATCAGGTGCTTGTAGCCGGTGAGGTCGACGCCGTCTGCCTGCGCGGCCGCGCGGGCGGCGGTGCTCCACGCCCTGTACGGGCAGCCCTCGGTCGCGCTCCCGATCGTGAGCCAGCCGAACACGTCGCCGTCCGCGCGGTCCCGGCCGGTGAAGGAGACGCGGCCGAACGACTGCTCGCGGTAGTAGGCGTCGACGGAGTCGGGGTCGGTGAACACGACCTGGCGCGCGCGCTCGGCGGTGAACGGCTCGGCCGGCGCCGAGGCGAAGTTGACGAGCAGCACCGCCGTCTCGCGCGGGCCGTCGGAGACCGCCTGAAAGCCCGAAGCAGCTCGGCGAACGCTTCGGAGGCTCGTGACCGACAGCGCGTTCCCGCGCAGACGGCCCGCGACCCGGACCTGCGTGCCTGCGAGGCGGGCGAGGCGCTGCTTCGGGCCGCGCAGCGAGAGCCTGCGGCCGCCGGCGAGCAGGTCGTAGCCGAACGTCGCTCGGCGGTGGGCGAAGTCGTCGGAGTGGACGATCTGCACCGTGCCCTCGAGTTGGCGAACGCCGTGCCCGGCGTGCGCCTGGGCGGTCGCCGGAAGAGCCGCGAGTGCGAGCAGGGCGAACAGGAGTGTTTTCGGGCGCAGTGATGGGCGCGCCGGCCGCATGAGCCGCATCAGGCTCACCCTCGTGGAGGCGGGTCTAGCAGGCGTCCCCCGTACGGGGAAGCGAGTTCCCTAACGCAGCCCGCCGCGCTCGTGGTGGGCGCGGAAGAAATTCTCGGAGCCGGCTGTGGCCATGGCCGAGGAGGCCGAGATCTCGAGCGCGAGCGCAGCAGCCGCGACGACCTGGGCGAAGCGGTACACCTTGCCCGGCCCCGCGCAGCCCATCAGCCCCAGCCAGGTGCGCGCGTAGGGGAGCGTCGTCCCGCCGCCGACCGTCCCGACCTCGATCCCGGGGAAGCGGATCGAGACGTGCAGCCCGCCCTCCACGCGCCGTCCCGTCCCGTGCGCCATCGACGACGTCCCGACCATGCCCAGGTCCTGGCCGGTGCACGCGAAGACGGCGGCGATCGCCGAGGCGGGGGTGAACGCCACCGATTGCATCCCGCTCGCAACCGCGCCGTGAGTGCCCACCCACGAGAGCTCGAGCAGGTCGTCCACGGTCGTCCGCAGCACGCGGCGCACGGCCTCGTCCGAGAGCGTCGTCTCCGCGATCACCGTCTTGCCGTGCCCGGACTGGAAGAACTCGAACGACGGCTTCTTGTCCCCGCCCATGTTCGCTTCGAGCATCGCGCGCTGCGGCTTCACCGGCGCCTGCTCCAGGACGTAGCCCATGTTCAGCGCATAGGCGTTGCGGGTCATCATGTTCGGCCCGACCGCGTCGCCGGTCGTCCAGCGCCACAGGACGTGGCACATCGGGCCGACGACATGGGTCTTGACCTCCCGAAGCACCGCATGGCGTGACAGCTCGGGGAGCGGGGACTCCTGCAGCCAGGACCGCATCGCGTCGACCTCGCCCTCGATCCACCGCGCCAGCTCGACCGCCTCGGCCACGTCGCCGCAGACGAAGCAGGAAGCGCGCGTGATCCGGTCGGCTAGCACGTGGGTGCGGAAACCGCCCGATTCCGCGACCGCCTTGATCCCACGCTGCATCGAGGCGGTCAGGCCGCCCTCGGTGTGTGCCAGCGGGACGAAGACCTCGTCCGCGCCACGAGCGACCTCGACGACGGCCCCCTCCTCGTCGAGCTCGTACTCGCCCAGGGAGACCGGCATCGGCCCGACGACGGAGACGGGGATCACCGCAGCCCCGGTCAGCTGCTCGGCCGCTTTCGCCCAGGGCTCGAGCTCGAGCCCGACGACCTCGCCGTCCAGGCCCAGGAGCTCCTGCCGGGCACGGATCGAGTCGGGGTCGTTCTTGCGCGGGAAGCGCGTCACGGGCCTATTCTCACGGCGGCGGTAACCTCCGCGCCTCGATGGCGGCGACGATCATGGACGGGAGGGCACTCGGCGCCCGCATTCGCGCGGAGGTGGCAGAGGAAGTCGCCGACCTCGAGGGCACGATTGGACTCGCGACGGTGCTCGTAGGCGACGACGCCGCCTCGGACATCTACATTCGCAACAAGCACAAGGCCGCCCGCGAGGCCGGCATCGACGCCCGCGACCATCGGCTCCCAAAGGACGCCTCCGAGGCGGATGTGCTCGGCCTCGTCGCCGAGCTGAACGCGGACGAGGGGCTCGACGGCATCCTCGTCCAGGTCCCGCTCCCTGCGGGGATCGACGAGAACCGGGTCGTCCGCTCCGTCGAGCCGATCAAGGACGTCGACGGCTTCCACCCCTTCAACGCGGGCCAGCTCTACCTCGGCGAGCCCACGCACGTGCCGGCGACGCCGCTCGGGATCCTGGCGCTCCTGGACGAGTACGACGTCTCGCTCGAGGGCGCCAACGCGGTCGTGATCGGCCGCAGCGAGATCGTCGGCAAGCCGGTGGCCCATCTGCTGCTGCAGCGCAACGCCACCGTCACGATCTGCCACTCCCGCACAGCCGACCTGGCTGCCGAGGCGCGCGAGGCGGACGTGCTCGTGGTCGCGGCGGGCAGACAAGGCCTCGTCGGAGCCGCGGACGTGAAGCAGGGAGCAACGGTCGTGGACGTCGGGATCAACCGCACCGACGACGGGATCGTCGGCGACGTCGACCCCGCCGCGGCCGAGCGCGCGGGCCTGATCACCCCGGTTCCCGGAGGCGTCGGCCCGATGACGATCGCGATGCTGCTCCGGAGCACGGTCCGCGCCGCCCGCTATCGCCGGAACCTGCTTGCCTACCCAAAGCAGTGACGCTACAGTTCCGCGCGTTGTATCCAGTTCGGCGGCTCGGTGCCCGGGCCGTCGTTTGTTTGTAAGGAGGAATCGTTGGCTCAGGGCACCGTGAAATGGTTCTCGAACGAGAAGGGCTTCGGCTTCATCGAGCGCGAAGGTGGGGACGACGTCTTCGTCCATCACTCGGCCGTGAACATGGACGGCTACCGCTCGCTGACCGAGGGTCAGAAGGTGGAATTCGAGATCGTCCAGGGCGACAAGGGCCTTCAGGCCGCGAACGTCCAGCCGATCTAGACCTTCCGAGAGCCGAAAGTCGCCGAGGGCCCCGGAAGGGGCCCTCAGCAGTTTCTGGGAGGATTTCGACACGATGGCAATCACGAGAGAGCAGGTCGAGCACGTCGCCCGGCTCGCGCACCTCGCCCTGAGCGAGGAGGAGCTCGAGCGCCTCGGAGGACAGCTCGCCTCGATCCTCGAGTCGGTGGGGAAGGTGTCCGAGCTCGACCTGACGGACGTCGAGCCGACCTCGCACCCGCTCGACCTGGTCAACGTCTGGCGCGAGGACGAGCCCGTCCCGTCGCTTCCGCGCGAGCAGGCGCTCGCCAACGCGCCCGAGACCGAGGGCGGCTTCTTCCGCGTCCCACCGACCAACGAGCCGGAGCCGTCGGTGTGATCGACACCCTCCGTCTGACGGCCGAGGAGGCGCTGGGCCTCTTGGAGCGCAAGGAGGTCTCCGCGCAGGAGCTCTGGGACGCCTATCGCGCCGCGATCGACGCCCGCGACGACGAGCTGCACTGCTACCTGACGCTGGCCGAGGAGCCCGACCGCGAGGGCGTGCCGATCGCGCTCAAGGACGTGATCGGGACGAAGGGCGTCGAGACGACGGCCGGCTCGAAGATCCTGAAGGGCTACGTGCCGGTCTACGACTCGACCGTGGCCGCGCGCGTGAAGGACGCGGGCCTGGCTCTCCTCGGCAAGACCAACACCGACGAGTTCGCGATGGGCTCCTCCACGGAGAACTCCGCCTACGGGCCCACGCACAACCCCTGGGACCCGACGCGTGTCCCGGGCGGCTCGGGCGGAGGCTCGGCCGCGGCGGTGTCGCGGCGGGCTGGCGCCCTGGGCGCTCGGCTCGGACACGGGCGGCTCGATCAAGCAGCCTGCCGCGCTCTGCGGGATCGTCGGCCTGCGGCCGACGTACGGCACCGTGTCGCGGTACGGGATCGTCGCGTTCGCCTCCAGCCTCGACCAGGTCGGACCGACGACGAAGACCGTGCGCGACTGCGCGCTGCTCTACCGCGTGATCGCCGGCCGTGACCCGCTGGACTCGACGACGGCCGACACACCGACCGTCGAGCTCCCCGAGGCCGAGGACTTGAAGGGGGTTCGCGTCGGCGTCCCGCGCGAGCTGAACGACGCAGAGGGGATCGAGCCGGGCGTGCGCGAGGCGGTCGAGCGGACGATCGAGCTCTGCCGCGAGCTGGGCGCGGAGGTGGGGGAGACGAGCCTGCCGCGCTCGGTCGACTACGGCCTGCCCTGCTACTACCTGATCGCCCCAGCGGAGGCCTCGTCCAACCTGGCCCGCTACGACGGCGTTCGCTACGGCCTCCGGGTCGAGAACGGCGGCTACCACGGCATGGTCGAGCGCACCCGGGACGAGGGCTTCGGCGACGAGCCCAAGCGCCGGATCATGCTCGGCGCCTACGCGCTGTCGGCCGGCTACTACGAGGCCTTCTACGGCCAGGCCCAGAAGGTGCGAACCGTGATCGCCGACGAGCATCGTGCCGCGTTCGAGGACTTCGACGTGCTCGTCTCGGCCACCTCGCCGACGGTCGCGTTCCCGCTCGGCGCCAGGAGCCAGGACCCGCTCGCCATGTACCTCTCGGACCTGCTCACGATCCCGTCGTGCATGGCCGGTCTGCCGGGGCTCTCGATCCCCTGCGGCCTGTCCGAGGGCCTGCCGGTGGGCCTGCAGATCGTGGGCCCGCAGTTCGCCGAGAACACGCTCTTCCGCGTCGGCCACGCGCTCGAGAAGGCGATCGGCTTCGACTACGTCCCCGAGAGGCTGCGATGAACTGGGAGACCGTCGTCGGCCTCGAGATCCACATCCACCTGAAGACGCGGACGAAGATGTTCTGCGGCTGCGAGCTCGAGTACGGGTCGCCCGAGAACACGCGCACCTGCCCGGTCTGCCTGGCTCATCCCGGAGCGCTGCCGGTGCCGAACGAGCAGGCGATCGCGGCGACCGTGAAGCTCGGCCTCGCGCTCGGCTGCCGGATCGCGGAGCGGGCCCTGTTTCACCGCAAGAACTACTTCTATCCGGACCTGCCCAAGGGCTACCAGATCTCCCAGTACGACATCCCGCTCTGCAGCGACGGCCGCTTCGCCGTCCCGGGCGCCGAGGGCGACCACGAGATCGGGATCACCCGAGCCCACCTCGAGGAGGACGCGGCGAAGACGGTGCACGTCGGCGGCGCCGGCGGCCGGATCGGCGGGTCGGAGTACTCGCTGGTCGACTTCAACCGCGGCGGGACCCCCCTAGTCGAGATCGTCACCGAGCCCGACCTGCGCTCGGCCGAGGAAGCCCGGCGCTTCCTCCAGCTCCTGCGCCAGACGATCGTCGAGCTCGGGATCTCCGACGCCGAGATGGAGAAGGGCACGCTCCGCGTCGACGCGAACGTCTCCGTGCGCGAGGTGGGGGAGGCCGGCTACAGGACGCGCACCGAGATCAAGAACATGAACTCGTTCAACTTCATCGCCCGCGGCATCGACGCCGAGGTCGAGCGCCAGATCGCAGTCTGGGAGTCGGGCGGCGAGGTCGTGCAGCAGACGTACGACTTCGACGCGGGCTCCGGTGCGCTCACCGCCAGACGCTCGAAGGAGGAGGCCGAGGACTACCGCTACTTCCCCGAGCCGGACCTCGTGCCGATCGTGCCGCCGCCCGGCCTCGTCGAGCGGCTGCGGGCCGAGGTGCCCGAGCTGCCGGGGGCGCGGGTGCGGCGCCTGGAGCCCGAGCTTGACTTCGAGACGGCAAGCGGTCTCGTCACGAGCGGTCGAGACCGGCTCTACGAGGCCGTCGTCACTGCAGGCGGGGACGCACGCGCGGCCGCGAACGTGATCATGAACCAGCTCGCCGGCGCAGGCGTCGATCCCGATGCGGTCGACCCTGGTGAGCTCGCGAAGCTGATCGAGGGCCGCGAGGCGATTCCGCGCGGGGTCTTCGACGAGGCGATCGCCGCGAGCGGAGAGCCGGGCTTCTCGGCCGCTCGATATCTCGCGGAAGCGGCGGTCACGGACGTGTCCGAGCTCGACCCCGTCATCGACCGGGTCCTGGCCGAGAACGAGGGCCAGGTAGCCGCTTACCGCGGGGGCAAGGAAGGCCTGATCGGCTACTTCGTCGGGCAGGTGATGAAGGAGACCCAGGGCAAGGCGAACCCGAAGGTCGTGAACGAGCGCCTGCGGGAGAAGCTGAGCGCGTGATTCCCGACCCCGGCACGCTCGGGCTGTTCGTGGTGGCCGCCGTCGCGCTCCTGGTCGTGCCGGGCCCGGCCGTGCTCTACATCGTCACCCGCAGCGTCGAGCAGGGCCGCGCTGCAGGCCTGGTCTCGGTGGTCGGCGTTCACCTCGGCTCGCTCGTGCACATCGCCGCCGCCGCGATCGGGCTCTCCTCGCTGCTCGTCTCCTCGGCCGTCGCCTTCAACGTCGTCAAGTACCTGGGCGCCGCCTACCTCGTCTTCCTCGGCGTACGAGCGCTCCTGACCCGGGTCGAGCCGGGGAACGTGGAGGTGCGGCCGGCGCCGCTCTCCGCGCTGCTCAGGCAGGGCGCCGTGGTGAACGTCCTCAACCCGAAGACCGCGCTCTTCTTCCTGGCGTTCCTGCCCCAGTTCGTCGACCCGGATGCGGGCTCGGCCGCGTTGCAGATCGTCTTCCTCGGCCTCGTGTTCGTGGCCCTCGGCTTCCTGAGCGACGGGCTGTACGCCGTGCTCGCCGGAACCGCCGGCAACCTGCTGCGCTCCAGCCGCGTCTATGCCGCGATGCAGCGCTACGTCTCGGGAACCATCTTCATCGGGCTGGGTCTCGCCGCTGCCTTCTCCGGCTCTCGACAGCGGCACTGACCTCGTCCAGCAGCAGCGCGACGGCCTCGGCCTTCGACGCCCAGCGCCCCGTCTCCAGATAGGCGCGCGACCGGACCGCGTTCAGGGCAGCGTCGTCGCGGGGCGCCTCGGGCCGCTCGCGGTACCACCGCAAGCCGACCGCCAGCGCCTCGAGGATCTCCTCCTCGGCCGGCGGCGGGAACGCCTGGCTTGGCGGCGGGCCAGTCAGCACGAGCCCGCGCTGGCCGAGGATCGCCCGGTCGAGCACGAACCAGTGCGGCGAGTCCTCGCCCGGCTCGAACGTCGCCAGGAAGTCCATCCGGGCGCCACTGTTCAGGTTGAGCTCGGGCAGCGGCCGGCCCCGGGCGTACACCACCAGCTCGAGCCCCCGCGCCGGGCACGGCAGCGCCTCGTGGCGCAGGGCGGCGACGAGCGCCTCCTTCGTCGATCGGGAGAGCGGGCCGCGTGTCACGAGGGCGACGTCGACGTCGCTGCGGCCGTGGATGTAGCCGCCGAGGGCTCCGGAGCCGGCGAGGTAGACGCCGACGAGGTCGTCGCCGAGCAGCCTGCTGACGCGCTCGACGAGCTCGTCGAGGTAGTCGGCTAGCTGCGGCGGCCGGTGGTCGGCGGCGTCGGGGCCTTGCGCTGCTCGCGCTCCTTCTTCTTGCGCCGCCGGTCGGCCGCCCAGCGTCGCTTCGGTCTCGAACCGCGTCCCATGCCGTGCAGCCTACGGGATTCGTTCCCGTGTAGACGGGTAGCCCTAGTCGAGCCCCCGGGGCGCTCCCCCGGAGCGCATCAGCCGCAACCTGAGGAGGAATGCGACATGGAGACCTGGGTATGGATCGTCATCGCCGCCGCAGTGGTCGTCGTTCTGCTCGCGATGTGGGCGGCCGCGCGCAAACGCCGCACGAGCCACCTACAAGAGGGCTTCGGCCCCGAGTACGACCGGACGATCGAGGAGGCCGGCAGCCGCCGGAAGGCGGAATCGGAGCTGTCCGACCGTGAGAAGCGTCGGGAGGAGCTGGACATCACCCCGCTCGCTCCCGGAGCCCGCGACCGCTTCGCCGACCGTTGGGGCACTGTGCAGCAACGGTTCGTGGACGACCCGGACGGCGCGCTGAACGACGCGCACGTACTGGTTGTCGAGGTCATGCGCGAGCGCGGCTACCCGACCGACGACTTCGAGCAGCGCGCCGCCGACGTGTCGGTCGACCATCCGCACGTGGTCGAGAACTACCGGGCCGCGTACGCGATCTCGGAGCGGACAGACGCGGACACCGAGGAGCAGCGCCAGGCAATGGTGCACTACCGGGCGCTCTTCGACGAGCTGCTCGAGACGCAGCCGGCGACGAGCTAGCGCCTCTGGTTCGGGCCTGCGGCCTTCAGGATGGGCCGTAGGCCCGGCGCTCTCAGGGGAGCACGAGCGAGTCGGCGTCGCCCTCGACGCCGCTGACCTGTGAGAACAAGGCGAACATGAAGGCGGAGCAGCGTCCGGGCTCGAGCAGGTCGCCGCGGCTGACTGTGCCGAGCCGTTCGAACGTCTCCCAGCAGGTCTGGACGTCGGGGATCGCGACCCAGCTCGTGCCGCGCTTGCTCTCCAGCATCAAGCGCACGCCGGGCTCGTACTGCGAGATCGAGCTCTCGGCGGACGTCGCGGTCGCGAAGGTGGCGCCTGTCGCGCAAAGGTGTGTGATCAGTTCCTCGACGTCGCTCCAGCCGGGCTGCGTGCCCGTGGACTTCGCCGATGTGGCCATGTCGACCAGCTATCCGAGCCTGTAGACGATCCGGCCGCGGTCCAGGTCGTACGGCGAGAGCTCGATGCGTACGCGGTCACCCGGAAAGATCCTGATCCGATAGCG
The DNA here is from genome assembly GCA_963769645.1 of uncultured Actinomycetes bacterium. Taxonomy (GTDB): domain Bacteria; phylum Actinomycetota; class Thermoleophilia; order Gaiellales; family Gaiellaceae; genus DATFQE01. The sequence continues at coordinate 28,606 of CAVYMH010000005.1, read as the reverse complement.
CTTCATTCGGCCGGCCATGTACCCGAGAGTCTCATGCCCGTTGTCGAGCTTGATCCGGAACATCCGGTTGCGCATGGCCTCGAGCACCTCGCCCTCGAACTCGACCTTCTCTTCTTTCTCAGCCATGCACGATCCTCTCGTTTGTTGCGGAGCCGTGGCCGCGTTTCCGCGGCCACGGCTCGACGCCTTGCTTACGACGCGATCGGGGCGACGTTCGCCGCCTCGGGACCCTTGGTCCCCTCGCGCGCTTCGAACTCCACGCGCGCACCCTCGGCGAGGCTCTTGAAGCCGTCGCCGGCGATGCTGCTGTGGTGGACGAACAGGTCCTTCGCCCCGTCATCCGGGGTGATGAAGCCGTAGCCCTTGCTGTCGTTGAACCACTTAACAGTTCCGCTTGCCATAAAAAAACACCTCCTCTTACCACTCACGAACGGGTAGGGAAGGCGCATAGCGCGAACCGGACTCGCTCTTGTCTTGCGCTCCACGGTAGCAGGCATACCTGCCCTGCCGGGCCCGTTCGGCCTAGATCAGGCCGCAGTAGCGCGCCGTGTTCGGCCAGGGATAGAAGCCGCGTCCGGCCCGCAGAGCGCGCTCCGCGACCCACATCTGCTCGACCGGCTTCCAGTTGTCGGCGGTGCCCTTACGCCGGAGCAGGTCGGCCCCGTACATGCGCTGGAAGGAGATGTCCATCTGGAGCCCGCCGAAGTAGGGCGGGTTCGGGTCGTTCCAGCGGCCCTCGTACCGCTGGATGCACCTCCAGGCCGCGCGATGCGGCGGCCGGTGCGCCTTGTGGCGGTGCTTGGCGGCGCGCTTCAGCCACAGGTTGCGCACCCAGCGGCGGTAGTGCGGGCTCCGGTGGCGGCGAACCGCGTTGGCGCGGCTCGTTCGCACGCCCATCAGCTTCTGCCAGCGCCAGGTCTCACGCCGGTAGCGCGCGATGTCGCCGAGCAGGTAGTCGCTCGGCATGGCGGCGGCCTGCACGCGGCGCTCGCCGGCGGCCGACTCGCGCGGCGCCTCCAGCGCAGCGGCGCCCAGCGCCAGCACGCACGCAAGCAGCAGCAACCAGATTGGCTGTCTCATCGAGAACCCCCTGGGCAGCGGGGCCTGCAGCTCACCGCGGCGGGACTGTGCCGCAGTCGCCCTGGGCGAGCAGCTCGAACGGGCCCCTTCGTTGTCCGAGCGGACGGCAAGGTAGCGATGCCGTTTTGAGCTATTTGTTAAGAACGAAGCCTGCGTAGAGCAGCGCCGCCGCGAGTGCGATCGAGGCGCTCGTCTGCGCCTCGCCCAGCCCGGCCAGGGCGCTCCCGGCGGCTGCGACTGCGACGCCGGCGAGGAGCAGCGCGTTGCCGACCGGCCGCCGCCGGATCGTCTTGAGAGCGACGCCGACCACCGCGATCGTGCCGAGGGAGTTGCCCAGGATGGCGAGCAGGCGGGCGGGGAAGAGGTCGAGGTGCTCGGAGGCGTCCGGGATCGCCTGTGCCGGACACGCTCGCCGTGAGCGGCTCCGCCAGCACCACGCCGACCGCCACGCCGCAGTAGACGAGCGTCACCGGGAGCGCCGCCCTGACGCCCACGAGCAGCAGCGAGCCGAGCCCGAGGAGCGGCGCCGTGAGCAGGCCGCCGAACAGGTAGTAGACGCGGAACGCCTCGTCGCTCCAGCCGGACGCCGCGCCCCAGGCCAGCGCGGCCGAGGCGATCGCATACGCGCCGAGCGACGCCGCCCACGCGGCCAGCTCCGGACGCCGGCGAACCCGCAGGCGCCCCACGAGGCCGCCCGCCAACCGGAGCGCCAGCAGCGCCGCGGCGAACGCGAGCAGGGCCTCCACGAAGCGGGAGACTAGACCTCGCCGGGCGCTTCGCTAGGGTCAGACCGATGAAGCGGCACCTCTTCACGCCCGGACCGACGCCCGTTCCGCCCCAGGTCCTGGCGGCCATGGCCGAGCCGGTCGTCCACCACCGCAGCCCCGACTACCGCCCGATCTTCCGCAGCTGTCTCGACCGGCTGACCGAGGTCTTTCGCACGGCCCGGGAGCCGATCATGTTCACGGCCTCCGGCACCGGCGCGATGGAGTCGGCGGTCGCGAACGTCACGCAGCGCCGGAGACCGCGTGGTCGTGGTCTCGGCGGGGAACTTCGGCCAGCGCTGGGTCGAGATCGCCCGCGCCTTCGAATGCGATGTCGAGGTCGTCTCGTACGAATGGGGCGAGGTGCCTGCTGCCGACGACCTGGCTGCGCGCCTGCGCGAGCTCGGTGGCGCGCAGGCCGTGCTCCTGACGCAGTCGGAGACCTCGACCGGCGTCGTCGCCGACATCCGGGCTCTCGCAGCCGCCGCCCACGAGGCCGGCGCGCTCTCGGTGGTCGACGCGATCTCGAGCCTCGGGGCGGTGCCGCTCGAGACGGACGAGTGGGGCATCGACGTGGTCGTCTCCGGATCGCAGAAGGCGCTGATGACACCGCCCGGCCTCGCGTTCGCCTCGGCCTCGCACGCCACCGACGGCGGGCGCGCCCGCGGCTACTACTTCGACTGGGAGCGCAACCGCAAGGCGCAGGAGAAGCTCGACGCCGCCTTCACGCCCGCCGTGTCGCTCGTCGTGGCGCTGGACGTCGCGCTCGGCCTGCTGCTGGAGGACGGTCTCGAGGCCGCCTTCGACCGCCACGTCCGTCTCGGCCGTGCCTGCCGGGAGGGCGTCAAGGCGATGGGGCTCGAGCTCTTCTCTCCCGACGACGACAGCTCGGCGGTCGTGACGGCCGTGAGGATGCCCGACGGCGTCGACGCCCAGGAGGTCACTCTCGGCCTGCGCGACCGCTTCGGGATCACGCTCGCCGGCGGCCAGGGGCCGGTCAAGGGCAAGATCATCCGCATCGGCCACATCGGCTGGTTCGACGTGTTCGACATCGCCACGGCGCTCGCCGGCGTCGAGCTGGCGCTGACCGAGCTGGGCGCCGAGATCGAGCGCGGCGTCGCGGTCAGTCGCGCGCTCGAGACGTACGAGCGCACAGCGGTGTGAGAGTCCTCGTCCGGGAGCCCATAGCCGCGGCGGGCTTGAAGTATCTGGAGGAGCGCTTCGACGTCGACGTCGACTACGACGGCGACCTGGCCGAGCGGATCGGCGAGTACGACGGCATCGTCGTCCGCTCGAAGACGCAACTCACCGCCGACCTGATCGAGCGAGCAGGGAAGCTGCGAGTGATCGGCCGGGCGGGCGTGGGGGTGGACAACGTCGACGTCGACGCCGCCACGAGACGAGGGATCGTCGTTGCCAACGCGCCGGAGTCGACGGTCGTCTCCGCAGCGGAGCACACGATCGGCCTCCTGCTCGCGCTCTCGCGCAACATCCCCCAGGCGCACGCCGCGCTCAAGCAGGGCCGCTGGGACCGGGCGGCGTACGCGGGGCTCGAGGTGGCCGACAAGACGCTCGGCATCCTCGGCTTCGGCCGCATCGGGCAGCAGGTCGCCCGCCGGGCCCTGGGGCTCGGCATGCGTGTGGTCGCCTACGACCCGTTCGTCGCGCCCGAGCGCTTCCGCGAGCTCGGGGTCGAGCAGGCGGAAGCGGCCGAGGACGTCTACGCGGCCGCCGACTTCCTCACGCTTCACCAGCCGCTCACCTCGGAGACCAGGCGCGGGGTCGGCAAGGAGGCTTTCGCGGCGATGCGAGACGGCGCCCGGATCGTCAACGCGGCCCGTGGTGAGCTGATCGACGAGGACGCACTGGTCGATGCGCTTCGCTCCGGGAAGCTCGCGGGCGCAGCGCTGGACGTCTTCTCGGCCGAGCCGTACTCCGGTCCTCTTCTGGAGCTCGACAACGTCGTCGTCACGCCCCACCTCGCCGCGTCGACGGAGGAGGCTCAGGACCGCGCCGGGGTGATCGTGGCCGAGCAGGTCGCGGCGGCCCTGGAGGGGGCGCTGGTGACGAACGCGGTCAACATCCCCGTGATCGGCGCGGAGGACCTCGAGGTGCTCGGGGCCTTCATCCCGCTCACGGCCACACTCGCGCGCCTGGCGATGGAGCTCGCCCGGGGGCGGCCGTCCAGGATCGGCCTCACGTACTACGGGACGCTGGCCGACTACGACACGCGCCTGCTCACGGTCGCCGCGCTGAACGGCGCCTTCCAGGGCCGGGTCGAGCAGACCGTGAACTACGTGAACGCCCCGGTGGTCGCCTCGGAGCTCGGGATCGAGGTCGGAGAGGAGCGGCGGCGCGCCTCGCGCGACTTCACGAACCTCGTCCGAGTCGACGTCTCGGGCGCGGGGGAGGAGGTGCGCGTCTCCGGAACCACGATCGGCCGCGAGAACCGGCGCTGGCTCGTGAGCGCGCTCGGCTTCGAGCTCGAGATGGAGCTGGCGCCGCTGATGGTCTTCTTCCGCTACGACGACGTTCCGGGCGTGATCGGCCGTGTCGGATCGCTGTTCGGAGAGGCGGGCGTCAACATCGCGAACATGGCCGTCTCCCGCACGCGCAAGGGCGATAAGGCCCTGATGGCGCTGTCCGTGGACGAGCCGCCGCCGCCCGAGCTCGTGGAGCGGTTCCGCTCCGAGGGCTTCGACGACGCCCGCTTCGTCCAGCTCGCGCCATCGGCCGGCGACTCCTCCCAGCCGGCGGAGCCGGCTTCCGGAGACGCCTGACGTCACCGATGACGCGAGCGAGCTCGGGTAGAGGCGACGCCTGGGTCGCGGCGCAGTTCGCGCTGATGGCTGTCACGGTCGCGCTCGGGTTCGCGCCCGTGGCCTGGCCGGCTTCGCTCGACCGTCCGCTCGACTGGGCGGGAGCGGCCTTCGCGATCGTTGGGGCGAACGCCGTCTACCTGTCCGCGCGGGCCCTGGGGAAAGCGCTGACGCCGTTCCCACGGCCGCTCCGGCGCGGCGAGTTGGTCACGGACGGCCCCTATCGACATGCGCGCCACCCGATCTACGGCGGCGGGATCCTCTTCCTTCTCGGCTGGGCGCTCTTCTCGTCGCCGGCGGCGCTGATCGGCGTCCTCGCGCTCGCGATCCTCTGGGACCGCAAGGCGGCGCTCGAGGAGCGGCTGCTGGCCGAGCACTACGCCGGCTACGACGAGTACCGGCGGCGGGTTCGGTGGCGGCTTCTACCCTTTGTCCGCTGATGAGCTGGTCGGAGCCTGTCGAGCGGGTTGCGAGCTTCATTCGCTCCTCCGGTACGGAGGCGCTGATCGAGGAGTTCCCGGAGGGGACTCCGACCGCGCAGGACGCGGCCAAGGCGGTGGGCTGCGAGCTACGGCAGATCGTCAAATCGCTCGTCTTCACTTGCGGACCGCGCAATGTGCTCGTGCTCGTCCCGGGCGACCGCCGGGCCGATCCTGCCAAGATCGCCGCGGCCGCCGACTGCGAGAAGGCACGGGTTGCTGGGGCGGACCTCGTCCTCGAGGCGACGGGGTTCGAGCCGGGCGCGGTCGCGCCGTTTCCGTTGCGCAGCATCGACCGCGTCTTCGTCGACCGCAGCCTGCTGGCGCTCGACCGGGTCTGGATCGGAGCGGGCTCGACGCGGCACATGGCGGCGCTGGCTCCGACCGACCTCGTGCGCCTCGCGCGGGCTGAGACTCTCGACGCGGTGGAAGACCCCGACCGCACTCGCGGCTAACATCTGACCGACGGCGGCTACTGAGGAGCTGAGCATGCGGGAGACCGAGAAGATCTGGATGAACGGCGAGCTCGTGGATTGGGCCGACGCCCGCATCCACGTCGGCTCCCACGGCTTGCACTACGGAACCGGTGTCTTCGAGGGCATCCGCTGCTACGAGACCCCGAAGGGCCCGGCTGTCTTCCGCCTGACCGACCATCTCGCGCGGCTGCACAACTCCGCCCGCCTGCTCTACATGGACATTCCGTTCCCGGTCGAAGCGCTGCGCGAAGCTGCGCTCGAGCTGATCGGCGTCAACGGCCTCCCCGAGTGCTACCTGCGGCCGATCGCCTTCTACGGCTACGGCGAGCTGGGTGTGTCGACCGCGGGGAACCCCGTCGAGACCGTGATCATGAGCTGGCCCTGGGGGACGTACCTCGGCGACGAAGGGCTGAAGAACGGGATCCGCTGCAAAGTCTCGTCCTGGAAGCGGATCGGCCCGAACACGATCCCCCACGTGGCCAAGGCGACCGGCGTCTACCTCAACTCGATGCTCGCGGTCACCGAGGCCAATCGCGCCGGCTACGACGAGGCGATCCTGCTCACCGACGACGGCTACGTCGCCGACGGGTCGGGCGAGAACATCTTCATCGTCTACGGCGACAAGATCGCGACGCCGTCGCTGTCGACGTCGATCCTGCCGGGGATCACACGGGACTCGATCATCCAGATCGCGCAGGACCTGGGGCACACGGTCGAGGAGCGCAACATCATCCGCTCCGACCTCTACCTCGCCGACGAGATCTTCATGGTCGGCACCGCGGCCGAGGTCACGCCGATCCGGTCGGTCGACGACCACGAGATCGGCCCGCCGGGCCCCGTGACGATGAAGCTCCAGAAGGCCTATCTCGACACCGTTCGCGGCGGCGGCGAGCGCTGGGCGCAGTGGCTCGAGTACGCCTCGATCCCGGAGCGCGCTCCCGCGGAAGCGTGAAGTCCGCCGGTTCGCGGCTTCTGAAGTCTCGCTGTCGGTGCGAGGCCGGAGGGACAGTGCGACTAGCACGGCCCCGGAGAGCATCGTGCCGTCAGCAGGCTAGCGCCGGCAGCCCGGCTCTGCCGGGCGTGAGCCGGAGCCGGTCAGAAGTCGCGATCAGGCGGATCCGCTCTCCAGGCCGTACATCGGGGAGCGCGAGGAGGAGCTGGTGCTGGAGGTGCTCCGTTCGGGGCGCCTCTCGATGGGACCGGCGATCGACCGCTTCGAGGAGCTCTTCGCCGAGCGAGTCGGCGCGCCGCATGCCGTTTCGGTGACGAGCGGCACGGCCGGGCTGCACCTCCTCTGCCACGGCCTCGGGTTGGGGCCGGGCGACGAGGTGATCACGTCGCCGATCTCGTTCGTCGCGACGGCGAACTGCTTCATCCTCGAGGGAGCCGCGCCGGTGTTCGCCGACGTCGACCCTCGCACGCTGAACCTCGATCCGGCCGCCGTCGAAGCCGCCATCACGCCGCGCACCCGCGCGATCGTCGCGGTGGACATGTTCGGGTACCCCTGCGAGCTGGACGAGCTGCGCGCGATCGCCGAGCGGCACGGACTCGCGGTGATCGCGGACTCCGCCGAGGCGCTCGGCGCCGTCTACAAGGGTGGCGCGGTCGGCTCCCATGGGGTGCCGGCGGTCTTCGGCTTCTACCCGAACAAGCAGATGACCACGGGCGAGGGCGGCGTCGTCACGACCCATTCGGAGGAGGAGGCGCTGCTGCTGCGATCGCTCCGCAACCAGGGTCGCTCCTACGAGAGCCGCTGGTTCCACCACGTGCGGGTGGGGTTCAACTACCGCTTCAGCGACCTGCAGGCTGCCGTCGGGATCGCACAGCTCGAGAAGCTCGACGAGATCCTCTCGCTGCGGGCAGCGGCGGCCGAGCGCTATACCGAGCTCCTCGCAGGCGTCGACGGTCTGGAGCTGCCGCATCCGGACGACTCCGACCACCGTCGCTCCTGGTTCGTGTACGTCGTCCAGATCCCACCGGAGCTCGGCCTCGACTCGACGCTGGAGCGACTGGGGGCGGAAGGCGTCGAGGCCGGCCACTACGTCCCGTGCGTGCACCTCCAGCCGTACATGCGCGAGAGCTACGGCTTCGCCGAAGGCATGTGCCCGGTCGCGGAGGACGTGGGCTCGCGGTCGCTGGCGCTCCCGTTCTTCGCGGCGATCGACTCGGGAGACCAGGAGCGCGTGGTCGAGGCCCTGAAGTCCGCGATCGCCTAGCCGCGCGCAATTCGCCACACCCGATCGGGCGGCTTGGACGCGAGGGGCCATGGCCGGGGTCTGACCCCGGACACCGCCCGAACGGCCACCTGATGCAAAGTCGTTGCGCTTCCGTGACGCTCTCGCACTCCTGACACAATCCGGGCCATGGCGGAGCGGCCTCAGCGGATGGTGTTCCTCGGCTTCGGCAAGTACGCCCGCGCGGACAAGATCTACGCCCTCGAGCCCCTGACGGGTGAGGAGCGCGGCGGTGGCCGTCGCACGCGCGTCTGGATCGAGGGCGTCGCCGAGCCGATCGTGGCGGGTCGGACCGAGCGCACGATCCTGCACGAGATGGGCGAGGACGCGGCGACGGCGGCCCCGCTCCTCGACGAGGCGCTCACCCTGGCGAAGCGGATCGTCGAGGACGCCGACAAGGGGCGCGTAGACCTCAACGACCTCAGCCGGCGTGCTCGCCGCCTGCTCGAGCGCACGGCGCGGCCCGACGAGCCCGAGCCGCTCTTCTAGCCTCGGTGGATCCCGGAGACCGCCCGCCCGCGCCTCCGGACGCGGACCGGCCCGCGCGCGGGCGCCTGCGACGGCTCGCGATCGACCTCCGCCCGCTCCGCTACCGGGACTTCCGCCGGCTCTGGGTCGGACAGGCGGTGTCGCTGTTCGGAAGTTGGATCACGTTCGTCGCGATCCCGTTCCAGATGTACGAGCTCACCGGCTCGACCCTCGCAGTCGGCCTGATTGCGCTCTGCGAGCTGGTTCCGCTCCTGACCCTCTCGATCGTGGGTGGCGCGATCGCCGACGCCGTCGACCGGCGGCGCCTCCTGCTCGTCACCGAGCTGGCCCTCGTGGGCTGCTCGCTGGCCCTCGCCGCCAACTCCGCGCTCGGCGAGCCGCGGGTCTGGCTGCTCTACGTGCTCGCGTTCGTGACGACCGCCTTCGCCGCGCTCGGCTGGCCGGCGCTTCGCTCACTCACCCCGCGTCTCGTTCCCGAGGATCAGCTCGCGTCCGCGACCCTGCTGAACAGCGCCTACAACAGCCTGGCAGCGGTCGGCGGGCCGGCGCTCGGCGGCGTGCTGATCGCCTCCATCGGCCTCACCGCCACCTACCTCGTCGACGTGGCCACTTTCGCCGCGTCGCTCGCGGCGATCTTCCTGCTGCCGACGATCGCCCCGCACGCGGACGCCGAGCGCGCGAGCCTGAAAACGATGCGCGAGGGCTTCCGCTTCGTCCTGAGAAACCGCGTGATCCTCGGCATCTTCCTGCTCGACACGAACGCGATGGTCTTCGGGATGCCGAGCGCGCTCTTCCCTGCGCTCGCCGAGCACCGCTTCGGCGGCGGCGCCCAGACCCTTGGACTGCTCTACGCGGCTCCGTACGCAGGCGCGCTCCTGACGACGCTCGTCTCCGGCTGGGTCAACCAGGTGCGAAGACAGGGGCTGGCGGTGGCCATCGCCGCTGCGCTCTGGGGCGTCGCAATCCTCTTCTTCGGCTTCGCCGAGACGCTCTGGCTCGGCCTGCTGATGCTCGCATTCGCGGGCGCCGCGGACAACATCAGCGCGGCCCTGCGCAGCGCGATCGTCCTTGCTGCAACGCCTGACGAAATGCGCGGCCGCGTCTCTGGCATCGAGCTCGCGCAGGTGGCCAGCGCGCCGACGCTCGGCAACGTCGAAGCCGGGGTGGTGGCCTCGGTGACGAGTGTGCGTTTCTCGATCGTGTCGGGAGGCGTCCTCTGCATCGTCGGGACGTTCGTCATCCTCGCCGCGCTCCCCGACCTGCTCCGCTACGACGCCCGGAACCCGCGTGGCGAAGCTCGGTAGCGAGTTCTTCGCCCGCTCGGTGCACGAGGTCGCGCCCGAGCTGATCGGCGCCACCCTCCTCGTCGACGGCGTCGGCGGCACGATCGTCGAGGTCGAGGCCTACGACCACGAGGATCCCGCAGCGCACGGCTACCGCGGCCGCACCGAGCGGAACGCCTCGATGTTCGGCCCGCCCGGCCACGCGTACGTGTACCGCTCCTACGGGATCCACTGGTGCCTCAACCTCGTGTGCGAGGGAGAGGGCAGCGCGAGCGCCGTGCTCATCCGCGCCCTCGAGCCCACACACGGAATCGAGCAGATGCGCGCCCGCGGGAGACCCGAAGACCTGCGGCTGCTCTGCTCGGGCCCCGGACGGCTGTGCCAGGCGCTCGCCGTCACGAGAGACCACGACGGCCTCCCGCTCGACCGCGCGCCCTTCAGGCTGGACGCTCGCCCGCACGCGACCGACGTCGTCGCGGGAACACGGGTCGGGATCACGAAGGCCGCCGACCGGCCCTGGCGCTACGCCCTCGCGGGCTCGCGGTTTCTCAGCCGGCCTCTGCGATCAGCGTGACCCGCATGCCCGGCGCGGCGGCCGTGCCCCACTTCGGCCGCTGGCGGACGACGCGCCCCTCGCCCTTGACCTCCGGCTCGAGGTCGAGCGAGCGGAGCTTCTCGGCCGCCTGCTCGACCGGGAGGCCGACGAGCTTCGGGACGACGCCGTGCTCGGCCTTCACCAGCACGAGATCGACCCGCTCGCCGGCCGAGAGGCGCGCACCGGCCTTCGGGATCGTCCGCACGACGACCCCGACCGGCTGGCCGGGCGACGCGGGCTTGTAGACGACGGTCGGCGAGAGCGGCGTCGACGCGAGCTGGTCGCGCGCGTCGGAGAGCTTGGCCCCGACCACCTTCGGCACCTCGACCTCGTTCGGCTTGCAGTTCGCCGTCTTGCGCGGCGCCTCCCCGTAGAAGACGAGCGCCTGGCGTGCCCCGCGGCAGTAGCCGTTGTCGGCCTGCAGCAGCCCGTCGCGCATGACGATCGAGCGGGCCTCCGCCGGCGAGTACTCGGGCGGGTCGAACGGGGCGGTCTCCCACTTCTTCGCCGGCAGCGCCTTCTCCATGAAGCTCTTCCAGATCAGGGCGGGATACGTGCCGCCCGCGACGGGCTCGCCGTGGTACTCGGTCAGCATCGGCCGCAGCTCGCTGGGATAGCCGACCCAGACCGCGACGGCGAGCTGGGGCGTGTAGCCGACGAACCAGGCGTCGCCGTAGTTCTCGGTCGTGCCGGTCTTCCCGGCCACCGGCCTCCCGTCGGGAAGTGCTGCCGCCCGGCCGGTCCCCTGCCGGACGACTCCCTGCAGGATGTCGTTGACGATCGCGGCCTTGCTGGGGTCGATCGCTCGCTTGCCCTTCGGCTCGTTGAGCTGCTCGCGGCCGTCGCGCTCGACCGAGACGATCGCGCGCGGCGAGTTCCCGAAAGTCGTCCCGTCGACGCGCAGGCCGCCGTTCGCGAACGTCGAGAACGCCCGAGCCATCTCGAGCGGGTTGACCGCCTCGGCCCCGAGCCCGATCGCGTAGTACGCGTTGAGCCTGCTCGTGATCCCGAGATCCTTGGCGGCGTTCACGACCGAGCGTGGCCCGACGAGCTGCGTCAGCTGCGCGTACACGGCGTTGTCCGAGTGGATGGTGGCGTTGCGCAGGTCGATCGAGCCGAGGTAGCTGTCGTCGTAGTTCTCGACCTCCCACAGCCTCCCGTCGGCCCAGATCTCGACCGGCTTGGAGACGAAGGTGTTCGAGGTCGACAGACCCTCGCGCAGCGCGGCCGAGAGCACGAACGGCTTGAAGGACGACCCCGCCTGGCGCTCGCCCTGCACCGCGAGGTTGAACTGGCTCTCGCGGAAGTTGGAGCCGCCGACCATCGCCATCACGCGGCCGCTCGACGGCTGCACCGCGACGAGTGCCGCCTCCGGGCCGACGTCGGTGAGCCACTTCGCGATCGACTTCCGCGCCAGCTCCTGCAGGCTCGAGGTCGATCGTCGTCTTCACCTTGAGCCCGCCTCCGAAGACCTCCTGCGCGCCGTACTTGTCCACGAGCTGCTGCTTGACGTAGTTGACGAAGTACGGCGCCTCGTCGCCTGCGAGCGAGCCGGGCAGCTGGATGGTCTCGGGCTTGGGTAGCGGAGCATCGACTGCGGCCGCATAGTCCGCGCGGCTGATCACGCCCTGGTCGGCCATCATCGAAAGCACCAGCGCGCGCCGGTCGTAGGCGGCGCGGGGGTTCGTCTTCGGGTCGAAGCGGGTCGGGTCGGCGGGGATCCCGGCGAGCAGAGCCGCCTCGGGGAGCGTCAGGCGCTTGGCCGAGCGCTCGAAGTACACGCGCGAGGCCTGCTCGATCCCGTACGCGCCGTTCCCGAAGTAGATCGTGTTCAGGTACTCGGTCAGGATCTTGTCCTTCGACCACTGCTGCTCGAGCTGCCACGCGAGCGCCGCCTCGCGGAGCTTGCGGCCGATCGAGCGCTGGTTCTTCACGTAGACGTTCTTGACGAACTGCTGCGTGATCGTCGATCCCCCCTGGACGACGCTCTGGTTCGCGGACGTCCGCCCAGAAGGCGCGCGCGATCGCCCTGGCGTCGACGCCTCGATGGTCGAAGAAACGCCGGTCCTCGACGGCCACGATCGCCTGCTTCATCACGCTGGCGATGTCGTCGGAGGTGACGATCACGCGGTTCTCCCCGCCGCGCAGGACGGCGAGGTTGCGGTCGCCCTCGAAGTTCAGGATGTAGCTGTTCTCCTCGCGCGCGCCCTGCCGGGACGGGTCGAGCCGCGGGATCTCCTTGGCGACGGCGGTCATGAACCCGAAGCCGAACGAGGCCGAGCCCAGCAGGCCCAGCACCATGAGGAGGGCCAGGAGGCGGAGCTTGCGGATGCGGCGCCGGCCGTTGGTCGGTGGCGCGCTCTTGCGTCGGCGCGGCAAAACCGCAGGATTCTAGCTGGCTAGACTCGCCGTCCCATGGCGGTGACCGACCTCACCCGGAACGCAGTCGACGTTCTCCCCGACGGCGGCCTCGAGCGGAAGCTTGCGCTCGGACGGCCGCTGCGGGTGAAGCTCGGGATCGACGTCACGGCCCCCGACGTCCACGTCGGCCACGCGATTCCGCTCCAAAGGATGGCCGCCTTCCAGCGCGAGGGTCACACCGGCGTTCTCATCATCGGTGACTACACGACGAGGATCGGCGACCCCTCCGGCCGATCGGCCGAGCGCCCGGTCCTCTCCGACGAGGAGATCGACGGGAATGCCAAGCGCTACTTCGAACAGGCTTCGCAGGTGATCGACCCGGAGCGGACGGAGGTGCGCTTCAACGGCGAGTGGCTCGGCGGGCTCGACTTCGCGGCAGTGCTACGGCTGACCAGGACGATCACGGTCGCCCGCCTGCTCGAGCGCGACGACTTCGCGAAGCGGTTCGCCGCCCAGGCCCCGATCTCCATCTCCGAGCTGCTCTACCCGCTGATGCAGGCGTACGACTCGGTCGCAGTCGAGGCCGACGTCGAGCTCGGGGGGACCGACCAGCTCTACAACCTGCTCGCCGGACGCGACGTGATGCAGGCGTACGGCCTCGAGCCTCAAGTCGCGCTCACGACCCCCCTTCTGCTCGGCACGGACGGCGAGAAGATGAGCGCGTCGAAGAACAACTACATCGGTCTGCTGGAAGCGCCGGAGCAGCAGTTCGGCAAGACGATGCGGATCTCGGACGAGGCGCTCCCCGACTACTACCGGCTGGTGATGGAGTCGGACGTCGATCCGCTTGGCGCCGATCCGATGCAGGCGAAGCTCCAGCTCGCTCGATTCATCGTCACGCGCGCGCACGGCGAGGACGCTGCCCGCGGTGCCGAGGAGCACTTCACGCGCGTGGTGCGCGAGGGCCAGGCTCCGCAGCAGGTGCCCGAGGCTCCGCTGCCGGAGGGCGACCCGCTCCACCTGCCGGCGATCCTCTCGTCGGCGTTCGGGATGTCGACGAGCGAGGCGAGGCGCCTCGTCGGGCCAGGGAGCCGTTCGCGTGAACGACGAGATCGTCTCCGAGCTCGACGTCCCGCGAGCCTCGCTCGAGGGCGCGCTCGTCCAGGCCGGAAAGCGTCGCTATGTCCGCTTGACAGCGGCCTAGCGGTTGCTATCATGCCCCGGCTGCCTCGCGAGAGGCGGCTGTTGGAAAGTCCCCGAAGCGACCAGGAGTAGCCCTTCGAGCGAGCCGGATACGAGCAGTTCCGAGCAAACCGAGGGTCTCCGCGAGTCGGAGGCTTTTTTTACGGCCGGTTCCAGGTGGCGTGGTCTTTGAAAACTCAACAGCGTGCGTTTACGTCGAGACCCGATCGGCGCCGTTCGCGGCACCGTGAGGGAATCAAGAAAGCCCGTCACTCCCCGGTCGATTGGGGTGTGACCTTTGAGAGGCTCTCTGAACGACGAAAGATTCAGACCTTCGGGTCTGAAGCACTTTCTTCACGGAGAGTTTGATCCTGGCTCAGGACGAACGCTGGCGGCGCGCTTAATACATGCAAGTCGAGCGAGAACCAGAGCTTCGGCTCTGGGGACAGCGGCGAACGGGTGAGTAACACGTGAGTAATCTGCCCTCGACACCGGGATAGCCCGGGGAAACCCGGATTAATACCGGATGGCCTCTCGAGCTTTCGGGCTCGTGAGAAAAGGTAGCTTCGGCCTCCGGTCGGGGAGGAGCTCGCGGCGGATTAGCTTGTTGGTGAGGTAACGGCTCACCAAGGCGACGATCCGTAGCTGGTCTGAGAGGACGATCAGCCACACTGGGACTGAGACACGGCCCAGACTCCTACGGGAGGCAGCAGTAGGGAATCTTGCGCAATGGGCGAAAGCCTGACGCAGCGACGCCGCGTGCGGGAAGAAGGCCTTCGGGTTGTAAACCGCTTTCAGGAGGGACGAAGCCACTCGGGTTAATAGCCCAGAGGGTGACGGTACCTCCAGAAGAAGCCCCGGCTAACTACGTGCCAGCAGCCGCGGTAATACGTAGGGGGCAAGCGTTGTCCGGATTTATTGGGCGTAAAGAGCGTGTAGGCGGCCTGGAAGGTCCGTTGTGAAAACTCGAGGCTCAACCTCGAGACGTCGATGGAAACCCTCAGGCTAGAGTCCGGAAGAGGAGAGTGGAATTCCTGGTGTAGCGGTGAAATGCGCAGATATCAGGAAGAACACCTATGGCGAAGGCAGCTCTCTGGGACGGTACTGACGCTGAGACGCGAAAGCGTGGGGAGCGAACAGGATTAGATACCCTGGTAGTCCACGCCGTAAACGATGGGTACTAGGTGTGGGTGGTGTCGACTCCATCCGTGCCGAAGCTAACGCATTAAGTTCCCCGCCTGGGGAGTACGGCCGCAAGGCTAAAACTCAAAGGAATTGACGGGGGCCCGCACAAGCAGCGGAGCATGTGGTTTAATTCGACGCGACGCGAAGAACCTTACCAAGGCTTGACATGCACTGGAATGTCGCAGAAATGCGGCAGCCCTTCGGGGCCGGTGCACAGGTGGTGCATGGCTGTCGTCAGCTCGTGTCGTGAGATGTTGGGTTAAGTCCCGCAACGAGCGCAACCCCTGTCCCATGTTGCCAGCGTGAAAGACGGGGACTCATGGGAGACTGCCGGTGACAAATCGGAGGAAGGTGGGGATGACGTCAAGTCATCATGCCCCTTACGCCTTGGGCTACACACGTGCTACATTGGCCGGTACAAAGGGCTGCAAACCCGCGAGGGGGAGCGAATCCCAAAAAGCCGGTCCCGGTTCGGATTGGAGGCTGAAACTCGCCTCCATGAAGCCGGAGTTGCTAGTAATCGCGGATCAGCAACGCCGCGGTGAATATGTTCTCGGGCCTTGTACACACCGCCCGTCACACCACGAAAGCCGGCAACACCCGAAGCCGGTGGCCTAACCCGCAAGGGAGGGAGCCGTCGAAGGTGGGATCGGTGACTGGGGTGAAGTCGTAACAAGGTAGCCGTAGCGGAAGCTGCGGCTGGATCACCTCCTTTCTAGGGAATGCGGGAGCTCTTACTCCCGCAGGCGTCCGGCTCGTTGATGCGCTCGAGCTCTACGGCTTGAGTCGTCCGGATGATCGGACTCGCCTGGAAATTACGTCGACCTCGACGTAGCCACGCTGTTGAGTTTTGAGAGACCGCCCCTAGGCGGTTCCTTCTCATGCCGGCGCGCCGGCGCGCACCTTGAAAACTCCATAGCGGCAACACACGTGTTCTTTTCGATCAAGAGAACAAGGGCACACGGTGGATGCCTTGGCGCCAAGAGCCGATGAAGGACGTGGGCGGCTGCGATAAGCCCGGGGGAGATGCTGACCAATCTTTGATCCCGGGATTTCCGAATGGGGAAACCTACGCGTGGTAATGCGCGCGTGTCCCTGCCTGAATACATAGGGCAGGAGACGGTAAGCGGGTGAACTGAAACATCTTAGTAACCCGAGGAAAGGAAAGAAACCTCGACTCCCTGAGTAGTGGCGAGCGAAAGGGGATCAGCCCAAACCTATGCGACGTGATAGACGGCAGTCGTTGTCATGTAGGGGTTGTAGGGCCTGTCTTGATCCGTCTGCCGGCGGGTCGGGAAGTTACAAAGTCAGTGCGTTAGTCGAAGCGGATGGAACGCCGCACCACAGCGGGTAACAGTCCCGTAGACGAAAACGCATGGCCTTCCTTGACAGGTACCTGAGTACGGCCGGGCACGGGAAACCCGGTCGGAACCTGCGGGGACCACCCCGCAAGGCTAAGTACTCCTTGGCGACCGATAGTGAACTAGTACCGTGAGGGAAAGGTGAAAAGTACCCCGGAAGGGGAGTGAAATAGTACCTGAAACCGTGTGCTTACAAGCGGTCGGAGCGGCTTCGTGCCGTGACGGCGTGCCTTTTGCATAATGAGCCAGCGAGTTACTCTTCAACGGCAAGGTTAAGGAAACGGAGCCGTAGCGAAAGCGAGTCTGAATAGGGCGATTCAGTCGTTGGAGGTAGACCCGAAACTGAGTGATCTACCCATGGGCAGGTTGAAGCGGGGGTAAGACCCCGTGGAGGACCGAACCGACTTAGGTTGAAAACGGAGCGGATGACCTGTGGGTCGGAGTGAAAGGCTAATCAAACTCAGAGATATCTGGTTCTCCCCGAAATATATTTAGGTATAGCGTCACGCGTTCAATACCGGTTGTAGAGCACTGTTTGGGCTAGGGGGCCTACCAGCTTACCGAACTCAGGCAAACTCCGAATGCCGGTATTCCAGAGCGTGGCAGTCAGAGTGCGGGGGATAAGCTTCGTGCTCGAAAGGGAAACAGCCCAGACCGTCGGCTAAGGCCCCTAATTCCTAGCTAAGTGGGAAACGATGTCCGATTGCAGAGACAACCAGGATGTTGGCTTAGAAGCAGCCACCATTCAAAGAGTGCGTAACAGCTCACTGGTCAAGTGGTCGGGCGCGGACAATGTAACGGGGCTCAAGCTAGGAGCCGAAGCCACGGACTTCACGCTTGCGTGGAGTGGTAGGGGAGCGTTCCCAGGCCAGTGAAGCGGCGGCGTAAGCCAGTCGTGGAGAGCTGGGAAGTGAGAATGCTGGCACGAGTAACGAAAGAGGAGTGAGAAACTCCTCCGCCGAATGCCTAAGGGTTCCTGAGTAAAGCTAATCTGCTCAGGGTTAGTCGGGACCTAAGCCGAGGCCGACAAGGCGTAGGCGATGGACAACAGGTTGATATTCCTGTACCACGTACCCACCGCTATCACCGATGGCGGGACGGGGTAGGCTAAGGAATCCCGGGCGATGGTCGTCCCGGGGTAACCGCGTAGGACGGTCGGTAGGTAAATCCGCCGGCCATCAAGTCTGAGACGGGATGCCGAGCTCTTCACCGAGCGAAGTTCCTGAAGCCATGCCTCCGAGAAAAGCGTCTAGGGAGGTGGGGCGTGCCCGTACCAAAACCGACACAGGTAGGCAGGTAGAGAATACTAAGGCGATCGGAAGAACCCTCGTTAAGGAACTCGGCAAAATGGTCCCGTAACTTCGGGAGAAGGGGCGCCCCGGTAGGGTGAAGTCCTTCGCGGGCTGAGCCCGAGGGGGCCGCAGTGAAACGGCCCAAGCGACTGTTTACCAAAAACACAGGTCTCTGCGAAGTCGAAAGACGACGTATAGGGGCTGACGCCTGCCCGGTGCCGGAAGGTCAAGAGGAGAGGTTAGCCTTCGGGCGAAGCCTTGAAATCAAGCCCCGGTAAACGGCGGCGGTAACTATAACCGTCCTAAGGTAGCGAAATTCCTTGTCGGGTAAGTTCCGACCTGCACGAATGGCGTAACGACTTGGGCGCTGTCTCAACGAGGGATCCGGTGAAATTGTAGTCTCGGTGAAGATGCCGAGTACCCGTGGTTGGACGGAAAGACCCCGTGAACCTTTACTGCAGCTTGACATTGGAGTCTGGGATACGTTGTCCAGGATAGGTGGGAGGCTTTGAAGCGGGGACGCCAGTCCTCGTGGAGCCACCCTTGGGATACCACCCTTCGTGTTCTGGGCTTCTAACCCGATGCCGTAATCCGGGTCGGGAACAGTGTCAGGTGGGCAGTTTGACTGGGGCGGTCGCCTCCTAAAATGTAACGGAGGCGCGCAAAGGTTCCCTCAGCACGGTTGGAAATCGTGCGTAGAGTGCAAAGGCATAAGGGAGCTTGACTGCGAGACTGACAAGTCGAGCAGGTGCGAAAGCAGGCCTTAGTGATCCGGCGGTTAAGAGTGGAATTGCCGTCGCTCAACGGATAAAAGGTACTCCGGGGATAACAGGCTTATACTTCCCAAGAGTCCACATCGACGGAAGTGTTTGGCACCTCGATGTCGGCTCGTCGCATCCTGGGGCTGGAGTAGGTCCCAAGGGTTGGGCTGTTCGCCCATTAAAGCGGTACGCGAGCTGGGTTCAGAACGTCGTGAGACAGTTCGGTCCCTATCCACCATGGGCGCTGGAAGCTTGAGAGGAGTCGTCTCCTAGTACGAGAGGACCGGAGACGAACAGACCTCTGGTGTATCAGTTGTCGTGCCAACGGCACTGCTGATTAGCCACGTCTGGATGGGATAACCGCTGAAAGCATCTAAGCGGGAAGCCCACCTCGAGATGAGGCTTCCCATCCTCTAGAAGGAGTAAGGGCCGTGGGAGACCACCACGTTGATAGGCGGGCCGTGGAAGCGCAGCAATGCGTGCAGCGGACCCGTACTAATTGCCCGAGGTCTTGATTTAGAACACCGACGTTGTCGCTATGGAGTTTTGAAGGTGTGCGTGTGCCTGGTCGTGTGACCAGGGCGGGCCTTGACAAGTTTCGGCGGTCACAGCGGCGGGGGTACACCTCTTCCCATTCCGAACAGAGAAGTTAAGCCCGCCGGCGCCGATGGTACTCGGAGGGCAACCTCCCGGGAGAGTAGGTAGCCGCCGAATTACTTTCGAAAGAGCGCCCAAGCGGGCGCTCTTTCTCGTTCTAGGACGATGGCCGACGCTCCAGCCCCTGACCTCCGCACCGACAGCTTCGAGCTGCGACCTGGCGGGAGGACGACCTCGCTGCCGTTGTCGACGCGGTCCAGGACCCGGAGATCCCACGCTGGACTCGCGTTCCCGCGCCGTACAGCCGGGCGGACGGCGCTGCGTTCCTCGAGGCGGCGGCTCGGGGCTGGCGCCAAGGCCACTCGGCAAGCTTTGCGATCGTCGATCCCCACGGGCTCTTGCTGGGCTCGATCGGCGTTCGCTTCCACGAGGAGACCGCCGCATCGACCGGCTACTGGATCGCACGGGACGCGCGCGGCCGCGGAATCGCGACGGAGGCGCTGCGCCTCGTCTCCGGCTGGGTCCTGACCGAACTGGGCGTCGAGCGGCTCGAGCTCGTGACCGAGCCGGCGAACCTGGCCTCCCAGCGGGTCGCCGAAAAGGCGGGCTTTCAGCGGGAAGGTCTTCTACGGCGCTATCTGCACGTAAAGGGCGAGCGTCGAGACTGCGTGATGTTCTCGCTGCTGCGGGAGGACCTCGCCCAGTAGCTCGATCACAGGCAAAGCTAGACTCGCGCCCCGTGTTCACCGTTGAGCAGCGGGATGCTCTCCGCGAGCACCTGCTACGGCTGGCGGAGGAGGATGAGCACGTGGTTGCCGGAGCCGCCGTGGGCTCGCTCGCTGTGAACGGCGGCGACCGCTTCTCCGATCTGGACCTCACCTTCGGCATCGCCGACCACGTGCCCGTCGCCGACGCGCTCGACAACTGGACGCGCACGCTCGTCGACAGAGCTCGCTGCGGTGCACCTTGCCGACCTCGAGCGCGGTCCGACCACCTACCGCGTGTTCCTGTTGCCGGACGCGCTTCAGTTCGACCTTTCGATGACGCCGGCGGCTCAGTTTCGTCCCGCCGGGCCACGCTTCCGGCTGCTGTTCGGCGAGACAGCGGCGGGCGACTCCGAGGTGTCCACGACGCCGGTGGCAGGCGATCTCTTCGGCTGGGGCGTCATCTACGCGCTCCACGCTCGCGCGTGCATCGAGCGCGGGCGCGTCTGGCAGGCGGAGCACTACGTCGGCGCCGTGCGCGACCATGCGCTCACGCTGGCCTGCCTCCACCAGGGGTTGCCCGCGGTGCAGGCACGCGGCTACGACGACCTTTCAGCAGAGACGTTGGCTCGCTTCGAGGCTGCCCACGTTGCGCGGTCGAGCCTGGGCGCTCCGGCAGCGCTCGCCGCCGCTGTCGTGCCGCTCGTGCACGCCGGTGAGGACGCGCGTCTCCCGCACGTGGATACCGTCGCGGAGCGCCTCGCCGACGTCGCTGCACGCAACCACCTACGCCGCGCGCAGCTTGTCGAGCCAATCCGGGTCGAGCGCCCGGAGCCGCCGCACGCGCTCGGCTACCGGCGGGTGCGTGTCGAAGAGCGCCGCCGGCCGCTCCCGTGGAAAGGGGTTCACCGTGTGCAGCGGCTCGGTCACGGGGCTCGCGGCGAGACCGACGAGCTCACCGGCCAGGTCGAGCCGGAGCAGCGCGTCGGCGAGGCCGTGCGGCGACTCGCACAGCTCGGCCGCGAGCCGGTCGGCGTGAAGCTCCCGCCTCGGCGAGAGCAGCAGGTGCACGAAGGCGGCAGCGACCGGCCCGAGCACGAACAGCAGCGCCCGCTGGAGGAACCCGCCCAGCCGCGCGAGCTCGATCAGCGTGGAGGCCAGCAGTACGGCCGCGGTCTGGACGACCACGTCGCGGCGCGCGATATGCGCGACCTCGTGGGCGATGACGCCCTCGATCTCGGCTGGGCTCGCGCTGGCGACGAAACCGGAGCTGAGGACGACGGCCGAGGCGGTTGCTCCGCGGCCGGTGGAGAGCGCGCGCGGGAAACGGATCCGCGATCAGGTAGAGGCGGGGAGCGACGATCCCCGCGCGCCGCGCCAGCCGCTCGAGCGACGCCCGCACGGCGGGCGCCTCGGACTCTGCCGCCTTGCGCGCGCCGACCATTGCGAGCGCGACCCGCTCGCCGTGCCACCAGGCCGTCCCCGCTGCAAGCAGGCCGCAGAAGACGAAGATCGACGCCGGCCGGTAGCCGCCGAGCCACCAGCCGAGCGCTCCGAGCAGCGCGCACAGCGCCAGCAGCAAGCCCCAGATCTTGGCCAGGTTGCGGGCTACCGCGAGGTTACGGCTCGTCGCGCTCGTCCTCGGCGAAGCCGCGTGGCGGCCAGTCGGGCTCAGGCGCGTCGCAGCGGCTCGTGCAGTGCAGCGACGCGATGTTCTGGAGCGGGATGAGGATGTGTCCGTTCAGCTCGATGTGGGCGACCTCGTCGATTGCGCAGTACGCGGTCAGCACCCCGTCCTGATAGTCGCCCCCGAAGAGGGCGATCTCGACCTGCTCGCCCTTGTACTTGCTGGTGTAGTCCTCCACCCGCCGGTCATCCTATCCGCCGGAACTCGCCGTCCTCGACCGCAAATCGGCACACAGCGCAGTTGCCGAGACCCGGCTCCCGGTGTCGCGATTCCCCGTACTCGACTGCGGCCGCATACGCCTGGGCCACGCGGGACGGGCCCCCGTGCGTGACGACGAGCACGACCTCGCCGGGGTGCCGGTCGGCGACCTCTCGCAGCGCGGGGACGACGCGCGCCCCGAGCTCCTCGTAGGTCTCGCCGTCGTCGAACCCGTGCCCGCCGTCGAGCCACCGTGCGTATGCCTCCGGGAAGCGGGCCGCGACCTCGTCGCGGGTGAGCCCGGACCACGAGCCGACGTCGATCTCGCGCAATGCCTCGACCGTCTCGAGCTCGAGGCCGAGCCTGCGTGCGACGATCTCGGCCGTCTCGTGCGCGCGGCGCAGCGGGCTCGTGTACACGCGCGCGATTCCCTCGGCGCCGAGGGAATCGGCCAGCTCCGCGGACTGACTGCGGCCGAGCTCGTTCAGGGGCTCGTCGGCGTGCCCCTGAAAGCGGTTGTGGCGGTTCCAGTCGGTCTCGCCGTGGCGCGCCAGGATGAGCGTGGTCACGACGACTACGCTACCCCGGCCCGATGGACCTCGGTCTCCGCGACAAGATCTGCATCGTCACCGGCTCCACGGGCGGGATCGGGCTCGAGACGGCGCGGCTGCTTGCCGCCGAGGGCGCGCGGGTGGTCGTCTGCGGCCGCGACTCCGACCGCGTCGAGGACGCGCGACGCGCGACGAAAGCGGCGCTCGGCGTCGTCTGCGACCTCGCCGAGCCGGCCGCACCCGAGGCGCTCGTCTCGGAGGCCGTCGCCGAGCTCGGCGGGCTCGACTGCCTCGTGAACAATCTCGGCGTCGCCTACCAGCGCTCCTTCGAGGACGTCTCCGACCGCGAATGGGAAGAGCAGTGGCAGCTGAACGTGATGAGCTGCGTGCGCTCGATCAGGGCCGCGCTCCCGTTCCTGCGTGACCGGGGCGGCGGCGCGATCGTCAACGTCTCCTCGTCCGCCGGCAAGCGGCCGTCGACCTCGATGCCCGACTACTCGGTGCTGAAGGCGGCGCAGCTGTCGCTCTCGCGACTCGTCGCCGACCTCTACGCCGGCGACGGAATCCGCTGCAACGCGGTGACGCCCGGGCCGACCGCGACGGATGCCTGGCTGGGCGAAGGCGGGCTCGCCGACCAGCAGGCCGCACGAACTGGAAAGACACGCGAGGACGTGCTCGAGGCGGTCGGAAAGGGCCGCCCGCTCGGCCGCCTGGCCGAGCCGGTCGAGATCGCCTCGGTGGTCGCGTTTCTCTGCTCCGATCGCGCCTCGTACGTGACGGGCGCGGCGTGGAGCGCGGACGGCGGAACCGTCCCGATCATCCTCTAGTGTGGCCGTGATGCCGGAGCTCGCCGGACGGGTGGCCGACGCCTTCGAGGCGCGCATCCGCGAGCACGAGGAACGTTCGCTCTCGCCGCTCGCCGTGCGCTCCTACGAGCACGGCGGCCGGCTCCGCCCCGAGGAGGAGTGCTCCGTGCGGACGCCCTTCCAGCGCGATCGCGATCGCATCCTCCACTCCAAGCCGTTTCGCCGGCTGAAGGGCAAGACGCAGGTCTTCATCGACCCCGCAGGGGATCACTACCGGACCCGGATGACCCACACGCTCGAGACCACCGGGATCGCACGCGGGGTCGCCCGCGCACTGCGCCTGAACGAGGATCTCGTGGAGGCGATCGGGCTCGGACACGACACGGGCCACCCGCCCTTCGGGCACGCGGGCGAGGAGGCTCTCGACGACGCGCTTCGGGAGCGGTTCGGACGTCGCTTCCGGCACAACGAGCGTTCGCTGCGGATCGCCGAGACGCTGAACCTCACCGCCGAGGTGCGCGACGGGATCCTCACGCACACGGGCGCGCGCGAGCCGGCCACCCTCGAGGGCAAGGTCGTGCGCGTCGTCGACCGCGTCGCTTACATCAACCACGACATCGACGACGCGATTCGCTTCGGCATCCTCGCGGCCGAGGATCTTCCTCAGGCCGAGGTCGAGCTTCTCGGTGCCACGGGCTCGAAGCGGATCGACACGCTCGTGCACGACCTGATCGAGCACTCCGAGCTGGCGGGGGACGTGGTGCAGGGCGACGAGGTGGGGGATGCGATGCTCTCGCTCCGCTCGTTCATGTTCGAGCGCGTCTACCTCGGTCCGCAGACGCGCCCTCAGCACAAGCGGGCGCGCGAGGCCGTCCAGCCGGATCTTCGACCGGCTCGCGCAGGAAGGTCGGGCCGAGGAGGAGATCGTCGACTACCTGGCGGGGATGACCGACCGCTTCGCGCTCGAGTACGCGGAGTCGTCCTGATGGCGCGGATCAAGGACACCTCGGTCGCCGAGGTTCGCGGTGCGGCGGACATGGTCGATCTCGTCTCTCAGTACACCCCGTTGAAGCGGGCCGGCGCGCGGTACAGCGGCCGCTGTCCGTTCCACGACGAGCGCACGCCAAGCTTCTCGGTGAATGCCGCCGACAAGCTGTTCTATTGCTTCGGCTGCGGGAAGGGAGGCGACGCCATCTCGTTCGTCCGGGAGCTGGAGCAGCTCGACTTCGCCGAGGCGGTCGAGTGGCTGGCCGAGCGGTTCCGGGTCCCGCTCGAGTACGAGGAGATGTCCCCGCAGGTCGAGGAGGCGCGCCGCCGGCGCGATCGGCTCCACGCCGTTCTGGAGCAGGCGGCGTCGTTCTACGAGCGGCACCTGTGGGAGACGGCCGCGGGGGAGCCCGTCCGGCAGTACCTCCTCGGCCGCGGCCTCCACGAGCCGGTCTGTCGCGAGTTCCGGCTCGGGCTCTCGCCGGGGCACGGTCTGGCGGCGAAGGCGCAGCAGAAGGGATTCACGCCCGACGAGCTCCGGGCCGCCGGGCTCGTCAACGCGCGCGGCAACGACTACTTCTCCGCCACGCCTGATGTTCCCGCTGGCCGACGCGCGCGGCCGGATCGTCGGATTCCAGGCGCGGAAGCTGCACGACGACGACCCGTTGCGCGGGAAGTACGTCAACTCCCCGGAGGGCGAGCTGTTTCGCAAGTCGGCGATCCTGTACGGGCTCCACCTGGCGCGACCGGCGATCGCCAAGCAGGGCCGAGCGATCGTGGTGGAGGGGAACCCGGACGCGATCGCCTTGCGGCAGACCGGCCTGGAGCCGGTCGTGGCCGCGATGGGGACGGCGCTGACGGAGCAGCACGTCAAGGAGCTCTCACGCCTCACCAGCCACCTGTACCTCTGCTTCGACGCGGACGCCGCCGGCGAGGCGGCAACGCTGCGCGGGATGGAGCTCGCCGTCGGGCACGGCCTCGAGGTGCGGGTCGTGCCGTTGCCTCCGGGTCGCGATCCGGCGGACGCCGCCGACGAGTTCGAAGGCTTTCTCGAGCAGGCGGAGCCGTACGCCCTCTATCGCGTGCGGATCGAGATCCAGAACGCGCCGGATCGCCAGGCCGGCTGACGAGCGTGCTCGCGAGACCCTCGACCGGCTGCCGGAGTCGCCCGAGCGGCAGGACGCCTGGCGCTACGCGAACGACAAGCTCGGCATGACCGTGCAGATCCGCGCTGCGGCCTCCGGTACGGCGAGCGCTGGAGCTGCGGTCTCCCGAGGCTCGTGGCTGCGGGGGAGCGCCTCGAGCGGGACGCGCTCGCAGGCTGCCTCGCCCACGCAGACCTGTTGCCGCTGCTGGCAGAGCTGACGCCCGAGCACTTCGACGGCGAGCCGAATCGCCGCTTCCGCGAGGCCCTCGTCGCCGCGCCGAGCCTCCTGACGAGCTGATCCCACTGCACGCCGAGCTGAGCGGCACGGGCGGCCGTCCGAGGAAATCGACGAGGCGACCGCCAAGCAACTACTCCTTCGCCTACGGGAGCGGCACCTGCGGCGTCAGCTCGCCGCGGCCGACCTCGAGCAGACGCCGGAGCTGCAAGAGGCGCTCACCCAGATCCGTGAGGCGGTCCAGGCGCTCTCGTAGGCCGGAACGCTTGTAAAACCTGCCGAATCCTCGTACTTTCCCAAGGAGGGAAAGCGGCTAGGGAGACCATCTAGGGGATCACGGCTGGCACGCGCGGGCGCGGTGGCCATCGGGATGATCGCAATGCTGGGCCTGGCAGGCCCGGCCATGGCGGTCACGTTCACGGTCAACAGCACCGACGACCGGGTCGACGTCGACCTCGCCAACGGGATTTGCGACGCAGCGGACGAGTCGTGCACGCTGCGCGCCGCGATCATGCAGGCGAACGCGCTGCCGGGGGCGGACACGATCGGCCTCCAGCAGGCCAGTACGACCTCGATCTGTTCGCGGACGACGGCTCGGGCGATTCGGGCGAGGAGAAGACGGCGACCTCGACGTCTCCGACGACCTGACGCTCACGGGCGCCGGGGCGTCGACGACGATCATCGACGGCCAAAGGACCGAGGCCGTCGACGAGGCGGAACCGGAGCGCGTGTTCGATCTTCCAGACGAACACCGTCGCGATTACCGGCGTCACCGTCCAGAACGGCCAGTGGCGCAACAACGGCGGAGGCATCCGCGTCGACAATCCGACCGACCTCACCATCAGCGACAGCGTCGTCAGGGACAACTTCAGCGGCGAGGACGGCGGCGGCTTCTACGTCCATCGCGATTCGACCTTGACCCTTCGGCGCGTCACCGTGTCGGACAACGAGGCGTTGTTCGGCGGCGGAATGTACAACAACAGCGACAGCCGGACGGCGACGAGCCCGATCCGGGCCCCGGCCTGCTGGTCGAGGACAGCACGATCGCCGGCAACACCGCCGACGAGAGCGAGGACGGGGGCGACGGCGGCGGGATCTTCAACGACGACGAAGCGGCGATCCTGCGCAGCCACGTCGACGACAACTTCGCCGAGGAGTCCGGCGGCGGCATCTACAACGACATCGACGAGACGAGAGGGAACGAGCCGGGCGAGCTCGTGATCACCGACAGCACCGTCGACGGCAACTTCGTCGAGGACGAGGGCGGCGGGATCTACAACGACGGGATCCTGCTCATGACGGGCAGCACCGTCTCGAGCAACGAGGCCGAGGACGAGGGCGCCGGGATCTACAACGGCGGGGAAGCGCAGTCGGTCACCGCTTCGGCAGTCGTCCGCGACAGCACGATCTCGGGCAACTACGCGGGCGACGAGGAGGGCGGCGACGACGGCGGAGGAGAATCTGGAACGACGGCCTGTTCACCCTCGAGCGGAGCACGGTGTCGGGCAACGGCATTGCCGACTTCGACGGCGACGTCCTCACCTCCGAGCGGGGAGGCGGCATCTTCAACTCGACCGGCCCCCTGTTCCTCCTGCCCGATCAATCCTTCTCTCGGGCGACGATCACGATCGTGAACTCGACGATCAGCGGCAACAGCGCCGAGGACGGCGGTGGCATCTACAACGACGGCGTCTTCTTCTTCCCGGCTGTCGTCGACCAGGACGAGGAGCCGGTTGCCGACCGTGCTGCTCACCAACGTGACGCTGACCGGCAATACGTCGAGGAGGTTCTCCGGCGAGGAGGTCGACGAGGGCGCGGGAATCGCCAACCAGCCCGAGTTCGAGGACGAAGGGATCCTGGTGCTGGCAGGGCTGGTGAAGGCGAGGAACACGATCGTCTCCGCGAACCTCACCACGATCGTTCCCGAAGACGAAGTGGTCGCCCTGGCTGTCGAGACCGCGAACTGCGGCGGGACCGATCCGGTCTCCGAGGGTCGCAACCTCGAGGACGCGGACACCTGCAGCCTCAACCTGGTTCCGGGCGACGGCGATCTCGTCGGCGTCGATCCGAAGCTGGGGCCGCTCGCCGCGAACGGCGGACCGACGCAGACGCACGCGCTGCTCGACGGGAGCCCGGCGCTCGACGCCGCCGGAACCGTGAGCTGCCCGGCGACGGATCAGCGGGGGACGACGAGGCCGCAGGGGGCGGCGTGCGACATCGGCGCGTATGAGCGTGTCTTCGTCGCACCCGTGCCTCCGCCGCCACCGCCTCCTCCGCCTCCTCCGCCGCCTCCGCCACCTCCGCCACCTCCGCCGCCTCCGCCGCCCCCGGTGATCCGGGAGCCGACGCAGGCTGCGCCGAGGTGCCGGATCCCGAACGTGAAGGGGCGGACGCTTCCGCAGGCGCGCCGCGCGATCGTGCGGGCGGGCTGCCGGGTCGGAGCAGTCGGTTCGCGGAACTCGAAGGCCGAGAAGGGCCTGGTCCTGGCGCAGTCGCCTGGCCCGGGCAACCGCGTCCGGCGCGGCTTCCGCGTCAACGTGGTGCTGAGCAAGGGCGTCAAGGCCGTGCGCGCAGCGCGCACGCCGACGCCGCGCTTCACCGGCTGATCTCGATCAAGACGAGGGGCGGGGTCCACGCGATCCCGCCCCTCGCGATCAGCGCGGGCCGGATTTTCCCGGGCGGCAACTCCCGGGTTGGACTCGAACCAACAACCCTCCGGGTTCCTCCGCCGGATGCTCTGCCAATTGAGCTACCGGGGATCGGGGTAGCGGCCCGGCGCATGATAGCGACGGGTGGAAGAGATCTCGCCCTCGCCCCGTCTAGAGCAAACAGCCCAGTACGGCCCAGTAGAAACTATTGAACTTAGAAGCGGAATCTGTCAGTTTTCTCTGACGGAAACCTGTTTCCGAGGGGGACGAGGGGGACTTATCGTGCGGTATCGGGTTGAACGCTGGCTCCGCGTGGGCGGCCGGACTCGGTCTGCCGTGCTGTTCGCGTGCCTGTGCGCGATGCTGGTGGCGGGGAGCTACCTCGCGCGCGCGCACCCGATCACCGTGGACGCCTCGTCGGCCGAGTGGTCGAGTCGGACGCCGAACGAGGCCAACACCGCGCTCGTCGTTCGCAACGCGACCGATCAGGGCGAGTACGTCTGGCGCGACGCGGCAGCGGACGAGCGGACGAGCTTCGCCGCTCCGGACGCGCGCGTGGACATCCGCGAGGTTCGCTACACGGCGACCGCCACCGATCTCAACGCGCTGGTCAAGGTCGGCTCGCTCCCGATCACATCCGGGGCGGACACGACTCAGGTCCAGCTCGCGATCGACAGCGACCTCG
>CAVYMH010000004.1:0-87986 GCA_963769645.1 uncultured Actinomycetes bacterium | reverse complement strand
CCTCGGCGGCCGCGACGACATCAACGGCCTCGGCGGCCTTGACGTGCTGACCGGCGACACCGGACCCGACGCGATCGAGGGCGGTGCCGGGGACAACACCATGGACGGCGGCTCGGGCGACGACCGCCTGCAGGGCGACGACGGCAACGACAAAGGCAAGGGTGGTTTCGGTCACGACACGCTGCTCGGCGGTCCCGGCAACGACGAGCTCGACGGCGACGAAGCGCCCGACGTGCTCAACGGCGGCGACGGCGACGACACGATCCGCGGCGGGAGCGGCGGCGACGACATCAACGGCGGCAACGGCAACGACACGATCCATTCCGACACCGGCCCTGACCGCATCGACGCCGGACCAGGCGACGACGTGATCATCAACAGCGATCCCCCGAGCGCGATCGGGAGCATCCATGACGCGACGCCCCTACTGGCGAACCAGGGCCGCCCGGCGGCGGCCCCGTCGCCAGGCCCTAGAGCCGGAAGGTGCGCCGGGCGGTGTAGCGCTTGCCGCCCTGGTGAGCGACCACGTGGCCGTGTAGCTGCCCCTGCGCATGCCGCGAGTCGAGCCGCCCTTGAGGTAGACGACCTGCCCGGGCACGACGCCGACCTGCGGGACCGTCGCGGTGCGGGCCGTCGGGCCGGTGATGCGGACGCTGCCGCCGACCGGGTCGAGCGTGTTGCCGACGATGTTGCGCACGGCCCCAGTAGGGCGCGCCGCGTGCGCACGTCGGTGGCGCCGACGCGCAGGTTCGGGCGCTTGCGCGACGGGTTCAGCCGCAGCCGGCCGATGACGTTGTACTGCGGAATGATCCCGTTGCGGACCTTTCCGGCGCTTTCTGCTTGGCGAAGACCTGGATGCCACCGTAGAGCGAGCCGCCCGGCAGTCAGCCGGCGCATGTTCAGCCGCACGTTGCGCCAACCCGGGCCGCAGGTCGAACGTCTGCGGGCTGGCCCGCACGTACGGGGTCAGCGATGCCCGCAGGTTGGCCGAGACGGCGGCGGTCGTGCGGTTCTGCGTCCACGGGCGCACGGTGACCGTGACCCGCAGCGTGTCCCGCGTCGAGTTCTTGACCGTGAACGAGCCGACGGCGCCGCGCCGGGCGGTGCGCTCGACGGTGGCGGGGGTGATCTGGACGCCGCCCTGCTGGGCGGCCTGGGCCCGCGGCGCCGAATTGTCCGCTTGGGCGATCACGCCACCCGTCGCGGACCCCACGACGGCGACGGTCAGCCCGCCGGCGGTGGCAAGCCGACTCCTTACGCGCTTCACTTCAGGGTGCTCCTCGGTTTCAGGTGATCGATAGGGCGTCTCGGACAGAAGGCGCCAGACCAGCACGAGCTCGCCGGTAGCTGCCGGTCGCCTTGCCGGAGACCTTCTGCGCGCAGCTTGACCGTGGCCTTCTTCCGCGTCTGGGCCTCGGTCCACTTGGTCAGCAGCGGGTCGACCGAGCTGTCGAGCGGCTGGAACGCCGCCTGCCCGATCGGGCCTCGAGCGGCGACGAGAGGCGCTTGGAGCCGATCGAGATGTACCCGAGCTTGGACCCGCTCGTGACGTCGTCGTCGGCGAGCGTCAGCAGCGTCGGCGAATCGGTGGCCGTGACCTGTGCGTCGAACGACATCTCGTACGTGCTCGTCTTCGCGAACGACGCGAAGCCCTTCGACGGCTGGGTCAGGATCAGTTCGAGGAAGCTCGGCACGGTGCCGCCGACCTCGGTCCCGCCTCCGACGGGCGGTGTCTGCGCCAGGGCCACCGGAGTGACCACGGCGGCGAGCGCCGTTCCGGCGACGATCGTTCGCAGCTTGATCGCTTCCCTTCCAGCATTCGCGTCGTGACCAACACCGGCGCGCCGGAATCGGAGCGCCCCACCGCCCCGAGTGAAACCTCGTCAACCTAGCCGCCGACATGTCGATCGGACGCGACTCATCGGACCGTGAACTTCTTCGTCACCGACAGGGCCGTCTTGCCGCGCTGTTTGAGCTTCACCGTGGCCGTGTAGGCCCCTGGCCAGCTTCGTGCCGAGCGGGACGTTGATCGACTTGCCGGGCAGGACTTGACCGCGGCAAGCGCGCTGTTCTTGGTCCCTCGGGCGCTCTTGACGCGGATCGAGCCGCTGACCGGGTCGAGCGTGTTGCCGCTGCTCTTGAGCGGCAGCACCGCCCGTGCCCTGGACGGCCTTCGGCTTGCCGGCCGTCAGACCGGTCTGCGCCGCCGCGGGCGTGATCCGCAGCGCACCCACGAGCCGGTAGCCGAGCACGACGCCCTTGCGCTTGGACGCGTCGGTCGGGATACCGACGACCTTGAGCGCGCCGTACAGGTACCCGGCCGAGGGCGCCCAGGCGAGCGTCGCGTTGACCTGGGTCTCAGCTCCGGGGGCGAGCGTGAAGCTCGCCTGGTCGACGCTCACGCCGGCCAGCGTCGCGCGCCGGTTCGTCGCCACCTTGCCCGCCGCGGACTGCACCAGGGCGTAGCAGCGATACGTTTTTTTTTGTTGCTGGCACCCGTTACAGTTCGTGGAGGGCACGATCACCCTCGCGCGCGCCCGTGACCTGCTGGATCGTCGCGGCGCAATGCCCAGCTCGTGCTGGAGCGGCTCGACGGCGACAGCGCTGCGCGTGGGCGACGAGCGCAGGCTCAGGCGCCGGGCTGCCGAGCGCTGAGCCGCACCTCGAACCGGCAGGAGGTAGCCGCGACGTCCAGGTGGTCGCGGATCTGGGCAGGTGTACGCCGTAGTGGCGCGCGATCCCTGGCCAAACCGCGAGTACGCAGGAGCTGTTCGGCAACGAGTAGTCGAGTCACGACCCCGTCTGGTCGACTCGGTCACGTGTAGCTGAGGCGGGCGCGCATTGGGGATCGTCGCGCGGACCGCTCGTGGATGCGCGTCTCGACGGTGAGCGAGAAGTCCCTGGCCGACGGCGGGATCGCGAAGAAGGCCGGGGACCGCCGCGTGAAGGTAGTTCCGCCATTGAAGACGCCGAAGTCGTGGACGACGTCGTCGACCTCGCAGCCGTGGCCTGGCCACCGTCGATGTTCCAGGCCGAGCAGCCGCTCGTCGGGGTGGGCGCCGCTGAGCAGGTAGATCGGCTCGTCGGCGAAGACCTGCACGAGCGAGATCGCCGCCGTGCTCCTCGGTCAGAAGTCGCGAAAGCTCGTGAAGATGACGCCGTGCAGGCGCCGATCTACGGGTGCTCGACGGCCCGTGCGGCAACCGATAAAGCGCCCATGCGGCCAAGCGAGCCCACCACCGCCTAGTCTTCGCGCGGGAGCGGCCAGGGCCCGGTGGCCCAGCCGGTCTTCAAAACCGGTGAGGCGGCGCAACCCGTCGCTGGCTCGGTTCGACTCCGGGGCCGCTGCGTCCGCAGAATCCCTGCGCGCATGCAAACGGTGCTACGCTAGTTACAGGGCGCGGGACGTTGCCTCTACGGGATTCGAGGGGGCACTAGCACGGAAGCCTTTCGGCGACCGCCCTTCCAGGAGCCGTCATGTCGGCTCGATCTAGGCGGGAGTAGTTTTGCGGAAAGCAGCTGCACGTCTCGTGCGCGTTTCGTCTGTTCTTGGTGGTGGTCGCGGTGGTCGGGATCGCGCTCCGCGTGCTCCGCACCGGCAAGTGCGGAGCGCCGCGTCCAGGTCGACGCCGGCGGCGTCTTCAGCTGTGCGGTCAAGAGCGATACGAACCTCGCCTGCTGGGGCTGGAACGGCTGGGCCAGGCGAACCCGCCGGCGAGTTCACCGCGGTCGGCTCCGGAGGACTCACGCGTGCGGGCTCAGGACCGATGGCACGGTCGCGTGCTGGGGCCGCAACGTCGAAGGGCAGTTGAACGGAATCCCGGCCGGGAGGCTCAAGCCCGATCGCCGCCGGCGGGAGCACTCACACCTGCGCGCTCACGGGCGCCGGCAGCCTCGCCTGCTGGGCAACAACGACAATGGCCAGTTCAACGGAATCCCGGCGACCTCACCGACGTCAGCACAGACACCGCGCACACGTGCGCGCTCAAGACCGACCGCACCGTCGCCTGCTGGGCTTGACTGAGCGGCCAGGCGGCATCGCCAACCAGGACCCTCAGCGCCGTCAACGGCCACTTACACATGCGCCGTCAGAGAGCAAAGGACGGCCGCGTGTGGGGCTCGAACAGCAACCAGCAGGCCACGCCGGCCGAACTCCAGCACGGTCACCGTCGGCGACGCTCATTCGTGTGGCGCCAAGCCAGGACGGAAGGATCGCCTGCTGGGGCTACGCCAGGTTCGCCTGCACAAGCGGGACCTTCGGCGCGGTCACCGCCAACTTCAACCACACGTGCGCGGTCAGCAGCGCGGGTGCCGTCACCTGCTGGGCCCCGGAGCAGGCGTGCTCCCGACCGCCGTCACGCAGCCGGTTGGCGCCCTCGCGACCGACGCGCTCGAGTTCCAACCCCAGCCCCACGGCACTGCGAGCGCATCGCAGCAGGTGACGGTAGCAGAACGTGGGAGCGACCGCGCTGAACGTCAGCAGCGAGGCGTTCACCGGGTCGTCGGCGAGCGACTTCTTCATCAGTGGCTCGTCGTGCGGCGAGCGACTGCCAGCCGGCGAGACCTGCAGGGTGTGGGTCGGCTTCGCTCCTGACCCGGACGGGAAGGAGCGGGAGCAGTCAGCCGATCGCTCGTGCTGGAGACCAATGCCACGCCGGCGACGTACGAAGTCAGGCTGTCGAGATCGTTGCGTCTCTGCCGACAGGGCCCACCGGCCCGACGGGGCCCACCGGCCCGACGGGGCCCACCGGCCCGACGGGGCCCGCCGGCCCGACGGGGCCCACGGCACCTGCCGGCCCAACTGGACCCGCAGGGTCCGGCGGACATCGGCGGCGGCGGGCCGCGGCCCCAGCAGGAGCCGGGGGCCTGCGACGAACGGCCGCGACGCGGTCGTCACCTGCAAGGCGGCGAAGGTCAAGGGCGGCAAGGTGAAGGTCGCCTGCGCCGTCCGCTTCAAGGCGGGGAGCGGCGCGGCGGAGTACGCCCAGCTCGCGCGCGGCAACCGCGTCCTGGCCAGCGGCACCCGGGCGGTCACGCCCGGCGCCCGGGAACCGTCTCGCTAGAAGCGGGCCGCCGCCTTGCCCGCGGCAGCTACACGCTGCGGCTGACCTTCGACGACACCGTGGACGCAGGACCATGATCCGCCAACGCGTGAGCATGCGCTCCCTCCAAGGGAAGCACGCGCCACGCGCGTCGACTCCGGGGCCGCTCCGTTCCGCAAGATCCCTCGGTTAGGGACTGAATCTACTCGTTCAGAGCGCGGAGAGCAATACGAGCACTCCCCCTGGGTTTTGAACTCGAGGGATCTTGCGGAACGGAGCGGCCCCGGAGTCGAACGCGCGTGGCGTGCGTTTTCCCTTGGAGGGCTACCGAACGCTCACCCGCTGGCGGATCACGCTCTTGCCTCCGCGGGCGTCGACGAAGGTCAGCCGCAGCGTGTAGCTGCCGCGGGCGAGGCGGCGGCCCGCGTCGGAGCGAGACGGTTCCCTTGGCGCCGGGTGTGACCGCCCGGGTGCCGCTGGCGAGCACGCGGTTGCCGCGCGCGAGCTGGGCGTGCACCCTCGTCGTGCCGTTCCCGGCCTTGAAGCGGACGGCGCAGGTGACTTTCACCTTGCCGCCCTTGACCTTCGCCGCCTTGCAGGTGACGACCGCGTCGCGGCCGTTCGACTCCGGCCGGCCCCCGCGGTCCCGGCCGGGCCCTGCGGGCCGGTCGCTCCGCCAGGTCCCGGCGGACCGGCGGGTCCAGTCGGGCCGGCGGGTGCCGTGGGCCCCGTCGGGCCGGTGGGCCCCGTCGGGCCGGTGGGCCCCGTCGGGCCGGTGGGCCCTGTCGGCAGAGACGCAACGATCCCCGACAGCCTGATCTCGTACTTCGCAGGCGTGGCATTGGTATCCAGCACGAGCGTTGCCGACCGCTCCCGCTCCTTCCCGTCCGGGTCAGGAGCGAAGCCGACCCACACCCTGCAGGTCTCGCCGGCTGGCAGTCGCTCGCCGCACGACGAGCCACTGATGAAGAAGTCGCTCGCCGACGACCCGGTGAACGTCCTCGCTGCTGACGTTCAGCGCGGTCGCTCCCACGTTTCTGACCGTCACCTGCTGCGATGCGCTCGCAGTGCCGTGGGGCTGGGGTTGGAACTCGAGCGCGTCGGTCGCGAGGGCGCCAACCGGCTGCGTGACGGCGGTCGGGAGCACGCCTGCTCCGGGGCCCCAGCAGGTGACGGCACCCGCGCTGCTGACCGCGCACGTGTGGTTGAAGTTGGCGGTGACCGCGCCGAAGGTCCCGGCCGGCGGCAGGCCGTAACCGGCGTAGCCCCAGCAGGCGATCCTTCCGTCCGTCCTGGCGCCACACGAATGAGCGTCGCCGACGGTGACCGTGCTGAAAGTCCCGGCCGGCGGCGTGGCCTGCTGGTTGCTGTTCGAGCCCCAGCATGCGGCCGTCCCTTCGCTTTTGACTGCGCACGTGGTGAAGTGGCCGGCGTCGACGGCGCTGAAGGTCCCGGCCGGCGATGCCGCCTGGCCGCTCGAGTTCAAGCCCCAGCAGGCGACGGTGCGGTCGGTCTTGAGCGCGCACGTGTGCGCGGCGCCGGCGCTGACGTCGGTGAAGGTCCCGGTCGGGATTCCGTTCAACTGGCCATTGTCGTTGTTGCCCCAGCAGGCGAGGCTGCCGGCGCCCGTGAGCGCGCAGGTGTGAGTGCCGCCGGCGGCGATCGCGCTGAAGCTCCCGGCCGGGATTCCGTTCAACTGGCCTTCGACGTTGCGGCCCCAGCACGCGACCGTGCCATCGGTCCTGAGCCCGCACGCGTGGAAGCCGCCGGAGCCGACCGCGGTGAAGCCTCCTGCCGGCGGGTTCGCCTGGCCGTAGCTGTTCGAGCCCCAGCAGGCGAGGTTCGTATCGCTCTTGACCGCGCAGCTGAAGACGCCGCCGGCGTCGACCTGGACGCGGCGCTCCGCACTTGCCGGTGCAGCATGCGTGAGCGCGATCCCGACCACCGCGAACACCACTACGAGAACAGACGAAACGCGCACGAGACGTGCAGCTGCTTTCCGCAAAACGACCTCCCTGCCATAGATCGAGCCGACATGACGGCTCCTGGAAGGGCGGTCGCCGAAAGGCTTCCGTGCTAGTGCCCCCTCGAATCCCGTAGAGGCAACGTCCCGCGCCCTGTAACGAGCGTAGCACCGTTTTCCCCGCACATTGCGAGGGATTCTGCGGAACGGAGCGGCCCCGGAGTCGAACCGAGCCAGCGACGGGTTGCGCCGCCTCACCGGTTTTGAAGACCGGCTGGGCCACCGGGCCCGGCCGCTCCCGCGCGAAGACTAGGCGGCGGCGGGCCGGCTCGGCCGCATGGGAGCTTTATCGGTTGCCGCACGGGGCTGCTTGAGCACCCGTAAGATCGGCGCCTGCACGGCGTCATCTTCACGAGCTTTCGCGACTTTCTCACCGAGGAGCACGGCGGCGATCTCGCTCGTGAGGTCTTCGCCGACGAGCCGATCTACCTGCTCAGCGAGGCCTACCCCGACGAGCGGCTGCTCGGCCTGATCGAACGGGCCGCCGAGGCCACCGGCCGCGAGGTCGACGACGTCGTCCACGACTTCGGCGTCTTCACGGGCGGGACGACCTTCACGCGGCTGTACCCGGCCTTCTTCGCGATCGCGCCGTCGGCCAGGGACTTCCTGCTCACCGTCGAGACGCGCATCCACGAGCTCGTCCGCGCGACGATCCCCAATGCGCGCCCGCCTCAGCTACACGTGACCGAGCTCGACGCAGACGGGGTCGTGATCGACTACTCGTCGCCGAGACAGCTCTGCGTGCTCCTGCGCGGTTTGGCCGAAGGGACCGCGCGCCACTACGGCGAGACCGCCCAGATCGAGGAGATCACCTGCATGCGTCGCGGCGACCCCTCCTGCCGGTTCGAGGTGCGGCTCAGCGCTCGGCAGCCCGGCGCCTGAGCCTGCGCTCGTCGCCCACGCGCAGCGTGACGCCGTCGCCGTCGAGCCGCTCCAGCACGAGCTGGGCATTGCGCCGCGACTCACCCAGCAGGTCACGGGCGCGTGCGAGCGTGATCGTGCCCTCCCGGGCGCACTCGGACACGACGAGCTCCCGCGCACGCTCGTAGGCGGCGCGCTCGAGGGCGAAGCCGTCGCCCACGCGCACGAGCCGGCCCTCCGACTCGAGCGCCGCCGCAGCTCTGCCGTCCGGGACGCGGAACGCCGTCCCCCCAGCGAGCTCGAGCGCCTGCATGATCACGCCTCTCGCCTCGTCGCCGACCGGCGGCGCCTTCGTCGTCACGGGCGGCTCGGCTCGAACCGTCGGCCTCGGGGTGGGCTGGAGCACGGTCGCGGCGGCCACGGTCGTTCCCGCCCGCAGGACGACTCGGTCGCCGGGAGCCACGACGAGCGGCTCGTTGAGCCGGAGCTGCCCGGTTGCGGGGCCGCTGCGCACGACTCGCGCCGCCGTTTCGGTCGTGCCGTGGTGAACCCGGACGCGTGAGCCATCGGGGAGCGGCTCGAGCTCCTCCAGCGTGACGTCGAACCGGTAGCCCACCGCGTAGGCGCCCGGCTCGACCAGCGCGAGCCCGCGGCCCAGCAGGGAGCGGTCGACGCCGGTCAGCGCGACGGCGACGCGCTGACCTGCCTCGGCACGCTCGACCGGACGGTCGTGCACCTCGACGCTCCTGACCCGCACGTCGAGTCCCGTTGGCTCCGCGCGAAGCTCGTCCCCGGCGCCCACCGAGCCCGACCAGAGCGTTCCGGTCGCCACCGTCCCGATGCCCTTGAGCGTGAAGACGCGGTCGACGAACAGGCGGGTGGGGCCTCGCGCTCCGCGCGGCGGCGCACGGTCGACGGCCCGCGCGAGGGCGGCGCGCAGCTCCTCCAGGCCGAGACCGGTCTTCGCGCTGACCGCCACCGCCTCCGCTTCCGGGACGAGCTCTCGTGCCTCGGCCAGCGCTGCCGCCGGGTCCGACGCGTCGGCCTTGGTCACGGCGACGACCCCGGTGCTCACGCCGAGCAGGCGCAGGATGGCGAGGTGCTCGTGCGTCTGCGCCCGAGCACCCTCCCTGGCGTCGATCACGAGCAGGAAGAGGTCGATCCCGGTCGCCCCGGCGACCATCGTGCGCACGAAGCGCTCGTGGCCGGGCACGTCGATCAGGGACACGCGCTTTCCGCCAGGCAGCTCGAGGGGCGCGTAGCCGAGCTCGATCGAGATCCCGCGTCGCTGCTCCTCCGGAAGCCGGTCCGTGTCCTTGCCCGTCAGCGCCCGGACGAGCCACGTCTTGCCGTGGTCGACGTGACCGGCGGTGCCTACCGTGAGCGGCAAGCGAGCACCACGGCGGCGGCAGCGTCGGCCTCGGCGTCCGTCAGCGTGCGGCAGTCGAGCAGGGTACGGCCGTCCCGCACGATCGCGATCACCGGCGGATCGCCCGCGCGCAGGGGCCCGGCGAGCTCCTCCTCGACCGCGCACGCAAAGCTCGGCAGCTCGGCGAGCGGCAGCGCGCCTCCTCCCACGCGCGCGACCGTCTCTTCGACCTCGCCCTGGACTGCCGCAGCGAGCCGCTCCGCCCGCGCGCGCACGGCTGCCACGGGCTCGTTCAGCATCCGCAGCACGGGGATCTCAGCGAGTGCCCGCTCGGGATCGAGGTAGAGCGCCAGCGTCCCCTCGAGCGCCGCGAGCGTCAGCTTGTCCGCGCGCAGCGCGCGCTGGAGCGGGTGGCGGCGCAGGCGCTCGACCAGGTCTGCCCGGCCGACGACGATCCCCGCCTGCGGCCCGCCGAGCAGCTTGTCGCCAGAGAAGCAGACGAGGTCGGCGCCGTCCGCGAGCGTGTCGCGGGGCGACGGCTCGTCCGCAAGTAACAGACTGTTACTTGGCCCCAGAGCGCCGGAACCAAGGTCGTCCACGAGCGGGAGGCCAGCTCTTCGGGCCACGTCCGCAACGGCTTTGGTGCTGGGTCGCTCCGTGAACCCGAGCACCCTGAAGTTGGATTGATGGACGCGCAAGAGCAAGGCGGTCTCCGGCCCGATCGCGCGCTCGTAGTCGGCCGCTCTCGTCCGGTTCGTCGTCCCCACCTCGACGAGGCGCGCTCCGGACCGCGCCAGGACCTCGGGAATCCGGAAGCCGTCGCCGATCTCGATCAGCTCTCCGCGCGAGACGAGCACTTCGCGCCCCTCCGCGAGCGTGGCAAGCGCGAGCAGGACCGCGGCCGCGTTGTTGTTGACCACGAGCGCGGCCTCGGCGCCCGTCAGGCGCCGCAGCAGACCAGCAAGGTGATCCTGGCGCGAGCCGCGGCCGCCGCTGCCCGTGTCGTACTCGAGGTTGGAGTACGAGGCGCCGGCCGCGACGACTCGCTCCAGCGCAGCCTCCGCAAGCGGGGCTCGACCCAGGTTCGTGTGGACGATCACGCCGGTCGCGTTCAGCACCCGGCGCAGGTGCGGCCGAGCGGACAGCCTCGAGCTCGACGGCGGCGCGGTCCCCGAGGTCGCCCGGGTCGTGTCCGGCCTGGATCTCCTCTCGCGCGCGCTCGAGCGCCGAACGCGCGGCTCGCACCGCCAGCGCGCGGGGCGCGCCGCGCAACGATTCGTGGCCGGCGAGGTCGTCCACGGAGGGCAGGTCACGCAAATTCACCGAAACAGGAGTCTACGGCGGGCCGTACGCAGGTTTGAAAGTCGTATTCGGGGTAGGGCTTAGGTGATGCGCGAGCTCAGAGCAGAGCTTGCGGCCTTCCCGAGTCTCGGGCGTGCATCGATGGGCAGCCTTGGTTCGCTGTCCCGCGTCGCGCTCGTCTGGCGGAAGGTCCGCGATCGAACCGGCCTCGACCGGGGCGCCGCCCTGCGCCGAGAAGTGGAGGAGCTCCGCCGCGAGGCCGAGCTGAAGGACGGCTTCATCGCGCTTGCATCGCACGAGTTGCGCGCGCCGGCCGCGATCGTCTACGGCCTGGGCGAGACGCTTGCGAGCAGAGGCGGCGAGCTGAGTCGCGACGACCTCGCGCAGTTGCACGGCGTCCTCCAGGCGCAGTCGGAGCGCCTGAGCCGGCTGATCGACCAGCTGCTCGACCTCTCGCGACTCGAGGCGAACGTCGTCGTGCGCGCGCCCGAGCGCCTGCCGGTGCGCGAGCGGCTGCAGGATCTCGTCGAGAGCGTCGCCGGCGACGATGCGGCCGCCGTCGAGCTGAAGGTGGGCGACGACCTCGAGATCGTCGCCGACCGGACGGCTGTCGAGCGCATCGCGGCCAACCTGATCACGAATGCGCTGCGTTACGGCCGCGCGCCGGTCGAGGTGCGAGCCGAGCAGAACGACCGCCATTTCCGCCTCACGGTCGCCGACTGCGGCGACGGAGTCCCGGACGAGCTCGTCCCGAGGCTCTTCCAGCGCTTTGCGCGAGGGGCGGACGGCGAGGGCTCGGGCCTCGGCCTGGCGATCGCCCAGTCCTACGCGCAGGCGAACGGCGGCCAGATCCTCTACGAGCCGACCGCCGAGGGCGGCGCGCGCTTCCAGTTCGTCCTACCGGCTCGCCGCGCCAGGTAAGCCTCAGGAGGCGGGATCGAGCGCGGGCGTGCGCGACGCGTCCGGCGACCCGGGTCGGGTCGCCAACACCGATCCGGCCAGCACGAGCACGAAGCCCACAGCCATTCCGATCGTGAAGTGCTCGTCGAGGATGGCGACGCCGAGCACCGCGGCGACCGCCGGGTTCACATACGTGATCACCGTCGCGCGCACCGGGCCGATCTCGGCGATCAGCGCGAAGAACAGCAGGAAGGCCAGGGCGGTGCAGACGACAGCGAGCCCGACGACGGCGCCGATCGCGGTTCCGGACGGCATCCGCTCGGGCCAGCTGAACGCGGCGATCGGGACGTATGCGACCGTCGTGACGGCGAGCGACGCGGCGATCACACCGAGCGCGGGCAGGTCCGAGAGCCAGCGCTGCAGGATCACCGGCCCGACCGCGTAGCAGACCGCGACGAGCCCGATCTGCACGATCGGCACGAAGCTCGCGCCCTCCGCGCTCACCCCCACGATCGCCGCGACCCCGACGAGCCCGAGCAGCAGCCCCAGCCCGCTCTGAAGCCGCAGCCGCGCCCCTGTGGTCAGCGCGATCACGGTGGCGACGAGCGGCACGGACGCGAGCAGCAGGCCCGTCAGCGAGCTCGAGATCCGGGTCTCCGCCGCGCCGAGCAGCACCCATGGAATGGCGATCTCGATCGCCGCGAAGGCCAGGACGGGGATCCAGTGCGGCAGCAACGGGCGCAGCTCGTTCCGGGCGACGGCGATCGGAAGCAGGATCAGGGCGGCGATC
Organism: uncultured Actinomycetes bacterium; assembly: GCA_963769645.1. Classification (GTDB taxonomy): domain Bacteria; phylum Actinomycetota; class Thermoleophilia; order Gaiellales; family Gaiellaceae; genus DATFQE01. Next base: position 75,699 of record CAVYMH010000004.1, on the reverse strand, counting down.
CCGGTTCGCGCCAGGACGAGCACGGCCGGGCTCATGTCCTCGACCGCGACCTTGATCAGGAGGTACGGGATCCCCCAGATCACGCACATGGCGGCGAACAGCAGCCAGCCGCGCCGCGACATCAGCCTTGCATGCTCCTACTGCGCGTCGGCTTTGGCCGGCTCGGCCGGAACCTCGGCGCACCGCTCCCGGTAGCAATCGGTCACGACCTGTACCGCCTCGGCCGGATCGTCGGTGACGTAGAGCAACCGCTGATCCTCGGCCGAGATCAGCCCGTCGGACAGCAGCTCGTCGCCCACCCAGCCGAGCAGGTCGTTCCAGAACCCGCTGTCGAAGAGCACGACGGGGAAGTGCAGGACCTTGCCGGTCTGGATCAGCGTCAGCGACTCGAACAGCTCGTCGAGGGTCCCGAAGCCGCCCGGGAAGATCACGAAGCCCGAAGCCGCCTTCACGAACATCGTCTTGCGCGCGTAGAAGTGCTGGAAGGTGACCGAGATGTCGAGGTAGGGGTTCGAGAACTGCTCGTGGGGGAGCTCGATGTTGAAGCCGACCGAGAGGCCGCCACCGTCCTTTGCGCCGCGGTTCGCGGCCTCCATCACGCCCGGTCCGCCGCCCGTGACCACGGCGAACTCGGCCTCCGCGAACCGGCGGGCGACCTCGCGAGCCGCCTGGTACCAGCGATGGTCTTCCCGGATGCGGGCCGAGCCGAAGATCGAGACGGCCGGACGGTCGATCCGGTCGACGGCCTCGAAGCCCTGCCTGAACTCCTCCGCGATTCGCTGGACGTCCGCGCTCGAGCTCCGCGTCCTCGCGGGGCTCGTCCAGGATTCGACGGTCTTCCACTAGTGCCCCTTCAGGTGATCGCGGGCCGGAAGCAGGCGTGTATTGCCTGAAGGGGCACTTAGATGTCGCGCTCGATGTACGACGCGCTCATCGCCACCGCCAGCACTGCCGCCAGCCCCAGGTAGACCACGGCCACGACGACCCGCTGCCAGGGAGCGATCGTGTAGTACCCCTGGTACTCGGCTGTCCCGCGCGCGCGCCAGCGGTTCCACAGCTCGTAAGCGCTCACAGCCAGGATCAGGATCAGGATCGGGTTGGGCGCGACGAAGGCCAGCGCTGTGAGCCCGGCCAGGCCCACGAGCCAGAAGACCGGATGGAGCGCGGCGACGGCCCGGCCCCCGTCGAGCGGGACGACGGGCAGCAGGTTGAACAGGTTCAGGAAGAAGCCCGTGAAGGCGAGCGCGATCAGCAGGTTGTTGTCGGTCGCCTCGCCGTACCACCAGACCGCCGCCGCGCCGAGGCTGCCGAGGATCGGGCCGGCGAGCGCGATCTGGGCCTCCTTCCAGGCGTTCTGCGGGTTCTCCTTGAGCAGGATGGCGGCGCCGAGGAAGGGGATGAAGATCGGGGCGCTGACCGGGAGCCCCTGACGCTTGGCCTCGAGCGCGTGCCCGAGCTCGTGCACGAACAGCAGCACGACGAAGCCGAGCGCGAACTTCCAGCCCCAGAGCAGCGTGTACGCCCCGATCGAGACCAGCATCGACAGCGACGTGGTCACGACCTTGAACTTGAAGATCGCGAACAGGATGAACTTGAACTTCGCGAGGAACGCGCCGAGCAGGATCAGCGGCGCGGCCAGCTTGCGCAGGAGGCGGAAGCGCGGCTCGGGGCGGATCGGGCCGAGCTCGTACGGCGGGTAGTCGCCCGCGTCTCGCTCGGGCGTCGTGTACTGGCTCACGATCTCATCGTAGCTTTGTGACTTCTTCGTGCCGGAAGCGTTTCCGGACGATGCGGCCGGGGCTTCCTGCGTGTACTTGAGAGGGCCATCCCTGCCCTACCCCTACCCAGGAGGATGGCCGTGAAGCGATCGATCCCACTCGTGCTCACCTTGCTCGTGCTCGCGCTGCTGCGTGGACGGGCCGCTCGGCCAGGCGGCCGGCCGCACCGTCGCGAGCTTCGCCAAGAACGCCGGTGCCGTGAACGGCATCAAGGCCTCACGCAAGCCCGCTCCGGGCCGGCTGCTGCCGCTCGGCAAGAACGGCAAGTTCCCGTCGGCCGTGGTGCCGGTCGTCCGAGGGCCGAGCCGACGGTGCTCAGGGGCCGCGTGGGCCCGAGGGTGCCCGCCTGGTCCCGGCCGGGCCCGCCGGTCCGGCGGGAGCGACAGGTCCCGCCGGTGCGACCGGCCCACCCGGCCCGGCCGCCCAGCGCGTCAACGTCGACGTCCCCGCGAACACCGCCGAGACGCAGATCCTCAACCTCGGCGGGCCTCGTGCTCAAGGCCGCCTGCAGCGCGGCCGGCGACCTCACGCTCGAAGCGAGCTCGGTCTGCGAACAACGCGAAGGCCTCGGCGTTCCTCGTCGCCGACAACCCGGCCAACGTCGCCGCCTACGTCGAGGACGACGATCTCGACTCGACCGACGGCTTCGACTTCCTCGGCTCGAGCGACGACGACGTCGCCGGGACGCTCGTCTACCGCGCGCCCGCCGGAGCCTCGTACGTGTCGGTCTCGTTCCTGGCCGAGCAGCAGTCGGTCGGCGGCGCGAACCGCTGCATCTTCGGAGGCACGGCCACGCTCGCCGGCTAGATGACTGCCTGGATGGCGGGCGAGTCAAGAGGGTCTCGCCTGCCATCGCCGATTACAGATCGATTTATCATGTCGACAGTGATCCGCACGCAGATTCAACTCACCGAAGAGCAGCTCGATGCCTTGCGGCGACTGTCCGCAGGACGAGGCGTTTCGATCGCGGCGTTGATCCGCGAGGCGGTCGCCCGCGCCCTCGACGACGATGGACCTGAGCGGGACTGGGAGCTCGCCCTGTCCGTGGTTGGCAAGTACCGCGACCGCGACGGCGCGACGGACGTGTCGACCAACGTGGACGAGTACGCCGCCGGGGCCTTCGAGCACTGGCGACGCTAGTCGACAGTTCGGCGCTCGTCGCGCTTCTCAGCGAGCGCGACGAGGCCGCCAAAGCGGCGTTCGCCGACTTCGGCTCTGGTACGAGGAAACGCACGCGCTCGCCCTTTCGGGCCGGCTCGCAGCAGGGCGCATCTCGTTCGTGGACTGGGTCAGCTTTCAACTCATGAGCCGGCTGGGGATCGAGACGGCGTTCACGTTCGATCGCCATTTCAAAGCTCAGGGCTTCGAGGTCGTGCCCTAGGACATGTCTAACTAGGGCGCGTAGCGCGGCAGCTCGATTCGGTCGCCGGCCGCGCTTTGAGATTCGTTGCAATTGTCGTATTGTCGCCGGTGACTGCGACGTTCTCACCTGGGGTCCTCCGCTGCTCGAGATCCAGCGCACAGTCGGTCGCTACGAGATCCTGAAGGAGATCGGGCGCGGCGGCATGGGCGTCGTCTACGTGGCGCGCCAGACCGATCTCGATCGCCACGTCGCACTGAAGGAGCTCGGTTCCTTCCATGCAGCCGACGCGACCTTCGCCGAACGCTTCGTACGCGAGTCGCGCGTCGCCGGGTCCCTCAACCACCCGAACGTCGTGACCGTCTACGAGTACTTCGAGCACGACGGAACGCCGTACATCGCGATGGAGTACATCGACAGCGGCTCGCTGCGGCCGTGGGTCGGACGGCTCTCGACCGCCCAGACGGCGGGTGTCTTCGAAGGCGTGCTAGCAGGGCTCGCGCACGCGGCGAAGCACGGAATCGTCCACCGTGACCTGAAGCCCGAGAACCTGCTCGTCACCGAGGAAGGCACGATCAAGATCGGCGACTTCGGAATCGCAAAAGGGCTGAACCAGGCCACGGTCGGGCGCTTGCTGACCGCGACCGGCACGACGGTGGGAACGCCGACGTACATGGCGCCCGAGCAGGCCATGGGCCGGGAGATCGGTCCGTGGACCGACCTCTACGCGGTCGGGGTGATGGCCTACGAGATTCTCGTCGGCCGCGTCCCGTACGACGACGCCGACACGCCGATGGTGATCCTCATGCGGCACGTCAACGAGGCGATCCCGGCGCCGCGCTCGGTCAATCCGGACCTCGATCCCGAGCTTGCGGCCTGGATCGAGCGGCTGCTCGTGAAGGCGCCCGAGGACCGGATCCGTAGCGCGCACCAGGCCTGGGACGAGCTCGAGGAGATCGTGATCGGCATCCTCGGCCCGCGCTGGCGCCGCGAGGCTCGGCTGCTCGAGCTGGTCGCGCCTGGAGCGGTGACCGCGGAGCAGCCGCTGACCCCTGCCGAGTTCGATCCGGACTCGGAGGACTTCCAGACGGTGGAGTCGGCGCCGACCCCGGCCCGAGCAGAGCCGGAGCCGGCACCCCCTTTGCTCCCGCCCACGGTGCCGCCGGACCGGGTCGTTCCTGCCGGCGGCGTCACGAGCTTCGAGTGGCCGGCGCAGGGACGACCAGCAGGGAGGAAACTCTGGATCGGGCTCGCCGCGGCGATCGCCGTCCTGGCGGCCATCGGCGGCGGTCTCGCGTTCGTCGTCGGCGGAGGCGACGAGGGGGCTGCAGCCCAGACGGCGTCGACGACCCCGACGCTTCCCCCCACGACCACCGAGAAGCCCAAGCCACGACCGAAGCCGCCGCCTCCTCCTCCCGTCCCAACTGCTCGGAGCAGCTCGCTCCGAGAGACCGCCACCTCGGTCATCGCGACGATCAGGTTCAGAGGCGCGCGGCTGGGGCGGAAGAGCCTGGCGGTGCGCGACCCGAACCTCACTGACGGGAGTGGCTCCGTCCTGATCGCTCAGCGTGGTTTGAAGTCGGTGATCGGCGCGAACGAGGCGGCGGGAATCGCGTTCCGGCCGGCGGCGGCCAGGAATCGGCTGACGATCGCCCTGGCGGCCGGCAAGGGGAAGTTCCAGAGCGTCGAAGCGCGCCCAAACGCGGCGCGGACCGCCGTTGCCATCATCGCCACGAAGACGCCGCCGCCGCGGCCGATCCCACGTCCCGACCCGATTCGCGACCCGATTCCCGACCCGATTCCCGATCCGGTTTGTCGAGACAAGCTCGGTCGCCAGATTCCGTGCAGGTAGCGGGCGGCCCCGACCACCACCGAGGAGGTTCCGCAGATGCCCGCCGCTAGAGGTCGACGAATCCTGCGCCGTCCGTCAGCATCCCTCGTCGTCGCTTCCCTTGCGTTGTTCGTGGCGACCGCCGGCACCGGACTTGCGAGCCACGGGGGCTCGCACCTCTTGAACTACGTGAACTCGATCGACGTCGTGGACGGCTCGTTGACCGGCAGGGACATCAAGGACAAGTCGTTGAGCCCGAAGGACTTCAAGGGCTCGGTCCGGGGCAAGCCAGGTCGCCGCGGAGCGCCGGGTGCGCGCGGGGCGACCGGCCCACAGGGCCCGGCCGGGCCGCAGGGCGCCGGTGGTCCGGCAGGGCCGACCGGGCCGACCGGGCCGGCGGGAGCCATCGCCGCAGCTCGCTGGGCTCAGTTCAACGGCGACGGCACGATCGTCGCGCAATCCGGAGGGATCTCGCTGACCCAGAAGCAAACGGGCGCCTATTGGATCAACTTCGGCGCACCGATCGTGAACAAGGCGCTCATTGCGACCCTCCGTTGGACCTCGACCGGCGGGATCCACACGATCAGGTGCGGCGGTGGGGCGGAGGGTACGTCATGCACCTTCGGCGACAACGTCAACCACGTCTACGTCGGCACGTTCACGACCGGTGGTGTGGCCGCCGACTTCGGGTTCTACGTGGCGGTGGTCGGCTAGGACGCGGGCAACGCGATCGGCTTTCCGTCGGCTTCGACCTCGGGCTCCGAGAACACGCAGTCGATGTGGATCGAGGCCTCGTTGTCGCCGCCGTAGGGGCCGGTGTTGCGGCCGATCGCGACGTGCGCCGTCGCGCGGCCTTCTCGTCGAGCATCACGTGGCCGCGGGGGCTGACGGTCGGGTTGAAGCCGATCCCGAGCTCGGCGATCACGTCCGCGCCCTCGCCCGCCTCCTCGACGATCGTCCGCAGCAGGTCCGCGGCCCGGCCGCCCTCGATGCTCGTGACGCGACCGCCCGAGAAGCGAAGCGTCACGGGCTCGTCGACGAGGCCCTCGACCGTGTACGGCACGGTCAGGTCGGCGACCAGGACGCCGTCGGCGCCGTCCGAGTGCGGCGCGACGAAGACCTCGCCGCCGGGGTAGTTCGCCATCTGGCCGGGCTGCAGCGCCAGCGCATCCGAGCGCCAGGGCCGCCCGTCGACCCGCAGGGTCAGGTCGGTGCCGGCGCGTCCCCGGACGTGGATCGTCGTGCTGCCCTCGAGCTGGGCCAGCAACTCGCGAGCAGGGCGCTCGAGGTCGGTCGCCGGCTGTGACAGCTCGCCGCGCAGGAGCTCGCCGTCCACGAAGCCGAGGAAGATCTGCCTGCCGCCGTGGCCGGCGACGGTCTGCAGCAGAGCGAAGCGCGCACCGCCCTCCTCGGGCAGCGGCTTCTCGGCGAGGAAGAGCGAGAGGTCGGCCACCTCGGCGGCGTCGAGGATGGGCTGGGGCGCCTTGGCGAGCGGCCGCTCGCCCGTCCAGAGCTCGAGGCGCCCGTGGGCACCGGCGTCCTGAACGGCGGCCAGCAGCTCGGCGCCCTCGCCGGCAAGCGGCTCGTCGACGACGACGAGCACGCGCTCGCCGCTCTGGAGCCGCCCCGCCTCGATCAGGTTCTGAGTCCAGCCTGCGTGGGCCATGCGGGTCTCGCGTGTGTCCATCGGCGGCGCATCGTACGCGAGGGGGCTTGTGGGCATCCGAACGGCGAGCTACGGTCGAAAGAGTTGTGAATCCCCGCTTCGGGGTCGAGCTTGGGAGGAACTTTGAGGAACCGGTTGCCAATCGTGCTGTCCGCGACCGCGCTGGTCGTCGCGGTCTTCGGCATCACCCCGCTAGGACACGCGACGTCCACGATCGTCCAGACGCACTTCGCCAAGAACGCGAACTTCCTGCGCGGCAAGGCGCCGTCGGTGAAGGCAGGGAAGAACAAGGTTCCGGTCGCGAACAAGGCCGGCAAGCTCGACAAGAGCTGGGGCGCGGTTGTGCGCCGGCGCACGTGGGCCGGCCGGTGCGCCGGGGGCGAACGGCGCCAACGGGGCTCCCGGGCCGGCCGGTCCTGCCGGGCCGCAGGGCGCACAAGGGCCGCAGGGTCCCGAAGGCCCGTTCCCGAGCGGCGATCTGCCGCCAGGGAAGACGCTTCGCGGTGTGTTCCTGAACGAAGGCCCGTCGGGGTCGTTCGCCTTCCGCGGCTACTCGTTCGGCTTCCAGCTTGCTGCTGCCCCGTCGTGCACCTACGTGCTCAACGGAACGGCGGTCCGCCCGCGGGGTGCACCGGCGGCACGCCCGGCGAATCCGCAGGCCAGGCTCGGGCATCTCTGCCTCTTCGAGCAGTACAACAGCAACCGAACCACCGGCGCTCTGCATCTTCAGTCCGATCACGGGGTCGATGCGCCCGAGCGACACCGCTGGGGATTTGCGCTCGCGATCTACCCCACCGCGGCCGGTCGCATTTCTACTCGGGCGGTACGTGGGCCGTCACCGCACGTAGCGAGCGAGCGCGACGAGTCGCGCGCCGGACGGGCTTCCCGCCGCGCGCGGCTCGTCTGCGTGAGCACGCTGTCTGCTGTCGGCGTTTGCCTCGTGAGCCTCCGGCTGGGCCGCTCCGGCTCGGCCGGCGACCCTGGTGGCGACCGTCGGCCCCGGCAGCACGATCGCGCTGACGACAGCTTCGGGCGCACGTGTGAGTCGGATTGACGCGGGGACATATGTCGTCCTCGTGCGTGATCGCTCACGTCGTGAGAACTTCCGCCTGACCGGGCCTGCGACAGCCGGCCTGGATCGACGGACGAGGATCGATTGCCGTCGGGACGTTCCGCTGGCACGGCTCGCGTTGGATCGGGCCCGGCGTCCAGCGTGCGACCACACTCGCGTCGCGGACTTCGCGCGCTTGACGCACCCTCCGCCGGGATTCACCGCGTACCTGAGCGCGGGCGGCCCATCCCTCAGATCGAGGCGCACCCCTTGAGTTGACGCGGAGACGAGTTACCTTCGAAGGAGCAATCCCCGGGGGTAGGGGTCCAGGTGAGGGAGGAAGCTTGAAGAACAGACTGCCAATCGTCCTGTCCACGACCGCGCTCGTCGTCGCGGTCTTCGGCATCACGCCGCTCGGACACGCGACGTCCAACATCGCTCAGACGCACTTCGCGAAGAGCGCCAACTTCCTGCGCGGCAAGGCGCCGTCCGTTGCGGCGAAGCCGAACACGATCGTGCAGCGCAACGGCAAGGGCCAGATCGTCGGCATCCCTGTCGCGCGCGGTGCGCAAGGAGCAGCCGGAGCGCCAGGGCCGGCAGGGCCGGCAGGGCCGGGCGGCCCGGCAGGGCCTCCAGGTGCGACTGGCCCCCCAGGTGCGCCGAACCCGAACGCCGATGCTCTGAACGGGTACGCGGCCAACCAGCTCGTGCGCGCGACCACCGTCACGAACAGCACTGTCAACGACAACTTCAACACGTGCGCGTTCACTACTCTCCTCACGAGGGCGGTAGCAGCGCCGACAGGCGGAATCCTCCTCGTGTGGGGCGCCATAGACGCCGTCCGTGATATCGACGGCGGCACCGGTGTAGCAGCGACTCTCGAAGGTCGCGTGGCCGTGGACGCCACCGTGGCGAGTACATCGAACAGCGTGTACCTCGAGAACCAAGGCTCCACGGAGAGCTCCCTGAGTGTCAGCGGCGCGGTTCCCGTCGCGGCCGGAACTCGGAACGTGCACCTTCAGGCACAGGAGTGCTCGAGCGGAATCGCGTATGTCGGCGACAAGTCGTTGACGACGCTGTTCGTCCCGTTCGGGAACGCCGGAACGCCGGGAGTGCTCGGCATCGTGGACTCCTCGACCTCGGCTCCGGCCGCGTCGAACAATCGCTAGCGAGACGTGATCTCTGGTGTGAGGGCGGCCCGTCGGCCGCCCTCACTCAGGAGCCGCGGCCGATCCACTCCTCGCCGCCCTCGTAGACCTCCTTCTTCCACAGCGGCACGCGTTCCTTGAGCGTGTCGATCGCGTCCTTGCAGGCGGCGAGGGCGTCCTGGCGGTGCGGTGCCGAGACTGCGATCGCGACGCTCGTCTCGCCGATCGCGACCCGGCCCGTGCGGTGGTGGATCGCGATCGCGCACAGGTCGTAGCGGTCGCGTAGCTCGGCGGCGATCTCCTCCATCACCTGCTCGGCCATGCCCTCGTACGCCTCGTAGTCGAGGTGGAGCACGGTTCGGTCGCGCGACCGGATTCGCGTCGTCCCGAGGAAGGTCGCGATCGCGCCCGCGCGCTCGTCCGCGACCTCGGCGACCACCGCGGCGAGGTCGAGCGGCTCGTCCGAGAGGCGGAAGGCGCCGCCCGAGACGGGCGGGATCAACGCGACCTCGTCGCCGTCCACCAGGGTGCTCTCGGCCGACGCGTACTCGCGGTTGACCGCATAGAGCAGGCCGCCGGGCTCCTCCCCGAGCTCCAGCCCAGGCCAGACGTCTGCGAGCCTGGCGCCCTCGTCGAGCTCGAGCGCTCGCTCGCCGAAACCCGCGCGCTCCCGCAGTCCCGCGAACAGCCTGACGGTGACGCGCACGGGCAGGAGCGTACTCGCACGAACGTATGTGTTTGAAACCGTAAGAACCGGGGCACGCCCCGAGAAAGGCGCCCGCCGCGCAGTGACCGGCCTTAGCCGGCAGCTTTGAGGGGGGCTGCGGCGGGCGCCTTCTTCTTCCACCTACGATGGGGCCATGGCGACCGCCGAAGACCGGCGCGAGACCGACTCCGGCATCGAGATCGAGACCGTCTACACGGCGGACGACGTCGGCGACCTCGAGCTCGAACTGCCCGGCGAGCCGCCCTTCACGCGCGGCCCGTACCCGGACATGTATCGCGGGCGCCCCTGGACGATGCGCCAGTACGCGGGCTTCGGCTCGGCCGAGGAGACGAACGCGCGCTTCCGCTACCTGCTCGAGCGGGGGCAGACCGGTCTCTCGGTCGCCTTCGACCTGCCGACGCAGCTGGGCTACGACTCCGACGACGAGCGGGCCGCGGGCGAGGTCGGCCGCACCGGCGTCGCGATCGACTCGCTCGCCGACATGGAGCTCCTGTTCGAGGGGATCCCGCTGGGCGAGGTCTCGACCTCGATGACGATCAACGCGCCTGCCTCGCTCCTGCTCCTGCTCTACGAGCTGGTCGCCGAGAAACAGGGCGTCCCGGCCGACGCGCTGCGCGGCACCGCCCAGAACGACATCCTCAAGGAGTACTGCGCCCGCGGGAACTACATCTTCCCGCCGCGGCCGTCGATGCGGCTCACGACCGATCTGTTCGCGTACTGCCACGAGCGGCTGCCGAGCTGGAACACGATCTCGATCTCCGGCTACCACATCCGCGAGGCGGGCTCGACGGCCGTCCAGGAGCTGGCGTTCACGCTGGCGAACGGGATCGCGTATGCGCAGGCCGCGGTCGACGCCGGCCTGTCGCCCGACGAGTTCGGCGCCCGGCTGTCGTTCTTCTTCAACGCGCACAACCACTTCTTCCAGGAGGTGGCGAAGTTCCGCGCGGCGCGGCGGCTGTGGGCGCGGATCATGAGCGAGCGCTTCGGCGCGACCAACCCGAAGGCGCTCGCGCTGCGCTTCCACGCGCAGACGGGAGGCTCGACCCTCACCGCCCAGCAGCCGGAGAACAACATCGTGCGGGTGGCCGTGCAGGCGCTGTCGGCCGTGTGCGGCGGCGCCCAGTCGATCCACACGAACGGGTTCGACGAGGCCCTGGCCCTGCCGACGGAGCGCTCGGCGAAGGTCGCCCTGCGCACGCAGCAGATCCTGGCCAACGAGGCGGGCGGGACCGACACCGCCGACCCGCTCGGAGGCGCCTACTTCATCGAGACCCTGACCAAGGAGCTCGAGGAGCGCGCCTGGGAGCTGGTCGAGCGGATCGACGAGCTCGGCGGCGCCGTGGAGGCGATCGAGCGCGGGTTCGTGCAGCGGGAGATCGAGGAGGCCGCGTTCCGCTACAACGAGCAGGTCGAATCGGGCGAGCGCGTGATCGTCGGCGTCAACAAGTACGCCGAGGAGGACGCCGAGCCGATCGAGCTGTACCGCCTCGATCCCGCCGCAGAGAAGCGCCAGCTGGAGCGCACCGCGCGCGTGCGAGCCGAGCGGAACGCGGAGGAGGCGGCGACCACGCTCGAGGCGGTACGCGTAGCCGCGCGCGGCGACGAGAACCTGCTCCCGCCCATGCGCGAGGCGCTGAGGGCGCACGGCACGGTCGGTGAGATCTGTAACGCCCTCAGGGACGAGTTCGGAACGTACGACGCCCGGTAGTGACCGGACCGAAACGGCCAACTTGACGGGCCGCCCGGCGCCTGTACCTTTACTTTTATGGCACAAGTAAGGAAACGACGCCGCGGTCACACCCGGATTAGCGCCAAGAACCAGGTGACGATCCCTGTCGATGCTCTCCGCAAAGCCGGCTTGGAGCCCGGCGACGAGGTCGAGATCGAGGTCCACGGGCCTGGACGAGTACAGGTTTGTCGCGCTGACGACGTGATCGCTCGTTATGCCGGCTCACTCACCTACCCGTCCGGCTATCTCGAGGAGCTGCGCGGCGAGTGGGACGACTAGCAGTCGTCGACGCAAGCGTTCTCATCGCGTTTCTCGATCCTGACGATGCGCACCACGCTCCGGCCGTCGCCGCCCTCGTCCGAGGAGGCGACCAGCTCGTGGTTCCGGCGTCGGTCTACGCAGAGGTGCTAGTCCGCCCGACTCGAGTAGGCGCGGAGGAGGTTGCTCGGATCGAGCGCTTCTTCGACGAGTTGCCCATCCAGGTTCAACCGGTGGACCGCACAATCGCGGCAGTGGCGGCGCGGCTTCGAGCGAGAACGACCCTGCGTCTCGGCGACGCTTTCGTGCTCGCGACGGCCGAAGTATTGCCCGCCGACTCCGTGCTCACGGCCGACCGCCGGTGGCGGAAGCTCGATGCGCGTGTCGAGTTGATCTGAATGAAGATCCTGCTCGTCTCGCAGATGTACCCCGGGCCTGACGCGCCCGACCACGGCGTCTTCGTCAAGCAGATCGCCGACGCGCTCGAGGAACGAGGGCACGAGCTCGAGCGTGCCGTTCTCGTCAGCCGGACGGGCGGGCGGCGCCGCTACGCAACCCTGTACGCCAAGGCGGCTCGGGCCGCGCGGCGCTTCCGCCCGGACGTCGTCTACGCCCACTTCCTCGTCCCGACCGGGCTCCTCGCCGGGCTGGCGACCCGCGCGCCGCTCGTCGTCACCGCCCACGGCCGCGACGTTCGCAACGTGGGCTCGATCCCGGGTGTGCGCGCGGCGACCCGCGCCGTCGCGCGTCGCGCCAGCGCGCTGATCGCGGTCTCGGACTACCTCCGCCGCGAGCTGGAGGAGCGCGTCCCCGAGGCGCGCGGCAAGATCGAGGTCGCGGATTGCGGAGTCGACCTCCGCGTCTTCAGAGGCTCGGATCCACGGGCCGCGCGGACGGAGCTCGGCTGGGACGGCGACGGCCCGGCCTTTCTCTGCGTCGGCACCCTCGACGAGCGCAAGAACGTGATGCGGCTCGCGCGCGCCTTCGAGCACCTCCACGCCGGCAGGCTGGCCTTCGTCGGCGACGGCCCGCTGCGCGACGCGCTCGAAGGCCGGCACGGCGTCCGGGTCGTCGGCCGCGTCCCTCACGACGAGGTCGCGCGCTGGGTGGCGGCGAGCGACGTGGTCTGCCAGCCGAGCCTGGTCGAGCCGTTCGGGCAGGCGCTCCTGGAGGCGCTCGCGAGCGAGCGCTCGGTGGTGGCCACACGCCTGGGGGGCCCGCCCGAGTTCGTCACCGAGGATGCCGGCGTCCTGGTCGATCCCCACGACGAGCGCTCGATCGAGGCCGGCCTCCGCGCCGCGGCCGAGCTCCCGACCCCGAACCCCGCGGCCCGCGCGGCCGCCGAGCCGCACGACCTCAGGCGTCAGGCGGAGAGGGTGGAGGCGATTCTCGAGCGAGCCGCTCGAGGTCCGCGAGCCTGATCTCCACGAGCGGCCGAACGCTCTCCTCGATGCCGGCCTCCCGGGCGACCGCGAGGGCCTGCTCGTAACTCTCCCGCGCCTTGGCTGCCGAAACCCCCTGCTTGAGCCGATTGTCCCCGGTTACCAGCAGTTTTTGGATGCGAGTGCGTGCCCCGTCGGCGTCCATGCGCGTAACCCTATCCGCGGGTTTGTGCGTTATAACCGTCAGACATGGCCGCCGCCGCCCCGAACGTCCTCACGGAGCAGATCCGCGTGCTCATCGCCGACGACGAGCACCTCTTCGTCGAGATGCTCGAGGCGATGCTGACCGGAGATCCATCCATCGATGTCGTCGCCCGTGCCCACAACGGCCGCGAGGCCGTCGACCGCGCGCTCGCCGTCGATCCCGACGTGACCCTGATGGACATCGCCATGCCGGTCATGGACGGAATCGGGGCGATCGCCGAGATCCGCGCTGCCGATCCGCGCGCGTGCATCCTCGTGCTCACCGGCGCCAACAACCCGACCGACATCGACCAGGCGCGCAAGGCCGGCGCGGCCGGCTACCTCACGAAGGATCGGATCGCGAGCGAGCTCCTGCCCGCGATCCACGATCTGGGCGGCCGTTAGCTACCCTCCAGGCCGATGCTGGCCGTCCTCGTCTTCTTCCACTTCATCGTCTCGATCGCGCTGATCGGGCTCGTGCTGATGCACTCGGGCCGCGACACGGGGATGTCCGGAATGGGCTTCGTCCCGCAGTCGCAGGGCGGCACTCACATCGTCGAGCGGAACCTGAGTCGGCTGACGATCGCCGTCGCGACGATCTTCTTCGCCAACACGATCCTGCTCTTCCGCGTTCTCGACTAAGTAGGAGGGCTTGGCAAAACGGCGCTGTGCCCTCGGGCCGCGCTGCTCGCCCCGATGCGGCGTCCTCGGTCGCGCCCGTATCGCTCCGCATACGAACGCTCCCTGCGTCCTTGCCTCGGAACGAGCATCACACCCCGAGGACGAGCGACGTTCCACCAAGCCCTCCTAGAGACCCGGCCCCGAGCCGGAGCCGGTCACGTTGAAGTCGGCGGTGGCGAGCGCGGGGCAGAGCACGCCCTGCGGGTAGCGCTCGTCGTAGAACTGGTTCTGGTTGACGAGCTTGCGCACTCGGGTCAGCCCCGGCACCTCCGCGAGCAGGTCGGGCACCGCGACGGTGAAGCGGAGGTTCACGAGCGGCTCCGCGATCCGGCCAGAGCGGACGCGGAACGTCCCGTCTCGCGTCATGCCCGTGATCACGCCCTCGCGTGGGTTGACGATCCCCAGGTAGTGCAGGCGCGTGATGTAGAGGCCGTCGCCGATCAGCTCTGCGAGCTCGTCGACCGACTCGGCCTCGCCGGGTGCCACCGACAGCGCCGACGGAAGCGGCCCGAAGACCCTGACCGGCGGTGCGGGCGCATGACCGGTCGAGACCGCGTCGTTCGGCGAGCGGGCCGCCGTCGCGCGATCCCAGACGACGCCGCGCGCCACTCCCTCGTCGATCAGCGCCACGGGCCGCTTCGGCACCCCCTCGAAGTCGAAGGCCTTCGGCAGCCCGTTCGGATCGATCGGGTCGTCCCAGATCGAGATCTTCGGATCGGCGATCCGCTCGCCCAGCTTCCCGCACAGGGCGCTGCGCTCCTCCAGCAGCCCGAGGCCGCTGAAGCTGTCCCACGCGAACCACTGCAGGAGCTCGCCGAGCGCGTACGGCTCGAGCACCGCGGCGTACCGGCCCGCATCGAGCGCCGCCGCGCCGCGGGTTCGAGCGGCCTTCTCGGCTGCCTCGACGCCCACGCTTCCCGGCTCGACCTTGCCCGCGGCCCACGACGTCCTCTCCGCATAGCCGGACGAGTCCGCGCCGGCCGCGATCACGAGAGCGGTCGCGTCCGTCATCCGCTGGTGGCCGGAGACGCCCGTCGACGATGCCACCGCGAGCTCGGACTCGGCGCTCGTGAAGTAGCCGTATGCCGCCAGCGGCCCGGCGGCGGCGATGGCCTCGCCGGCGAGGCGCGCCTGGCCCTCCGCGCCGAGCGCGGCAGTCTCCTCGTCGTACGCCTCGACCTCGGGGTAGGGCTCGGGCTCGGCCAGGCCCGGGAAGTCGGGATCCGGCGGCGCGAGGTCGGCCGCCTCGGCTGCGCGGCTCGCGAGCTCGCCCAGCGCGTCCGGCTCGATCCGGTTGGTCAGCGCCGACCCGAGCCGCCCGTCGCGGACGACGCGGAGCTGCACGACCGCGTTCTCGATCAGCGTCGGCTGGTGCACCTCCGAGTCGGCGAAGCGCGCGAACCCGGAGCGCTCGCTCTGGACGACCACCTCTGCCTGATCGCCTTCGGCCGCCGCCAGAGCCCGCTCGGCGAGCTCGAGCGCCGACTCGCTCACGCTTTCACCCCGACCTGGACGTTGCGGAAGCGCGCGGGCGAGGAGCCGTGCGAGACGTGCCCGTCCTGGCCGGGCTGGCCCTTGCCGCAGTTCGTCAGGCCCTTCAGCTGCCAGTGCTCCGGCCCGCCGACCGCGTCGAGCCCACCCCAGAACACCGGCGTCGACCCCGTGTACGTGGCGTCGCGCAGCATCCCGCCGAGCTCGCCGCCCTTGATCTCCCAACCGATCTGCGTGCCGAACTGGAAGTTCAGCCGCTTGTCGTCGATCGACCAGCTCTTGTTCGTCTCCAGGTACACGCCCTCGTCGACGCCGGCGATCAGCTCCTCGAGCGACCCGCCGTCGCCCGGCTCGAGGTGCAGGTTCGTCATGCGCACGAGCGGCATCCGGCTCCAGCCGTCGGCGCGCATCGAGCCGCCCTCGCCGTGCCCGAGCTTGGCCGCCGTTTCGCGTGAGGTGAGGAAGCCGCGCAGGACGCCGCCCTCGACGATCGGCTCGCGCCGCGCGGGCACGCCCTCGTCGTCGTACGCGAACGTGCCGAGCCCGCCGGCGGTCGTCGAGTCGGCGGTGACGTTCATCAGGTCCGAGCCGTAGCGGAGCGACCCGAGGTCGTCGGGCTTCAGGAAGCTCGTGCCCGCGTAGGCAGCTTCGGTGCCGTAGACACGGTCGAGCTCGGTCGGATGGCCGATCGACTCGTGGATCTGGAGCATCATCTGGTCGGAGTCGAGGACGACCGTCGTCGTCTGAGCCGGGCATTCGGCGGCGCGCAGGAGGGCGCTCGCCTGCTCGCCGACGCGCGGCGCCTGCCGGACGAAGTCGAGGCCCTCGACGTACTCCCAGCCGGCCTGGCTGCTCGAGCCGCCGTGTGCGCTCGGATAGCTGCGCACCTGGAACAGCCCGTCCGCGGTCGCGATCGCCTCGATGCCGCCGCCCGTCTCCACCAGCTCCTGCTCGATCGCGCTGCCGATGGACGAGGCGAAGACCTTGTGCTCGCGGTGGGCACGCACGAAAGCCGAGCGGACGGTGACGTCGGCGTGGCTCATCTCCTCCTCCGCCTTCAGGCAGAGCGCGACCTTGTCGGCGACCGAGACCGAGAAGGGATCCCGCTCGAGCGGCGTGTGGTACTCCGCCCGGTGGGCCTCCACCGGCACGAGCGAGCGGCGGTGCCCTCCCGGGGCCGCCTTCGCGAACGCGGTCGCGCGCAGCGCGGCGTCGCGAGCTCCCTGCTCCGTCGTCCGGCGGTCGCAGGCGAAGCCCCACGCGCCGTCGACGAGGACCCGCACCCCCACGCCCTCGCTCTCCGTGTCGCTGATCTCCTCCACCTGGCCGTTCTTCGTCGCGACCATCTGGGCGCGCCTGAGCACGACGCGCGCATCCGCGTAGGAAGCGCCCGCGCCCAGCGCCGCTTCGACGGCCGCATCACAGATTTGGCGCACGCCGCCTAGATTAGTCGCCGACCTCCCGACGACGAGAGCCGCCCTGAGGCGGCCCTGGGTCATGCGCTGGAGAGGACTTGAACCTCCACGGCCGTTTAAGGCCACTAGGCCCTCAACCTAGCGCGTCTACCAATTCCGCCACCAGCGCTCGAGGGACGGCCATTGTACCCGCGGGGGTCATGTTCCTTTCCCGGCCGTTCGGGTAGGCGTCCTGCATGGACGCGAGGCAGCTCGGACAGGCGGGGCTCGTCGGCACGAAGGGCAGGCTCGGCCACCGCGTGGCGGACGAGGTCGGCAAGCGGACTCGGCTCGATCGCGATCTCGTCGCCGCCGTCATCGGGGCGCTCGTGTTCGCGGCCAGTCTGCGCACCGTCGTCAAGACGCTCGCGCGACTCCGCCGCGGCGTTTGACGTCGTCCGCAGGAGTGTCTACTCTGGTGGCGAACGTATGTTCGCAAACCAACCTCCAGGAGGCGCGATGCTGACCGGACGACAGCGCGAGATCTTCGACTTCCTGTCGGAGTACGTGCGCGGACACGGCTACCCGCCGACCGTCCGCGAGATCGGCGAGGCCGTCGGGCTCGCCTCGCCCTCCACCGTGCACGCGCACCTCGCGAACCTCGAGCGGGCCGGGCTGATCAAGCGCGACCCCACCAAGCCGCGGGCGCTCGAGCTGGTCGGACGCGACCGCAACGGGGGAAGCTCGAACGACTCCAAGCTGCTCTCCCTGCCGCTCGTCGGCGAGATCGCGGCCGGCGGCCCGCTCCTGGCCGAGCAGAACGTCGAGGACTACCTCGAGGTGCCTGAGCTCCTCGCGGCCGGCGGCGCCGACTTCCTCCTGCGGGTCAAGGGCGAGTCGATGATCCAGGCCGGGATCCTCGACGGCGACTACGTCGTCGTGCGCAAGCAGCAGGACGCCCGCAACGGCGACGTCGTCGTCGCGCTCGCCGGTGAGGACGACGCTGCCGACGAGGCGACGGTCAAGCGCTTCTTCCGCGAGGACGGGCGGGTGCGCCTGCAGCCCGAGAACGACGCGCTCGAGCCGATCTATGCACCGCACGTCCAGGTCCTCGGCAAGGTGATCGGAGTGTTCAGGCAGGTCACATGACGGTGAGGAGCTTCGCCCAGACGCTCGACCAGGAGCTGGCCGCGCTCGCGCGCGGTGCGAGCCTCGAGTGCCTCGTCTGCGGGGAGTTCGTCCTGCACCGGGGCGGTGAGATCGAGTGCCCCGAGTGCGACGCGCGCATCGCCGCGGCGGTCGAGCCGGGGCTACAATTGAGCTTGCAGGCCGGGTGACCGCGAGCCTTCGGGCTCGAGGAAAGTCCGGACACCACAGGGCAGGACGCTGGGGAAATCCCAGGCGGCGAAAGCCGACGGAAAGTGGCACAGAAAGGAGACCGCCACCGGCATGTCTCCGGAGATGCCGAGGGTAAGGGTGAAAAGGTGGGGTAAGAGCCCACCAGCGTCGCGGTGACGCGGCGGCTGGCCAAACCCCGTCCGGTGCAAGGCGAAGCAGGCCCCGACGAAGCTGCCCGCCGAGGGGCCGGGTACGCCGCTCGAGCGGCCGGGCAACCGGTCGCCTAGAGAGATGGTCGCCCAAGACAGAATCCGGCTTAGAGGCCTGCTACGGAAAGCCCCGCGAAAGCGGGGCTTTCTAGTGGCGCTCTAGAGGACGTTCCGGGCCGACGGTGATGGTGAAGGTGCTGGGCGGACTGTCGTCGGTGCCGCCGTTCGCCGTCCCTCCGCTGAGGCGTCCCCGCAGAGGAAGTCACGGTTTCGCTCTCGGCCGTCGCGAATCGGCGCTAAACCCACGGAAGTGACAGGCGAAAGCGGGTTTCAGCTGTCGGCGGCGAAGTAGGATCGCGCCGTTAACGGGGTCAGGAAAGGGGTTTCTGATGAGAGGTATCCGCCGCTTCAGGCTCAGTCCGGCGCTCGTCGTCGCCGGCGCAGCGCTTCTGATCGCCCTGAGCGACACCGGCTGGGCCACGGTCTCCCAGCTCGTTCCACGCAACAGCGTCGGCACCGCCCAGCTCCGCAACAACGCCGTCACCTCCGCGAAGGTGAAGAACGGCCAGATTCGGCTCGCCGATCTCCATCGAACAGCGAGGCGTCCGGGGCCGCGGGGGCCGAGGGGGCTGGCAGGGCCGGCCGGACCGGCCGGCGCAGTCACGAGGCTCTGGGCCGTGATGAACGCGAGCGGCAGCATCGCTCGCGGCGCCGGCACGACGTCCGCGGGCCGGCTCGGTGCCGGCGTCTACGAGGTCGTCTTCGGCCAGAACGTCACCAACTGCGCCTTCGTTGCCTCGGTCGGAGATTCCGGCGAAGCAACAGGTGCCAACGGCGCGGCGACCGTCACCCGCCGTGCCGGAAACGCGAACGGCGTCCGCGTGGAGACGCGAAATCTCGGGAACGCGCTGGCGGATCGCGGGTTCCACCTCATCGTCGTCTGCTGACGCCCTGGCTGACGGGAGCCCTCGCAGGCCGGGGGCTCCGTCATCCTTCGACCTCGTGACGTCGCTGCGCTGGGCGGCCCGAATCGCCGCCACGATCGCCTTGCTCGTCGTCGGACCGGCGGTGCTCGTCCTCGCGCCCTCGGGGGCGGCGGCGCTCGTGGTCATCCTGCTTGCCGTGGCGCTCGGGTCGTGGACACTGTGGCCCGAGCTCGACCGAGGGCATGCGGCCGCGGTCGTCGTCGGCGCGACCATCCTCGCCGGGATCGCCGGGGTGGTGGGCTTCGCGGCCGCGTACAACCTCGTCACGAACAACGGCTGGTGCGGCGAGGACGGCGGCAGCTTCGGCGACGCCTGGAGCATCCCGGCGGCGCTCGCCTACCTCGGGGCGGGGGCCGCCTCCTTCACGAGCCCGCGTCGCGTCCTGTGGGGTTGGCCGCTCTCGATCCTGCTCGGATTCGCCGTCCTCGTGGGCTGGGCCGCTCTCTTCCTCGACGGCGGCTCCTGCCAGACGTAGCTAAGCGCGCAGCGTGACCTCGACGGCAGTGCCGAGGCCGGGACGCGAGCGGATGCGGAACCCGCCGCCGATCGAAGCGCTTCGCGCCTGCATGTTCTTGACGCCCTGACCCGCGCCGTCGGTTTCCGCTGCGAAGCCCGCGCCGTCGTCGCGCACGCGCACCACGCGGCTGCCGTCCCGGTCGTCGATCGTGACCCAGGCGCGGCGCGCCTGCGCGTGCTTGCGCACGTTTGCGAGCCCTTCCTGGACGATGCGGAAGACCTCGATCTGCTCGTCCGGGGCGAGCTGGACGTCCTCGTCGATCTCGAGCTCGACGTCCAGGGCGCCGTCGGCGGTCAGGAACTCGACGTAGCGGCGGAGCGCGGCGCCGAAAGGCGCGTTGCCGCTGGCCGAGGAGAGCGCCAGCACGGCGAAGCGCGCCTCCTGCTGAGCAGCCGAGGCCGCTTCCTTCAAGCGTGGGAGCGTCTTCTGCAGCGGTGAGCCCTGCTCGAGCATCTGCAGGTGCGTCGAGATCGCGAACAGGTACTGGGCGAGCCCGTCGTGGATCTCGCGCGCGACCCGCGCTCGTTCCTCGGCGACCGCGCGCCCGAACTCGGCGAAGCGGATCGCCCGCCAGACGCCGGCCAGCAGCACGCCGTACGACAGCAGGCGCAGGAAGTCGCCCTGCGACACGAGGCCGTTCGACAAGCGTCGGCGTGAAGACGAAGTGCAGCTCGGCGAACAGCCCGAGTGTGGCGGCGAGCGCGAGCCAGCGGTCGAGGTCCTCTCCGACCGCGCGGAAGCGCAGCCCGAACCCGACCACGGCGATGAGGCTGAGCAGCGCCTGGGCGGCCACGCGCCCAGACGAACAGCATCGGCACGTCGCCCGCGGACAGCGAGGGCAGGGAGTCGCCGAGCGCCGCGGAGCCGAGCCAGAGCCCGGTCAGCAGGAAGCTCACGGCGAAGAGGGCCGGCCACAGGCCTGCTCTGCTCCGGACGCGGCCGCGTGCGAACGGCGCGGCCGCGATCAGGGCCGTTGCCGCGAGGGCGGCCGCAATCGCCGCCCAGCTGGTCTCGAGGCCCACCTCCTTGCCGTCGAAGGCCGGAAGCACGGAGAAGGCGAAACCACCGCCCGCGGCGGTCGTGAAGCCTGCGAGCAACAGCAGCTCGCGTCGCTGACCCTCGAGCGTGAAGCGGATCGCGGCGAGCACCGCGACCAGCGAGGCGGCGAGGACGACGCTCGTGTCGAAGACGAGCCGCAGCTCGGGGAGCTCGGCGGTCGTTCGGAGCGACGGGTGCGCGAGGAACAGCGCAAGCGCAGCGCCGAGCAGCGCGAGCAGCAGCGTCTCGCCCCATAGCAGCGCCTGGTAGGCGTCTCTCTCAGCTCGGACTGGTTTCAGGATGTGGCCTCGTCGTCGGGGTGCGCCGTCCAGCGCGGCCCGGCGGCACAGCGCCTCACTCTGAAGCCAGTCCATTGCACATTCCTCTTGTCGGCAAGAGGCCCGCTGCCGATAAGCGCCTCGTGAGCGCCACAGTCCTGATCGCCGACGACCATCCTTTGACGCGTGACGCGCTCGCGTCCCTGCTCGAGGGAAACGGCTTCGACGTCGTCGGTGAGGCCGGCAACGGGCGGGAGGCGATCGAGCGGGCGCGGGAGCTCCAGCCGGAGCTCGTACTGCTCGACCTCTCGATGCCCGACCTGGACGGGCTCGCCGCCCTGCCCGAGCTCAAAGGCGCCGCGCCGGGCTCGGCGGTCGTCGTCCTCACCGCCTCGGGAACCGAGGACAACCTGCTGGCGGCGATCCGCGCCGGCGCCGCCGGCTACCTGCTCAAGACCGAGCCGCCGGAACGGCTGATCGAGTTCCTGCGCGGGGTCGCGCGCGGCGAGGCGGCGCTGTCCGGCTCCGTCGCGAACCGGCTGCTCGAGCGCGTCCGCGAGGGGCGCGAGCACGAGGGCGGCGTCCCGGACACGATCGCCGAGCTGCTGTCGGCCCGCGAGGTCGAGGTGCTGCTCCTGCTCGACGACCACCTGGGCACCGACGAGATCGCCGAGCGCCTGTTCATCTCGGAGCACACCGTGCGCTCGCACGTGAAGAGCCTGCTGCACAAGCTCGGCGTCTCGTCACGGCGCGAGGCGCTCGATGCGCTCGCGTCCGCACGCGCCTGAGCCAGCCTACGGCCCCTAGTCACTCAAGGTGGGTGAGTCAGGTTCGCCCGCGCGAGGCGATGGCCAAACGGCGGATTCGGCCCCATACTCAGTTCACATAGCTCCTCCGCCCCGCAAGGGTCGATGGAAGCGAGTAAGCGGTGGCTCTCTCCTTATACGGTCGCCGGTCCCTCGGGGCCGGCGGCCGTTTCTTCGAAGCCCTTCGAGCGCAGCGCCGACGAGCCCCGGCAGCGTGTCGAGGTTGTAGCCGCCCTCGAGCACGGCAGCGCAGCGCGGTGCGGCGGAAGCGCACCGGCGGCGCAAGCTCGCGGAAGCCGCCCTCGGTGATGCGCATGTCGGCGAGCGGGTCCTCGCCGTGCGCGTCGAAGCCGGCGGAGACGAGCACGAGCTCGGGCTCGAAGCGGGCGAGCGTCGGCTCGACGGCCCGCTCGAACGCCTGCGCGTACTCGTCGTCGCCGGAGCCCGCCCGCATCGGGACGTTCAGCGTCGTCTCCGCCTGGTCGTCCGGGCCGCCCGTGCCCGGCCAGAACGGCCACTGGTGCAGCGAGACGAAGAGCACCGAGTCGTCGCCGCGAAGATCGCCGCGGTGCCGTTGCCGTGGTGGACGTCGAAGTCCACGATCGCCACGCGCTCGAGGCCGAGCTCGGCCTGCGCGCAGCGCGCCGCGACCGCCACGTTGTTGAAGAGGCAGAAGCCCATCGCCCGCTCGCGCGAGCGCGTGGTGGCCGGGCGGCCGGACGAGCGCGAAGCCGCCTCGGCGCACGGCCTCGATCGCCGCGCCCGACGGCGAGCAGCGCGGCCTCGTAGCTCGTCGCCGACGCGACGGTGTCGAGGTCGAGCCAGGTCGGCTCGTCGATCGACCGCACCAGCTCGACGTGCTCCGCGCGTGTGGCAGCGGAGCACGTCCTCCTCTCCGGCCGGGGCGCAGGAGACGTAGCCGGGGAACGCCTCGAGCAGCACGGCGAGCCGCTCCGGCCGCCTCCGGGTGCCCGAACGTGGGGTGGAGCCCGGGAAGGCCGCGTGGCTGACGACCTCCATCGCCGGATCAGGCCCGCTCGGCCAGCCGTCCGGCGAGCTGGTTCACGCCCCAGGTCTCGAAGAGGGAGGACGCCTCTGCCCACGCGGGGGACTGATCGTCGAGGGGAGGGAGGGGGGCAGAGGCGTCTAGCGTGGCGATTCGCCGGTAGAGCCGCAGCTCCTCCGCGATCGCCGAGAAGCGGCCGGCGGCGAGCGCGTCCTCGAGCGAGCCGTACTGCGCGAGCAGCTCGGCGGCCTTCTTCGGCCCGACGCCGGGCGCGCCCGGGAGCTTGTCGGACGGGTCGCCGCGCAGCGCGATGAAGTCGGGCACCTGCTCCGGCTCGACGCCGTAGCGCTCGCGCACCTCCGCCGGCCCGATCCGCGCCAGCTCGCTCACGCCGCGCGTCGGCGTGAGGATCGTCGTGCGCTCGCTCGCGAGCTGGAACGAGTCGCGGTCGGAGGTGACGACGACGCGCCTCGCCGCCGCGCTCCTCCTCGGCGGCGACGGCGGCGCCCAGGAAGTCGTCCGCCTCGTAGCCCGGCGCCTTCGCGGCCGCGAAGCCGAAGCGCCCGCACGGCTTCGGGCAGCAGGTCGAGCTGCTCGAGCAGCTCCTCGTCGAACTGGCGCCCGCCCTGGTAGCCCTCGAACGCCTCGTGGCGGTAGGTGGGGGTGCTCGAGCGTGTCCCAGCCGACGAACACCGCGCGCGGCTCCTCCGCCTCCCACAGGCGGACGAGCATGTTCGTGAACCCGACGAGCGCGCCCGCCGGGCGGCCCTTCGCCGTCGTGATCGACTTCGGCAGCGCGTGGTAGGCGCGGTGCGCGAACGAGTCGCCGTCGACGATCAGCAGCGGCTTCACAGCGTCGCCTTGAGCCTGGCGATCTCGGCCATCAGCCGGTCGGTCGCCTCTTTCGCCGCCTCGCGCTCGTCGCTCAGGTCGAGGTCGTCGAGGTCGACCGGAGGCCCGTAGGCAACCTTGAACGGGCCCAGACGGAGGAGCCGGTCCGTGCCCGAGATCGCGGCGGGGACGAGCGGTACGCCCGCCCGCAGCGCGACCCGCGCGGCGCCCGTGCGCGGGCGCGACTCGTGCGTCTTGATCAGCCCCTTCTCCTTGCGGGTGCCCTCGGGGAAGATCACCACCACCTCGCCCGCCCGCACGCGCTCGACGGCCGTCTCGATCGCCGCCTCGTCGCGCTCGCCGCGGCGCACCGGGAACGCGCCGCCCCACGAGATCAGCGTGCCCGAGCACCGGCTTGTACAGCTCGCTCTTCGCCATCAAGCGCAGCTGGCGCCGGGGCCAGAGCGGGATCCCGAGCGGCCACGGATCGAGGTTCGAGATGTGGTTCGGCGCGAGCACGAAGCCGCCCTTCGGGAATGTGCTCGAGACCCTTCGCCGCGCTCGCGGAAGAGCAGCCGGATCACCGGCCAGCTGATGAGCGCCGATCGCGAAGTAGAAGGGGTGCACAGCGGCGGAGTATGGCTTGTCGAGCGCCTTCGCTATGGTGGCCCGCGTGGGAAAGACCCTCATCATCGCCGAGAAGCCGTCCGTCGCGCCGCGACCTCACGGGCGCGCTGCCGGGCATCTTCGAGAACAAGGAGACGCACTACGAGTCCGACGACTACGTGATCACGTTCGCGGTCGGTCACCTGCTCGAGCTGATCGACCCCGAGGACTACGACGAGCAGCTGAAGAAGTGGCGCATGGCCGACCTGCCGATCATCCCGGACGAGTTCCGCGTCCAGCCGCGCGACGCGAAGGCGGAGAAGCAGCTCAAGGCGATCGACAAGCTGCTGCAAGCGCGAGACGTCGAGCGCGTCATCAACGCCTGCGACGCCGGGCGCGAGGGCGAGCTGATCTTCGCGTACATCTACGAGACCGTCCGGAGTCGACAAGCCCGTCGAGCGCCTCTGGATCTCGTCGATGACGAAGCGGCGATCCGCGACGGGCTTCGAGCGCCTGCGGCCCGGCACCGAGCTGCGCGCCGCTCGAGGAGGCCGCCCGCTCGCGCTCCGAGGCCGACTGGCTCGTCGGCATGAACGCCACCCGCGCCGCCACCATCCGCGGTCGCGCCTGGGTCGGCGGGGTCGTCTCGCTCGGCCGCGTCCAGACGCCGACGCTCGCGATGATCGTCAAGCGCGAGCGCGAGATCCAGGCCTTCGTGCCGGAGCCCTACTGGCTCGTCCACGCGCCGTTCGACCCGCGCTACGAGGGTCTCTGGTTCGAGGGCGACGAGGTGCGGCTGAAGGACGGCGAGCGCGCCGACGGCGATCGTCGCGAAGGTCTCCGGCAAGGACGGGCGTCGTCGAGTCGGTCGAGCGCAAGGAGCAGTCCGAGCGCGCGCCGCTCCTCTACGACCTCACCTCGCTCCAGCGCGACGCGAACCGCCGCTTCGGCTTCTCCGCGCGCCGCACGCTCCAGGCCGCGCAGTCGCTGTACGAGGGCAAGAAGGCGATCACCTACCCGCGCACGAGCTCGCGCTTCCTCTCGGGCGACCTCGTCCCGCAGCTCAAGCCGACGGCCGCCACGCTGCAGCCGATCGAGGAGTACGCCGGCGCCGCCCGCTTCGTCGCTCGGCCTCGAGCAGCTTCCGCTCGGCCGGGTCGTCAACGACGCCAAGGTCGACGACCACCACGCGATCATCCCGACCGACGTCGCGCACGACCTCCACTCGTTCACGCCCGACGAGCGCCGCATCTTCGACCTGATCGCGCGCCGCTTCCTGGCCGTCTTCCACCCGCCCGCGCGCTACGCCGCGCACGACCGTCGTCACCGAGGTCGAGGACGAGCGCTTCCGCACCCGCGGCAAGGTCACGCTCGACGCCGGCTGGCGCGGTGTCTACGGGCTCGAGGCCGACGCCGACCGGCAGCGCTCCGGACGAGGAGGACGCGGAGGGCGGCGAGCTGCCGCCGCTCGAGCAGGGCCAGAAGGTCACGTGCGTCGAGGCCGAGAGCGAGCGCAAGGAGACGAAGCCGCCGCCGCGCTACACCGAGGCGACGCTGCTCTCGGCGATGGAGACGGCCGGCAAGCTGATCGACGACGAGGAGCTGCGCGAGGCGATGAAGGAGAGCGGCCTCGGCACCCCGGCGACGCGCGCCGAGACGATCGAGACGCTGATCCGGCGCGAGTACATCGAGCGCGTCGGCAAGGAGCTCCAGGCGACGCCCAAGGGGCTGCAGGTGATCGCGATGGTCGAGGAGCACAAGATCACCTCGCCCGAGCTCACCGGCGACTGGGAGAAGAAGCTCGTCGGACATCGAGCACGGCCGCGGCGAGCGCGAGCGCCTTCATGCGCGAGATCCAGGAGTTCACGGGCGAGATCGTGGAGCAGATCGCGGAGCTCGACAAGGAGAAGCTCCGGCCCGAGCGCGTCGAGCTCGGCCTCTGCCCGCGCTGCGGGGCCGAGACCGGCGAGATCATCCGCGAGAACTCGCGCGCCTACGGCTGCACGAGCTGGAAGAGCCGCGAGGAGCCGGGCTGCGGCTTCGTGATCTGGAAGCGCGTCGCCGGCCGGACGCTCACGCCCGAGCTCGCCCGCCAGCTGATCGAGGAGCGCAAGACCAAGGAGGTCGTCTCGGGCTTCCGCTCGAGGGCGGGCAAACCGTTCCGGGCCCGGCTCGTCCTGAACGACGAGGACAAGGTCGAGTTCGACTTCCCCACGCCGAGGCGTGGCGGCGCCAAGGAGCCCGAGGCCGAGCCGAGCCGCGCCGGCCGCGGCCGAGTGAGCCAAGCCTTCGGTTAAGCGCTCGGTTAAGCGTGTGCCGGATTGTCGCGAGGTTGTGAAAACACACTCGCGCGCTCCAACCTTTCGCGTGAGTATTCGTAGTAATGAGAACGGCACGGCGAGCGATCGGCCGGGCCTCGAACGGAATAGGCTCGACGAGGCCACTTCGTTTCGGGCAGGTGCAAGGCCCCGAAACGGCGACGAGAACCCCTGGACACACAAGGACAAGAGATCGCACAGTGCGAAGGTTTGACGACCGAGGCGCGTCTTACAGTTCGAGCAGGGAAGCCGCGTTAGGACCGAAAGGATCAGTTGACTCAGAACCAGCTTCAAGAGCTTCTGGAGAGCGAAGGGGCCCGCACGATCGTCGAGGCCGCGGAGGAGCGCGGCTTCGTCGAGCTGACCGAGCTCGAGGCGTTCGCGCTCGAGCACGACCTCGCCGACGACGAGGTCGAGCAGCTGTCGCGCGAGCTCGAGGCGATCGGGCTCGACGTGGGCGAGCCGAAGGCGGAGGGCGAGAAGGCCGTCGAGAAGCCGGTCCCGGCCGCTCCCGATCCGGACGCTGCGTCCGGCGCGGCCGACAGCCTGCAGCTCTTCCTCGCCGACGTCGGCCGGCACAAGCTGCTGACCGCCGCCGAGGAGGTCACGCTCGCGAAGGCGCTCGAGCGCGGCGACCCGACCGCGAAGCGGCGCATGATCGAGTCGAACCTCCGGCTCGTCGTGTCGATCGCGAAGGGCTACCGCGGCCTGGGCGTGCCGTTCCTCGACCTGATCCAGGAGGGCACGCTCGGCCTCAACCGCGCGGTCGAGAAGTTCGACTGGCGCCGCGGCTTCAAGTTCTCCACGTACGCCACCTGGTGGATCCGCCAGTCGGTGCAGCGCGCGGTGGCGAACCACGCGCGCACGATCCGCGTCCCGGTGCACGTCGTCGAGCGCCAGCAGAAGCTGGGGCGCGCGGCGCGCCGGCTCGAGGTCGAGCTCGGCCGCGAGGCGACCAAGGACGAGCTGGCCGAGGCGACCGGGCTGCCGATGCAGCACGTCGACGAGGCGCTCGGCGCCGCGCACGCGTCCGTCTCGCTCAACCAGACGGTGGGCGCCGACGACGAGGGCGAGCTCGGCGACCTGTTCGCCGACCGCGAGGCTGCCGACCCGTTCGACGAGGCCGAGGAGTCGCTCCGCCGCCAGGGCGTGCGGCGGGCGCTCGACGCGCTTCCCGAGCGGGAGCGGCGCATCCTCGAGCTGCGCTTCGGCTTCGAGGGCGAGCCGTGGACGCTCGAGGCGATCGGCCACGAGCTCGACCTGACGCGCGAGCGCGTCCGGCAGCTCGAGGCGCAGGCGCTGGCGCGGCTCTCCGCGCTGCGCGACCTGGCCGCGGTCGCGGCCGCCTAGCGGGCCAACAGCTCTTCGGCCTCCGCCGCGAGCACGGCGTCGCCGCGCTCGCGGGCGATCGTGAGCGCCTCCTCGACGAGCTCCGGTGTCGTTGCGGATCTCGCCGAGGCGCAGGAGGGCGTTCGAGGTCATCCAGGAGTCGCCCAGCCCGCGCGCGAGCTCGAGGGCCTCCTCGAGTCGTGACTCGTCCCGGTCGGCGCGTCCGAGCAAGAGCAGGGAGTTTGCGATCAGGCGCTCGTCGCCGAGCTCCCTTCTGAGCGCGAGAGCCTGCTCGAGCAGCTCCTTCGCCTCGCCGTTGCCGTCGCTCGCCGAGGCGCCGGCGAGCACGTTGAGGGCGCCCGACGCGGTCACTCTGTCGTCCCATGTGCGCGCGAGCTCCAGCGCTCGCGTCGCGCGCTCGACTGCCTGCTCGGTCTCGCCGGTCGCGTTGGAGATCCAGCCGAGCTGCGCGAGGGCGGCCGCCTCGAGGCGCTCGTCGCCGAGGTCGCGGGCCAGCGCGAGGCACGTCTCGAAGCGTGTGCGTGCGTCGGCGAAGTCGCCGAGGCCGAGCGCCGCGTAGCCGGCCGCGAAGAGCGCCTTTCCGCGAACTGTGGGAGCGACGTCGGCGTCCGCCGTCGCCAGCGCGTCCGCCAGCCAGCGCCGACCCTCGGCCATCAACCCGCGCGCGCTCCAGAAGCGGACGAGAGCACCCGCGAGGCGCAGCCCCAGCTCGAGCTCTCCCGCCTCGCGCGCTCCACGCGAGTGCCGCGCGGATGTTCGCGTTCTCCTCGCTCAGGCGCTGCAGCCATGCGCCCTGCTCGGGCCCGGTCAGCGCGGGCTCGGCCCGCTCCGCCAACGCGACGCAGTACTCCGCATGGCGGAGCGCGATCCGGTCGGCCTCGGTCCGGTCGTCCAGCCGCTCGTGGGCGTACTCGCGGATCGTCTCGAGCATCTCGACGCGTGACTCGCCGTCGCTGCTCGCGCCGCGGCGAACGAGGCTCTTCTCGGCGAGCGAGGCGACGCCGCCGAGCGTGTCGATCACCCCGTCGCCGGCCACGGCCTCGACCGCCCGCAGCCGCCCGCCGCCGGCGAAGATCGCCAGCCGGGCGAGCAGCGCCTGCTCGTCGGGGGCGAGCAGCTCGTGGCTCCAGTCGATCGTCTCGCGCAGCGCCTCGGTCGCGCCGTCGGGCGTGCCGATCCGCTCGGCGATCTCGGCGGGGGACAGCAGCCGAACCTGGGAAGCGGCGAGCTCGATCGCGAGCGGGAGCCGGTCCAGGCGGCGACAGATCTCCTCGACGGCCTCCTGGTTCGACTCGTCGAGGCGGAAGTCCGGGTCGACCGCTCGGGCCCGCTCGGCGAACAGCTCGACCGCGCCGGGCTCGGGCAACGAAGGCACGGCGTACTCGTGCTCGCCGGAGATGCCGAGCTCCTCGCGGCTCGTCGCCAGCACGCGCAGTCGGGGAGCCGCCTCGAGCAGCTCGGCCAGCGCCGGCGCGGCCGCCTTCACCTGCTCGAGGTTGTCCAGCACGAGCAGCAGCTGTTTGTCGCGCAGGTAGTCCTCGAGCGCCTGCAGCGGCCGTTCGCCCTCCCGCTCGTGCACGCCGAGTGTCTCCGCGATCGCCGCCGGGACGAGCGCGGCGTCGCGGACCGGCGCGAGCGGGACGAAGAAGGCGCCGCTCGGGAAGCGCTCCCGGACGCGATGGGCCAGCTCGATCGCGAGTCGCGTCTTCCCGGTTCCCCCGGGGCCCGTGAGGGTGAGCAGACGCACGTCCGTCCGTGCTTGCAGCTCGAGCACCGCGGCCAGCTCGGCGTCGCGCCCGACGAGGGGGGTCGGCGGCTCGGGCAGGTTCCCCGCCCGTGCCTCGAACGTGGACAAGGTCGCGATCTGCCGCCGCAGCCGCTGGATGCGTTCGAGGTCGCCGCCGAAGCGGCGCGTCCGCCACTTGAGCAGAGCGAGGCGGATCAGCTCACCGTGCAGCCGCCTGAGGTGACGCCACTGCTCGAGCTGGCCGCTGCGGATCAGCGCCCAGTAGCGGGCGGAGCGCGCTCGTGTGTCGAGGAGCGACTCGGCCTCCTCACGTCCGATCAGCCCGGTCGAGGCCTCGTCCACGAGCTCGGCGTGGATGATCTTGCGCTGGTAGCGGAGCCAGAGCGCCACGGCGGTCAGGAACATCGCGACGAGGTAGATGTCGAGGAGGTTCGTCACCGTCACGAGCGTCGAGGCCGTGTCCTCGATCACCGGGTCGACGATCTGGCCGGTCACCCAGGCGGCCGTGACGTCGAGCCCGTAGCGCAGCACGAGCACGGCCTCGACGAGCCCGTTGTTGACCGCGTGCATCAGCACCGCGAACGAGAAGCCGGCGAGCGGATAGACGACCTTGAGGAGCGGCCGCGTCGTCCAGGCGGCGAGACCCAGGCCCGCGCCGAAGGCGGCCGTCCACAGCGGGTGGTGCAGCATCGCCGGCCCGAAGAAGTCGCGGCGGTAGAGGAAGACGTCGAGGCCGCCCTCGAGCCCCGAGACGCGCGCCTGGTCGACGAAGTAGAAGATGTCCTCGGTGAAGGCGAAGCCGAGCCCGACGGCGGCGCCGTAGACGATCCCCGCCGTCACGCCCTCGAAGACGGGCACCCCCAGCCGCCGGCTCAACAGGCGTATCGGCCCCACGGCCGCGATCAGCGCCAGGCCTTTTGCGCTCTCCTCCACCAGCGGCGGCGCGATCGCGTTGCCGAACACGATGCGGGCGGCGGGGTCGAGCATCGACTTGACCGCCTCGTTTCCCAGCAGGGCGATCGCGGCCGCTCCGGTGGCCCCCCACGCGGCCATCAGCGCGAGCAGCGAGAGCGGCTGCCGCTCGTAGAGGTCGAGCAGGCGGATCAGGAGCAGCACGACCACGGCCTGGATGACCGCGTAGCTCATGTAGAAGCCGGGGTTGTTCAGGACCTCCGACACGCGACGTACCTTTTCACCTGCGCCGGTTTGACGGAAGATCCGAGGCGGCTTCGGCGTCTTGAGATGCGGAAGCGCTCGTCAACAGCCGAGAGCGGAGCGCGGCTCACGCGGTCCGGAGAGGAGAACGACATGAAGCGGTTGCTCTGGGCAGGTGCGGCAGTCCTGGTGGCTGCGGTCGTTGCGATTCCGGCCTGGATCGCCTTCAGCGGCGATGACGACGGCCCAAGGCGCGCCGGCGCGCTTGCAGCAGGCGCGGCGGCCGTGGGCCCCGACGTTGGTCGACTGACCGTCAGCAACGTGAACGGCGGCCTTCCCTTCACCATCCGCAGCTACGGCTGGGGTGTGAGCTCGCCGCGCGACGTGGCGTCAGGCCAGGCCTCGGGTCAGGCGCGCTACAACGAGCTCTCGGTTACGCGGCCGATTGACGCATTGACACCGCCCTTCTTCAACATGGTGGTGCAGAACACGACCGCGCCCACGGCGAAGCTCGAACTGCTCTCGGCTCCCGAAGGTGGGAAGCCGGGCGTCTATATGACCTACAACCTCACGAACGCCAGGGTCAGCTCGTGGCGCAATGCAGCCAGCGAGACCCTTGGTCTCCGCTACGAGACGATCAGCGTGAAAACCGGGGTCGCAGGCTTCCCGGCCCCCCCAGCCGCCGAGGTCGTCGGCCAGATCACCCTCCCGGCCGCCCAGCCGGTGCCCATCGTCGGCATCGTCAGCGAGGTCCTGTCGCCCACCGATCCGGCCACCGGGCTTGCGACCGGCAAGCGTCAGCACAAGCCGTTCGTCGTTCGCCGCGCGATCGACGGCCGCTCGGAGTCGCTCTTGAACACCGCCACGAGCAACGGGATCCTGAACCAGGTCAAGATCGAGCTCGTCCAGGGGGGATCTTCCGTGCCGTACGCGACCTACACGCTCCAGAACGCGTCGATCGCGTCATACCAGCACTCGGGTGCCGGGGGATCGGCGGCGATCGAGGAGGTTGCGTTCACCTTCCAGAGCATCGAGCTCAAGCACGGAGCCGCGGTGGCCACCGACAGCTGGGCTGCTGCGGCAGTGAGCTAACCCAGACGACTCTCCCGCGGTCCTACCTCTTGCCTCCCCGCTTGTGCGGGGAGATACTCGCCGAACGCAGGTGAGGAAAGCGAAAGGAGAGACAGTGGGGAGAACCGCAATCAAGCTCGTTCTCCTTCTTGCCGCCGCCACGATGGCTCTTGGAGTCGCGGGCGCGGCGAAGAAGGGGGGCACGCTCGTCTTCGCGGGAGCCGCCGATCCGACCTATCTGGATCCGGCGATCGTCTCCGACGGCGAGTCGTTCCGGGTCGCGCAGCAGATCATGGAGGGCCTCGTCGATCTGCGCCCGGGCCGGAGTGACATCAGGCCGATGCTCGCGAAGAGCTGGACGACCTCGAAGGACGGCAAGACCTGGACCTTCCAGCTCCAGCAGGGCGTGAAGTTCCACGACGGGACGCAGTTCAACGCGGCCGCCGTCTGCGCGAACTTCAACCGCTGGTACAACTTCAGCGGCCCGTTCCAGGACGCCTCGGCGACCTACTACTACCAGGCGATCTTCTACGGGTTCAAGCGGAATGAGGTCTCGACGCTCGGCAAGCCGCTGTACAACAGTTGCCGCGCCAAGGGCCGCTACACCGCGATCGTGAAGCTGAACAAGCGCAACGGGCCGTTCATCATGGCGCTCGCGCTGCCGGCCTTCGCGATGCAGAGCCCGACCGCGATGGCGAAGTACGGCGCCAACAACGCCGAGATCCGGAACGGAACCTTCTACCCGACCGGCGACTACGCCTTCAAGCACCCGACCGGCACCGGCCCGATGAAGTTCGAGTCGTGGACGGTCGGACAGCGCGTCGTGCTGGTGAAGAACAAGCAGTACTGGGGCAAGTCGAAGTTCGCTTCGAGCATCGACCGGATCATCATCCGGCCGATCTCGAACAACACGGCCCGCGTGCAGGCGCTCCAGAACCAGGAGCTCAACATCGCGGACCTGCTTGCTCCACAGGACGTCGGCACCGTGGCCGGCAACAGCCGGCTGAAGGTGTTCGACCGCCCGTCGTTCAACGTCGCCTACGTGACGATCAACTCGTCCAAGGCGCCGACGAACAACATCCTGGTCCGACGCGCGGTTGCGCACGGGCTCGACCGGGCCTCGGTCGTCCGCGCGTTCTACGCGGGCCGGGCGCAGGTGGCCCACCAGTTCATGCCTCCGAGCCTGTTCGGCTGGGAGAAGAACGTGCAGAAGTACCCCTACGACCCGGAGAAGGCGAAGGGGCTGCTCCGGCAGGCCGGGCTTTCCCTTCCGGTCGAGCTCGAGTTCTGGTACCCGACCGGCGTCACGCGGCCGTACATGCCCGACCCCAAGCGGAACTTCGAGGCGTTCGCGGCCAGCCTCGAGCAGTCCGGCTTCAAGGTGATCGTGAAGAGCGCGCCTTGGCGGCCCGACTACGTCAAGGAGGTCAACCAGGGCACGGCGGGCAACCTCAACCTGATCGGCTGGAGCGGTGACTACGGCGATCCGGACAACTTCCTGGGGACGTTCTTCCAGGAGTACAACCCGCAGTTCGGGTTCCGGAACGCCAAGATCACCAGCCTCCTGAACCGGGCCGAGCAGGAGACCAAGCTCGCGAACCGGGCCAAGCTCTACAAGGAGGCGAACCGGGAGATCATGAAGTTCCTCCCGGGCGTCCCCTACGCGCACACGAAGCCCGCACTCGGGGCGGAGAAGCGGATCAGGAAGTTCATCCCGGCGGTGACCGGGTCCGACGACTTGTTCCCCGTCGAGTTCGGGGGCCAGTAGTCAGTTAGCGAGAAACGGCCGGCGGACGACCTAACGGATGCTTCGTTACGTCGTCCGTCGGCTGCTGCTCCTGATCCCGATCCTGCTCGGGGTCTCGCTGCTGATCTTCTTCTGGATCCGGCTCCTCCCGGGCAGCCCCGCCGAGTCGCTGCTCGGCGAGCGGGCGACGCCGGAGCTCGTCGCGGCCTACAGGGAGCGCTACGGGCTGGACGAGCCGATCTACCAGCAGTACTGGAAGTACGTGCAGGCGACCGCCGACTTCGAGTTCGGCGTCAGCGTGGCGACGCACCGTCAGGTGACGGACGAGATCAAGGAGCGCTTTCCCGCGACGATCGAGCTCGCCGTGGCCGCGATGCTGTTCGCGACGTTACTCGGCGTCCCGCTCGGCTTCGTGGCCGCCAAGCGCTACGGCGGCGTCTTCGACCACGCGAGCCTGTTCGTCTCGCTGATCGGGATCTCGATCCCGATCTTCTTCCTCGCGATCATCCTCAAGTACATCTTCGCGGTCCGGCTCGGGTGGTTACCCAGCGTCGGCCGGATCGACGTCACGATCGAGGCCGAGCACCCGACGAACTTCTACGTCGTCGATGCGATCATCACGCGCGACTGGAGCACGCTCTGGGACGTGATCAAGCACCTGATCCTGCCTGCGATCGCGCTGGGCTCGATCCCGCTTCGCGATCACGACGCGGATCACCCGGGCCTCGGTGCTCGACGTTCAGAACGAGGACTACGTGCGGACCGCCCGGGCCAAGGGCCTCCGGCCGCGCATCGTCGATGAGCGGCACGTCTTCCGGAACGCCCTGCTGCCGATCTCGACGATCATCGGCCTCCAGGCCGGGCTGTTGCTCTCGGGCGCAGTCCTCACCGAGACCGTGTTCGCCTGGCCGGGGATGGGCTCGTGGCTGCGCGACGCGATCTTCAACCGCGACTACGCAGTCCTCCAGGGCGGGATCCTGTTCCTCGCCTTCGTCTTCGTGCTGGTGAACCTGATCGTCGACATCTCGTACGCCTTCATCAACCCGCGGATCCGCTACTCATGAGCGTCGCCGAAGCCGAGGCGAGGGAGATCCAGTTCGACGCTCCGAGCGGGCTCTGGCGCGAGGCGTTCCACAGGCTGATCCGCAATCCGAGCGCGGTGATCGGCTTCGTCCTCGTGCTCGTGTTCTTCACCGCGGCCGTGTTCGCGCCGCGGCTGGCTCCGTACGATCCGCTGAAGACCGACATCCTGCTCGTCGCCGACGGCTGCTGTCCGGGGCCGTCGAGCGAGCACTGGCTCGGCGTCGACCTGCTCGGACGCGACGTCCTCTCGCGCATCCTCTACGGCGCGCGCTACTCGCTGCTGATCGGAGTCGTCTCCGTGTTCATCGGGCTCTCGATCGGCATGGTGATCGGCGCTGTCGCCGGCTACTTCGGCGGCTTCGTCGACTCGGTGCTGATGCGCGCGATGGACGTCATGCTGGCGATCCCGGGCCTGCTGTTCGCGATCGGGATCGTGGCGGCACTCCAGCCCGGCCTCTGGCAGATCATGGTCGCGGTCGGGATCGTGAACGTGCCGATCTTCGCCAGACTCCTGCGCTCGGCGGTGCTGGCTCAGCGCGAGAACGACTTCGTGCTGGCTGCGCGGTCGGTCGGCGTGCGACGGCACGACGATCCTCGCCTCGCACATCCTCCCGAACGCCATGTCGCCCGTGATCGTCCAGGCGACCCTCGCGATGGCGACGGCGATCATCGACGTCGCCGGCCTCGCGTTCCTCGGCCTCGGCAACCCCGATCCGTCGACGCCCGAGTGGGGCGCCATGCTCACGGACGTGAACGAGTACCTCCAGACGGCACCGTTCCTCGCGGTCGTCCCGGGGATCGCGATCATCCTCTCGGTGCTCGGCTTCAACATGATCGGCGACGGGCTCCGCGAGGCGCTGGATCCGAAGCTCCGCGGGAGAGTTTGACCATCCGAAAGCGCCCGGATCCCCGTACCTATACTTGCTATCGCCGCCAAGGGGCGGGTCATTCACAAAGGAGGAAACGGTGGGAGAAAGGCGCTGGCTACTGCTGATCGTCGCCGCGCTCGCCCTCGCGTTGGGCGGCTGCGGAGGAGACGACGGCGGCGACGAAGGGTCGACCGGCGGTGATGGGGGCGAGTCCGGTGGGACGCTCGTGTTTGCCGGCGCTTCCGACCCGGTCGTCCTCGACGGAGCACTCGTCTCGGACGGCGAGTCGATCCGTGTCGTCACACAGATCTTCGAGACTCTGATCGGGCTCAAGCCCGGCACCACGGAGCTGGTTCCGGCGCTCGCGACCGAGTGGGAGATCGGCGACGGACGCGAAGACCTACACGTTCACGCTTCGTGAGGGCGTGAAGTTCCACGACGGAACCGACTTCAACGCCGAGGCGGTCTGCTTCAACTTCGACCGCTGGTACAACTTCAAGGGTCCGCTCCAGAGCTCGAGCGCGTCCTACTACTGGCAGTCGTTCTTCGGCGGCTACGCGAAGAACGAGAGCGAGGATCTCTCGCCGAGCCTGTACGAGAGCTGCGAGGCGCAGGACGCCACGACGGCGGTGATCACGCTGACGAAGCCGTCCGCCTCGATGCTCGGCGCGCTGACCCAGCAGGCGTTCTCGATCGCGAGCCCGAAGGCCCTGGAGGAGTTCAAGGCCGACGCGGGCACGGTCGACGAGGAGACCGGCTTCCGGCCGACCGGGACGTTCGGCACCGAGCACCCGATCGGTACCGGCCCGTTCAAGTTCGAGTCCTGGACGCGCAGCGACCGGCTCACGCTCGCCCGCTACGACGACTACTGGGGCGAGAAGGCCAAGCTCGACAAGGTGATCATCCGGCCGATCGCGGACAACGCTGCGCGGCTGCAGGCGCTGCAGAACGACGAGATCCAGGGTTACGACCTCGTCGAGCCGCAGGACGTGCCGACGATCGAGGGCGACGAGAGCCTCAAGATCATCGAGCGGCCGGCGTTCAACGTCGCGTACGTCACGATCAACCAGAAGCAGAAGCCGATGGACAAGCTCGAGGTACGTCAGGCCGTGGCGTACGGGCTCGACCGTCAGGCCGTCGTGGACAACTTCTACGGCGGGCGCGGCGTCGTCGCGACTCAGATGATGCCTCCCGAGGTGATGGGCTACGCCGACGACGTCACCGAGTACACCTACGACCCGGCGAAGTCGAAGGAGCTGCTCCAGAAGGCGGGTCTGACCCTGCCGGTGCCGATCGACTTCTGGTACCCGACTGACGTGTCTCGGCCGTACATGCCCGACCCGAAGCGGAACTTCGAGGCCTTCGCGGCCAGCCTGAACAAGGCCGGCTTCAAGGTCACTCCGCACAGCGCGCCGTGGAGCCCGGACTACCTGGGCCGCGTCGACGAAGGCACCGCCGGCCACCTGAACCTGATCGGCTGGACGGGAGACTTCGCCGACCCGGACAACTTCATCGGCGTGTTCTTCCAGACGTTCTCGCCGCAGTTCGGCTTCCGCAACCCGGAGCTGTTCGCCCTGCTCGACAAGGGCGAGGCCGAGAGCGACGAGGCCGCACGCGAGGAGACCTACAAGCAGGCCAACCGGCTGATCATGGACTTCCTGCCGGCCGTCCCGTACGCGCACTCGAAGCCGGCGCTCGGCTTCCGCGCGGACGTCGAGGGGTACACCGCGAGCCCGACGACCAACGAGTCGTTCGCGCCCGTCTCGATAGCGAGCGGAGGCTAGGAAGAACGGAATCCGAGTAGCGGGCCGGCGGGCGACGTAGCGAGCGAATGCTCCGCTTCGTCGTCCGTCGGCTGCTTCTCCTCATTCCGATCCTGCTCGGGCTCTCGATCCTCGTGTTCGCGTGGATCAGGGCGTTGCCGGGTGGGCCCGCGCAGGCGCTCCTCGGCGAACGCGCGACGCCGGAGACGGTCAGGCAGATCGAGCGCCAGTACGGCCTCGACGACGCCGTCTACGTCCAGTACTGGCGCTACCTGAAGACGACCGTCGTCGAGCAGGACCTCGGGACCAGCATCACCACCCGGCGCTCGGTCAGCGAGGAGCTGAGGGAGCGTTTCCCGGCCACGATCGAGCTCGCGATCGCGGCGATGATCTTCGCGATCGCGTTGGGCGTCCCGCTGGGGTACGTGGCCGCCAAGCGCTACGGAGGCCCGGTCGACCAGGCGAGCCTGGTCATCTCGCTGCTCGGCGTGTCGATCCCGATCTTCTTCCTCGCGATCCTGCTCAAGTACGTCTTCGCGATCAAGCTCGGGCTCTTACCCACCGTGGGGCGGATGTCGGTGCTGATCGACATTCCGCACCCCACGAACTTCTACCTCCTGGACGCGATCCTGGCCGGAGACCCCGAGGCCGTCTGGGACGTGATCAAGCACCTGATCCTGCCCGCGATCGCGCTCGGCTCGATCCCGCTGGCGATCGTGGCGCGCATCACGCGGGCCGCGACGCTCGACGTCCAGAACGAGGACTACGTCCGCACCGCACGTGCGAAGGGCCTGGCGCCGAGGCGTGGTCGACACGCGCCACATCTTCCGGAACGCGATGCTGCCGATCGCCACGATCATCGGCCTGCAGACGGGTCTTCTGCTCTCCGGCGCCGTCCTCACCGAAACGGTCTTCGCCTGGCCGGGGATCGGCACCTGGCTCGTGGAGGCGATCGACGACCGCAACTACCCGGTGCTGCAGGGCGGGATCCTGTTCGTCTCGCTGATCTTCGTGTTCGTGAACCTCCTCGTCGACCTGTCCTACGCGCTCATCAACCCGCGGATCCGGGTCTCGCTAGATATGTCGGTCGCCGAGGCAGAGGCCAGAGAGCTCCAGTTCGAGGCGCCCCAGGGGCTCTGGAGGGACGCCTGGTACCGGCTGCGGCGGAATCGCAGCGCGATGGTCGGTCTCGGCCTGATCACGCTGCTCGTGCTGATCGCGCTCTTCGCGCCGCTGATCGCGCCCTACGGGCCGCGCGAGCAGAACCTCGACCTCCTGCAGGGAAGCTGCTGCCCGGGCCCGTCCGCAGACCATTGGTTCGGTGTCGACGGCCTCGGACGCGACGAGTTCTCCCGCATCGTCTACGGCGCCCGCTACTCGCTGCTGATCGGCGTCGTCTCGGTGGCCGTCGGGCTGTCGCTCGGCCTCATCCTCGGCTCGATCGCGGGCTACTTCGGCGGGATCGTCGACTCGGTCGTGATGCGGCTGATGGACATCATGCTCTCGATCCCGGGGCTGCTGCTCGCGATCGGGATCGTGGCAATGTTGGGGCCGGGGCTGACGCAGATCATGATCGCCGTGGGCGTGACGCAGGTCCCGATCTTTGCGCGGCTGATGCGCGGCTCCGTGCTCGCCGCGCGTGAGAACGACTACATCCTGGCGGCGCGTTCCGTCGGCGTGCCGAGGCGGGCGATCCTGGCCGCGCACATCCTCCCGAACGCGATCTCGCCGGTGATCGTCCAGGCCACGCTGGCCCTCGCGACTGCGATCATCGACGTGGCGGGGCTTGGCTTTCTCGGGCTCGGGCCTCAAGATCCCGCTACGCCCGAGTGGGGGACCATGCTGACCGACACGACTCGCTACCTGCAGACCGCGCCGCACCTGGCCCTGATCCCCGGGGCGGCGATCGTGATCTCCGTGCTGGGGTTCAACCTGCTCGGCGACGGTCTCCGCGAGGCGCTGGACCCGAAGTTCAGAGGCCGTGGCTAGCGCCCTCGACCGGCAGCGGCCTAGCCGTGGCTGAGCCGCTCCTGAGCGTCGACGACCTGCGCGTCGAGTTCTGGACCTCGCGCGGGACGATCTACGCCGTCAACGGGATCTCGTTCGACATCGCGCCGGGCGAGACGCTCGGGATCGTGGGCGAGTCGGGTTGCGGGAAGAGCGTGACGTCGCTCGCGATCCTCGGGCTGCTCGCGCGGGCGGGCCGCGTCTCGAGCGGCACCGCGATGTTCGGAGGGCGGGACCTGCTGAAGCTGTCCGACTCCGACCTGCGCACGGTGCGCGGCCGGGAGATCGCGATGATCTTCCAGGACCCGATGACCTCGCTGAACCCGGTGCTGACGATCGGGCGCCAGATCCGCGAGCCGCTCGAGACGCACTTCGGCCTGGACAAGGGCGAGGCCGAGAAGCGCGCGGCCGAGCTGCTCGACCAGGTCGGCATCCCGAGCGCGAAGATGCGGCTGAAGGACTATCCGCACCAGTTCTCGGGCGGGATGCGGCAACGGGCCATGATCGCGATGGCCCTGGCGTGCCAGCCCAAGCTGATGATCGCGGACGAGCCCACGACCGCGCTGGACGTGACGATCCAGGCGCAGATCCTCGACCTGCTGCGTGAGCTCGTGACGGAGCAGGACACGGCGCTGATCCTGATCACCCACGACCTCGGCGTCGTCGCCGGGATGTGCGAGCGCGTGAACGTGATGTACGCCGGGATGTTCATGGAGACGGGCAGTGCGGAGCAGGTCTTCGCGCGGCCGCGGAACCCGTACACGCTCGGGCTGCTGCAGAGCGTTCCGCGGCTCGACGCCGCGCGGCGCGCGCGGCTGCAGCCGATCGAGGGCGTCCCGCGGAACATGCTGTCGCCGCCGCAAGCGTGTCCGTTCCAGCCACGCTGCCGCTACGAGGTCGAGGAGTCGCGGAACGAGGTCCCGCCCCTCCACGAGGCGGAGCCGGGGCACTTCGTGCGCTGCTTCAACCCCGTCCCGGAGGACGAGTGGCAGAAGACGAGGCAGGCCGTGGTCGCGTGACCTTCTTCGCCGCGCGAACACCCCCCACTTCCCCACCCTGGGTGGGGAGTTCGTCCACCCGCCACCCGCCGCGAGCGTACTCGCGAGAGGCGCACGCGTCTGTGACGGAGCCGCGTCCAGAGCGGTGACGACGGCGGCCCCGCGGACGACGCGGCAGCGGCGGCCGAGCAGCCGGCTCCGGCTGCGCACGCGAACGGCCGCGGGCTCGTCGAGCTCGAGCACCTCAAGGTCTACTTCCCGATCAAGAGCGGGCTCGTCCTCGACCGCCATGTCGGCGACGTCCGGGCCGTCGACGACGTCTCGTTCCAGATCCGGCGAGGCGAGACGCTCGGCCTCGTGGGCGAGTCCGGCTGCGGCAAGTCCACGGTCGGCCGCGCGATCCTGCGGCTCTACGAGCCCACCGGCGGCACGATCCGCTTCGACGGCCAGGACATCACGAAGCTCGGCGAGGGCGAGCTCCGGCCGCTCCGGCGGCGGATGCAGATGGTGTTCCAGGATCCGTTCGCGTCGCTCAACCCGCGCCACAGCGTCGGCCGCATGGTCGGCGAGCCGCTCCGCGTTCACGGCCTCGCGTCGGGCAAGACCGCGAACCGCCGCGTGCGCGAGCTGCTCGAGATCGTCGGTCTACCGGCCGACGCCGCGACCCGCTACGCACACGAGTTCTCGGGCGGGCAGCGCCAGCGCATCGGGATCGCGCGCGCGCTCGCCGTCAACCCCGACTTCATCGTCGCCGACGAGCCCGTCTCGGCGCTCGACGTCTCGATCCAGGCGCAGATCATCAACCTGCTCGAGAACCTGCAGGCCGAGTTCGACCTGACCTTCCTCTTCATCGCGCACGACCTGGCCGTCGTGAAGCACATCTCGGACCGGATCGCGGTCATGTACCTCGGCTCGATCGTGGAGGTCTCGCCGGCGGACGAGCTCTACGACAATCCGCTCCACCCGTACACGATCTCGCTCCTCTCGGCCGTGCCGATCCCGGACCCCGTCGTCGAGAAGCAGCGCGAGACGATCCTGCTCGCGGGCGACCTGCCGAGCCCGGCGAACCCGCCGCCCGCCTGCCGCTTCCACACGCGCTGCCCCTACATCCAGCCGACGCTCTGCAAGGACGACGCGCCGCCCCTGCGCGAGCTCGAGCCCGGCCACGTCGTCGCCTGCCACTGGGCCGAGCAGATCAAGGCCGGCGAGATCAAGCCGCAGCGGCGTGAAGCGCAGATGGGTGCGCCTCCGCCGAGCACCGTCTGGGAGCCGCCGCCGGTGTGAGCGGGCAGCGTCGAATCACGAGTCGCGGAGCACCCAGGCTCGGGGAGCGTGAGCGGGTCGCGCTCCACCGCTCGAAGCAGCGGAAGCGCTAGCGAGCCGAGAGCGCGGGGCCCCAGGCGGCCAGCGGCGAGATCTCGCCCTCGCGGCCGTTGAGGTTGCGATAGCCGAGCGCGTGCTCGGCCTGCAGCATCTTGTGGATCTGCGTCGTGCCCTCGTAGATGATCGGCGCGCGCGCGTTGCGGAAGTACCGCTCGATCCCGTATTCCGCCGAGTAGCCGTAGGCCCCGTGCACCTGGATCGCCAGGTGGGCGGCGCGGAACGCCGACTCGGTCGCGTGCCACTTCGCCAGGCCGGTCTCGCGGGTGTTGCGAACGCCCTGGTTCTTCAGCCAGGCCGCCTGCATCACGAGCAGCTTGGACGTCTCGTAGCCGAGCACCATCTCCGCGATCATGTCCTGGACGAACTGGTACTTGCCGATCGCCTGGCCGAACGTCTCTCGCTCGCGCGCGTACTCGACCGAGCGCTCGAGGCAGGCGCGGATCACGCCGCACGCGCCTGCGGCGACCGTGAAGCGCCCCTGGTCGAGGCCGTACATCGCGATCTCGAAGCCCTGGCCCTCCTCGCCGACGAGGCTCTCGGCGGGCACCTCGACGTTCTCGAAGAAGAGCTCGCCGGTCGAGCCCGCCCAGATTCCGAGCTTGTGCTCGGTGTCCCGCGTCGAGACGCCCGGCCACTCGCGCTCGACGAGGAAGGCGGAGATGCCCTTGTGCTTGGCCGAGGGGTCGGTCTTGGCGAAGACGAGCTGGTGGTCG
The DNA here is from genome assembly GCA_963769645.1 of uncultured Actinomycetes bacterium. GTDB lineage: Bacteria > Actinomycetota > Thermoleophilia > Gaiellales > Gaiellaceae > DATFQE01. The sequence goes on along the minus strand of CAVYMH010000004.1, from coordinate 33,141 downwards.
GCGACGGACGCGTACGAGATCCAGTTCTTCTGGCCGTTCAGGATGTAGACGTCGCCCTCACGCCTCGCCGTCGTGCGCATCGCGGCCACATCCGATCCGGCCGCGGGCTCGGTGAGCCCGAAGCAGGCGAGCTTCTCTCCGCGCGCCTGCGGCACGAGGTAGCGCTGCTTCTGCTCCTCGGTGCCGTACTGGAGCAGCGAGAGCGAGTTGAGGCCGACGTGGACGGAGATCAGCGTGCGGAAGGCCGCCTCGCCGCGCTCGATCTCCTCGCAGGCCAGGGCCTCGGCGACGAAGTCGAGGCCGGCGCCGCCGTACTCCTCGGGAACCGCGATCCCGAGCAGCCCGAGCTCGGCCATCCCCTCGACGATCCCCATGTCGAGGTGGTGGTTGATGTCGTTCTCGACCGCGTTCGGCAGCACGCGCTCGTCGACGAACGAGCGGACGGTGTCCTGGATCAGGCGCTGCTCGGGTGTGAGCTCGAAGTCCACGGCCGCGGGCTAGTGTACGCGCGCCTTGCCGCCGTTGGCCGCCTTCGTCTCGGTGCTCGCGGGCCTGTTTTCGCCGGAGGCGATCGCGGTTCAGCAGATGACTCCGGCCGAGAAAGCCGCGCTCGTCGTCGTCTCCGGCCTGCCGGCGCCACCCGGCGTCGGCGGGGTGATCGTGCGCCGCTGGGACCGCACCGCCCCGAGGCCGCGAGGGACGCTCGTCTTCGTGGACCAGGAGGGCGGCGAGGTGCGCGCGTTCCCGTCGTTGCCGCCGGCCAAGAGCGCCGCCGCGATCGACGGAGCCGAGGAGGCCTTCGCGGCGGGCCGCGCCACCGGACGCTCGCTGCGTGCCGCCGGGGTGCACGTGGATCTCGCGCCCGTGCTCGACGACCCCGACGGACCGCTCGGAGCTCGGCACTTCGACCGCCCGCGTGAAGGCGTCGCCTTCGCGCGCGGGCTCGAGGCCGGTCGCGCCGGCGCCTGCGTGAAGCACTTCCCGGGCCTGGGCTCGGCGGCGGTCTCGACCGACAACCGGCCGCACGTCCCCGCGGTCGTGCGTGAGAGCGAGCTGCAAGCCTTTCGCGCGGCGGTTGAGGCGGGGGTGCCGTGCGTGATGACCGGGCATGCGTTCTACAGCCGGCTCGGGCGTTTCCGGGCCTCGCTCGAGCCGAAGACCTACCGCCTGCTGCGCTCGCTCGGCTTCGGCGGGGTTGCGATCACCGACTCGCTGAACATCGTCGGCAAGACGCCTGCGTACTGGCCCACCCGTGCGATGCGCGCCGGTGCCGACCTGCTGCTGTTCACGAGCCCAACGAGTGCCCGGACGGCGATCCGGCAGCTGCTGCCGCTGGCGCGTCGCGGCGAGCTCGACGCGGCAGTCGCTCGCGTGCTCCGGTTCAGGGCGAGATACTTGGGACGATGAGCGTCCAGCTGCTGAACCAGCACGTCGATCGCTTCAACCGGGCGGTGCAGAGCGGTCGGTGGGAGGAGATGACCTCCCACTTCACCGAGGACGCCGAGCTCCGCTTCGAGGGCGTCCCGGCAGGGCCATTCGAGGGCCGCGAGACGATCACCTCCGCATACCGCGAGCAGCCTCCCGACGACGAGGTGCGCATCCTCGACGCGAGCCAGGTCGGCGACGAGACGATCGCGTCCTACGCCTGGGCAGCCGACCCGGAGCGGCGAGCGGGGGAGATGCGCTTGACCGAGCGCGACGGGCGGATCGCCCGCCTCGTGGTCACGTTCGACTCAGATTCCTGAGTCGAGCGTCGTGAAGAACCAGAAGGCGCTCGTGTACCAGACCGTGATCAGCACGGTGAAGAGCAGGCCGCCCGCGGTCGGGATCACCCACACCGGGTAGCGCTTCATCCTCACGATCAGCACCTTCGCCACGTACGCGCCGTAGAACGCGCAGCCCGCGAGCGAATGGAGCAGCACGCGGCCCTCGTCGCCCTGGAAGCCGAGCCGGAAGATGCAGTGGTACGCCACGGGGAGCGAGAGGAGGAAGGCCAGCCGCCCCGTCCAGCGGTGCACGGGATTGACCCACGACGGCTTCTCGAACGGGAGCTTGCGGAAGATCCACGCCGCCGTGAACAGCTGCGCGCAGGCGAGGAGGGCCACGGCCGTCGCCAGCCACGCCTTCATGTGGATCGTGCTCGTGAAGAGCAACTCGATGTAGGTGCCCTGAGCCTTGCCGTCGCCCGTCTGCTGGTGTCGTGCGAGCAGCCCGAGCGTCAGCGCCACCGCTGCGAGGACGCCCAGAGGAAGGAGCGCCCACGCGTTCGATCGACGTTGCGGTGCGGCGACCGTCGCCATCCTGGCTATCAAATCGCGCTTCAACGCTCGGCACAAGCCCTGCTACGATTTTTGACTGACGAGTCAATCAACGAGGAGCGCGGTAGCTGTGGCAACGATGGAGACGACGCTGACGGGGGTCTCGTTCGCGCTGACGGACGAGCAGAAGGAGCTGCGGGCGCTCGCGCGCGAGTTCGCCGAGAAGGAGATCCGGCCCAAGGCGGCCGAGTACGACGAGCACCAGACCCACCCGGCGGACGTGATCGAGAAGGCTCACGCGCTCGGGCTGATGAACGTCCACGTGCCGCAGGAGTACGGCGGCCTCGATCTCTCGACCTTCGACGGGATCCTGATCGGCGAGGAGCTCTCGTGGGGCTGCTCGGGGATGTGCGTCTCGATCACGGCGAACGCGCTGGGTGCGGGGCCGGTCCTGATCGCCGGCACGGACGAGCAGAAGCGCGAGTGGCTCGTGCCCCTGCTCGAGGAGCCGATCCTCTGCTCCTTCGGCCTGAGTGAGCCGGACGCCGGCTCGGACGTCGCGCGGATCAAGACGACCGCCGAGCGGCGCGGCGACGAGTACGTCCTCAACGGCTCCAAGACCTTCATCTCCAACGCCGGCCAGGCCGCCTGGACCGTCGTCTTCGCCAAGACCGATTCGAGCCAGGGCCACCGGGGGCTCTCCGCGTTCATCGTCCCGATGGACGCGGCGGGCGTCTCGCTCGAGAAGCACCTGGACAAGATGGGCCAGCGCTCGACCGACACGTCGGCCTTCGCGCTCACCGACGTGGTGCTCCCGGCCGCGAACCGGCTCGGCGAGGAGGGTGACGGCTTCAAGATCGCGATGCAGACCCTCGACTTCACGCGTCCCGGCACGGCCGCAGGCGCGGTCGGCGTCGCGCAGGCCGCGTACGAGCTCGCCGTCGACTATGCGCGAGAGCGGGTCACGTTCGACGTCCCCATCGCCATGCACCAGGGGATCAACTTCATGATCGCGGACATGGCCACCGAGATCGAGGCCGCGCGCCTGCTCACGTGGCAGGCGGCCTGGATGCTGGACAACGGCTACGGCCGCAAGGCCACGCTGTACTCGTCGTTCGCCAAGCGCTTCACCGCCGACACGGCGATGAAGGTCACGACCGACGCCGTCCAGGTCTTCGGCGGCTACGGCTACATGAAGGAGTACCCGGTCGAGAAGCTGATGCGCGACGCCAAGCTGTTCCAGATCTACGAGGGCACCTCGCAGATCCAGCGGCTCGTGATCGCGCGTGAGATCTTTATGCCGAGTGGCGATTGAGCTAGATCTCTCCGGGCACGTAGCGCTCGTCACGGGAGGCTCCCGTGGGCTCGGCCGGGCGGATGCGCTCGCCCTGGCTCGGGCGGGCGCGGACGTCGCGATCGCGGACATCCAGGTCGAGTCGGACGAGAGCGACGATGCCGAGCGCTACGGCGTGCTCGCGCAGGTCGCCCGCGCCCAGGGGCTCGTCTACACCGAGTCGACCGTGGGCGAGATCCAGGCGCTGGGCCGGCGAGCTCTGGCGGTCAAGTGCGACGTCACGGACCGTGAGCAGGTGGACGCGGCCGTGGCGCGGATCGCGGACGAGCTCGGCCCGGTCGACGTGCTCGTCAACAACGCGGGCACACTCGACCACGTGGCCCAGTTCCCCAAGCAGTCGCCCGAGCTCTGGGAGCGCGACCTGCGCGTGAACCTCACCGGCGCGTTCAACTGCGCGCAGGCCGTCTGGCCCGGGATGCGCGAGGCGGGCTGGGGCCGGATCGTCAACATGGCCTCGGTGGCCGGCACGCTCGGCGGCTTCGGCCAGGCGAGCTACTCGACGACGAAGGCCGGGCTGATCGGCCTGACGAAGACGCTCGCGCTCGAGGGCGCGCGCCACGGGATCACCGCGAACGCGATCGTGCCCGGAATCATCGGCACCGAGGCGTTCGACTTCGGGAACCCGGAGATGAACGAGCGGATGGTCCAAGCGAACGGCGATGCGACGGCCCGGGGAGCCCGACGAGATCGCCAACGTGATCGCCTTCCTCTGCTCCGATCTCGCGAGCTACGTCACCGGCGCGGCCATCCCGGTCACGGGCGGCATCGAGCTGTTCACCTTTTGAGGCTGTACGCGGCCACGGGAGACGCGGTCGCGCGGCTCGACGAGGGAGCCGCCGGCTGGGCGGTCGAGCTGTCGCTCGGCGGGAGCGGAGCTCAGTGCCTCGCGGTCGACCCCGCGCGCCCCGACACCGTCTTCGCCGGGCTGCGCGAGCACGGCGTTCGCCGCTCGCGGGACGGTGGGCGGACCTGGGACGACGTCCGCCTCCCGCGGCCCGGCGTCTTCTCGCTCGCGGTCTCCGCGGCGGACGGCAGGGTGTACGCGGGCTGCGAGCCGAGCGCGCTCTTCGTCAGCGTGGACGGCGGCGACTCCTGGAGCGAGCTGGCCGCGTTGCTCGAGCTTCCGTCACAACCCACCTGGAGCTTCCCGCCGCGACCGTGGACGTCGCACGTGCGCTGGATCGCCCCGAGCCCGCACGAGGCCGGGCTGCTCCTCGTCGGAATCGAGTTGGGCGGGCTGATGCGCTCGCTCGACGGGGGCGAGTCGTGGCACGACCATCGACCCGGGGCGCAGCGCGACGTGCACTCGCTTGCATGGCACCCGACCGAGGCCACCCGCGCCTACGAGGCTGGCGGGGGCGGAGCAGCCTGGAGCATGGATGCCGGAGACACCTGGCACGCCGCCGACGCCGGCCGCGACCGCAACTACACCTGGGCCGTCGTACCCGACCCCGCGGACGCAGCGCGCTGGTTCGTCACCGCGAGCACCGGCCCGTTCGCGGCGCACGGCGGCCGCGACCCGCAGGCGCGCGTCTACCGGTGGGCGGGCGAGGGCCCGTGGGAGCCGCTCGCGGGCGGGCTCCCCGATCCGCTCGACGCGATGCCGTACGCACTCGCCCATGCGGGCGATCGGCTGTTCGCCGGCCTCGCCGACGGCCGGATCTACGCGACGGGCGACGCCGGCGACAGCTGGGAAGCGCTCGGGCTTCGCGGCGATCGGCTCGGGGAGCTGCACGCGCTCGTCGTCGCTGTCGGCGACTAGCGCCGATGTCGACGCTGCGGGCTTCGACGAGACGCTCGAGCGGGCTCGGCTGATGGGCGCCGTCGCGCGCGACCCGATCGCCCATTCGGCCTGGTCGAAGGGCTTCTACGTCAGGGACCCCGACGGTCGCCGCATCGAGCTCACCTACGAGGATCGCGGGCTCTACTGGCTCGAGTAGCGCCGCGGCAGCGGTAACGACCAGGCCCACCAAAGCCGCACCATGACAGGCCGCTATCGCCGCTACAGTGCGGGCACGTGAGCTCGCGTGTTGCCTCCCGTTCGCCGAGACCCCGGAGGCGCCGTCAACGGAGCCGCCTGGTCTGGCAGTGGTCGCTGCTCGCAGGCACCCTCTTGGTCGGATTGGGGGCGATCTTCGGCTTCGCCTTCGCGGGATCGACGACCAAGCTGCCCGCGGGCACGCGGATCGCGGGCGTGCCCGTCAGCGGTCTCGAGGCGGACGAGGCACGGGAGCGTCTCGAGCAGCGCGCCGATCGGATGCGGCACGTCCCGGTCGAGTTCCGGGCGGCCGGTCGCACCTGGAAGATCCGGCCGAGCGCGCTCGGCGTCGAGGTGGACTGGGGCGCAGGTGTGGAGGCGGCGCGACGGCATGGCGAAGGCTTCGGGCCGCTGCGCGGCTTCCGGCGGATCGGCGTGCGCGTGTTCGGCACCGACATCCATCCGCCGACCGAGGTCTACGAGCCCGCGCTCGACTTCTTCGTGAGCAAGCTCGCGCGGCAGATCGACCAGCAGCACCGCGACGCTGCTCTGCGCCTGCGCGGGCTCAATGTGGCCGTCCTCGAAGGCCGGGACGGCCGCGCGCTCGACCGAGAGGCAGCCACGACCACGATCGTCCAGGCACTCGCCGGCTTCGAGCGGCTGCCCGTGGCCCTGCCCGTCCGGATCCGGCGCCCGACGGTCACGACGACGGCGCTGAAGCCCGTCGCGGCCCAGGCCCGCACGGTGCTCTCGGCGCCGGTCACGCTTTCGCTCGGCGAGACGCGCTGGCGTCTGCCACGCTGGCGCCTGGCCGGACTGCTCGACCTGCCCGACGGCGGCGAGCGCGAGCTCAAGGTCGGCGGCCGCAAGGCGGATCGCTGGTTCGGGGCCCTGCAGCGGTCCGTGAACACGCCGGCGAGGGACGCGGACTTCCAGATCGCGGCCAACGGCGTCGACGTGAAGGTCGTCGCCGAGCGCGACGGCGTCGAGCTCGACGTCCCCGCCGCCGCGCAGGCCATCCTCACGGCGGCAAGGCAGCGCAACAATCGCGTGGCGCGTCTGAACGTCAGGCACGCGGCGCCCGAGCGCACCGCCGCGGAGGCGCGGGGCATGGGGATCAGGAAACAGGTCTCCAGCTACACCACGACCTATGGCGGCGAGGAGAACCGGCTCCACAACGTCCGCCTTGTCGCCCAGCTCGTCGACCACACGCTGATCCCGCCCGGCGCGGAGTTCTCCTTCAACCGCACGACCGGGGAGCGCACTGCCGAGAAGGGATTCCGCGAAGCGCCCGTGATCATCAACGGCGAGCTCCAGACGGGACTCGGCGGCGGGATCTGCCAGGTCTCCACCACCGTGTTCAACGCGGCCTTCGAGGCGGGGCTCCCGATCTCCGCACGCACCAACCACTCGCTCTACATCAGCCACTACCCGACCGGCCGCGACGCGACCGTCAACTACCCCGACCTCGACCTCCGGTTCGTGAACGACACGGGCAAGTGGATGCTCCTGCGCACCTTCGTCGGCTCCTCCTCGCTCACGGTGGCGCTCTACGGGACCCCCGTCAACCGCCGCGTCGAGACCGAGACCGCGCCGTTGCGCGTGACCGCCGAGCAGTCGATCAAGCGCGTTCCCGATCCAGAGCGCTTCGTCGGCCAGAGCTCGCTCGAGGACTACGGCGAGCCCGCCCGCGCGACCAGCGTCCGCCGTCGGGTCTACTCGCCGCACGGGCAAGCTGCTCTCCGACGACAACTGGTCGTCCTACTACCTCGCCGAGCCGCGCATCGTCCACGTGGGAACGAAGCCCAAGCCGAAGCCGCCGCCCCCGCCGAAGGAGCCGCCGCCGCCACCCGAGGACGAGGAGCCGCCGCCTCCCACGACGACCGGCGAAGAGGACCTTCCCCCGCCGCCGCCCCCGGGTCGCCCCAACTAGCCCTCCGCGGCTGCGATCGCCTCGGCCAGGAAGGCCGGGACGCGCGTCGGCCTGGAGGTCTTCGCGTCCAGGCAGGCGTGCGCCGTCCAGCCGTCGGCCACCAGTTCCCCGTCCCGCTCGACGCGGTACTCGAAGCGGAAGCGCGCGCCGCGCACGTCGAGGCAGCGGGCACCGATCTCCAGCCGGTCGTCGAAGCGCGCGGGCGCCCGGTAGCGGACGTTCGCCTCGACGGTGGTCGCGTCGACGCCCGCTTCCAGGAGCGCGGGGTAGCCGCCCCGAAAGCGCGCGAGATAGGCGATCCGGGCGATCTCGAACCAGACGAGGTAGACGGCGTGGTGCACGACCGCCTGCGCGTCGGTCTCCGAGAAGCGCACGGTCACCTCGGTGGTGAAGCGGAAGCCCTCCATCGCGCGAGTCTACGATCGGCTCCGTGAGCGTCGAGCGCCTTGCCCAGCTCTTCGTCGAACGCGGGCCGGCTGTGGTGCTGACCGGTGCAGGAGTCTCCACCGAGAGCGGGATCCCGGACTTCCGCTCGCCGTCCGGCCTGTGGGCGCAGTTCGACCCGCTGGACTACGGATCGATCCAGTCCTTCCGCGAGGATCCGGCCCGGGTGTGGGAGTTCTACGCACCGCGCTTCGCGATGCTCGCCTCGGCGGAGCCCAACCCGGCCCACCTCGCGCTGGCCGAGCTCGAGCGGCTCGGGCACGTCCGCGCGATCGTGACGCAGAACATCGACCTCCTGCACGAGCGCGCGGGCAGCCGGAACGTCGTCGAGGTGCACGGCTCGATCCGCACCTCCACCTGCCCGGGCTGCGCGCGTGCCTACCCGCTGCCGGAGGTTCTGGGCCTGGTCGGAGACTCGTCCGCGCCTGCCTGCGGTGACTGCGACGGCATCCTCAAGCCCGACGTGGTCTTCTTCGGCGAGCTCCTGCCCGAGGCGGCGATGGAGCGAGCCACGGAGCTGGCCGCCTCGGCCGGCGCTGATGCTGGTCGTGGGCTCGGCGCTCGAGGTCTACCCGGTGGCGGGCCTTCCGCTCGACACCCTGCGCTCCGGTGGTGCGCTCGTGATCGTCAACCGTGGGCCGACCGCGATGGACTCCCGGGCAACGCTGAAGCTCGACGGCAGCGCCGGCGAGATCCTGCCGCTCGTGGCGGAGGCCTTGGCCGCCTAGGCAGCCGCCCGCTTCAGCGGGCGCTCATCGAGGATCCGGCTGCAAGCCGAGCAGACCTTCCGCTCGAGCTCGTAGGGGATCCCGCGCCGCTGGGCGAGCACGTGCAGCGTGACCGCCCGGTGGCGGTGACGCGCTGCGGGGGGCTGAGTTGTCTGCATCGACATCGAGGCTACCCACACCATCGGCCGTAAAGCCCTGCTCCGGGTTACGACCTGGTAAGGATGCTGTGAAAATTCGGACGTCTTTCCGGGGGAATGGTTAGCGGCCAGGCGGGTAAGGTCTCCCGAAACTCGGAAAGGCGGAGCGAGATGGCGCAGCGGAAGCAGGACCTGTTCGGGAACATGATCGGCCGGATCACCGAGCTCCCGGGCGCGAAGGGTCTGATCGACTCGGTGCAGGGAATCGGCGAGCGGATGGACGAGATGCAGAAGCGCGTCCGCGGCCTCGAGCAGATGGAGAAGAAGCTCAACGACCTGGAGAAGCGCGTCAAGGCGCTCGAGGGCGGAGGAACCGGCAGCCGCCCGCGGTCGACCGCGAAGAAGACCACGTCGACGAAGTCGTCGGGGACTTCCACCACGAAGCCGCGCACCCCGCCCAAGAAGCCCGCCGCCTAGGCGGGAACACGCAGGCGCAGCGCGCCGGGCACGACCTCGAAGCGGGCGGGCGTCGTCCCCGGCTGCTCGCCGTCCAGCTCGATCGGGACTGGAACCTCGGCCTCGACCGAGACCGCCGAGCTCCTGAGCAGTTCGATCTTCGGGTGCGAGAGGTGCGTGCCCCGGTAGATCTTGCCGACGTTGAGCACGAAGTCCCGCTTGGTGATGTCGCCGATCAGCAGGACGTCGAAAAGTCCGTCGTCCGGCTCGGCTTCGGGCGCGATCAGCATCCCGCCGCCCTGGTAGCGGCCGTTCGCGACGATCAGGTTCGTCATCTTCCCGGAGCGTCGCTCACCGCCGGCGTCGACCTCGAGCTGCGTGTTGCGCCAGCCGGCGAAGACGCGGACGAGCGCGGTGAAGAAGCTGATCCGCCCGCCCAGCGCCTTGGAGGTCAGGTTGGCCTGGCGCGCGACGGCGCCGCTCATCCCGGCGCTGGCGATGTTTGCGAAGTACGCCGCCCCGTCGGTGCCGTCCCAGGCCCTGTAGGAGACGCGGCCCGCGTCGATCGTCGTCAGCCGCCCCTCACGGGCCACGTCGACTGCGCCGTCCAGCTTGCGCGGAATTCCGAGGCTCCGCGCAAAGTCCATCCCGGTGCCGAAGGGGATCACCGCCAGCTCCGGCCGCATTCCCGGGAGCGCTAGGAGGCCGTTGGCGACCTCGTTCAGCGTGCCGTCGCCGCCGACCGCGACGAGCTTCTCGGCGCCGTCGGCGACGGCCTGGGCGACAAGCTCCGTCAACTGCCCCGGCCGCTCGGAGAAAAGGGTTGCGCCCTCGAGGCCCCGCTCTGCGGCGCGGTGGGCCACCTGCGGCCAGCGTCGTCCGGTGGCCCCGTTGTCCGAGGCAGGATTGACGAGGAAGACGGTTGTAAGAGCTCCGCTAGTGCTCAGCAGTCACCGTGCGCAGCGCGACGCGAGTCATGCGGTCGACGGCGGCTTTGAGCTCGTCGTCCGAGATCCGCGTGAACTCGCCCTCGACCACGATGTCGCTGACCGTCAGCAGGCAGCCGCTCTCGACGCCGCGGATGGCGCCGACCGTGAAGAGCGCGGACGCCTCCATCTCCACCGCGAGCACCCCGCGCTTCGACCAGCGCTCGTACTGGCCCTCGTCGGGGTTGTAGAAGAGATCGCTGGAGACGATCGGCCCGACGTGCATCGCCTGCTTCATCTCCTTCGCGACGTGGACGGCGCCGTGGATCAGCGACCAGCTGGCGGTCGGGCAATGCGGCTCGTTGCCAACCAGGTGCGCAGCGGTGGAGTCGGCGGACACGGCTGACAGCGCGACGATCAGGTCGCCGAGCGCGTGGTGCGGCTGGAGGCCTCCGCAGGTGCCGACCCGGACGAGCTTCGTGACGCCGAGCTGGACCAGCTCCTCGAAGACGATCGTGGCGCCCGGGCAGCCCATGCCGGTGCCCTGCACGGAGACGCGTTTGCCCTCGTACTCGCCGGTGTAGCCGAGCAGGCCGCGCTCGCCGTTGACCTGGACGGCGTTCTCGAAATACGTGTCCGCGATGTACTTCGCCCGCAGCGGGTCGCCCGGGAGCAGGCACGCGTCGGCGTAGTCGCCCTTCTCGGCTCGCAGGTGGATCGGCACCGGCGGAACCCTACGAGACCGGAGTACGTTCGCGCTCGTCGACCGGCGCGTAGTGCGGTCTCGGCAGCGGCGGCATCGTGCGGCGCGGTGTCCGGGCGTAGATCCGCTCGGCCCGCGCCTCCGCGGAGCTTGCCCCGCAGGAACATCACGACCGGGATCGCGAGCACGAGGCCCACGAGAAGCAGAGGAATCAGGAAGAACACGGAGCTGACGCGCTGCTCGCCCGTCTGGCTCGTGCCCCGCACGTTCGCGGGCGAGAGGTCCGGCTGCGCGAGTGGCTGGCCGCCGTCCTCCGGCTTCGGGAAGATCGCCGTCGGGAAGAACGAGTCCACGAGCCAGCGGCGTCCGGAGGAGCGCCTCAGCTCGACCGTGAACGCGATCGGGCCGATGTCCGCGCCGTTCCTGGGCTGGACGAACAGGTCGAGGCTGACGTGGCCGGGGAACGAGAAGTTGAGTGTCCAGTCGCGGCGTTCGCTGGCCGGGTAGGGGTAGACGGGCATGTCGCCGCGGCTCCACTCCGCGCGGGTCGCCGACCGGCGTAGCGAGGGTGTGGCGAGGCGGTACGCGGTCTGCGGATCCTTGCGTTCGACCGCGGCGGGAACGAAGGCGTCGAGGGTCCGGTCGATGGCTTGTCGGTCGGGGCTACGGAGTGGCACCTGCCGCTCGCGGCCCACGATCTTCGGCGCTCCGGGCTCGGTCGGCTCGGCGCTCACCTGCTGCGGCGCCGGCTCGAGCAACGAGAAGGCCCAGATCCCGAGGGCGGCGGCGACCACGCCTCCGAGGATCGTCAAGCGACGACGAGTTCTCGCCGACTTCGGCACGAGGGTCATTGCGCGAAACACTAGCGTAAGACCTTTGCTGGTGTCTAGGATGTAGCGCGTGCTTCCGAATCCAGGGGGAAGGGCGTCGGCGCCCGAGCCGCTCAGGCTCGTGCAGGCGTTCGTGAACACGGTCGACTTCGAGAACGGCGTCGAGGAGCTGACCGACCCGGCCGCCCTGTAGGCCGCGCTCGCCCGCATGGGCGCACCGGCCGCCGGAGCGCCACTGGGCCCGGCCGACCTGCGACGGGCGCTGCGGGTGCGCGAGGCGCTGCGCGCGCTGCTGCTCGGCAACAACGGCGTCGCGGTCGAGCGGGCGACGCTCGAGACCCTGGAGGAGGCGACCCGCCGTGGCCGCCTGGTCGTGCGCTTCGCGGAGGACGGCGGCACCGCACTGCTCGCGGAGGCGCCGGGGCTGGACGGCGCGCTCGGGCGCATCGTGGGCGTCGTGCACACAGCGATGGCCGACGGAACGTGGCCGCGGCTGAAGGCATGCCCGCGGCACATCTGCCGCTGGGTCTTCTACGACCGTTCGAAGAACCGCTCCAGCCGCTGGTGCGCGATGTCCGTGTGCGGCAACCGGGTGAAGACGAAGCGCTACCGCCGTGGCTTGCAGGCCTAGGTGCCTAGAGTTGCGGCGTGCCGGCGACGATCTCCGATCCGCCACTCGCCCACGTTCTGGAGTTCTGCGCCGAGGACCCGGTCGAGCGCGTGTTCCTCGAGGACGTCGCCCGTCGGGGCCTCGGGCGCTTCGAGGCCGTCGAGGCGGACGGGCGCCTGACCGCGCTCTGCCACCTCGGGGCCAACGTGGTTCCGTCCGGCACGGGCTGCTCGGTGTTCGCCCGCGCCGCCTCGCGCGGGAAGCCGCGGATGATCATCGGCGACGAGCGCGCAGTCGCAGAGCTCTGGGACGTAGCGCGGCACCGGATGGCCCGCCCGCGGGCCGATCGTCCGGGGCAGCCCGTCTTCGTGATCGAGGAGCCGCCCGAGCCCGGCGACACCGGCCTGCGTCCCGCGACGCTGGACGACCTCGAGCTGCTCGTCCCCGCCTGCGCCCGCACCCACCTGGAGGAGATCGGCGTCAACCCGCTGCGGCGCGATCCCGAGGGGTTCCGGTGGCGGACCCGCGCCCAGGTGGAGGAGGGCCGCTCGTGGCTGTGGCAGGAGGACGGGATGATCCTCTTCAAGGCCGAGGCGTCCGCCTGGACTCCGGGCGCGATCCAGATCCAGCAGGTCTGGGTCGACCCGGAGGCACGTGGTCGCGGCCATGCCCAGCGCGGCATGCGCGACCTCGTGCGGCTCCTGCTCCTGCGCGTCCCTCGAGTCTGTCTGTTCGTCCGCGCCGAGAACGGTGCCGCGATCCGCGTGTACGAGGCGATCGGGATGCAGCGCACGAGCTCGTACCGCTCGCTTCTCTTCTAGTGGAGAACGTGATTCTCGTCCGGCACGGCGAGAGCGAGGCCTCGGTCCGGGCCGCGGTCTCGAGCGATCCCGCCCTTCCCTGCCCGCTGACCGAGCGTGGGGCCGAGCAGGCGCGTGAGCTCGGCCGCGAGCTCGCCGGCGACGCGATCGACGCCTGCGTGGCGACCGAGTTCGAGCGCACGCGGCAGACCGCCGAGCTCGCGCTGGCGGGGCGGGAGGTGCCGATCGTGGTCGTCTCGGAGCTGAACGACCCGCGTGCGGGCACCTTCGAGGGCGGGCCCCTCGACGAGTTCCGCGCCTGGGCGTGGACGCACGGCTCGGCCGACGAGCCGCCGGGCGGGGGCGAGAGCCGGCTCGCGGTCGCGACCCGCCTCGCACGGGGGTATCGCCGGGTGCTCGAGCGGCCCGAGCCGGCGGTGCTCGTCGTGGGACACGCGCTGCCGATGGCCTATGCCCTGGGCGGCGCGACGCCGCGCATCGACCTGCTCGACTACGTCAAGCCCTATCGCCTCGACCGCGCGGAGCTCGAGGCCGCCGTCGAACGCCTCGAGGCCTGGGCGGCCGCCCCCACCTGGTGATCAGGCGGCTGCTGATCCTCGCCGCGCTGGCCTGGGTGGGCCGGTGGGCGCTGCTCGAGGTCGCCGCGCGGCTGGCGGGACGGCCCGGCCGCCCGCCTCCGCCGCCGCCCGATCCCGCGCGGCCGCCGGGCTACATGCCCGGCCCCTTCGACCGCTGAGACAATGCGGGCATGGATCCCGACCGCTTCCGCGAGCTCGTCGAGCTGGACATCCGCCGGCACGCGCTGATCCCGGATGGCGGCGACGTCGTCTGCCTCGTCTCCGGAGGCCCCGACTCGACCTGTCTGTGGCACGTGCTCCGCGCGCTGGGCTACCGAGTGAGCGCATTGCACGTCGATCACGGGCTGCGCGGACGCGAGTCGGACGAGGACGCGAGCTTCTGCCGGGAGCGGCTCGGCGCGGAGGTCGTGGACGGCCGGGGCGGCAGCAGCGAGGACGAGCTGCGGAGGATCCGCTACTCGTTCGCAACCGACCGGCTCAGGGCGACGGGCCATACCGCGTCGGACCAGGTCGAGACCGTGCTGTACCGGATCGTGTCGAGCGGCACCGCAGGCGGGATCAAGAGGCGCCGGGAGGACGGGGTCGTACGGCCGCTGCTCGGCCGCTGGCGCGAGGAGACCGAGGCCTACTGCCGCGCCGCCGGGCTCGCGGTCCGGCTCGACAGCTCCAACCCGGGCACGAAGCGCGGCTACATCCGGGCGGAGCTCCTGCCGCGGCTGCGCGAGCTCGATCCGCGCGCCGAGTCCAACCTGCTCCGGCTCGGCGAGCGGCGGACGATCCCTCCGGGGCTCGCCGAGCTGCTCGATTCGGCGGTCGGCGCCAAACGGCTCGATCTGGGCGACGGCACCGTCGCAGTCCGCGAGTACGACACCGTCTTCCTCGAGCGCGCGCCGGTTGAACTGGAGGGCGAGGTGCGTTGGGGGCCCTGGACGATCCGATCGACGGAGGCAGGCTTTAGGGTACGAGGATGGAGAGCCGGCGACCGCCTCGCGGGGCGTAGGAGAAAGATCCAGGATGTGTTCGTGGACGCCAAGGTGCCGCGCTCGGAGCGGGAGGCCTGGCCGCTCGTCGTCCGCGGCGACGAGGTGGTGGCCGTCCCCGGTCTCGCCGAGGCGCCGGGCTATGAGGGTGCGGTGCAAGCCGTGAGGGACGATTCGTGAGCGTCATGTCGGAGCTCGAGAAGGACGTCTCGGAGGTCCTGATCGACGAGGACGCGCTGCACCGCCGCATCGCCGAGCTGGGCGACGAGATCTCTGCGGACTACGCCGGCCGTGACCTGCTCCTGATCGGCGTGCTCAAGGGCGCCGTGTTCTTCATGGCCGACCTGATGCGAAAGCTCAGCGTGCCCTGCGAGATCGACTTCATGGCGATCTCGAGCTACGGCGGCCAGACGGACTCGTCGGGCGTGGTGCGGATCCTCAAGGACCTCGACATGAACATCAAGGGCCGAGACGTGCTCGTCGTGGAGGACATCATCGACTCGGGTCTAACCCTGTCCTACCTGATGCGGAACCTGCGTTCGAGAGAGCCCGCCTCGCTCGAGATCTGCGCGTTGATGACGAAGCCTTCGAGGCGCGAGATGGACGTTCCGGTCCGGTACGTCGGGTTCGAGATCCCGAACCGATTCGTGATCGGCTACGGGCTCGATTTCGGCGAGCGTTACCGCAACCTCCCTTACGTGGGTGTCCTGAACGCGGAGCTGATTACCGAAGGCACGTAAGGAACCCGCGAGCGCTGCGGGTATGAAGAAGTAGTGTTGCTACCCTGGCTCGGAGGCCTCCTTTGAATCGCTTCTTCCGTAGCGCCCTCTTTCCGCTGATCGTGATCGTGTTGCTCGTCTACCTGGCGAGCCAGACGCTCATGGGCAATTCGAAGAACGAGCCCAAGGTCACCTACTCGCAGCTGCAGGACCGGGTGGCCAACGAGCCGGGAACGATCAAGCAGATCGTCCTCGACCCGAACAAGCAGCGCGCCGCGACCGAGCTCAAGAACGGCGACAAGTTCAACGTCAACTATCCGAGCAACGAGTCCCTGCTCACGCTCGAGGCGGCCCTCAAGAAGAACGAGGTCGTCTACGACTCGAAGGGCCGGGGCGGCTCGCCGTGGTGGACGATCCTCACCTCCCTGCTGCCATTCGTCCTGCTGTTCGGTTTCTGGATCTTCCTGATGAACCAGGTCCAGGGCGGCGGCTCCAAGGTGATGAGCTTCGGCAAGTCGCGCGCGAAGCGGATGACTCCGGACTCGCCCAAGATCGGCTTCAAGGATGTGGCCGGCGTCGAGGAGGCCGTCGAGGAGCTCCAGGAGATCAAGGAGTTTCTCGAGAACCCCAAGAAGTTCCAGGCGCTCGGCGCGCGCATCCCCAAGGGCGTCCTGCTCTACGGGCCGCCGGGCACGGGTAAGACGCTGCTCGCGCGCGCCGTGGCCGGCGAGGCCGGTGTGCCGTTCTTCTCGATCTCCGGCTCCGACTTCGTCGAGATGTTCGTCGGCGTCGGCGCCTCCCGTGTCCGCGACCTGTTCGAGCAGGCCAAGCAGTCCTCGCCGTGCATCGTCTTCATGGACGAGATCGACGCCGTCGGCCGCCACCGCGGCGCCGGCCTCGGCGGCGGGCACGACGAGCGCGAGCAGACGCTGAACCAGCTCCTCGTCGAGATGGACGGGTTCGAGCTGAAGGACAACATCATCCTGATCGCGGCCACGAACCGGCCCGACATCCTCGACCCGGCACTGCTCCGCCCCGGGCGCTTCGACCGGCAGATCGTCGTCGACCGGCCCGACCGCAACGGCCGCCGCAGCATCCTCGAGGTGCACGCGAAGGGCAAGCCGCTCGATCCGAGCATCGACCTCGACACGCTCGCAGCCGGGACACCCGGGTTCACGGGCGCCGACCTGGCCAACCTCGTCAACGAGGCGGCGCTGCTGTCTGCTCGGCGCGGCAGGAAGACGATCGGGCAGGACGAGCTGGAGGAAGGGATCATGAGGGTCATCGCCGGGCCGGAAAAGAAGACGAGGCTGTTCTCCGAGCTGGAGCGCAAGATCACGGCCTACCACGAGATGGGCCACGCCCTCGTGGGTCATTACCTCGAGCACACCGACGAGGTGCACAAGATCTCGATCATCAGCCGCGGCCAGGCGCTCGGCTACACGATCTCGCTCCCGCGCGAGGATCGCTACCTGACCACGAAGCGCGCCCTCATGGAGCAACTCGCGATGACGCTCGGCGGCCGCGCGGCCGAGGAGCTCGTCTTCAACGAGGTCACGACCGGCGCTGCGAACGACCTGGAGAAGGTCACGCACACCGCCAAGCAGATGATCATGCGCTACGGGATGAGCGAGAAGCTCGGGCCCCGCGTGCTGGGGCGCAACCAGGACATGCCGTTCCTGGGGCGCGAGATGTCGTCCGAGCCCGACTATTCCGAGGAGATCGCGCGCGAGATCGACGACGAGATCCGGCGCGTGATCGAGGAGGCGCACACCCTCGCCCGCCGCGTGCTCGAGGAGCACGTCGAGGAGTTGCACAAGATCTCGGGCATCCTGATCGAGCGCGAGACGATCGACAAGGACCAGTTCGTCCGGCTGCTGCAGGGCGAGGACGAGGAGGCCGTGTTCGGCGACGAGCCGCTTTCGCCCAGCGAGCCCGAGGGCACCGAGGAAAAGAAGCGGCGCGCACCCAAGCCGCGGCCGTTCCCGCTGCCCGGCGCGACGATGCAGCCTCCGCCGCCCGAAGGCGCCAAGGGCTGATCCTCAGCGAGCTCGGCCCCTTTCGAGGGCCGGTTCGTCAGCAAGCGGTAACGAAACCGGT
The DNA here is from genome assembly GCA_963769645.1 of uncultured Actinomycetes bacterium. Classification (GTDB taxonomy): domain Bacteria; phylum Actinomycetota; class Thermoleophilia; order Gaiellales; family Gaiellaceae; genus DATFQE01. The sequence continues at coordinate 15,586 of CAVYMH010000004.1, read as the reverse complement.
GCGGCCGTTACGGATTCCGTAAGGGCTTTCGCCAAACGCTTGTATCTCTTGCAACGGGGATGCACGATCCGCCTCGTCCCTGTCTTCGGCGCTCGGCCGCGATAGCTCCGGCGCCTGGAAAGAAGGTGGATTCCTATGCATCGTTTGCCCTCGCTCGGCGTGCGCCCGCATGGCTTCCTTGCCGGTCTCGCCGCTCTGCTCGTGGCCGCGACGCTGCTCTCGGGTGCGTCTGCGGGCGTCAACACACCTCACTCCGGCTGGTACTCCGGGAACCCGCTCCTCGGCCCGAACCAGCTCAACGACCTCGCCTGCTCCGGCCAGACGTGCTACGCATCGGGCGCTTTCGGCACGCTGCTGAAGAGCACCGACGCCGGCTCGACCTGGAGCGGCATAGTGACCGGGCTCACCACCGGGCTCTTCCGCGTCCGGCTCGCGGGCGCTGAGCCGCAGCGGGTGGTGGCCGGCGGCGGCTGCGCGCTTCGCCGCTCGGACGACGGCGGCGAGACCTTCTTCCGGCTGCCGTTCACCGCGAGCGACGCGACGTGTTCGGCCCAAGTGCTCACGTTCGCCTTCCCCACGTCGGACGTCGGCTACCTGTTCCTGTCCGGCGGAGCCGTCCTCTCCACCGCCGACGGCGGCCGGACCTTCACGCGCCGGACCGCCGTGCCGGGCGGCGGCCCCACCGACGTCGACTGCGTCGGAGCCGACACGTGCTTCGTCACCTCGGGGAGCACGATCCAGCGAACGGGCGACGGCGGAGTCTCCTGGACCCAGGTTCACTCGGGGACGCCTGCCCTCAACAGCATCGACGTGGCGGACGCCAAGACGCTGTACGCCGTCGGCAACGGGCTGACTGTGCTGAAGAGCGAGGACGGCGGGGCGACCTGGAAGCGCAAGGAGGTCAAGGGCACGCCGTCGGGCGACCTGGGCAAGGTGCGTTGCGGCAGCGCCTCGACCTGCCTGATCGTGACTCGCGGAGCCTCCCTGCTGCGGACGGCGGACGGCGGCGACAGCTTCGCCTCGGTCGTCCCCTCGAGCGACCAGACGCTCGGGGTCGAGTTCGCGTCGCCCTCGCGGGCCCTCGCCGCCGGGATCCTCGGCAGCGCCGAGGTCTCGAACGACGGCGGCGGCACGTGGGCTGCCGTCGGCAGTCGGATCCCCGGCGCGTTCCGTGTCCTCCACGGCGCCTCGCCCAGCGTCGCCTACGCGGGCGGTTCCGACGGGGTGCTCGCCCGCACGGTCGACGGAGGACAGCGCTGGCGCAATGTCAGCGCGCCGACCTCGTCGACGGTGATCGGGATCGCGGCACCGAACGCCGAGCGCGTCTTCGTGCTCGCCTCGGACGGGTCGCTCCAACGCTCGGACAACGGCGGCACGAGCTACAAGCTCCTGAACGCCGGCAGGCTGCCGCGGGCGATCGTGGCCCTCGACGGCGAGCGCGTCCTGCTGATCGGGCCGACGGGGATCCGGCGCTCCACCGACGCGGGCGAACGCTTCTCGAGCATCGCGGCGAAGCCGGTGCGGAGCGCCGTGCTCCACGGGGCGGCCCGAGCCGGCTCCGCGGTGGTCGCCTACGGGGCGAGCCGCCTGCTCGTCTCGACGAACGGCGGCGCCTCCTGGCGGGTGCTCAAGCGGCCGAGGAAGCGGACGATTCGCGACGCCTCCTTCGTCTCGGCCGCAGTTGGCTACGTGCTCGACGCGCGCGGCAGCGTGTGGCGGACGCGGAACGGCGGCCGCAACTGGGTCGAGCTCGAGAGCCTGGGCGCGAGCAGGGCGTATCGCCTCGCCTTCACCGACGCACGGAACGGATACGTGGCCGTGGCCTCCTTCGCGCGCCAGGGAGGCGGCTTCGTCCTGCGCACCGGCGACGGCGGTGAGCGCTGGCGCCCGCAGCTGGTGAGCTTCGAGCCGCTCGCGGCTGTGGAGACTGCCGGCGGCACGGCCTATGCGCTCGCCGGCTCGAGCTCGCTGTACGCGACGACGAGCGGCGGCGACGTCGGCGCGGCCCGCACGCTGTCGCTGTCCACGGCCGCGCGGACGCTGCGGAAGCCTGCACGTGTCGCAGTCGTCGGGCGGCTCGGATCGGCCCTCGGCGGCGAGCGCGTCGCCGTTTCGATGCTGGCGGGCGGCCGCTGGTCGCAGTTCGTGGCGACCGTCGCGTCGAACGGGGCCTTCACCACGCGCTGGCTCGTGCGCAAGCGGGCGGTCTTCGTGGCGCACGTCCTAGGCGACGCCGACCGCATGGGCGCCGGTACGGCGCCGCTCGCGGTGGTCGTGAAGCCGAAGCCGAAGCGCGGCTAGTCGAACACCCCGGGGCCCGGTCGGTTGACCCCTTCCGGCCGGGCCCCAACCGATGCGTCGGAACGGCCGGACGCGGCTGCCGTGCGATCAGTAAGGTCGCGCGCGGTGAGGCCGCCGCTCGCAGAGCGCTTTCCGCGCCCCTCGGTGATGGGGGTCGTCAACGTGACGCCCGACTCGTTCTCGGACGGCGGCGTCCATTTCGACGCCGAGGCGGCGATCGCCGCGGCGAGGGGGATGGCGGCCGACGGTGCGGCGCTGGTCGACGTCGGGGGCGAGTCGACCCGGCCGGGCTCCGAGGGAGTCTCCGCCGACGAGGAGCTGCGACGCGTGCTCCCCGTGCTCGAGGCTGTGGCCGGTGAGCTGCCGGTCTCGATCGACACGGCCAAGGCGAAGGTGGCCCGAGCGGCGATCGGGCTGGGGGTCGAGCTCGTGAACGACGTGACCGCGCTGCGCGGCGACCCCGGTCTCGCCGAGGTGGTCGCCGAGGGCGGTGTCTACCTCTGCCTCATGCACATGCGCGGCGAGCCGAGGACGATGCAGGCCGGCCCGCGCTACGACGACGTGGCCTCCGAGGTCTCCGCGTTCCTCGAGGAGCGACTGCGCGTCGCGGTCGCCGCCGGGATCGCCGAGGACCGGATCTGCCTCGACCCGGGAATCGGGTTCGGCAAGACCCTCCAGCACAACTTCGAGCTCGTACGCCGGCTCGACGTGCTGCTGTCGCTCGGCCGGCCGGTCGTGATCGGCTTCTCGCGCAAGCGCTCGCTCGGGAGGCTGCTCGGCGACGGGGAGGCCACAACCGGTCCGCTCGCCGCGAGCCTGGGAGCCGCCGTCGCCGCCTACGAGCGCGGCGCGACGATCCTGCGTGTCCACGACGTACGCGAGCACGTCGAGGCGCTGGCCGCCGCGCGTGCCGTTTCCGACGCCGACGCCGCTGCGTCGGCTCCACCCTGAGCCCCGGCTAGGGTAGGTCGGTGACGATCCTCGTCGAGCTGCAAGGGCTCGAGGTCTTCGGCCGCCACGGCCTCCTCCCCGAGGAGCGGGCGGGCCAGACCTTCCTCTTCGACGTCGAGGTCGAGACGACCGACGACGCCCTCTCCGACCGGATCGAGGATGCCGTCGACTACCGCGAGGTCGCCGAGCTCGTGCGCGTCGTCTCGGACAGCAAGCGCTTCGACCTGCTCGAGCCGCTCGCCGCGGCGATCGCGGACCTCCTGCTGGCGCGGTTCGACACCGAGCGAGTCCGCGTCCGGGTGCGCAAGCCCAGGCCGTACGGGATCGCCGCGGAGTGGGCGGCCGCTACCGCCGAGCGGCGACGCTGACGCGGACGCGATAGGTCGTCGACGGCACTGCGGCCGGCAGCTTCACGTTGACGAACGCGGTCACGGCGCTCGGCGCCCGGTTGCGGAAGCGCACGGTCTCCTCCCGCGGGCCCGGACGAGCGCTGACGGCGGCGAGGCTCGAGGAGGGCTCGTGCACCGTCTTCGTCCAGGGACGCCAGAGCTCGACGTCGGCGTCCGCATCCGGCCGCACGGAGACTACGATCGTCCGCTTCGCCGGGACGCGGACGCGGTAGACGTCGTTCGGGTCCTCGCCCGCGGTCAGGCGGGCGCGCAGCGTGCCCGTGAGCGCGCGCATCGGCTCTGCGAAGAGCTTGTTCCGCTTGACGAGGTCGACGTCCTCGTTCGGTTCCAGCGGATCGGGAACCGGCGCCGGGTAGGCCAGGGCGGACGGGACGTCGAGCATGCCGAAGCCCGTGTCCGCGTCGAAGCCGGGCGGGCCGAGGTCCCGGCCGGAGCGCCGCATGACCTCGAGCACCTGGCTCGCGTCGAGCCCGGGGCGGGCCGTCCAGACCCAGGCGGCCGCGCCGGCCACGATCGGCGCCGAGAAGCTCGTGCCCGAGCCGATGCGGTAGCCGGACGGATCGATCGGCTGCGGCACGGCGACCGGCACCCGGTCGCCGGGGGCGGTGAGATCGACGGTGGGCGACGAGTGCGAGAAGTACGCGACCGCTGCGGCCGAGTCCGTCGCCGCCACGGTCAGAACGTGCGGGAGGCTGGCCGGATAGAGCTCTGGGCTGCCGTCCTCGCGCCCGTTCCCCGCTGCTGCGACGACCACCGAGCCTCTGCGAACGGCGGCGTTGACGGCGTCGACGATCGGCTGGAGCAGATTGCCACCGAACGACCCGCCCGGGTAGCCGAGGCTGAGGTTGATCACGCCCGGGCCGCCTCTGGAGGCGACCGCGAGGCCGGCGATCACCGCGCCGAAGCTGAGGTCGTAGGCGTCCCACACCTGCAGCCTCGCCTGCGGGTAGATGCCGACGAGGCCGACGCCGTTCACGGGCGCGGCGACGAGCGAGCCGACCGCGGTGCCGTGCGAGCCCCGGTCCTCGTCGTTGAACGTGATCGTGTTGAGCGCGACCGTGTCGGCCCGGCCCCGGAACTCCGGGTGGGCGAGGTCGAGGCCCGTGTCGATCACGGTCACCGGCCGGCCGGGACCAGGCGGCTCGGCGCGGTCGGCGCCGACGAGCCGGTACCACCACTGGCTGTAGAAGAGCGGCTCGAGCTGCAACGGGATCGTCAGCGGCCGGAAGCGGAGGTCCGGCCCGACCGACCGGACGTGCCCGCGCGCGGCGAGCCGCGGAACGAGGCGCGCGGCAACCGGGGACGAAACGCGCCAGAGCTCGAGGTCGGGCGAGAGCCGCTCGCCGCCGTGCGTCAGGAGCGCCCAGCGGGCCGGTAGGGCGTCCGCGTGCTCGAGGCCGACGAGAGCGTCCGCGTGGCCCTCGAGCGCGCGCAACCCCGCCGCGACCGACGAAGCCGCGCCCGCGGAGGGCGGCGCCGCCAGCGCGAGGACGACCGCGATGGGGCCGAGGACTCTCCGCACGCTCGCTCGCCGCGACCCTAACGGGGCGCGTGTTAACGAGGCGTTGTGACGGCGAGCTTGTACGTGGCGCGCTTGACGTTGCGGCCGAGGAAGACGTCGAGGTAGTGGTAGGCGCCGCGGCGGGTGGCGTTCCTCACCCGCACGACCTCCTTCGCGGTGCCGCGCTTGAAGCTCGTCGTGACGAGGTCGCGCCTGAGCGCCGCGCCCCGCTCGAACACCGTCGTCGTCTTCGGCCCCCAGGCCGCGAGCTGCGCGTCGGCGTTCGGCCGCAGCGTGGCGACGAGCGTCCGGCCGGCCGGGATCCAGATGCGGTAGACGTCCTCCGGATCCTCGGTCTCGTCCAGGCGCGCCGTCAGCGCGGCCCGGCCGCGGCCGGGCCGGGTCAGACCTGCCGTGGCCGTGCGGAAGAGACCGCCTGCGCGCACGTGGTGGACGTCGTCGTTCGGCTCCTGCGGATCGGGCGCGGGGGCGGGGTCGGTCAGCGCCGCCGGGACGTCGAGCAGGCCGAAGCCGGTGTCCGCGTCCCGTCCGGCCGGCGCGATGTCGCGCGCCGAGGTGCGCATGAGCTCGAAGAGCTGCGTGTTGTCGAGCGTCGGCCGCGCGGTCCACACCCACGCGGCCGCTCCGGCCACGAGCGGCGAGGCGAAGCTCGTGCCGTCGAAGACGGTGTAGCCCGTCGCGTCGAAGCCGAGGGGAACCGCCACCGGGATGTCGGTCGAGGGAGCGGCGAGGTCGGTGGTCGACGAGCTGCTCGAGAAGGAGGAGACGACACCGGCCTGGTCGGTGCCGGCGATCGTCAGGACGTGGGGGAGAACCGCAGGCACGCTCGGCCGGCTCCCTCCGGCGCGGTCGTTGCCAACCGCCGCGACCACGAGCGAGCCGGTGCCGAAGGCCGCGTTGACGAGATCCTCGAGCACCTGGCTGCGGGCGACGCCGAGGCTGAGGTTGATCACGCCCGGCCCCTTGCGGATGGCCGCGTCCAACCCCGCCACCACGCCGGCCGTCGTCAGCCCGCCCTGGGCGTCGGCGTCCCACGTGCGCAGGAGCGCCTGCGGGTAGATGCCGACGAGGCCGACGGCGTTCGCCGGCGCCCCGACCACCGAGCTGACGGCGGTCCCGTGCGGATAGCCGTCGTCGGGCGTCAGCACCTGGCCGTTCAGCGCCTCCGTCGAGGGCCTACCCAGGAGCTCCGGGTGGGTGAGGTCGACGCCCGAGTCGATGACCGTGACCGGCTTGCCCGGGCCCGGCGGCTCGGCGCGATCGGCGCCCACCATCTGGATCCACCATTCGGTCGGCACGAGCGGGTCGCCCGACGTGACGTGGCTGAGGACGCGGACGGGACGGTCGGGCTCCGCCGCCCGCACCAGTCCGCTCGCGCGGAGCGCGGGCAGGATCCGGCGAGCGGCGGGCGCTCGCAGGCGCCAGACGCCGAACCGACGCGAGACCGGCCTTGCCGCCGGCCAGCGCGAGGGTGACCTCGGCGTCCGCGCCCGGCCTCACCGCGACGACCGCGTAGGGGTGACCTCCGAGCGGCTGCACCGCACTTGCCAGCGCGGCCGTCCGGTGGCGCAGAATCTCGTCGGCGGCGTGCGTCTGCGGGGCACCGGCCGCCGAGGCGGGGCCCACGAGAGCGAGGGCGATCAGGACCCCGAGGCGCAACCGGCGCAAAATAGCAGCCATGCGCGCGTATATCGGACTCGGCGCCAATCTCGGGAACCCCGCAGAGACCATCGAGCGGGCGCTCGACCTCCTGGGTGAGCAGGACGGCCTCGAGGTCGTGGCCGTCTCGACTCTGCGCGAGACCGAGCCGGTCGGCTTCCTCGACCAGCCCTGGTTCCTGAACGGCGCCGTCGCGGTCGAGACCGACCTCTCGCCGCGCGAGCTGCTGAGCCGCCTGCTGGCAGTCGAGCTCGAGCTCGGCAGGACGAGGGACGGCCCGCGCTTCGGCCCGAGGACGATCGACCTCGACCTGCTCGTGTACGGGAGCGACGAGGTGTCCGAGCCGGGGCTGACGGTTCCGCACCCGCGGCTGGCCGAGCGGCGCTTCGCGCTGGAACCGCTGGCCGAGCTCGACGCCGAGCTCGTCGTCCCCGGGCGCGGCTCGGTGTCCACCCTGCTTCGAGGGCTACAATCGACGTGATGTCGCACCTCGACGAGCTGGACGAGTTCGAGGCAGAGCTCGAGCTGAGGCTGAAGAAGGAGTACACCGCCGTCTTCAGCCTCTTCCGCTACTGCGTTCTGACCCAGGATGCGACCTATCTCTGCAACAAGCTCGACCTCCAGTACGTGCCGCAGCCGAGCTACCCGTTCTTCCACGTCAAGATGGAGGACGTCTGGGTCTGGGACAAGAACAGGCCGACCCGGATGATCCCGCGCGCCGAGGTCTACACCTCCAGCGACGTGACGGTCGAGGAGCTGCGCGGCGAGGGCGAGGAGCCCCGCCTCACGCCCGAGGCGCTGGCAGAGCGGCCTGGGCGAGCCGCGCCCGGTCGACGAAGACCTGACTAGACGCGGCGCCGACCTCGCGTGCTGCTCGCGGCCGACGTCGGCAACACGCAGACCGTGCTCGGCCTGTTCGAGGGCTCCGAGCTGCGCGACCACTGGCGGCTCGCCACCGACCGCGAGCGCACCGGCGACGAGCTCGGCGTCCTGATCACCGCGCTGGTCGACGCCGACGAGGTGGACGGGATCTGCCTCTGCTCGTCGGTGCCGCCGCTCCTGCGCGCCTACGAGGTGGTGGCCGAGCGCTGGCTGCGCGCGCCGCTGCTCGCGGTCGGGCCGGGGGTTCGCACCGGCATCCCGATCCGCTACGACGACCCGCGCGAGGTCGGGCCCGACCGCATCGCCAACGCCGTCGGCGCGCTCGAGCGCTACGGGGCGCCGTGCATCGTCGTCGACTTCGGCACGTCGACGAACTTCGACGTCGTCTCCGCAGAGGGCGAGTTCGCCGGCGGCGTGCTCGCGCCCGGGATCGAGATCTCGATGGACGCGCTCTACGCGCGGGCGGCGCGGCTCTTCACCGTCGATTTCGTCGAGCCGCCGTCGGTGATCGGCAAGACGACCGTCGCCAGCCTGCAGTCGGGGCTGGTGTACGGGTTCGCAGGCCAGGTCGACGGCATCGTGGGCCGGATCCGGCAGGAGCTGGGCTCCGAGGTGCGGGCGATCGCGACCGGCGGCCTGGCCGAGCTGATCGCCCCGCACGCGACCACGATCGAGCGCGTCGACCCCTTTCTGACGCTCGCTGGTTTATCCGCTGTCTGGGCGCGGAATCTGTAGCCCTCTCACTGCGTCCAGCGTTTGTCAATTAGGGGGTTTTTCGATGGTCCTAGCGGACGTCGACATCAGCAACAGCATTCAGCGAGGGGTGAACGAGTTCTTCGCGTTCATCCCGGAGTTCATTGCCGCCGTCGTGATCCTGATCGTCGGCTACTTCGTGGCCAAGCTGATCGGGAACGTCGTGTACCGCGTGCTCGCGCGCGCCGGCCTCGACCGCACGCTCCACGCGGGGCAGGGCGGCGACTGGGTCCGGCGCGTCACATCGAGCCCGTCGAGGCTCGTCGGGAAGCTCGCCTTCTGGGCGATCTTCCTCGGCGCCATCTCGCTCGGGGTCTCGGTGCTCGGGATCAACGCGCTCACCGACTTCGTGGCGGCCGTCTACGGCTACCTGCCCCACGTGATCGCGGCCGTGTTGATCTTCCTCGTCGCGGGCGCGGTCTCGCCGCCGTCTCGACGCTCGTCGGCAAGACGATGGGCGACACGCCGACCGGCAAGTTCGTCGCCACCGCCGCGCCGATCCTGATCATGGCGGTCGCGACGTTCATGATCCTCACGGAGCTCGGGATCGCCGAGCAGATCGTGATGATCACGTACGCGGGGCTGATCGGCGCGATCGCGCTCGGCATGGCGCTCGCGTTCGGCCTCGGAGGCCGGGACGTCGCGGCTCGGATGCTCGAGGGCGCCTACCAGGCCGGCCAGCAGGGCAAGGAGCAGGTCAAGCAGGACGTCCAGCAGGGCAAGGAGCGCGCCAAGGAGCAGGTCGAGCCCGGCAACGGGCGCCAGGGCGACTTGACCCCCGCCACCGAGCGGATTCGGGGCTAGGGCTCTGACGGCGGAGCGGCCTTCGGGCCGCTCCGCCTACCCTCCGCCGTAGATCGAGATCGGCAGGTCGAGCAGGACGTCGTCGCCGCTCGGCATCTCTTCCTCGAGCCGCTCGAGCACCTCTGCTGCGCCCGGCGCCGCCGCCAGCAGGCGTAGCTCGACCTCGGCGGTCGTCTCGAGCTGGACGAGCTCCTGCTTGAACGGTCGCGGGAAGCGGCCGCGGCCCAGGTACCAGCCGTAGAACTTCTTCAGGAAGCTCGTCGCCCGCTGCTCCCCGAGCTCGCGCACCGTCTCGCGCACGAACAGGATCAGCTCGGCCGCGACCTCCTCGCGCGTCGGCTCGCGCGCGTCCTCCTCGACGATCGCGCTCAGCGCCCACGGGTTGCCCTGCGCCGCCCGGCCGACCATCACCGCGGCGCAACCCGTCGTGGCGAGGACCGCCTGTGCCCGAGCACGGGACGTGATGTCGCCCGACGCGATCACGGGGACGTCGACGAGGTCGACCAGCTCGGCGGTGAGCGCGTGGTCGGCCTCGCCGGTGTACATCTGGCGGGCCGAGCGCGGATGAAGCGTGAGCGAGGCGGCGCCGGCGTCGACCAGACGGGGGCCGAGGTCGAGGCACGTGCGCGCGCCGTTCTCCAGGCCGCGCCGCATCTTCACCGAGACGGGAAGGTCGACCGAGGTCGCGACCGCGGCCACGATGCGCGACGCCTGGTCGGGGTTCTCGAGCAGCGTCGCACCCGCCCCGGTCTTGGTCACCTTGCGGACCGGGCAGCCGAAGTTGATGTCGACGATGTCGGCGCCGGCGTCGGCCACCATCCGCGCCGCCTCCGCCATCACGGGAGGGTCGGAGCCGAAGATCTGCACCGCGAGGGGATGCTCGTCGCGGGCGATGCGGAGATACCCGAGCGTCCGTTCGTTCCTGTGGTGGAGCCCGGCGCAGCTGACCATCTCCGAGCAGACGAGCCCGGCGCCGAAGCGGCGACCCTGACGGCGAAACGCCTGGACGCTGACACCCGCCATCGGAGCGAGCACGAGACGGGTGGGAATCTCCACCGTCCCGATCTGCCAGGAGGAGCGGAGATCGACGTCCACAGAAGGCCATGATACCCGCGCTAGCAGGGCTTTTTCATTTCTTGACGCTTGTCGAGCCTACGGGTACCATGCGCGCCCGCGACGGCGCAACGAGTGCGCCTCGCCTTTTTTCTAGGGAGGCAGAAGTGAAGGAAGTGATCCTCACTCCCGAGGGTTACGAGAGGCTGAAGGGCGAGATCGAGCTCCTCTCAACCGAGAAACGGCGCGAAGTCGCCGAGCGCATCCGGGTCGCCCGCCAGTTCGGTGACATCGCGGAGAACGCCGAGTACGACGACGCCAAGAACGACCAGATGCTGCTCGAGCACCGGATCGCCCGGCTCGAGGAGCAGCTGCGCAACGCCCGTGTGATCGAGAAGGGCGAGATCAAGGCCGACATCGTCTCGGTCGGCTCGCACGTCCGCCTGCGGGACGTCGACGCCAAGCAGACGGTCGAGTACCACATCGTCGGCTCGGCCGAGGCCAACCCGTCCGAGAACAAGCTCTCGAACGAGTCGCCGGTCGGCAAGGCGATCATGGGCCACAAGAAGGGCGAGACCGTCGAGGTCGCGACCCCGCGCGGCGGCCGGCTGAAGTACAAGATCCTCGACATCAAGGCCGCCTAGCTCCTCGGCCCGCTCGGAGCGGGCGCTAGTAGCCGCTCGACTTCTTCTTGCTCTTCTTCTCCGTGCGCTTCTCTTTCAGCGACTTCTGCGCGACCTTCTTCTGCAGCTTCTTCGGCTTGTCCGACCCTTTCATGCGCTCATTCTTTCACGCCGCCCGGCGGGCGCGCTAGGCACCGGGCCGCACGAGCGGCTTGTAGGTGATCCGGTGCGGCTCGAGGGCCTCGACCCCGCGGGTCTCCCGCACCCAGGCCTCGTACTCCTCGAAGCTGCCCTCGAACCACGTGACCTGGGAGTCGCCCTCGAAGGCGAGGATGTGCGTGGCCACGCGGTCGAGGAACCAGCGGTCATGCGAGATCACGGCCGCGCAGCCGGCGAACTCGAGCAGCGCGTCCTCGAGCGCGCGCAGGGTGTCGACGTCGAGGTCGTTGGTGGGCTCGTCGAGCAGCAGCAGGTTCCCGCCGGCGCGCAGGAGCTTCGCCAGGTGCACGCGGTTCCGCTCGCCGCCGGAGAGGTCGCCGACGCGCTTCTGCTGGTCGCCGCCCCTGAAGTTGAACCAGGAGACGTACTGACGCGAGTTCACCTCGCGGTTTCCGAGCTCGATCGTGTCGTGGCCGCCCGAGATCTCCTGCCAGACGTTGTGCTCGGGCACGAGGTCGGCGCGGCTCTGGTCGACGTAGGCGAGCTCGACCGTCTCGCCCACGCGGAGCTCGCCCGAGTCCGGCTGCTCCTCGCCCGCGATCATGCGGAAGAGCGTGGTCTTCCCGGCGCCGTTCGGCCCGATCACGCCGACGATTCCGCCCGGCGGCAGCGAGAAGGTCATGTCCTCGACGAGCAGGCGGTCGCCGAAGCCCTTCGCGACGTGGTCGGCGGCGACGACGACGTCGCCGAGCCTGGGGCCGGCCGGGATGTGGATCTCGACGCGGTCGAGCTTCACGTTCCGCTCCTCCGCGAACAGGCGCTCGTAGGCGGTCAGCCGGGCCTTCGACTTGGCGTGCCTGGCCTTCGGGGACGACCGCACCCACTCGAGCTCGCGGGCGAGGGCCGCGGCCGGGCGCGGACTCCTGCTTCTCCTCCTGCGCGAGCCGCGCCTGCTTCTGCTCGAGCCAGCCGGAGTAGTTGCCCTGGTAGGGGATCCCGCGCCCGCGGTCGAGCTCGAGGATCCAGCCGGCCACGTTGTCGAGGAAGTAGCGGTCGTGCGTGACCGCGACGACCGTGCCCGCGTAGTCGGCGAGGAAGCGCTCCAGCCAGGCGACCGACTCGGCGTCGAGGTGGTTGGTCGGCTCGTCGAGCAGGAGCAGGTCCGGAGACGACAGCAGCAGCCGGCAGAGCGCGACCCGGCGCCGCTCGCCGCCGGACAGGGTGGTCACGTCGCGGTCGCCGTCGGGGAGGCGCAGCGCGTCCATCGCGCGGTCGAGCGCGGCGTCGAGGTTCCAGGCGCCGGCGCGGTCGATCTGCTCCTGCACCTTCCCCTGCTCCTCGAGGAGCGCGTCGAAGTCGGCGTCGGCCTCGCCGAACTGCGCCGAGACCGCGTTGAAGCGGTCGAGCAGGTCGCGCAGCGGCCGAACCCCGTCGTCGACGTTGCCGCGCACGTCCTTGGACTTGCGTCCAGGTCTGGCTCCTGAGGCAGCCAGCCGACGGTGGCGCCGGCCGCCAGGTCCGCGCTGCCGCTCGAGGTCTCCTCGACGCCCGGCCATGATCCGCAGGAGGGTCGACTTGCCCGCGCCGTTGGCTCCGAGCACGCCGATCTTTGCTCCCGGCAGGAACGCGAGCGTGATGTCGTCGAGCACCTTCCGCTCGGGCCCGTAGAACTTCGACGCCCGGATCATCGTGAAGACGTAGTCGGCCACGAAGGCCAGACGGTAGCGGCGCGATTCGGGCTCGGGGAAGGGTGGCTGGTGCTGTGCCTCCCCGGCTTCGAGCACCTGGGTTGGTGCTCGGCGTCCGCCGCCGCTTCCGCGCCGTCCGGACGCATCCCGCCTAGACGCCTACACTCGCGCCTTCATGTCGTCGCTGCCCAAGCGCTTCCCCGACCGCGTCGGCGTCGCCTCCGTCCGTGCCGAGGCGGAGCAGCTCGAGCCGGGCCAGGAGGGTCGGGAGGAGCGCCGTGTCGCCGGTCGAGTGCTGGCCCGGCGTGGACACGGGAAGCTCGTCTTCCTCGACCTCGTCGACCGGTCGGGGCGGCTGCAGCTCCTCGTCGAGGAGGGGCGCGCCGGTCCCGTCGACCTCGACCTCGGCGACATCGTCGGCGCCGTCGGCAAGCCGACCAGGACGCGGCGCGGCGAGCCCTCGCTCGCCGTCGACGAGCTGCAGCTCCTCGCCAAGATCAAGCGCGCCGCTGCCCGACACGTTCCACGGGCTGACCGACGTCGAGCAGCGCTACCGCCGCCGCTACCTCGACCTGCTCATGAACGAGGACACGCGCGCGGACTTCCAGACGCCGAACGCGCATGGTCACGGCCATCCGCCGCTACCTCGACACGGCGCGGCTTCCTCGAGGTCGAGACGCCGATCCTGCAGCCGCGCTACGGCGGCGCCTTCGCCGAGCCGTTCGTCACGCACTCGAACGAGCTCGACACCGACCTCTACCTGCGCATCGCGACCGAGCTCTACCTCAAGCGCCTGATCGTCGGCGGGCTCGAGCGGGTGTACGAGATCGGCAAGGACTTCCGCAACGAGGGCATCTCGTACACGCACCAGCCGGAGTTCACGATGGTCGAGTGGTACGAGGCCTACGCCGACTACCGCGACACGATGGCCCGGATCGAGGAGCTGATCGCGACGGTCGCCGCGGAGACGATCGGCGACGACGAAGGCGACCTTCCGCGGCCACGAGGTCGACCTCGGCGGCGCTGGGAGCGCGTGAAGCTCGTCGACGCGCTCGCCGAGCACGGGCTCTGGACGCGCGACGAGGCCGAGCTGCGGGAGCGCCTCGACGAGCGGGGGATCGACACGAAGCAGGACAGGACATGGGCGCAGCTCGCCGACCACGCGCTCTCGAGCTTCGTCGAGCCGAAGCTGATCGCACCGACGATCCTCCACGACTACCCCGTCGAGCTCTCGCCGTTCGCCCGCGCGACGGACGACGACCCGAGCATCGTCGAGCGCTTCGAGTTCTTCGTCGGCGGCATGGAGCTCGGAAACGCCTTCACCGAGATCAACGACGCCGACGAGCAGGCGGAGCGCTTCGCGATGCAGGAGACCGATCGCGCCGCCGGGGACGAGACCGCGGAGGCCGGCGATCCCGACTACGTCGAGGCCCTGAGCTACGGGATGCCGCCGACCGGCGGGCTCGGCTTCGGCATCGACCGGCTCGCGATGGTCCTGACCGGCAGCGAGACGATCCGGGACGTCGTCCTGTTTCCAGCGCTTGGTGAGCCAACAGAACCCATTGATTTCTCCCTTCCTGACCGTTGGTACCTCGATCCGGTTGGAAGCCTCGTCCCCAGTGAGTGGTGGCAGAGAGTGGTAGTTCCGCATGCCGAGAGTCTTCTTCAGGAGTGGGCAAGCAAGAGGTGGAACGTTGCTCTGGATTGGGCCCTTAAGGACGGAGTTGCTTCGAGTGCCCTTACTCGGCCCACGCGCACCGAATTGGTACGACTTCGAGCAAGCCGAAGCGCCGCGAAACATCGTGAAACTGCTAGCTGCGCTGACGCACTACGGCACACTGGTCGATCGATACCCACTTCTGCGGGCCAATACGGGGCTTGATGCTGAAGACAAGCAAGCCAGCGCGCAGGCGAGGGGCGTAGCCGGAGGTTTGGCGGTCCTTGCCGGACTTCGCAGGTCAGAGAACCCGGTCGCCGTGACTATTCGTGATTCATTCGTGGTTAGCCCCCGGGCCGACAAGGAGAGGCCTTGCCGGTCGAGACGCAGAAGCGGGTCTAAACTCTATCTAGTCAGAAGTTAGACAGTGCGCCAGAGGCCCGCGTCCCCTAACCTCGCCCGCGGCGGGTGGAAAGCCCCTCTCCCTCTCCCCGCCGCTGCGGGGGGTTGCGAGCAGGCCGCAAACTCGTGGCCCCCCGCCTTCTCTCTGCTATCCATCACCCGTGGGGTCACGAGCGCTTCGCGTGGTCGGCGGCTGCGGCCTGGTCTCGCTCGTCGCGGCCGGCCTGGGCGGTGCGAGCCGCGCCGAGACGAAGGCGGCCGCCGCGGCACCGAGCCTGACCCACGGCGTCGCGGCCGGCGACGTGACCGCCACCAGCGCGATCCTCTGGACACGCGCGAGCGGCCCGGCGCGGATCGACTTCGAGGTCAGCCGCAACGCCAGGTTCCGTCGGGGCCCGCCGCTTGACCTCGCAGGCGACGGCCGCCGAGGACTTCACCGCCGCCGTCGACGCGAAGCCGTTGCGGCCCGCGACTCTCTACCACTATCGAGTGCGTGCGCGGGGCGGCCGCGCGCTGACAGGCACGTTCAAGACGGCGCCGGGCCGCGGCACCAGCGCGCCGGTCCGCTTCGTGTTCGGCGGGGACATCGGCAGCGGGAACTTCTGCCGCAGCGCCGACTGGGGATTGCCCGCGTTCTACTACATGACGACGGTGCGTCCGCGCCCGGACTTCATGGTGGCGCTCGGGGACATGATCTACGCCGACTCGACCTGCAGCGCGGA
>CAVYMH010000003.1:0-205759 GCA_963769645.1 uncultured Actinomycetes bacterium | reverse complement strand
TGCGTGTGCCTGGTCGTGTGACCAGGGGCCGTAGGCCTTAGGCCTTGAAAAGTTTCGGCGGTCACAGCGGCGGGGGTACACCTCTTCCCATTCCGAACAGAGAAGTTAAGCCCGCCGGCGCCGATGGTACTCGGAGGGCAACCTCCCGGGAGAGTAGGTAGCCGCCGAATTACTTTCAGAAGAGCGCCCTCGAGGCGCTCTTCTGCGTTTTAGGAGGATCTGGCGTTCCACCAGACCCTCACTAGGCCGCGCGCAGCTTGTCGAGCCAGTCCGGGTCGAGCGCACGGAGCCGCCGCACGCGCTCGGCGACCGGCGGGTGCGTGTCGAAGAGCGTGCCGGCCGCTCCCGTGGGAACGGGTTGACCGTGTGCAGCGGCTCGGTGACCGGGCTCGCGTTCAGGCCGACGAGCTCGCCGGCGAGGTCGAGCCGCAGCAGCGCGTCCGCGAGGCCGTGCGGCGACTCGCACAGCTCGGCCGCGATGCCGGTCGGCGTGGAGCTCGCGCCTCGGCGAGAGCAGCAGGTGCACGAAGGCGGCAGCGACCGGCCCGAGCACGAACAGCAGCGCCCGCTGGAGGAACCCGCCCAGCCGCGCGAGCTCGATCAGCGTGGAGGCCAGCAGTACGGCCGCGGTCTGGACGACCACGTCGCGGCGCGCGATGTGCGCGACCTCGTGGGCGATGACGCCCTCGATCTCGGCTGGGCTCGCGCTGGCGACGAAACCGGAGCTGAGGACGACGGCCGAGGCGGTTGCTCCGCGGCCGGTGGAGAGCGCGCGCGGAAACGGGTCCGCGATCAGGTAGAGGCGGGGAGCGACGATCCCCGCGCGCCGCGCCAGCCGCTCGAGCGACGCCCGCACGGCGGGCGCCTCGGACTCTGCCGCCTTGCGCGCGCCGACCATTGCGAGCGCGACCCGCTCGCCGTGCCACCAGGCCGTCCCCGCTGCAAGCAGGCCGCAGAAGACGAAGATCGACGCCGGCCGGTAGCCGCCGAGCCACCAGCCGAGCGCTCCGAGCAGCGCGCACAGCGCCAGCAGCAAGCCCCAGATCTTGGCCAGGTTGCGGGCTACCGCGAGGTTACGGCTCGTCGCGCTCGTCCTCGGCGAAGCCGCGTGGCGGCCAGTCGGGCTCCGGCGCGTCGCAGCGGCTCGTGCAGTGCAGCGACGCGATGTTCTGGAGCGGGATGAGGATGTGCCCGTTCAGCTCGATGTGGGCGACCTCGTCGATCGCGCAGTACGCGGTCAGCACCCCGTCCTGATAGTCGCCCCCGAAGAGGGCGATCTCGACCTGCTCGCCCTTGTACTTGCTGGTGTAGTCCTCCACCCGCCGGTCATCCTATCCGCCGGAACTCGCCGTCCTCGACCGCAAATCGGCACACGGCGCAGTTGCCGAGACCCGGCTCCCGGTGGCGCGATTCCCCGTACTCGACTGCGGCCGCATAGGCCTGGGCCACGCGGGACGGGCCCCCGTGCGTGACGACGAGCACGACCTCGCCGGGGTGCCGGTCGGCGACCTCTCGCAGCGCGGGGACGACGCGCGCCCCGAGCTCCTCGTAGGTCTCGCCGTCGTCGAACCCGTGTCCGCCGTCGAGCCACCGTGCGTATGCCTCCGGGAAGCGGGCCGCGACCTCGTCGCGGGTGAGCCCGGACCACGAGCCGACGTCGATCTCGCGCAATGCCTCGACCGTCTCGAGCTCGAGGCCGAGCCTGCGTGCGACGATCTCGGCCGTCTCGTGCGCGCGGCGCAGCGGGCTCGTGTACACGCGCGCGATTCCCTCGGCGCCGAGGGAATCGGCCAGCTCCGCGGACTGACTGCGGCCGAGCTCGTTCAGGGGCTCGTCGGCGTGCCCCTGAAAGCGGTTGTGGCGGTTCCAGTCGGTCTCGCCGTGGCGCGCCAGGATGAGCGTGGTCACGACGACTACGCTACCCCGGCCCGATGGACCTCGGTCTCCGCGACAAGATCTGCATCGTCACCGGCTCCACGGGCGGGATCGGGCTCGAGACGGCGCGGCTGCTGGCCGCCGAGGGCGCGCGGGTGGTCGTCTGCGGCCGCGACTCCGACCGCGTCGAGGACGCGCGACGCGCGACGAAAGCGGCGCTCGGCGTCGTCTGCGACCTCGCCGAGCCGGCCGCACCCGAGGCGCTCGTCTCGGAGGCCGTCGCCGAGCTCGGCGGGCTCGACTGCCTCGTGAACAATCTCGGCGTCGCCTACCAGCGCTCCTTCGAGGACGTCTCCGACCGCGAATGGGAAGAGCAGTGGCAGCTGAACGTGATGAGCTACGTGCGCTCGATCCGGGCCGCGCTCCCGTTCCTGCGTGACCGGGGCGGCGGCGCGATCGTCAACGTCTCCTCGTCCGCCGGCAAGCGGCCGTCGACCTCGATGCCCGACTACTCGGTGCTGAAGGCGGCGCAGCTGTCGCTCTCGCGACTCGTCGCCGACCTCTACGCCGGCGACG
Source organism: uncultured Actinomycetes bacterium (assembly GCA_963769645.1). Lineage (GTDB taxonomy): Bacteria > Actinomycetota > Thermoleophilia > Gaiellales > Gaiellaceae > DATFQE01. The sequence goes on along the minus strand of CAVYMH010000003.1, from coordinate 203,308 downwards.
GAATCCGCTGCAACGCGGTGACGCCAGGGCCGACCGCGACGGATGCCTGGCTGGGCGAAGGCGGGCTCGCCGACCAGCAGGCCGCACGGACCGGAAAGACACGCGAGGACGTGCTCGAGGCGGTCGGAAAGGGCCGCCCGCTCGGCCGCCTGGCCGAGCCGGTCGAGATCGCCTCGGTGGTCGCGTTTCTCTGCTCCGATCGCGCCTCGTACGTGACGGGCGCGGCGTGGAGCGCGGACGGCGGAACCGTCCCGATCATCCTCTAGTGTCGGGCCCCTTCCAGTGATGCTGCGAGCTCTGGGTCGTGAGCACCAAGCCAGAGGCTGCCGTCCGGGCCAAGGCTTCCAGCCTTGGCGAGGGCGAGGGTGGACTTGGCGCCGCGTGATCGCGGGTCAGAAGCCGTGCGGGCATGCTCGCCGGACGGGTCGCCGACGCCTTCGAGGCGCGCATCCGCGAGCACGAGGAACGCTCTCTCTCGCCGCTCGCCGTGCGCTCCTACGAGCACGGCGGCCGGCTCCGCCCCGAGGAGGAGTGCTCCGTGCGGACGCCCTTCCAGCGCGATCGCGATCGCATCCTCCACTCCAAGCCGTTCCGCCGGCTGAAGGGCAAGACGCAGGTCTTCATCGACCCCGCAGGGGATCACTACCGGACCCGGATGACCCACACGCTCGAGACCACCGGGATCGCACGCGGGGTCGCCCGCGCGCTGCGCCTGAACGAGGATCTCGTGGAGGCGATCGGGCTCGGACACGACACGGGCCACCCGCCCTTCGGGCACGCGGGCGAGGAGGCTCTCGACGACGCGCTTCGGGAGCGGTTCGGGCGTCGCTTCCGGCACAACGAGCGTTCGCTGCGGATCGCCGAGACGCTGAACCTCACCGCCGAGGTGCGCGACGGGATCCTCACGCACACGGGCGCGCGCGAGCCGGCCACCCTCGAGGGCAAGGTCGTGCGCGTCGTCGACCGCGTCGCCTACATCAACCACGACATCGACGACGCGATTCGCTTCGGCATCCTCGCGGCCGAGGATCTTCCTCAGGCCGAGGTCGAGCTTCTCGGTGCGACGGGCTCGAAGCGGATCGACACGCTCGTGCACGACCTGATCGAGCACTCCGAGCTGGCGGGGGACGTCGTGCAGGGCGACGAGGTGGGGGATGCGATGCTCTCGCTCCGCTCGTTCATGTTCGAGCGCGTCTACCTCGGTCCGCAGACGCGCGCTCAGCACAAGCGGGCGCGCGAGGCCGTCCACCTGATCTTCGACCGGCTCGCGCAGGAAGGCCGGGCCGAGGAGGAGATCGTCGACTACCTGGCGGGGATGACCGACCGCTTCGCGCTCGAGTACGCGGAGTCGTCCTGATGGCGCGGATCAAGGACACCTCGGTCGCCGAGGTTCGCGGTGCGGCGGACATGGTCGATCTCGTCTCTCAGTACACCCCGTTGAAGCGGGCCGGCGCGCGGTACAGCGGCCGCTGTCCGTTCCACGACGAGCGCACGCCAAGCTTCTCGGTGAATGCCGCCGACAAGCTGTTCTATTGCTTCGGCTGCGGGAAGGGAGGCGACGCCATCTCGTTCGTCCGGGAGCTGGAGCAGCTCGACTTCGCCGAGGCCGTCGAGTGGCTGGCCGAGCGGTTCCGGGTCCCGCTCGAGTACGAGGAGATGTCCCCGCAGGTCGAGGAGGCGCGCCGCCGGCGCGACCGGCTTCACGCCGTGCTGGAGCAGGCGGCGTCGTTCTACGAGCGGCACCTGTGGGAGACGGCCGCGGGAGAGCCCGTCCGGCAGTACCTCCTCGGCCGCGGCCTCCACGAGCCGGTCTGTCGCGAGTTCCGGCTCGGGCTCTCGCCGGGGCACGGTCTGGCGGCGAAGGCGCAGCAGAAGGGATTCACGCCCGACGAGCTCCGGGCCGCCGGGCTCGTCAACGCGCGCGGCAACGACTACTTTCCGCCACGCCTGATGTTCCCGCTGGCCGATGCGCGCGGCCGGATCGTCGGATTCCAGGCGCGGAAGCTGCACGACGACGACCCGTTGCGCGGGAAGTACGTCAACTCCCCGGAGGGCGAGCTGTTTCGCAAGTCGGCGATCCTGTACGGGCTCCACCTGGCGCGACCGGCGATCGCCAAGCAGGGCCGAGCGATCGTGGTGGAGGGGAACCCGGACGCGATCGCCTTGCGGCAGACCGGCCTGGAGCCGGTCGTGGCCGCGATGGGGACGGCGCTGACGGAGCAGCACGTCAAGGAGCTCTCACGCCTCACCAGCCACCTGTACCTCTGCTTCGACGCGGACGCCGCCGGCGAGGCGGCAACGCTGCGCGGGATGGAGCTCGCCGTCGGGCACGGCCTGGAGGTGCGGGTCGTGCCGTTGCCGCCGGGTCGCGATCCGGCGGACGCCGCCGACGAGTTCGAAGGCTTCCTCGAGCAGGCGGAGCCGTACGCCCTCTATCGCGTGCGGATCGAGATCCAGAACGCGCCGGATCGCCAGGCCGGCTACGAGCGTGCTCGCGAGACCCTCGACCGGCTGCCGGAGTCGCCCGAGCGGCAGGACGCCTGGCGCTACGCGAACGACAAGCTCGGCATGACCGTGCAGATCCGCGCTGCGGCCTCCGGTACGGCGAGCGCCGGAGCTGCGGTCTCCCCGAGGCTCGTGGCTGCGGGCGAGCGCCTCGAGCGGGACGCGCTGGCAGGCTGCCTCGCCCACGCAGACCTGTTGCCGCTGCTGGCAGAGCTGACGCCCGAGCACTTCGACGGCGAGCCGAATCGCCGCTTCCGCGAGGCCCTCGTCGCCGGCGCCGAGCCTCCTGACGAGCTGATCCCACTGCACGCCGAGCTAGAGGCACGGGCGGCGTCCGAGGAGATCGACGAGGCGACCTCCAAGCAACTACTCCTTCGCCTACGGGAGCGGCACCTGCGGCGTCAGCTCGCCGCGGCCGACCTCGAGCAGACGCCGGAGCTGCAAGAGGCGCTCACCCAGATCCGTGAGGCGGTCCAGGCGCTCTCGTAGGCCGGAACGCTTGTAAAACCTGCCGAATCCTCGTACTTTCCCAAGGAGGGAAAGCGGCTAGGGGAGGGACCATGAGGGGATCACGGCTGGCACGCGCGGGCGCGGTGGCCATCGGGATGATCGCAATGCTGGGCCTGGCAGGCCCGGCCATGGCGGTCACGTTCACGGTCAACAGCACCGACGACCGGGTCGACGTCGACCTCGCCAACGGGATTTGCGACGCAGCGGACGAGTCGTGCACGCTGCGCGCCGCGATCATGCAGGCGAACGCGCTGCCGGGGGCGGACACGATCAGCCTGCCGGCCGGCCAGTACGACCTCGATCTGTTCGCGGACGACGGCTCGGGCGATTCGGGCGAGGAAGCCGGCGACCTCGACGTCTCCGACGACCTGACGCTCACGGGCGCCGGGGCGTCGACGACGATCATCGACGGCCAAAGGACCGAGGCCGTCGAGAACGAGGCGGAACCGGAGCGCGTGTTCGATCTTCAGACGAACACCGTCGCGATTACCGGCGTCACCGTCCAGAACGGCCAGTGGCGCAACAACGGCGGAGGCATCCGCGTCGACAATCCGACCGACCTCACCATCAGCGACAGCGTCGTCAGGGACAACTTCAGCGGCGAGGACGGCGGCGGCTTCTACGTCCATCGCGATTCGACATTGACCCTTCGGCGCGTCACCGTGTCGGACAACGAGGCGTTGTTCGGCGGCGGAATGTACAACAACAGCGACGGCCCCGAGCCGGACGGCGACGAGCCCGATCCGGGCCCCGGCCTGCTGGTCGAGGACAGCACGATCGCCGGCAACACCGCCGACGAGAGCGAGGACGGGGGCGACGGCGGCGGGATCTTCAACGACGACGAAGCGGCGATCCTGCGCAGCCACGTCGACGACAACTTCGCCGAGGAGTCCGGCGGCGGCATCTACAACGACATCGACGAGACGAGAGGGAACGAGCCGGGCGAGCTCGTGATCACCGACAGCACCGTCGACGGCAACTTCGTCGAGGACGAGGGCGGCGGGATCTACAACGACGGGATCCTGCTCATGACGGGCAGCACCGTCTCGAGCAACGAGGCCGAGGACGAGGGCGCCGGGATCTACAACGGCGGGGAAGCGCAGTCGGTCACCGCTTCGGCAGTCGTCCGCGACAGCACGATCTCGGGCAACTACGCGGGCGACGAGGAGGGCGGCGACGACGGCGGAGGGATCTGGAACGACGGTCTGTTCACCCTCGAGCGGAGCACGGTGTCGGGCAACGGCATTGCCGACTTCGACGGCGACGTCCTCACCTCCGAGCGGGGAGGCGGCATCTTCAACTCGACCGGCCCCCTGTTCCTCCTGCCCGATCAATCCTTCTCTCGGGCGACGATCACGATCGTGAACTCGACGATCAGCGGCAACAGCGCCGAGGACGGCGGTGGCATCTACAACGACGGCGTCTTCTTCTTCCCGGCTGTCGTCGACCAGGACGAGGAGCCGGTTCCGACCGTGCTGCTCACCAACGTGACGCTGACCGGCAATACGTCGAGGAGGTTCTCCGGCGAGGAGGTCGACGAGGGCGCGGGAATCGCCAACCAGCCCGAGTTCGAGGACGAAGGGATCCTGGTGCTGGCAGGGCTGGTGAAGGCGAGGAACACGATCGTCTCCGCGAACCTCACCACGATCGTTCCCGAAGACGAAGTGGTCGCCCTGGCTGTCGAGACCGCGAACTGCGGCGGGACCGATCCGGTCTCCGAGGGTCGCAACCTCGAGGACGCGGACACCTGCAGCCTCAACCTGGTTCCGGGCGACGGCGATCTCGTCGGCGTCGATCCGAAGCTGGGGCCGCTCGCCGCGAACGGCGGACCGACGCAGACGCACGCGCTGCTCGACGGGAGCCCGGCGCTCGACGCCGCCGGAACCGTGAGCTGCCCGGCGACGGATCAGCGGGGGACGACGAGGCCGCAGGGGGCGGCGTGCGACATCGGCGCGTATGAGCGTGTCTTCGTCGCACCCGTGCCTCCGCCGCCACCGCCTCCTCCGCCTCCTCCGCCGCCTCCGCCACCTCCGCCGCCTCCGCCGCCGCCGCCCCCGGTGATCCGGGAGCCGACGCAGGCTGCGCCGAGGTGCCGGATCCCGAACGTGAAGGGGCGGACGCTTCCGCAGGCGCGCCGCGCGATCGTGCGGGCGGGCTGCCGGGTCGGAGCAGTCGGTTCGCGGAACTCGAAGGCCGAGAAGGGCCTGGTCCTGGCGCAGTCGCCTGGCCCGGGCAACCGCGTCCGGCGCGGCTTCCGCGTCAACGTGGTGCTGAGCAAGGGCGTCAAGGCCGTGCGCGCAGCGCGCACGCCGACGCCGCGCTTCACCGGCTGATCTCGATCAAGACGAGGGGCGGGGTCCACGCGATCCCGCCCTTCGCGATCAGCGCCGGCCGGATTTCCCGGGCGGCAACTCCCCGGGTTGGACTCGAACCAACAACCCTCCGGTTAACAGCCGGATGCTCTGCCAATTGAGCTACCGGGGATCGGGGTAGCGGCCCGGCGCATGATAGCGACGGGTGGAAGAGATCTCGCCCTCGCCCCGTCTAGAGCAAACAGCCCAGTACGGCCCAGTAGAAACTATTGAACTTAGAAGCGGAATCTGTCAGTTTTCTCTGACGGAAACCTGTTTCCGAGGGGGACGAGGGGGACTTATCGTGCGGTATCGGGTTGAACGCTGGCTCCGCGTGGGCGGCCGGACTCGGTCTGCCGTGCTGTTCGCGTGCCTGTGCGCGATGCTGGTGGCGGGGAGCTACCTCGCGCGCGCGCACCCGATCACCGTGGACGCCTCGTCGGCCGAGTGGTCGAGTCGGACGCCGAACGAGGCCAACACCGCGCTCGTCGTTCGCAACGCGACCGATCAGGGCGAGTACGTCTGGCGCGACGCGGCAGCGGACGAGCGGACGAGCTTCGCCGCTCCGGACGCGCGCGTGGACATCCGCGAGGTTCGCTACACGGCGACCGCCACCGATCTCAACGCGCTGGTCAAGGTCGGCTCGCTCCCGATCACATCCGGGGCGGACACGATTCAGGTCCAGCTCGCGATCGACAGCGACCTCGTCCCCGGCTCGGGGCAGGCCGACTTCATCCACGGCGACGCGTTCGTCGCGAGCGCCGCGAGCTGGGAGCGGTTGCTGCAGACGCGCTTCGGCGGCGGCAGCACTGCGGTCGCGGTCTACACCGCAGGAATCGGGGCCCCGGCCTTCGCCGGCTCTGCGCGTAACGCGAGCGACGGCACGATCGAGCTGTCGGTGCCGTGGAGCTCGCTCGGGCTCGCCGGCCCGCCTGCAGCGCCGCTGCGCTTCACGGTGGCGACGTTCCGCTCGACGCTGGACGACGAGCCGCGCGACGTCGGCGACGCCTCGGTGCCGAACGTGCTCGACGTCGTCTCCGACTACGGCGACCCCGGCACGACGCCGAACACCGCGACCGAGTTCGCGACCGACCAGATCGTCGACTACTTCTCGGACGCGTACTTCACGTCCGGAGGCGAGGTCGAGGCACCGGTCGTCGTCTCGCGGTTCTCCTCGAATCAGGCGAACCCGGGCGCCGAGTTCGTGGAGGTCGCCAACGCATCCTCGGTGACGCTCAACCTCTCGTCGTTCAAGGTCGGCGACGAGGCGAGCACGACCGCCGACGACGAGGGGATGCACTCGTTCCCGGTCGGCACGACGCTTGCAGCGGGCTCGCGCGCGATCGTCGCGCGCAGCGGCGCCGCGTACCAGACGGTCTTCGGCTCGCCGCCCGACTTCGAGCTCGAGCCTACGTCGGGCGTCCCGAACATGAACCAGTTCGGTGTCTGGTCGGCCGGGACACCCGACTTTGCCGACCCCGGTGAGGAGTTGCTCGTCCTCGATCGGGCGAACACGATCGTCGACGTCGTGACGTACGGCGTGCCGCAGGTCGCCTTCCCCGGCCTCGTGCCGAAGACGCCCGCCCCGGCAGCCGGCGACCAGCAGAAGCGCATGCCTTCGCTGCGCGACACCGACAACAACGAGACGGACTTCAGCCTCACGAGCTGCGCCGGCTCGAAGACGTTCGACGGCGGGCCGGCCGGCACCGGCACCCAGTGGGACGTCGCCGCCAACTGGAACAACGACACGCTGCCGGTCGCGGGCGACAACGTCTGCATTCCGAGCCTGGCGATCCCCGGTGTGGTCTTCGACTCCGGGACACACAACGTCCAGAGCGTCACCAGCGAGGAGCCCTTCACGATCACCGGCGGCACGCTCAACATGAACAGCCTGATCCAGCCGTCCACGTTCCCGACGCTGACACTGTCGAGCAGCGGCGTCCTCGGCGGTGCGGGCAGCGTCGATGTGACCGGGCAGCTGACCTGGAACGCCGGCACTCTCACCGGCGCCGGGACGACGGCCGCCAACGGCGGGCTCGCCCTGGGCACCGGCGGCACGAAGACGCTGGCCCGGACGCTTGTGAACAACGGCACGGCGACCTGGAGCGGCGGTCAGATCAACCTGAACACACCCGCAATCTTGCGGAACGCGGTCGGGCGCACCTTCGACATCCAGTTCGACGGCGGCGTCATCACCTGGTCGGCGGGCGGCACCGTGCCCACCTTCGACAACGACGGCACGCTGACGAAGAGCGCCGGCACGGGCACGACCAGCATTCAGGTCGCGCTGGCCAACGACGGCACCATCGACGTGGACTCGGGGCGGCTCGACGTCTACCAGTGGAGCGGCCACAGCGCCAGCGGCGGTACCTTCGACGTCGCGTCGGGAGCGGCGATCGAGCTGCGGAACGGCACGTTCGACCTCGGCGCGTCCTCGGTCATCAGCGGAGCAGGCTTGTTCGAGGTGTCCGGTGGGACGGTGAACGCGAACGGCGCATACCCGCACAACGGCACGCTGCTCGTCTCGAGCGGAGCGCTGAACCTCGCCGCGGCGCCGACGCTCGCAACGATGCGGGTCACCGGCGGGACGCTCAACCTCGCGACCGCCGCGACGGACGCGACAGTCACCGCTCTCCAGCTCGTCGGCGGGACGCTGACCGGGCCCGGCGACGTGACCGTCAGCGGAACGACCATCTGGTCCGGCGGGACGATGAGCGGCGCGGGCACGACGTTCGCGAACGGCGGGATCGCCATGGACGGCACCACCAAGACGCTGGGCCGGACCCTGGAGAACAACGGGTCACGGCCACCTGGAGCGGCGGTCAGCTGAACATGAACACGCCCGGACGGTTCCACAATCCGGTCGCGCGCACGTTCGACATCCAGTTCGACGGGGTCGTCACCTGGGGCAGCGGCCCAGACCTGCCCATGCTGGCCAACGACGGCGTGCTGACGAAGAGCGGCGGCACCGGCACGGCGAGCATCCAGGTCGGGTTCCCGAACAGCGGCTCGGTCTCGATCGGAACGGGCCGGCTGGACGTCTACCAGTGGAACGGTACGACCACGAGCAGCGGCACCTTCGGGATCGCCCCCGGCGCGGCGCTGGAGCTGCGCAACGGGACGTTCAACCTCGGTCCCGCGTCGACCGTCTCGGGCGCCGGGCTCTTGGACGTGACCGGAGCGACCGTGAACGTGGCCGGGTCGTACACGCCCGCCAACACCACGGTTTCGAGCGGCGTGCTCAACCTCAACAGCGCCGCGACGCTCGCGAACGTGGCGCTCGTCGGCGGGACGCTCGCGGGCGCTGCCGACCTGGCGGTGGCGAACCTCAACTGGACCGGGGGTACGCACGCCGCGCCGGCGGCGGCGACGAAGACCACGGTCACCGGGTCGCTGCTGCTCGGCGGCGGCACGAAGACGCTGTCGCGGCGCACGCTCGAGAACAACGTGCCTCAGAGCACTCCCACGACGTGGTCGGTCGGCAACCTCGCGCTGAACACGGGCGCGACCTTCAATCACCGCGGCCGCATCGACGTGACCGGCGACCAGGACATCACAGGCGACGCCGGCACGTCCTTCAACGTGCTCGGCGGCGCGGTGCTCGCGAAGGACGGCGGCGGCGAGAACACGCACGTCACGTCGGCGTTCAACAACGACGGCACGGTCCTCGTGACGAACGGGTACTTCCGCCTGCTCGAGTCCGGCTCGCATTCGGGCCCGTTCACGGTCGCGGCTGCGGGGCTGCTGGAGTACGAGGGCGGAACGCAGACGGTCGGTGGTCCGGTGACGGGCGCTCCGGGGCTCTCCGCGCCGACCGGCCTGACCGCGACGCCCTTCGCCACCGGCGGATCGCTGGCCACGGGGACATACTTCTACAAGGTCGCCGCGCGCAACATCAACGGCGAGACGCTGGCCTCCACCGAGGCGAGCGCGCCGGTCACCGGCCCGGCAGGCAGGGTCACGCTGGCCTGGGATCCCGTTCCGGGTGCGAGCAGCTACCGCGTCTACCGCGGGACGGCGTCCAACGCCCAGAACGTCTTCTACACCACGGGCGTCGGCTTCGTCGACACCGGAGCGGCCGGCACGGGCGGCACGCCGCAGACCCTCAACACCTCGGGTGCGCGCACGTTCTTCTCCGCCGGCGTGATCACCGTGAACGGCACCTACAACGTGCCGACGACGCAGATCCTGGGCGGCACCCACCGCTTCGATGGCCCGACGACGCTGGACACGCTGCACGTCTCGGGCGGAACGAGCAGCTTCAACACGCCCACCAGCCCGGCCAGGGTGAACCACTCGGGCGGCACGCTCGCGGGCTCCGCGAACATGACGGCGGCGCACTACGCGTGGACGGGTGGAACCCTCTCGGCGCCGGCCGTGTCGACGAAGACGACCGTGACGGATTCGCTGACCCTCGGTGGTACGACCAAGACGCTGAGCCGGCGAACCGTCGAGAACGACGTCCCCGTCGGCACGCCGACCATCTGGCCGTCCGGCAACCTCGACCTGAACACCGGCGCGATCTTCAATCACCGCGGCCGCATCACCGTCACCGGCGACCAGGACCTCACCGGCGACTCGGGGACGAGCTTCAACGTGCTCAACGGCGCGGTGTTCGCCAAGGACGGCGGCGGCGAGAACACGCACGTCACGTCGGCGTTCAACAACGACGGGACGGTGCTGGTCCCGAACGGCTACCTGCGCCTGTTGCAGAACGGCTCACACTCGGGGGCGTTCACGATCGGCACCGGCGGGCTCATGGAGTTCGAGGGCGGGACGCAGACGAGCGGCGGCCCGATCACGGGCGCCGGCCCGCTGCCGACTCCGACGGGCCTGGCGGCGACTGCCTTCGTCAGCGGCGGCTCGCTGGCGACGGGGACGTACTTCTACAAGGTCGCCGCGCGGAACATCAACGGCGAGACGCTGGCCTCCACCGAGGTGAGCGCAACCGTCACCGGCCCGTCGGGACGGGTCGCGCTGGCGTGGGACGCGGTTCCGGGTGCGACGAGCTACCGGGTCTACCGCGGAACGGCCTCGAACGCCCAGAACGTGTTCTTCACGGCGGGCGGCAACAGCTTGAGCGACACCGGCGCCGGCGCGTCCGGCGGCAGCCCGCAGACCGTCAACAACTCGCACGCGCGCGCGTACTTCTCCGCGGGGACGATCGCGCGTCAACGGCACCTACGACGTCCCGACCACCTGGATCGGAGGCGGCAGCGCGAGCTTCAACGGGCCGACCGCGTTCGGCGAGCTGCACGTCTTCGGTGGGCTCGGAGCGATGAACCGTCCGAACACCGACGTGGCCTTCCTCTCGCTGACCGGCGGCGCCGTCGGCGGCTCGGGCCAGCTGACCGTGGCCGGGCCGCGGACGTCGAGCTGGACGGCCGGAGCGATGCACACGGGCGGTACGACGCGCGTTGCGCCCGGCGTCACCCTCAGCCTCAGCGGCACGCAGCGTGAAGGACGTCCATGGGAACCGGCTGCTGCGGAACGAGGGGACGATCGTCTTCGGAGGCACCGGCAACATCCGCACCGGCACGGGCGGGGTGGTCGAGAACGTGGGCCTGTTCGACGTCCAGGGCGACGCCGACATCACCAACGACTTCGGCGGCGCGGCGCAGTTCAACAACGCGCCGACCGCGACGTTCCGGAAGTCCGCGGGCGGCGGGATCACGGACTTCGGCATCCCCTTCGACAACGACGGCGCGCTCCAGGCCGACGCAGGGACGATCCGCTTCAACGCCGGCGACGGCCCCAATGTGGCGACCGGCACCTTCACCGTCCCGGCGGCGATCGACTTCTCGGGCGGCACCTACGACCTGGCACCGGCCTCGGCCGTCAATGCCTCGGGAACGGTGTTCTTCACCAACGGCCAGACGAACCTGAGCGGCCTCTACGACGTCGCCACGACGACGATGACGGGCGGCGGAGCGTCCTTCGACGCAGCCAACTCGGTCACGGACGTCCTCAACCTGTCCGGAGGCTCGCTCCACGGCAGCGGCCGCGTGACCCTCGAAGGCCCGGCGGCGTCCACCTGGAGCGGCGGCACCATGACCAGCGGGGGCACGACCTTCATCCCCGCCGGCGTGACGCTGAACGCCCCCGGCGTGTCCGTCAAGGACATCCACAACGGCCGTGTGCTGCGCAACGAGGGGACGATCTCCTGGACGGGCACGGGCAGCCTGCGCACCGGCAGCAACGCTCTCGTCGAGAACGTCGGGCTCTTCGAGATCCCGACCGACGCCGACCTGAACACCGACTTCGGCGGCACGACGCTGTTCGCCAACACGGGCACGTTCCGAAAGACGGCCGGCTCGGGCACCGCGAACCCCACGAGCTTCGGCGTGCCGTTCGACAACGACGGCGCCTTCGTGGTCGAGGCGGGCTCGGTGCGCTTCGACGCCGGCGACGGCCCCAACGTGAGCTCCGGCACCTTCACGGTTCCGGCGACGCTGGACTTCTCGAGCACGGCCTACGACCTCGGGCCGGCCTCGAGCGTGACAGCGACCGGCACGATCCTGGTCACGGCCGGACAGGTCAACGTCGCGGGCGCATACGACGCCGCCACCACGACGATCACGTCCGGGACGGCGGCGTTCGAGAGCCTCGGCCCGGTCACCGACGTCCTCAACCTGGCCGGCGGCAGCGTTGCGGGCAGCGGCCGGGTGACGCTCGAAGGCCCGGCGCCGTCGAGCTGGACGTCCGGGAACATGACGAACGGCGGCACGACCCGGGTCGCGTCGGGGGCGACGCTGAGCCTTTCCGGTGCGAACGTCAAGGACATCCACGGCGGCCGCGTGCTCCGCAACGAGGGCACGGTCACGTTCGCCGGCACCGGCCCCATGCGCGGCGGCAACGCCACGACCGAGAACGTCGGCCTGTTCGACATCCAGAGCGACGCCGACATCAACAACGACTTCGGCGGCACGTACCGGATCGCGAACACCGGCATCCTGCGCAAGAGCGCGGGAGCGGTGGCGCCCGCCTCGACCGACGTGTCCGTGACCGTGGACACCACGGGCGGCCAGATCGAGGCTCTCGCCGGAACGTTGAACCTCAACGGTGCCTTCTCGAACTACAACCAGACGACCGACGTGCTGACCGGCGGCTCGTACCTCGTCCGCAGCATCCTCCGCTTCACCGGCGCGGACGTGGTCACGAGCAACGCGAAGGTGGTTCTCGACACCGCGGCGTCGCGGATCCAGGACCAGCAGGCCGTGCCTGCCGACGGCCTGCGCAACTTCTCGCTGAACGGGCCTCAGGGCGACTTCTCGATCACCGGCGGGCGCGACCTCTTCACGAGCGTCGCGCGCGGGCCCAACCTGACCAACGCGGGCGTCCTGCGCGGCACCGGCACGTACTTCCAGAACGTCACGAACAACGGCACGGTCGCGCCCGGCGCCTCGCCCGGGATCCTGACCGTCGACGGCACCTACGCGCAGGGCCCCCTCGGCAAGCTGGACGTCGAGGTCGGCGGCGCCGGCGTGGCCGGAACCGACTTCGACCGCCTCGTGGTCACCGGGAGCGCCACGCTCGCCGGGACGCTCACCGGCCGGCTGATCAACGGCTTCGAGCCGGTCACGGGTGTCGGCGTCCGCGTCCTGACCGCGGGCTCGCGGACGGGATCCTTCGGCGTCGTCGACAGCGTGCCATCGCCGCTGCCCGGGAACCTGCTGCCCGAGGCGCGCTACGACACCACCTCCGTCGAGCTCTTCGCCGTCCCCGGTGGCGGCGCGGCCGACGACTCGGTGGGCGAGGGGGCAGGCACGAAGACCGTCACCGTCACGCTCTCCGCCGCCTCGAGCGAGCAGGTCACTGTCGACTACGCGACCGCAAACGGCTCCGCGGAGGCCGGCACCGACTACACGGCCACGTCGGGGACGCTCACGTTCCCGGCCGGGGACACGAGCAAGTCCTTCGACGTCGCGATCATGGACGACGCTCGTGACGAGCCGGACCAGACGTTCCTCGTCAACCTCGCGGGCCCGTCGCACAGCCTGATCACCGACCCGCAGGCCACGATCACGATCGTGGACGACGACGAGCTGCCGACCATCTCGATCACGGACCTGGAGAAGGCGGAGGGGAGCGCCGAGCCGGCGACCACGCCGTTCGCACTCCAGGCTTCGCTCTCGGGCCCGAGCGAGAAGACCGTCACGGTCGCCTTCGCGACGGCGGACGACACGGCGATCGTGCCCGCCGACTACGTGGCCGCCGCCGGCACCGTGACCTTCGAGCCGGGCGAGACGACGAAGCCGGTCACCCTCCAGGTCGAGGGCGACACCCGCGTCGAGTTCGACGAGAACTTCTTCGTCGACCTGACGGCGCCGGTGAACGCGACCCTTGCCGACACGCGCGGCCTCGTGACCATCCTCGACGACGACCAGGGCGCCGGCGCGTCGCAGCTGTCGATCGAGGACGCCTCTGTCGACGGGGAAGGCGACCTGCTGACGCGGAATGCGACCTTCACGGTCACGCTCGCGCCGGCAGCCGCCGCGGAGGTGCGGGTCGACTACGCCACGCAGCGACGCGACCGCCCGCGCCGGGCTCGACTACGCGGAACAGGCGGACGTGCTCGTCTTCGCTCCGGGGGAGACGAGCAAGGAGATCGTCGTCCCGGTGTTCGGCGACCGGCTCGACGAGGACGACGAGGTCTTCAACGTGGTCCTGTCCAACGGGACCGGCGCGGCTCTGGCCGACGGCTTCGGTGTCGGGTCGATCCCCGACGACGACGAGACCCCTGGTCGCGGCGGGCCAGAGCGTGTCGACCGACGAGGACACCGCCCGCGAGGTCACGCTCGCCGCCTCCGACGGCGACGGCGACGCGCCCGTCTTCGAGCTGCTCACGGCGCCGCTCCACGGGACGCTCGGCCCTGTCGTCGGGAACAAGGTCACCTACACGCCCGCCCCCGACTACAACGGCTCGGATTCGTTCCTGTTCCGCGCGAACGACGGCGTCAACCAGTCGCTTCCGGCGACCGCTTCGATCACCGTCGACCCGGTCGCGGACGCGCCCGTGGCCGGCGACGACCCCGCCGACGTCACGGAGGACGCTCCGACGCTGATCGACGTGCTCCAGAACGACAGCGACGTCGACAGCAGCCCGCTCGCCGTCACGATCACCATCGCGCCCGAGCACGGCACGGCCTCCGTGCTCGGTGACGGCCGGATCCGCTACGTGCCCGCGCCGAACTTCGTGGGAGCGGATGCGCTCACGTATCGCGTCAGCGACGGCGACCTCACCGACACGGCCACGGTCGACATCGTCGTCCACAACGTCAACGACGCGCCGGTCGCCGGGGACGACAACTGGTCGATCGACGAGGACGGCGACATCAGCTTCTTCCCGCTCGAGAACGACGTCGACGTCGACGTTGGCGACGACATCCAGCTCGTCGACGTCGGTTCTGCCCAGCACGGCAGCGTGACCACCGGGATCGAGCCGGAGGTGACGTACACGCCCGACCCGAACTTCCACGGCCAGGATCAGTTCCGGTACACGATCGAGGACGAGGACGGCGTGGAGTCGATCGGAACCGTCTTCGTGGAAGTCACGCCGGTCAACGACGCGCCGGTGGCCGACAACGAGGCGGCCGAGACGACCGCCGAGGACACGCCGACCACGATCGTGCTACCCGCGACCGACGTGGACGGCGACATCCTCACGTATTCCATCGTCATGCAGCCCACCCGCGGCTCGCTGGGCGCGGTCAACGGGAACCGGGTCGTGTACACACCGGACGCAAACGCCCACGGGTCCGACTCGCTGCGGTTCCGCGTCGAAGACGAGGGCCTGCAGGACGAGGAGCAGGTGTCGATCACCGTCACGCCGGTCAACGACGTTCCCGTGGCCGTCGACGACGCGGCGACGCACCGGGTTCGACACGGCGCGGGTGATCGACGTGCTCGCCAACGACACCGACGTCGAGGACGAGCAGCCCGACATTCTCTCGATCGGCGAGCCGTCTCACGGGACGGCGGTCGAGACCGACGGCGCGCAGGTGCGGTACACGCCCGACGCCGGCTACAGCGGGCCGGACAGCTTCACGTACCAGATCAACGACCGCGACGACGCGACCGACACCGCGACCGTCCGGATCGAGGTCGCGCCGCCGGGCGGCGACTCGCCGGTGCTCTCGATCGCGGAAGCGACCGCGGTGCCGGAGGGCTCCGACCAGAACTTCAGCCTCACCCTGAGCGCGCCCAGCCTGACGCCGGTCATCGCCGAGGTGCACACGAGCGACGGGACGGCGCGCGCGGGCAGCGACTACGGGCGCCTGACCACGCTCGTCACGTTCGGGCCCCTCCAGACCGTGAAGCCGCTCCCGGCCGTGAAGACCTTCGACGATGCGCTCGACGAGGAGAACGAGACCTTCCAGGTCGAGCTGGCCGTGGTCACGGGCGACGTCACGGCGCCGGCCGGTCCAGCCCTCGGGACGATTCTCGACGACGACGCGGCACCGTCTCTGACGGTCGGCAGCGCAGCCGCGAGCGAGGGCGACAGCGGGGCGACAGCGGTCTCGTTCGGCGTGGCGCTCTCCGCTCCGAGCGCGAAGACGGTCACGGTGGACTACGAGACCGCCGACGGCACCGCCACGCAACCGGGCGACTACACGACCGCGTCGGGGACGCTGACCTTCGCGCCGGGCGACGTCGCGAAGACCTTCAGGGTCGACGTCCACGGCGACACCGACGTGGAGTCGAACGAGTCGTTCAGCGTCCGCCTGCAGGACGCGGTGAACGCGAGCGTGGCGGCAGCGACCGGCAGCGGGACGATCGTCGACGACGACTCGGCGACGCCGCCTCCGCCTCCTCCGCCGCCACCACCACCCCTGCCGCCGCCGCCTCCTCCGGTGACGCCGCCCCCGCCGGTCACGCCGCCGCCGCCTCCCGTGACGCCTCCCGCGCCGCCGGTGACGCGCGAGCCGGCGGGACCGAGGCGTGAGCAAGGGCTTGCCTGCACGAAGGTCGGCACGCCCGGACGCGACGTGATCCTCGGGACCGCGCGCCGTGACGTCATCTGCGGCCTCGGCGGCGCCGACACGCTGGTGGGCCTGGGCGGGAACGACATCCTGATCGGCGGCCTGGGCGACGACACGCTCCTCGGCGGCGCCGGGAACGACCGCCTGCTGGGCGGGCTCGGGCGCGACCGTCTGCTCGGGGCGGCAGGGAAGGATCGCCTCTTCGGCGGTGCCGGCAGCGACGTCCTCGACGGCGGCGCGGCCAACGATCGCGCCGAGGGCGGCCAGGGCAACGACCTGCTGATCGGCCGGGCCGGGCACGACACGCTGCTCGGTGCGGCCGGGCGCGACCGGCTCCGCGGCGGCGCGGGTATCGACACCATGGACGGCGGGCCCGGAGTGGACATCCTCGACACGCGCGACCGGACGAGGGGCAGCGACCGGCTCAGCGGCGGGCTCGGCAAGGACCGCTGTCTGGCCGACGCGGGCTCCCCGGCCGCGGCGAGCTGTCCTTGAGGGGTGCGCGGATGCCCCGTCGACTTCGCGTCTTCCCGGTCGGCCTAGCCGCCGTCGCGGCCCTCCTGCTCGCGGTCGTTGCGGCGTCTCCGACCGCGCTTCACGCCCAGGCTCCGCCGCCCTGCGAACCGCTTGCCCCGCATCAGCTGGCAAACGGCGATCCAGGGACGGTCGAGGGCTCGGTGCGCGTGGCCGTCGACGCTCTCGGCGCCTTCGGACGCGAGCACACGAGCGACGCGGTCTTCAACCCGCTCGGCCCGAAGCCGGCTGCGTCTGCGGTGCGCGGGTCGGCGCTCTTCGCCTCTCACGTCGGCCGCTTCCTCTCGGACGACTGCGTCAACGGGCCGCAGATGACGCTCTTGGAGGCGACGCCGACCTCGCTGGTGACCGAGACGCAGAGCGACGTCGGAGGTCTGCGCATCCGGCTGACGCAGGCGCTTTCGCCGGTGACTGCGGCGACGAGCGCGCTCACGCAGACGTACGAGCTCACGAATACCGGCGTGGTTCCGGTCTCGTTCAGGCTCGTGCGGCACGTCGACGGCGATCTCGGTTTCGACGGCTCGGCCTCCGACCGCGCCGGTGCTGCCCCCGACGGCTCGCGCCTGTTCGTGTTCGACGCCGACGAGTCTCCGGTGTCGCCGAACTCGCTGCTGGCGGTGACCGGAGCTCTGGGCGGCGACACCACTCCGGAGCGCTGGACAGCCCGCTCCTACCCGTTCGGCTCGACAATCCCGGACACCGGTGGGATCCCGGCCGGCTTCAGCGGACTGGTCGAGAACGACGGCGACGGCGACGGCGTCTCCGACTCGGGTTTCGACGCCGAGCACGAGCCAGCAGTGGGCAACGGTGCTCCCCGGCGGCCAGACGACCAGCTTCACGACGACGACGCAGTTCGGCGGCAACCGCGCGCCGACGGCGGTCAGCGACCTGCTCCTCACCGATCGCGACCGGACCGCGGCCGTGAACGTGCTCGCCAACGACTTCGACCCCGACGGCGACACCCTGCAGGTGGTGACGGGCACGCCGGCCGCCGCACACGGGAGCGTCTCCTGCGCGCCGGCCGGGCTTTGCACGTACACGCCGGCACCCGGCTACACCGGTCCGGACGTCTTCTCGTATCTCGTCTCGGACGGGCGCGGCGGCACGGCGGTCAGCGCGGTCAGCGTCTCGGTCGCGACCACCGCGCCGCCCGTGACCGGCGTGACGGTGAACGTCGAGCCCGTCGCCGGAACCGTGCTCGTCCGCCTGCCCGGCACGGACCGCTTCGTCCCGCTCTCGTCGCTCGCCTCCATCCCCGTCGGCAGCGCGGTCGACGTCACGGCCGGCACCGTGCGCCTGACGCAGGCCCGGCCGGAGGGGACCCGTGAGAGCGCCGAGTTCTACGAGGGCGTCTTCACGGTGCTGCAGGCTCGGGTGGCCGAGTCGATCACCGTCCTGCGCCTGGAGGGCGGCGACTTCGCCGAGTGTGGTGGAAGCGCGGCGCTGGCGTCCTACCTCGTCGAGAAGCCGAAGCAGAAGCTGTGGGGCAAGGGCAAGGGCAAGTTCCGGACGCGCGGCCGCTTCAGCGCCGCGACCGTGCGCGGGACGACCTGGTACACCGCGGACGCGTGCGACGGGACGTACACCCGCGTCACCGAGGGGACGGTGACCGTGACCGACTTCGTCCGCGAGGTCGACGTGGTGGTCGGCCCCGGCCAGAGCTACCTCGCCACTCCGGTTCGACGCGGCCTCGCCGGTCGCAGCTGCACGATCACCGGAACCCCCGGGGCCGACACGATCCGCGGCACGCGAACGCGCGACGTCATCTGCGGCGCCGGCGGCAACGATCGCCTGCTCGGCCTCGGCGGAGACGACCTGCTGCTCGGCGGCACGGGCAAGGACGCCCTGCTGGGCGGCGACGGCCGCGACGAGCTCTCGGGCGCAGCCGGGAACGACCGGCTCGAGGGCGGCAACGATCTCGACCTCCTGGACGGCGGCGGCGGCGACGATCGGCTGATCGGCGGGTCGGGCGACGACGTCCTGACCGGCGGGCCCGGGCGCGATCATCTCGCCGGAGGCCGAGGCCGCGACCGGCTGGACGGCGGCGGAGGCAACGACTTCCTGATCGCCAAGGACGCGGGTCGCGGCAACGACAGCGTGGTCGGCGGCCCCGGCAAGGATCGTTGCCGCACGGACTTCATCCGTGTCTGTCCGTAGCGCATAACTAGCCTGTCGCCGTGGACGAGCCGAGCCGCCACCCCTGGCTCGAGCGCCTGCGCGAGCAGCGCGCCCGGCACCTCAGTCGCAGCCGGTTCATCCGCGTGCCCTTCGCGTTCCTCGGCTTCACCGTCGTGGTGATCGGCCTCGCATTGCTCGTGCTGCCGGGGCCGGGCCTGCTGGTGATGGCGTTCGGCTTCGGCATGCTCGCCCTCGAGTTCGCGTGGGCCGAGCGGGTGCTCGAGCGAACGCTCGAGCGGATGAGCCAGACGAGCAGAGCGGTCAGGCACGGGAGCCGGCTGCAGAAGGCGCTCTCCGGGGCCGCCAGCCTGGCGGCGCTGGCGGCGGTCATCGCTGCCGCTCTGTACTTCGACATCCCGTTTCTACCCTTCTGAGGCCGCAAGCTAAGATCAGAGTGTGGGCTGGCTCTGGATCGCGTTGCTCGCCTGCGCCGTCGCGGTGCTGGTGGCCGCCGAATGGCCGAGGCTCTCGAGCCGCACGGGCCTGGAGGCCCGCAGGCGGCGTGACCGGGCGCGCCGTAAGTCCCAGCTCAAGCTCCTGCGCACCGAGAGCGACGAGTTCGAAGCGGCTGTTCAGCGCGACCTGGCCAACCTCCCGGTGACCAAGGAACAAGACCGAGAGAGACCCGGCTAGCGGACGACGAAGGTCGTCGCGAGGCGCGCGGTGTTCGGCAGGATCGCGGTCGCGTTCTCCATGTTGCGCGACTCCTGGTAGTCGGAGACCTGGAGCTCGAGGCGGTGGCGGCCGCGGCTCAGGCCGCCGGTGGGAATCCGGATCACCCCCGAGGCCATGGCCGGGCCGAGCTGAGCGCGGTCGACCATCGCGACGATCGTGCGGGGATCCACGCCCGAGCCTGAATCCACCGCCCGAATCCGCAGCGGCGTGCCGCGTCGGACCGCACGGCTCGCGAGCCTGAGCCGGGGCGGCCGCGTGTCGTCGACCCAGTAGCGGAACCGGAAGGCTCCCGCGGTACCGGGGCTCGGCCCGTCGAAGACGACGTCGTAGCTGCCGGGGGTGGGGCGGACCGCGCCTGCAGCCGGTGTGGGCTGGCGGAACTGACGCAGATAGGGATTCAGGTTGACCGGGAGCGCCGTCTGGCCGAGGAGCCTGCTCTCGTCGCCGGCGCGAACGATCCGCGGCTCGACTCGCACGCCCTTCGCCCGCCAGACGACGGCGACGCCGAAGTTCGTCGCGGCGCGCCGCAGCCGAACCCGGTACACCAGCTCCGGTCCCGCGAGGTTTCCGGTCACGCCGTCGAGCGCGACGTCGGCTGGATAGCGGTACGTGCGAACGCGCGAGCTCGCGCCGCGAGTCGTGGCCGCGTGGAGACCGGGACGGCGTAGCGGACGCGCCTGCTTCCGCGCCAGGGCGGGCACGGCGACGCGCAGCCAGTAGCCGATGCGCCTGCGCTCGGCGCCGCGCGTGAGCACGATGAACCCGCTCAGCTCGCGCTGGCGCGCCGATGGCCTCGCGGCGACGGTGACGGGGAACGTGCCGGGTGCGACGACGCTGGCCGGCACGCCGATCGCAACCGTCGTGTCGGCGCGCTGCTGCTCGACGGTGACTGTCCAGGGCGCCGGTCCGCCGCCTGCGTCTTCGAGCGTGATCGTGCGCGTGACCGAGGTACCGCGCCGAAGCAGGCCGAACGAGAGGTTCGTCGGCGAGGCGAACACGAGCGGAGCGTCGGCCTTCTGCACGTCCACGAGCCCGCCGCCCTCGCGCACGGCCTGGATGTCGCCGGACGCCTCGACGGGCGTGCCCGTCAGGACGAGCGCCGACTTCACCTGCTCGACGGTCCAGGTGGGATGCCGCTGGCGCAGGAGAGCCGCTGCGCCCGCCACGTGGGGTGCGGCCATGCTCGTGCCGCTGAAGCCCGACCAGCTGCCCTCGCGCGCCGGAACCGAGGAAAGGATGTCCACCCCCGGGGCGCTGACGTCGGGCTTGAGCTGGAGCGAGACCGGGGTGGGCCCGGCAGAGGAGAACTCCGCGAGCAGGGGTCGCCGGTCGGGGGTGACGGCGGCGACCGTGATCGCGCGGGCGGTGGTCCCCGGCGATGTGATCGAGCCGCTCCCGAACTCCGCGTAGTCGTTGCCCGCGGCCACCACGGGGATGACCCCCGCAGCGGCCGCCCCGTCCAGCGCTCGCACGACGAGGTCGCGGCTCGGCTCGATCTCGGGCTCGCCGAGCGAGAGGTTGACCACGTCCATCCCGTCGCGTACGGCCATCTCGATCCCCTTGGCGATCTCGGGGGAGTTGCCGTTCAGGCCCACGCCGGCCACCGTCGGGACGGTCAGGACCTTGTAGTTGCCGAGGTAGGCCCCCGGGGCGACGCCGCCGACGACGCGGCCGCCCGCCGACCGGGTTCCCCCGTTGCCGGCCGCGATGCCGGCCACGTGGGTGCCGTGCTCGGAGAAGGCGGGGTCGAAGGGCTTCGTCGCGTTGGGCCAGCCCGGCTTGGGCGGGGCGAAGGCGCGCGCGACGATCACCTTCGCGCTGGTCGCTGCGAGCACGCCTTTCGGGAAGCCGGGCGGCGGCGTGTAGCCGGCCGGGTTGAAGAACGGATGTGTCACGTCGATTCCGTCGTCGACGATCCCGATCTTCAGCCCCTGGCCGGTCGTCGTCCCGGTCGGCCCGTGGACCGCGGTGGCCTTGATCAGCTTGACGCTCCGGTCGAGCAGCGGTCGGTAGCGCAGGCTCGGCCAGACGGTCTCGACGCCGGGCACCGCGGCTAGCCGATCGGCCTGCGCGCGCGGCAGCGTGACCGCGAACCCGTTCAGGACGACGCTGTAGGTCCAGCCGAACCGCGCGCCCGGAAACCGCGTCGCGATGCTCGACTGGAGCGAGCGCTGCCTGGCGGCGAGGGTCCGGAGGTACGAGCGGCTCGCCGGGGTGCGCAAGCTGACGCGCCCGCGCGCCCGCGTCGCTGCGAGCGTCCGGCCCTCCGCGGTCGCGCGAGCCAGCGGCGGCTGCTCGAGCGTGACGACCACCTCGACGAGATCGGTGGAGCCGGTGCTGGTCCGCGCGAGCGCCGCAGCACCCGGCAAGGTGAGCAGGAAAGCGGCAGCGAGAAGAAGTCCGACCCGTCGCAGATCGCCCATGGTACGTACGTTTCCGCCCGGCTACACTGGGCGTCCGCGCGGATGTGGCGGAATTGGTAGACGCGCACGGTTCAGGTCCGTGTGGGCTTCGGCTCGTGGAGGTTCAAGTCCTCTCATCCGCATGACTCTCCTGCGGACGGCGCAGAAAGAAGGTGGGGCCCCAGGGCCTGCGGCCCGACCCGGGACCCCTAGAAGGCGGCGGGGGAGACAGCCAAACGCCGCCCGGCGCTAGTTCAACAGAACAATCGCGCCCCGCCTAGGTCCCATCCGTCGTGCGCGGCTGCCTGGACTTCGCCGCGATGGCCAAGAGCAGCGCGGAGCCAAAGAGGTGAGGCGCCCCAACCGCTGCGGCCCCGGCGGGACGCCCCAGGAGATTTTCGGCAGAGAGGGCGTCGAGGTTTGCCCCTCCATCGAGTGACCGTCTCGGACGCGGCCCCAGCCCTACCGGCGCCGCTTGCCGAAGTCGATCGTGACGATGGTGACCGGCGAGCCCCCGTACACGCCGGGTGCGCTCGGCAGGCTGATCGCGCCCACCCCGACGTCGCGCCAGTCGCGCGAGAGCAAGTTCGCCCGGTGCCCCGGCGACGCCAGCCACGACTTCACGACGGAGATCGCGGCGATGGTCGTCGGCGACTGCCAGAAGATGTTCTCGCCGACCGACCAGCTCCGGAACCCGCGTCCGCCGTAGAAACGCTCGATGCGGCGCCAGAACGGGGTGCCGTCGGCCGAGTTGTGGTCGAAGAAGCCGCGCTGGCCCATCTGCGTCGAGTGCCGTCGCGCAGAGACGGCGAGCGGCGGCGTCGCGCGCAGCGCGCGCAGCCCGCGCGCGACACGAACACGGTTCACCTCCTGAACCACGCCTCCACCAAGGAGCTTGAGCGCCGCCGGCGACGTGGTTCCGCCCGGAAGGAGCGGGAGCGGGACCGGCGGACGGGGGACGAGAAGAGGAGCGGCGGCCGCGGATGAGCCTGATACGGCGAAGAGAACGAGTACGAGCGTCGTCCTTCGGAGCATGAGGGGGAACCTCCTGGTCGCTTCGTGCACGAAGTAGATGCGCGGCCGCAGCCGGTTCTAAGCGCCTTCGTGCGCGAAATTCACGTCTTCTTCAGAAGCTGACGCGCGCAACATACAACACCTACGCGCAACCTGCAGGCCAATCGTGCAGAAAGCCGCAAGCTCTAGCTTGGAAGCGCTTCGAGCACCTGTTCGGCGTGGGTATCGGGCTTGACCCGGCGCATGATCCGCACGACGTTCCCCTCCGGGTCGATCACGAACGTCGAGCGCTCGATGCCCATGAAGGTCTTCCCGTACATCGACCGCTCGACCCAGACGCCGTACTGCTCGGCGACCGCGTGGTCGGGATCGGCGAGCAACGTGAACGGCAGTCCGTACTTCTGCTTGAACGTGACGTGCGAGCTCTCGTCGTCGGGGCTGATGCCGAGGACGACCGCGCCGCGGTCGCCGAAGGCCTCGTAGTTGTCGCGGATGCCGCAGGCCTGCGCCGTGCAGCCGGGCGTGTCGTCGCGGGGGTAGAAGTAGACGACGACCGGCTTGCCCCGGAGCTCGGAGAGCCGCACTGTCTCGCCGGAGTCGCTCGTCAGCTCGAAATCGGGTGCGGGCTTGCCCTCTTCGACCACGGGTCGAGCGTATACATTCGCCGCGTGTCGGCGGCCCACGAGACGCTCGCGGTCGTCGTGATCGTCATCGCCGTCCTGGCGTCGGCGTCGGGCGCGTACGCCTACCGTGTAACCAGGACGCGTAGCCTGGGCGTGGTACGCCATGCGCTCGCACTGGCGCAGACCGTGTTGGTGGCGCAGGTCGCGGTGGGTCTCCTGCTCCTCTCCGACGACCGCCGCGCCGCGGAGGAGCTCCACTACGCCTACGGAACCCTCGCCCTGCTCGCCGTGCTCGCCCCCTGGATGTATGCGCCGGCCGACTCCCGCCGCCGGCTGCTGTGGTTCGCCGGGGCTACCCTGCTGGCGGGGGCGCTGGCGCTTCGCGCCTTCATGACCGGCTGATGCGCCTGCTCAAGGACATGAACCCGTTCGTCCGCGGTCTGCTGATCGTGGGCCTCGTCGCGCTCGTGGTCGTGGTCCTGCAGCTGCAGGCGACGCTCACCGCCCTGTTTCTGATCGCCCAGATCGCCTTCTTCCTCGCGATCGCGTTCTTCATCTACCTCGTGTGGCGCGAGCGGCGCTCGGACATCGAGACCTGGTCGACCCGCGCGAAGGCCGCCTTCTACGGCGCCGCGATCCTGATCGTCGTCGACCTGGGCGCGTTCTTCCTGGCGCGCCCGTCCGGCCGCGAGGCGCTGGCCTTCTTCCTCGTGCTGCTCATCTGCGGCTTCTCGATGTTCCGCGTCTGGCGCGACCAGCACTCGTACGGGCTCTAGGGAGAGCCGGCCTCGACGCGGGCGCCGGCTCCGTCGAGCGCGTTCAGCGCCGCGCGCACCGGCATCGACTGGCCGACGAAGATCGGCGTGTCGCGCTCGGTGTAGCGGGAGGCCTCGCTGTCCCGCAGCGTCAGCATCAGGTGCATGAAGTCCGCCGGCTCCTCGCACTCGAAGGCCGTCATGAACTCCTGGTCGTCGATGCCGAACGAGTAGGTCGTGTGATTCTGGATCGTCGCGAAGCGGGCGCCGATCGCGATGTGCTCGTCCATGGCGCGCTGGCGCTCCTCCTCGGGCAGCGTGTACCAGGAGCGCAGCTTCACGAACGGGTAGACGACGAGGTACGGGTGCCCGCGCGGGGCGACCTTGCGCGCCCGCCGCGCGCTCGTGTACTGGGACGGCTTCGTCGTCGCGAGGTACGAGTACGGTGTCGAGAGCCAGCCCGAGAGCGGCGAGCCGTTCAGCTCGGCGCCGAGCTCGCCCAGGTCCTCGTAGCGCTGCGTGATCTTCCAGAGGAAGAAGTCGGTCTCGGGCCGCACGCCGCTCGTCGAGTACGCGCGCAGCGCGTCCATCCGCTCCGACCAGCCTTCGACCACGTCGGCGAAGGCGTCCTTCATGGCCGCGCGCTCCTCGACGGGGAGCCGGCGCCAGGCGGGATCGACGCGATAGAAGGTGTAGGCGACGTATTGCCCGCTCACGGCGCTAATTCTCGCAGTTCACGTCGCCGTTGCGTGCCGCCTCGGCGGCGCGCTTGACCGGCTCGTAGCTCTCCTTCGGGGTGTCGTCCACGTAGCGCACCCCCGACTGCCAGCCGCGCAGGTCGATCTCGTCGAAGAGGTGGAAGAGCAGGATCCCGATCACCGTGTCCTGGCAGTAGGCGAGCTCGATCGCCTTGGTGTAGTGAGCCGCCTGTGTCTCCTCGTCGACGGGCTTGACCGAGGCGAACTCCTGCTCGTCGTAGAGGCTCTGCTTCTCGGCCGGAATGCGCGTCTCCACGCCGAACTCGGTGTACAGGATCGGCAGGTCCTCGCCTTCCTGAGGCGTGCCCTCGAAGGCCTCGCCGAGCAGCGTCACCAGACGGTCGTAGTCGCCGAGCGTCATCGTGGTCGACTCGGGGTGCGGGTTGCCTGGGGGCACGCTCGAGTTGGTCTCGTAGGGGTGGTAGGCGAGCATGTCCATCAGCGGCTCCTCGCGGCCGCTCTGCCGGTAGGAGGCGCCGAGGTCGCGCAGGAAGGCGGTCGGGGAGTGCGTGTCGCGCGGGAGCTCGGGCCGGTCGCTGCCGCGGGGCGCCAGGGCCCCCCCGATCACGTTGACGTCCTCCGACACGGCCTTCAGGGCGTCGTAGCACTCGGCGAGCAGCAGCCCGTAGTCGCGAGCGGCCACGTCCTCGCCGCCCGGGCCGAACTGCGGCATCCAGAAGCGGTTGAGGTTGGGCTCGTTGCCGACGATGAAGTCGCGCACCGGCAGCGACCTCGCCAGCGACGCCATGTACGCGGCGAACTCGCCACGGGCCTGGTCTGTGAGCGGGGTCGTCTTGCTGCCTGCGTGATAGACGGCGATGAAGAGCCGCACGTCGGTCTGCTCCGAGGCCTCGGCGACGTTGCGCAGGACGGCGAGCTCGGCCGGCGCGGGCTCGCTCTGCCCAGGCGTCCAGATCGAGGTGATCCGGATCGCGTCGAAGCCCGCGTCGCTTATCGACCTGCAGGCGCTTGCAGAGCGTCGGCGGCGTCGGGCAGTCGGGTCGAGTCCTCCACGACCCCGACGTGGAACTCGCGCTCGGCGTCGTCACCGCCGCCTCCACCGCAGCCGGCGAGCGCGAACGCGGCGGCTGCGATGGCGAGAGCTCGGCGCACGGGCTCAGCAGACTAGCCCCTGGCTACGCTGACCGGCGTGGCAGTCGACCTCGAGCAGAAGCTGAAGAAGCTCCCCGCGAAGCCGGGTGTCTACATCTTCCGGGACGCTCGCGGGCGGGTGCTCTACATCGGCAAGGCGAAGTCCCTGCGGCCCCGCGTGCGCAGCTACTTCCAGAAGGGCATCCGCAAGTACCAGCAGGCGCAGCTGCCCGAGCGGATCGCCGACCTCGAGGTGATCGTCACGACGAACGAGGTCGAGGCGCTCCACCTGGAGCAGAACCTCGTCAAGCGGCACCGGCCGCCCTTCAACGTCAAGCTCCGCGACGACAAGTCGTTCCCGTACATCGCGGTGACGGTCGGAGACGACTACCCGCGGGTGATGTTCACCCGCGAGCGGCACCGCCGCGGCGTCGTCTACTTCGGGCCCTACGCGAACGCGAAGAAGGTGCGCGAGACGCTCGACGTCCTCAACCGCGTCTTCCCGTACCGGCCGTGCGAGGGCCCGCAGCCCGGGCGCCACTCCGGCATCCCCTGCCTCGACTACCACATCGAGCGCTGCCTGGCGCCGTGCGTCGGCTACGTCTCCAAGGAGGACTACGCGGAGATCATCGACGGGGTGATCGAGTTCCTCTCGGGCGAGACGCGGCCGATCCAGCGGCAGCTCGAGGCGAAGATGAAGGACGCCGCGGACAACGAGCGCTTCGAGGAGGCCGCGCGCTACCGCAACCGGCTCTTCGCAGTGCGCCACCTCGCCGAGCGCCAGGCGGCCGACCGCCGTTCGGTGGGCGACATCGACGTGGTCGGGTTCGCGATGGAGGACGACCGCGCGGCCGTGCAGGTCTTCCCGCTGCGCGGCGGCCGGCTGATCGACCGCTACGGCTTCCACCTGGAGAACGTCGAGGGGCAGGACGCGGCGACCGTGCTCGAGGCGTTCTTCCTCGAGTACTACGGCTCGACTCCGAGCGTGCCGCCGCAGATCATCGTGCCGGCGGAAGCGGGGGAGACGGACGCGCTCGGCGAGTTCCTCTCCGAGCGCCGCGGCTCGCGGGTCGAGGTGCGGGTGGCCGAGCGCGGGGAGAAGCGGCGGCTGCAGGAGATGGCCGACCAGAACGCGCGGCTTGCGATCGACCACGAGGAGGTGGCCGCCGAGCGGACGCGCCTGCGGCGGGTGGAGGCGCTCGAGGAGCTTCGCGAGGCGCTCAACCTGGAGGCGCTCCCGCTGCGAATCGAGTGCTACGACATCTCGAACATCCAGGCGGACTCGCCGGTCGGCTCGATGGTCGTCTTCCAGGACGCGGTCCCGAAGAAAGCCCACTACCGCAAGTTCGGCATCCGCGGCCTCGCGGACGGGCCCGACGACTTCTCGGCGATGTCGGAGGTCGTCACGCGGCGGTTCGCCCGCCTGCGTGACGTGGCCGACGAGGAGTACGACGAGTCGTTCTCCGCGGTGCCGAACCTCGTCGTCATCGACGGAGGCAAGGGTCAGCTCTCCGCCGCGCTGGCGGCCATGCAGTCGTTCGACCTGCCTCGAGTGGCCGTGATCGCGCTCGCCAAGCGCGACGAGGAGGTGTTCGTGCCCGACCGGGCCGAGCCGATCGTCCTCTCACGGCACTCGCCCGGGCTCCAGCTGCTGCAGCGGATCCGCGACGAGGCCCACCGCTTCGCGCTCGGCTTCCATCGCCAGCGGCGCGACGCGAAGGCGCGCGAGTCGATCTTCGACACGCTCCCCGGGGTCGGCCCGGCCCGGAGGCGAGCGCTGCTGCGGCACTTCGGCTCGGCGGAGCGCTTCCTCGCAGCGACGCAGGAGGAGCTCGAGGGAGTGCCCGGGATCCCTGCGAAGACCGCCCGCTCGATCTACGCGCACCTGCACAAGGCCGGCCGGGCCTAGAGAGCCAAGTAACAGTCTGTTACTTGGGTCGAAACGCCTGGAGTGGTGCGGGATCCGGGGGTAGCAGACTGTTACTTGCCGACCGGCGTTAGAAGTCGCCGCCGCCGCCGCCGCCGAAGTCGCCGCCACCGCCGAAGTCGCCTCCGCCCATGCCGCCGCCCCAGTCGCCGCCGCCGAAATCGTCGCCGCCGCCGTAGTCCCCGCCGCCCGTGTCCGCCTGCGCGTCGCCGGCGAACATCCCGCCGGCGAACATCGAGCCGAGCAGGAAGCCGGGGAAGAGGCCGCCTCCGAACACGCCGTAGAAGCCGCCCGCGTAGGGCATCAGGCCCGGAACGCCGTAGTACGGGGTACGCCGCCCGCCGACGAGCACCTCGCGCTGCTCGGGCTCCTCGCCCTCCTCGATCCTGAGCGCGTCCGCGGCGCAGGCCGGCACCTCGCGCGGCTCGCCGTCGGGCGGGCTCCACATGACGTCGCGGTCCGACGGGCCGTGGCGTGGGTCGAAGAAGCACGGCGGCCGGCGCTCGGGCACGTTTCTGCCCTCGAGCAAGGCTTTCGCGCTCGCCATCTCGAAGCGACCTTCCTCGAGCGCGGTCGAGACAGCGGCGAGGTCCTGAGGCCGCCGGGCGGTGTCGTAGGCGCGGTCGGCACGCTCGTAGGCGTCGACCGCGCGGCCGTAGTGCGCCTTGGCGTCCGGGTCGACGCCGGGCATCTCGATGTCCAGGTCGAGCGCGCGGATGTCGTCCGCGAGCGCGAGGACGTCCTCCTGGGCGACCGTCTTGCCGGTCGTGAGCGCCTCGCGCTCCTGCTTGGCGCGGCGGCGTCGCCGGAGCAGCACGAAGCCGAGCCCACCGGCGCCGAGGGCGACCAGGATCGGGAGGAACGAGTCGCTGCCGGAGTCCTCGGCCTGGCTTCCAGCAGGCTCGCCGCGCGCTTCGGCGACGCCGTCCACGAACCCGAGCAGCGTGGCGGCGAGCCCGTCCTCGCGATTGTCCTCGAACGCCTGGGTCGCGACGCTCGCCGCCTCGCCGCGGGCGAGGACGTTGCTCCCGGCGCGGAACTGGCCGCCGGCTACGACGGCATACGTTCCGCGGCGCCCCAGGGCCCGGGCGAGCTGCGGGATCACCTCGGTCGCGTCGCCCCCGGCTTCGTTCCGCGCCTCGGCCGGCAGGATCGCCACGTAGAGCGGGCCCGCGCCGGCCTTTGCGATGCGCTCCCGCAGCCGCTCGGCATCGGCGGCCGAGATCGTCGGCTGCGCGTCCGGGTCGACGTAGACGGGATCCGACTCGAGGGCCTGCGCGGCCCGGTCGATGATCGGCCCGGCGAGCGCGCCGCCCGGAAAGGCGAGCGAGACGACGATGGCGAGAAGGAGCAGGCGGAGCATCCCCTACAGGATGCCCCGCCGAGCCAGGTCTTAGTCGCGGCGTGCCGCTCGCAACGAGCGGCTCAGGGACGGTCGGGCGGGCCGGAACCGTTGCCGTCGGGCGCCATGAAGGGATAGCGGTAGTCCGTCGCCGGCACGAACGTCTCCTTGATCGTGCGCGGGCTGACCCAGCGGATCAGGTTCCACATCGAGCCGGCCTTGTCGTTCGTCCCGGACGCGCGCCCGCCGCCGAACGGCTGCTGGCCGACGACGGCGCCGGTCGGCTTGTCGTTGACGTAGAAGTTCCCGGCGGCGTGCTCGAGCGCCTCGTGCGCCTGCCGGACGGCGCCGCGGTCGTTGGCGAACACCGCTCCCGTGAGGCCGTAGGGGGCAGTCCTGTCGACGAGCTCGAGCGTGTCCTCCCACTTGTTGTCCGGATAGACGTAGGCGGTCACGATCGGCCCGAACAGCTCCTCGCGCATGAGCACGTTGTCCGGATCGGTCGTCTCGATCACGGTCGGCTCGATGAAGTAGCCCTCGTCGTTCCTGGCGCCGCCGCCGACCAGGATCTCGGTCTCGTTCGAACGCCTGGCGCCCTCGATCGCCTTCTTGTGCCCGTCCCAGGCCTTCTGGTCGATCACCGCACCCATGAAGTTCTCGAAGTCGGTGACGTCGCCCATCTTCAGCGCCCCGACCTCGTCGGCCAGCTGCTCGCGCAGCTTCGGCCACGCGCTGGCCGGGGCGTAGACGCGCGAGGCGGCCGAGCACTTCTGGCCCTGGTACTCGAACGAGCCGCGGATGATCGCCGTGGCGACGGCGCCGAAATCCGCGGAGGGATGGGCGACGATGAAGTCCTTGCCGCCGGTCTCGCCGACGATGCGGGGATAGCTCTCGTAGCCCGCGATGTTGTCGCCGACGGTCTTCCACATGCTCTGGAACACGGGCGTCGAGCCGGTGAAGTGGATGCCCGCGAGCTTCGGGCTCGCGAGGGCGGCGTCCCCGATCTCCGCGCCGGCGCCGTAGACGAGGTTGATCACGCCGTCGGGAAGGCCTGCCTCCTGGAGCAGGCGCATCGTCCAGTAGGCCGAGACGGCCGCGGTCGAGGCCGGCTTCCACACGACCGTGTTGCCCATCAGCGCCGCGCTCGTCGTCAGGTTGCCGCCGATCGCGGTGAAGTTGAACGGGCTGACCGCGAAGACGAAGCCTTCGAGCGGCCGGTACTCCATCCGGTTCCAGACGCCCGGTGACGAGACCGGCTGCTCCTCGTAGATCCGGACGAGGTACTCGACGTTGAAGCGCCAGAAGTCGATCAGCTCGGCGGCCGCGTCGATCTCGGCCTGGTAAGCGGTCTTGGACTGGTTCAGCATCGTGGCTGCGGTCAGGGTCGCGCGCCACGGCCCGGAGAGCAGCTCGGCGGCACGGAGAAAGATGGCGGCCCGTTCCTCCCACGGCATTCGCGACCAGTCGTTCCAGGCTGCGGCCGCAGCGTCGATCGCCTGCTCGACCTCTCCCTTGCCGCCTCGGTGCACGTCCGCGAGGACGTGGTCCTTGCGGTGCGGCATCACGGCCTCGAAGGTCTTGCCGGTGCGGACGTCCTCGCCGCCGATCACGTTCGGGATGTCGAGCCGCTCTCGCTCCAGCTCGGCGAGCCTCAGCCGCAGCTCCTGACGCTCCGGCGAGCCCGGGCAGGTAGCCCTTGACGGGCTCGTTGCGCGGCGCCGGCGGCCGGAAGATTCCCTGGCTGCTCATGCCGCCGATTGTAGATTGGACAGAGATGGCGCCGACGATGGTGCGCTACCGAGCCGAAGGCTGGGGCGTGGGGGAGCTCTGGGTCGAGGGCGATCGGCTGCTCTGGGCGCTGCATCCGCGGCCGGACCTCGCGCTCGAGGGGCAGCACCCGCTCGCCGATCGCTTCACCGCCTATTTCGCAGGCGAGGACGTCTCGTTCGACGACGTCGAGCTCGACCTCGAGGAGGAGACGCCCTTCGGCCGCCGGCTGGCGGAGGCGCTGCGTGCGGTGCCCGCGTGGCGAGGTCGTCAGCTACGGCGAGCTGGCCGAGCTCGCGGGGCGGCGCCGGGCGGCGCGGGCCGCGGGCTCCTTCTGCGCGCGCAACCGCTTCGCGATCGTGATCCCGTGCCATCGCGTCGTCGGCGTGGGTGGCCTGGGGTCGTTCGGCTCGCTCGGGCTCGAGTACAAGCGCCGATTGCTGGCTCTCGAAGGGTGGCATGGCGCTCTCGGATGAGGTCCGGAACGAGCTGGCGGCGATCGCGCCGCGCCGCTCGTGCTGCCGGCTGGCGGAGCTCTCGGCGCTCTTCCACAGCGCGGGTGCGGTGCACCTGCTCGGCCGCGGCGAGGTCGCGGTGCACGTCGACCTCGCCGGGAACGCGGTGGCACGGCGGGCGTTCAGCCTCCTGCGCGAGTTCGACGTCGACTCGGAGATCCGTACCTACCGCCGCCGGGCCTTCGACCGCCCTACCCGCTACCAGCTCCACGTGGTCGGCAGCGGCAGGGCGCTCCAGGTGCTGCACGAGGCGGGCGTGCTGACCTCGACGCTCGCGCCGCTCGAGCGGCCGCCGAAGCGGGTGGTCGGCCGGAGCTGCTGCCGGTCGGCCTACCTGCGCGGCGCGCTGCTCGGAGGCGGCTCGGTCAGCGGGCCGCGGGCGCCGCATCTGGAGCTGCGCGCTGCGGGACGCACCGGGGCGGAGTTCATCGTCGACGTCGCCGCCGCCGAGGGAGTCGCGTTGCGCGTCGTGGAGCGGCGCGGGCATGCCTACGCGTATGCCAAGGGCGCCGAGGCGATCGGCGACGCGCTCGCCGCGGCCGGTGCGAGCGACGCGGTGCTGGCGTTTCAGGAGCAGATGGTGATGGGCGAGGCGAAGACGCGAGCCAACCGGCTCGCGAACGCCGACCACGCCAATCTCGTGCGGACGAGTCGCGCGGCGCACGCCCAGCTCGCGGCGCTGCGCAGGCTCGCCGGGGCCGGGCGGCTCGAGGAGCTCTCGCCGCCGCTGCGCGAGATCGCGGAGCTGCGCCTGGCACATCCTTCGCTCTCCCTGCGCGAGCTCGGCCTCAAGTGCCGGCCCCCCGCGACGAAGGCTTCCGCCCACCGTCGGATCGCGAAGCTGATCCGGCTCGCGGAGCGGTGATCAGGGCCACATATCACTTGCAAATCCCCTAGTTTTCGAGCCGCTAGGTGCGCAATACTCCAGAGCAAGCGGCGGGTCTGTGCTCGTCCGGCGGCGGATTCAGACCCCGTCCGTCGCCAAGGTCCGGAGCGCGGTTCAACTGGAGGGGGAGGTCGTCCTCGGAGCTTCCCCTCCGGCCCGCCGCTTTTCTCGACCGCGAATCCGGCCCTCGCTCCGCGAGGGCCATGACGATTCGCGGTCGAATCACCGGCTGACGACGAACGTTGCGGTGCTTCGAGGACTAGCGAAGGCCGGGGTGGCCGACGCGGAACGGCCGGCTGACGAACGTGGCCGTCCTGCTGGGGTTCATCTCTGCCGCCAGCCGAAGGCCGAACACGTAGCGGCCCCTCGGCAGCGGGCGTCCCTGGAACTTGATCAGGGGCGTCCAGTAGGCGTTGACCATCCCGCTCGTGCGCAGGAGGCCGCCGCGGCGGGCGAGCTGCCTCGCGATCGAGGTGCGCGGGCCGACACGGAAGATGCCGGCCTGGAAGCGGGAGTTCTCCTCCGCGGTGGCGTTGAAGGCCCAGTAGCGGTGCTTGACGGGCAGGAAGCGTCCCATCGACGGGAACTTCGCCCTCGCGCCGAGCACCGTCTCGGTGTGGCGCCACGAGTGCTTGTTGCCGCCACAGCGACCCTGGGTCTGCGCGAACGTGTTCTTCACGGCGCCGTACGCCGGCCGGAGCGTGCCGTCGGCGCGGACGAGGCCCGCCTGCCAGCGGTCGAGATCGGGCTCGTCGACGAGGCCGAAGAAGAGCAGCGAGCTGACGCTCGAGTCGCAGGCGAGGAAACGAATCAGCTCGCCGTAGATGCGCGCCTGCGAGTCCTCGTCGGTCGGCTGGATGTTCTCCGTGCCCTCGTACGCGTGCTCGGAGCTCGGGAGAACGCGAACCTGCCAGCCCACCTCGTCGAGCCGGAACTTGAGGCCGCCCGCCTTGCCGCCCTCGGCGAACAGCGGCTGCCGGGTGCCGTGGAAGGCATCCCAGAACGCCTGCTTGATCCGGGCGAGGTTGGGGACGCCGGCATTCGGCCAGCGGTAGCCCTTCATCAGGGCGTCCCGGTCGCTCTTCGGGTAGGGGTGGAAGCTGAACTCGTCCATCAGCGGCTTCGCGCGGGCCAGGCCCCGGTAGGTCGCCCCCATGTCGCGCAGGCAGCGGGTCGGCGAGTGGGAGATGTTGCTCTTCGCCCTCGGATCGTCGTTGCCGCGCGGCGAGAGGCCGACGCCGATCACCTTGTTGGCCGGGTCGACGGTCTTGAGCGCGTCGTAGGACGCGGCGAGCATGCGCGTGAAGGCCACGCAGGCCGCACCGCTGCCGTCGGGATTGAACTGGGGCTGCCAGAAGCGCGTGACGTTCGGCTCGTTGCCGACGATGAACTCCTTGACGCTCGGGAAGGTCCGGGCGAGGTGCGCCGTGAAGGCGGCGAACTGGGCGGAGGCGGCTGCCGAGTTCCCGACGTGCGTGGGCTTGAGGGGATAGACCGCGAACAGGACCTTGACGCCGCGAGCCTGGGCGAACGGGAGCATCCGCTCGATCTCCGCCTGCTCCGGAATGGTCAGCGGGGAGGCGGGATCCCAGAGGACGGTGACGCGGACCTGCGTGAGGCCGACGTCGTTCATCTGGTCGAAGAACGGGTTGGCGTCGCCGCCGGCCTTGGCGCGGTCGTCGACGACACCGATCTGGAGGTCGGCGGCGGCGACACTCGTGAGGGCGAGTGCGGCGCAGGCCGAAGCGAGGAGGGCGGAAATCATCTTCATGCAAGGCTCCATCGGCGCCCTGCGACCGCGCCTTCTCCCCCAAAGGAGGCAGTACACTCGCCTCGGTTCTACGACCAGGAGGACGCATGGCGACACGGGTGGGGATCAACGGATTCGGCCGGATCGGGCGCAACTTCCTTCCGCGCCTATCTCAAGCGCGACCCCGAGTTCGAGGTGGTCGCCATCAACGACCTGGCCTCCCCAGACGTGCTCGCGCACATGCTCAAGTACGACACGACGCACGGCGTGCTCGCCGCGGAGATCACGCACGGCGACGGCGAGATCACCGTGGACGGCACCGGCTACCGGATCCTGTCCGAGCGCGAGCCGTCGGCTCTCCCCTGGCGCGACCTCGGAGTCGACGTGGTCGTCGAGTCGACCGGGTTCTTCACCGCGCGTGACGGCGCCGCCCAGCATCTGGAGGCGGGCGCCAAGAAGGTGATCATCTCCGCGCCGGCCACCGACCCCGATCTGACCGTGGTGCTCGGCGTCAACGACGACCAGTACGACCCCGAGCAGCACCACGTGATCTCGAACGCCTCGTGCACCACCAACTCCGTCGCCCCCATGGCCAGGGTGCTGCTCGACGCCTTCGGGATCGAGCAGGGATTCATGACGACGGTGCACGCCTACACGACCGAGCAGCAGCTCCAGGATCAGATCGCGCTGACGCGGAAGGGCACACCCGATCTCCGCAGGATGCGGGCGGCCGCGGTAAACATCATCCCGTCGACGACCGGGGCGGCGAAAGCCACCGCGCTCGTGATCCCGGAGCTCAAGGGCAAGCTCGACGGGATGGCATTGCGCGTGCCGGTGCCCGACGGCAGCATCACCGACCTCGTGTGCGTGCTCTCCCGCGAGGCGAGCAAGGAAGAGGTCAACGAGGCCTTCGGCGCGGCCGCGGGCGAGGAGCGCTGGAGCGGGATCATCCAGTACACGGAGGACGCGATCGTGTCCTCGGACATCGTCGGCAACCCGCACTCGCTGATCGTGGACGGCGCCTCGACGATGGCGAACGGCAACATGGTCAAGGTGCTCGGCTGGTACGACAACGAGTGGGGCTACAGCTGCCGCCTCGCCGACGTCGTCGAGCGGGTCGCCCAGCGGATCCCCGCGTCCGCCTCCGCCTAGGTGCGCCGACCCCGCTCGGTCCGCGAGGCCGACGTCTCCGGCAAGCGCGTGCTCGTGCGCGCCGACCTGAACGTCCCGCTCGAGGACGGTCGCGTCGCCGACGACACGCGCATCCGGGCCGCGCTGCCGACGCTCGAGCTGCTGCTGGAGCGCGGGGCGGCCGAGGTCCGCGTCTGCTCCCACCTCGGCCGGCCAAAGGGGCCAGATCCCGCGTACTCGATGCGACCGGTCGAGGAGCACCTGCGCGGGCTGCTCCCGGACGGACGGGTTCGCGTGCTCGAGAACACGCGCTTCAACCCCGGTGAGACGAAGAACGACCCCGGGTTCGCGCGCGAGCTGGCCGACGGCTCCGACCTGTTCGTGAACGACGCGTTCGGGTCGGCGCATCGCGCCCACGCCTCGACGGTCGGGGTCGCGGAGCTGCTGCCCGCCTATGCGGGCCTGCTGCTCGAGCGGGAGCTGGAGGAGCTCGGCAAGCTGCTGGGCGAGGTCGAGCGACCGTTCGTGCTGGTCTCCGGCGGAGCGAAGGTGGACGACAAGCTCGGCGTCCTCCAGAACCTGGGCGGAAAGGCCGACGAGGTGCTGGTCGGCGGGAAGATGGCCGAGCAGATCCGGGAGGAGAACCCGCTCGACTTCGAGGTCGTGCTGCCGCGGGACGTGGTCGCAGCCTCAGAGTTCGCCGAGGACGCGGAGACGAAGGTCGTGCCCTACGACGAGCTCCCCGACGGCTGGCTCGGGCTGGACGTCGGGCCGGAGACAGAGCGCGACTTCGCCGAACGGATCGGGCGCGCGCGCACGGTGTTCTGGAACGGGCCGATGGGCGTCTTCGAGTGGCCGCGCTTCGCCGCGGGGACGAAGGCCGTCGCCG
Source organism: uncultured Actinomycetes bacterium (assembly GCA_963769645.1). Taxonomy (GTDB): domain Bacteria; phylum Actinomycetota; class Thermoleophilia; order Gaiellales; family Gaiellaceae; genus DATFQE01. The sequence continues at coordinate 166,722 of CAVYMH010000003.1, read as the reverse complement.
AGGCGGTGGCAGCGGTGGACGGCTTCACCGTCGTCGGCGGTGCAGACTCCGCCCGCGCGCTCGCCGAGCTCGGCCTCGCCGACCGCGTCTCGTGGCTCTCGACGGGCGGCGGCGCCTCGCTCGAGCTGCTCGAGGGCAAGGAGCTCCCGGGCGTGGCGGCTATCCCCGAAGCGTGAGCCTCAGGCGGGCGACGCCGGGCATCGGCAGCGCGAGCACGAGCTCCGCATGCGGTCCCGTCACATCCCCGAGGGCCTCCAGGTCGAGGCGATCCGCCACCGCGAAGCTGCTCCCATTCATGCGTCGGACGGCCACTCGCGTTCCGGGTCCCAGTGCGTTGCGATGTTCGAATGACTCACGTCGACTCGCGCGAGCTCGACCGCGTAGTCGCCGTCAGCGAGCCCGTCGACCTCGATGTGCACCGTGCGGTCGAGCAGCGGGTCGCCGCCGACCTTGCGCCTGGTCGAGGGTGCCGTTCCAGAGCAGGAGCTGCACGGTGCCGTCGTCGCCGCGGCTCGCCCAGCCGTCGACGAGCGAGCCTGCGCCGTCGCCCGTCGCAGCTCGAGCTTCGACGAGCTCGGTCGCCGAGCTCCTCCGCGAGCGCGAGCGCCCACCAGCGCGGCTTGCGCAGGTTGCCGACCGTCAGCAGGCCGAAGCCGCCGTGCAGGAGCGCGCGGCGGCCGGCCGAGCTCCTCGAAGTGGTCGCTGACGACCCAGTAGGCGAGCGCCGTCGACGCGGCCCTGCGCGCTCTTCATCCCGTGCAGCACGAACGGCGCGCCGAACGCGCGCGTCGCTGACCGGGTTGAAGTGCGTCGGCGTCGACGCCCCACTCGGTCCACCAGACCTCGACGCCCTCGACGCCCGCGCGCCGCGAGCGCCTCGCGCACGTCGAGCGGGAGGTTCCCGTACGTGTGGGTGGAGAGGAAGTCGAGCGGCGACGCTCGTGCTCGAGGCACGAAGTCGAGGAAGTCGGCGATCCAGCCGGCGGCGGCCGTCGACGGGCCGCCGACGAGCAGCCGCTCGTCGACCGACTTGATCGCCCGGGCCGCGTCGTCGTAGAGCCGGAAGTACTCCGCCTGCGTCCCGGTCCAGAAGACCTCGAGGTTGGCCTCGTTCCAGATCTCGAAGCCCCAGCGCGCAGACCTCCTCGAGGCCGTAGCGGTCGACGAGGTGGTCGGCGAGCCGGCGGTTGAGCTCGGCCCAGCGGTCCCAGTCGCGCGGCGGCGAGATCAGGCCCGCGGTACTCGAAGATCGTCGGCGTCGGGATCCGCGGCGAGGTCGCGCGGCATGAACGAGAGCTCGACGACCGGCCGCAGCCCGAGCTCGAGCACGCGGTCGTAGACGCGCGTCGACCCGCGAGAAGTCGTAGCGCGGCTCGCCGTCCTCCTCGCGGTAGACGCCGAGGTCGTCGTGGAGGATCGCGTGCGCGCGGACGCGGTCGGCGCCGAGCTCCTCGTGCGCGAGCCGGAGCGCCTCGTCGAACTCGCGCGCCGATCGTCCCGGCCGCCGGTCTCGCTCGTCCGCGAGCGAGCTGCGAGAGCGCGCTCGGAGCCGATCATCCGCCAGACCGGGTCGAGGCGGCCCGCCGCGCCGGTCGGCGCGGACGCGCGCGCGCAGCGGCGCGGCGGCTCGCGCGAGCGGCGGCCGCGCTCGACGGGCTCGGACAGCTCGCCGGGCTCCGCCTCGGCCGCCGCGAGCGAGGCGACCGCGTACCAGCACGGCTCGCCGGGCGTGCCGGTCGTGTCGCGTAGCCGGGCCCGGGCATGGCGAGCACGTCGCGGCCGCCGTGGTCGACCGGCGCCCACGGGCCCGTCGGCGCGACGGCGCCCGGTGGACGAGGTAGCCGATCGCGCCCGCGACCGGCTCCCAGCGCAGCGTGACCTGGCCGGCGCCGGACTCGGCGCGCAGCGCCGCCGGGCGGCGGCAGCGAGGCGGCCGTGCGCGCGCCCTCGCGCCGCCGCCCGATCGCGGGCCTCCCAGTCGGCCCGCGCGCTCGCCAGCCTCACGGCCGGCGGTGAACTCCTCCAGCGCGATCAGCGGCCGGATCGACGCGCCTCGACCTCGCTGCGCGAAGTACGCCTGGAGCCGGTCGCCGGTCGAGCTCGTTCGCGATCGCGGCCATGACCATCCCCTGGTCGAGCGCGAGGTAGAAGCGCGAGACCTTGCCGGTGACGACGTCGACGCGTCGTAGAAGCCGCCCGTGCCGTAGGCGTCGAAGTTCGCGCCGCAGCTTGCGCGAGGTTCGTCGAGCGCCGCCCCGCGCGCGAAGTCGAGCGCGAGGAACGACGCGTGCGGCGTGACGACGCCGCGGCCGTAGGCGGCCGGCGCCGGCGCGCCGGGCGGCAGCCCTCGAAGCCGTAGTCGACGAGCGTGCGCTCCTGGTCGGAGGCGTAGCCGTTCGGCTCGAGGCCGATCGGGTCGACGCCGTACTCGCGGTAGCCGCCGTCGGGGTTGTTCGAGGGCGAGAAGCCCCAGTAGCCGTAGCCGGCCTCCTCGAGCCCGTGCTCGATCTGCGCGCGCGACGTAGAGCGGGTGGTTGACGCCCCAGCTGCGCGGCGCCCACTCCTCCTCGGGCACGAGCAGCGGCACCATCAGCGCCTCGAACATGCGAGCCGCCCCAGCTCGGGACGATGTTCATGCCGCGTAGCGTGTAGTGGCCCTCGAAGACGTCGACGCCGAGGTACGTGCGCGTCACGCCCTCCGGCTTCATCTCCTGCCACGACCAGTCGCAGGTGTCCGGGAAGGTGCGCCACATCTTGAAGTAGTGCGTGGGCGGGATCTGCGCCGCGCGCGATCCCGATGTAGCTCGCGATGCGCGGCTCGGTGTTGAGCGCGCCGTAGTGGTGGCAGGTGAAGTAGACGTCTGCTTCGCCGCGGTCGTCAGGACGCTGCAGCCCGGCGGCGGCTCGTCCAGGCGCCGCCGCGGATCAGGCCCGCGGCCGGGTCGTAGTAGAAGCCGAAGTCCATCGACGCGCAGATCGCGCGCGCCTGCGCGCGCGAGCGCCGGCTCGGCGTTCGCTCGACCATCATCAGCGCGGCCGCGAGCCAGCCGTTGTCGACGCTCGAGAGGAACGGGTAGACCGTGCTCGCCGTCGACCGGCCAGATGCGTCAGCTTCGCGCCCGTGTCGCGGGTCGTACCAGTTGTAGAACTGGCCGCTCGCCGCGTGGCGCTCGAGCCGCGCGACGCGTCGCGAGCGTCCGCGCGATCCGCGCGCGCGCCTCGCGCGTGCGAGATGATGCCCGAGGTCGCGCGCGGCGATCGTGCTCCACAGGTAGGTGCCGATGTTGGTCGGCGACGTGTAGCGGCGCGCGCACGCCCTCGGCGCGAGACGTTGTCCGACGGCAGGCCCGTGTCCGGTTGGTGAGCATCAGTCGAACGAGCGCCAGGTGTCGGCGGCGTAGCGCTCGCAGCGTCGCGGTCGCCGGCTGCTCGCGCTCGGCGCCGCGGTGCGGCGAGCGCGAGCGCAGCGGCGAGCGGCGAGCAGCGGCAGTGAGCGGTCTGCATGTGATGACCCCCTCGTTCAGCCCTTGAGTCCGGTCATGGCGATGCTCTGGGTGAAGTGCCGCTGGAGCAGCAGGAAGAGCACGATCACCGGCAGCGACGAGCACGACGGAGCCGGCCATCAGCAGGCCGTAGTCGGCCTTGTTCTGGCCGAGCGCGAAGGTCGCGAGCGCGACCGGCAGCGTGTACTTGCTCCTCGTCCGTGAGCACGACGAGCGGCCACAGGAAGTTGTTCCAGGCGGGCAGGAACTGGAAGATCGCCGAGCGCCGCGAGCGCGGGCTTCGACAGCGGCAGCACGATCCGCCAGAAGATCCTGCCACTCGCCGGCGCCGTCGACGCGCGCGGCGTCGAGCAGGTCGTCCGGGATCGCCGAGCATGAACTGGCGCATCAGGAAGACGCCGAACGGCGCCGGCCGCGAACGGCAGGATCACCGCCGCGTAGCGTGTTGACGAGGCCGAGCTTGCTCATCAGCACGAACAGCGGCACGAGCGTCACGCTGCCCGGCACCATCAGCGTCGCCGAGCACGAGCCCGAACAGCGGTTGCTGGCCGGCGAAGCGCAGCTTGGCGAGCGCGTAGCCGGCCATCGAGCAGAAGAGCAGGTTGGCCAGCCGTGACCAGCGACGGCGATGCAGCGTCGAGTTCCAGAAGTAGCGCGGGAAGTCCAGCCGGTCGAACAGGCGGGTGAAGTTCGCCGGCGTCGGGTGCTCGGGCAGCAGCGTCGGCGGCGTCTGGAGCAGCTCGGCTGGGTCTTGAACGACGCCGAGCAGCATCCAGACGAACGGCCCGACCATCGAGCAGCAGGCCGAGCGCGAGCAGCAGCGAACAGCCACCAGCGGCCGCGCGCGCCGCGCGGCCGCGCGCGGCGCCCGGCCGCGGACGCGCGGCGGCACCTGCGCGGGCAGTCTCGAGCGGCGCTCATGTCTCGTCCGACCGCAGGAGCCGGAACTGGATGATCGCGAGCACGACGATGGCGATGAACAGCGCGTACGCGACCGCGCTCGCGTAGCCGAGGTTGAAGAAGCGGAAGCCCTGCTGGTAGACGTACATCGAGACGTGAGAGCGGTCTGAGTCGAGCGGCCCGCCGGGCCGGTCATCACGAACGGCTCCTCGAAGACCTGCAGGTAGCCGATCGATGGTGATGACGGTCACGAACAGGATCGCCGGGCGCAGCAGCGGCACCGTGATGTGGCGGAAGAGCTGCGCGGCCCTTGGCGCCGTCGACGCTGCGCGGCCTCGTAGAGCTGCGGGTCGACGGTCTGCAGCGCGGCGAGGAAGATCACCATCGTCGATGCCGATGTTGCGCCAGACGCCGAGCGCGATGATCGACGGCATCGTCGTGTTCGGGCTCGCCGAGCCAGTTCGGGCCCGTCGATCCCGACCTGTGCCGAGCGCGGCGTTGAGCGAGCCCGACGTCCGGGTCGAGCAGGTAGCGCCAGATCACCGCGATGGCGACGATGCTCGTGACGACCGGCAGGTAGTAGCCGACGCGGAAGAGCGCCGCGCAGCCTGCCGATGCCCTGGTTGAGCGCCGACGGCCAGCAGCAGCCCGAGCGCGATCGTGCAGCGGCACGCCGACGACGCACGAAGTACGCCGTGTTGCGCAGCGCCTTCAGGAACGTCTCGTCGTCGAACAGCTTCGTGTAGTTGTCGAGGCCGACGAACTCGCGCGCTCGTACCAGTCCTGGATGTTGCCGATCCCGAAGCTCGTGAAGCTGAGCACGAACGACGCGAGGATCGGCACCAGCAGGAAGACGACGAAGATCGCGACGAAGGGGAGCGCGAACGCCCAACCCGTCGAGGTGCGGCCGCAGGCGCGGCCGGGCGGCGCCGGCGCTCGGCTCCGCCGGTCGGCCGATGGCGTCGCGCTCACTCGGTCCCGATCGAGCTCGCCTTCTGCCTGCATCGCCTTGGCCGCCTCTCGGCGTGGAGCCGCCGATCATCGCCTTCTCGAGCTCGGCGTTGAGCCTCGGCGCGATCTGCTCCCACTTCGGGAACGGCGGCGGCGACTTCGCGTCCTTGAGCTGCTCGCCGAAGACCTTCAGCGTTCGGGTCCTCGGCCAGCGCGCGGCTGTCCCAGGCCGCCTGGTTGGACGGCAGGTCGCTGGACGATCTCGTACCACTTCGCCTGCGTCTCGGGCTTGGTCAGGTACTCGACGAACTTCCACGCCGCGTCGCGGTTCTTGGGTCGCTTGAAGACGGCGAGGTCGCTGCCGCCGACGAACGACGTGTTGGTCTCCTTCGTCGGCATCGGCGCGACCGCCCACTTGCCCTCGAAGCCCTTGCCGCCGGCCTCCTCGATCAGGCCCATGTGCCACGGGCCGGTGAAGAACATCGGGTGCGTGCCGCGCACGAACGCGGGCGTGATGTCGAAGCCCTGCTGGGTCGCTGGTCGGCGGTCAGGCCCTCGTCGAAGAACGACTTGTAGAACGTCGATCGCCTCGACGGCCTCGGGCGAGTCGAGCGTGAACTCGTCGCCCTCGGCGAGGCTCGCCGCCGTTCTGCCAGACGAACGGCAGGTACTCCTGCCAGTTGTTCGGCGAGAGGTTGATGCCGTACTTGGCGCCGCCCTTCTCCTTCATCGCGCTGCGCCATCGCCTTGAGCTCGTCCCAGGTCTTGGGCGCCTCGGTGATGCCGGCCTTCTCGGCGATGTCGGTGCGGTAGTAGAGGACGCCGCGTCTCGACGTACCACGGCACGCCGTAGGTCTTGCCGTCGACGATCGCCGGTGTCGCGCGCGCCCTCGAAGAACTGCGTCTGTGTCGATCGACGTCGGGCACCTCCTCGAGCGCGCCGGTCTTGCGCGAACTCGCCCATCCAGGTCGTGCCGATCTGGCTCACGTCCGGGCGTCTTGTTGCCGGCGACCGAGGTGAGGATCTTGTCGTGCGCGACGTCCCGGCGATCGGCGTGACGTTGACCTTGACGCCCGGGTTCTCCGCCTGAAGTCCTTGGCGAGGACGCCGAGCTTCTCGCCCTCGGCGCCCATCGCCCAGACCGTGATGCTGCCGCTCGACGCTCCTCCGGCTGCGCGCTTGTCGCTCGACGCCTTCGTCGTCTGACGCCGCCGCACGCGGCGACGGCGAGGACGAGCGCTGCGGCCAGGGCGAGCGAGACGCGCTCCACGCTGATCGCTTGACGCTCCGTCGTCATTCCTGCCTCCTTGCGGCTGAAGTTGCCCGGTGTGCTCGAGGTGGCGTCTTCCCAGCTAGGCCTCGTCTAACCCGCTGCAACGGTTGCAGCTCTCGACGCCTCGTAAGATGCCGCGTCGATGCTGATCGCCGGCAACTGGAAGATGTTCAAGGGGCCGGAGGAGACGCGTGCGTTCCTGTCTGCGTTCGAGCCGCCCGCGGGCGTCGACGTCGTCATCTGCCCGCCGTTCGCGTCGCTGCCGGCCGCGGTCGAGGGCGGTGCGCGCGTCTACGCGCAGAACGTCCACTGGGAGTCGCAAGGCGCCTACACCGGCGAGGTCTCGGCGGAGATGCTGCGCGAGCTCGGCGTGCGCGGGGGCGCTCGTCGGCCACTCGGAGCGGCGACAGCTCTTCGGCGAGAGCGACGAGAGCGTCGCCCGGCGCGCCCGCACGGCGATCGCCGCCGGGCTCGGCGTGATCGCCTGCGTCGGCGAGACGATCGAGCAGCGCGAGGCCGGCGACATGGAATTCGATCCTCAAGATCCAGGTCGAGGCGCTCGCCTTCGCGGTGGGTGAGCACGAAGGCCTGGTGCTCGCCTACGAGCCGGTCTGGGCGATCGGCACCGGCCAGACCGCCACGCCCGAGCAGGCGCCGAGGCGCACGCATTCGTGAAGAGCCTGATCGACGTGCCCGTCCTCTACGGCGGCTCGGTGAAGCCGGACAACGCCGACGAGCTCCTGAGCCAGCCGGGCGTGGACGGCGCTCTCGTCGGCGGCGCCTCCCTCGAGCCCGACTCGTTCACCGCGATTTGCCAGGCCGCGGCGTCCCTCTCGTAGCGCTCGTCGTCCTCGACGGCTGGGGCTGCGCTCCGCCCGGGCCGGGGAATGCCGTCGAGCTGGCCCGGACGCCGGTCTTCGACCGGCTCTGGCGCGAGTTCCCGCACACGACGGCTCGACGCCTCCGGCGAGGCGGTCGGGCTGCCGCCCGGCCAGATGGGCAACTCCGAGGTCGGCCACCTGACGATCGGCAGCGGGCGCGTGCTGTTCCAGGACCTGATGCGGGTCAACAAGGCGATCGAGGACGGCTCGTTCTTCGAGAACCCGGCGCTCGTCGGCGCGTTCGAGCGCGCGCGAGCGACCGGCGGCGACGTCCACCTGCTCGGCCTCGTCTCCTACGGCGGCGTGCACTCGCACATCGACCACCTGCGGGCGCTGCTGCGGATCGCAGAGCAGCATGGAATGGCCGACCGGACCTGGATTCACGCGTTCACGGACGGCCGGGACGTGTCGCCGACCTCGGCCGTTCGAGACCTGGCCGAACTGCCCGAGGAGCGGCTGGCGACGGTCGTCGGACGGTACTACGCGATGGATCGCGACCAACGCTGGGAGCGCACCGACCGCGCACTCTCGGCCCTGATCGGGGGCGAAGGCGTCACCTCGGCTGACGTGGTCGCCGAAGTGCGGCGCCAATACGACGAGGGCGTGACGGACGAGTTCCTCGAGCCGGTCGTGGTCGATGGAACGCCGCGGATCGCGCCCGGGGACGAGGTGCTCTTCTTCAACTTCCGGCCCGATCGAGCCAGGCAGTTGACGGAGCGGCTGCTGGCCTCAGGATGTGGAAGTAACGACCATGACCCGCTACCGCGACGACTTCCCAGGTCCCGTCGCCTTCGCCGAGCAGGAGGTGCGCGAGACGCTGGCCGAGGTGCTCGCGGAGCACGGCGCGGGCCAGCTCCACGCCGCCGAGACAGAGAAGTACGCGCACGTGACCTACTTCTTCAACGGTGGCAGGGAGGAGTCGTGGCCGGGCGAACACCGGCTTCTCGTGCCCTCGCCGCGGGACGTGCCCTCCTACGACCACAAGCCCGAGATGTCCGCGCGCGAGCTGGCGCTGCGCTTCTCCGAGGCCGTGGCGACCGGCGCGTACCGCTTCGCCGTCGTCAACTTCGCCAACCCGGACATGGTCGGCCACACCGGCTCGATTCCGGCCGTGACCCAGGCGGTCGAGACCGTCGACGAGTGCCTGGCTCAGGTGGTCGGGGCCGTCGAGACCGCGGGCGGGGTCAGCCTGGTGACGGCCGACCACGGGAACGCCGAGCAGATGCTCGAAGCCGACGGCGTCAGCCCGCACACCGCGCACACGATTAATCCGGTTCCCCTGGTCGTGACGAAGAAGGACGTAGAGCTCTCCACCGGGGGCGGGCTTTCCGACCTCGCACCGACCGCGCTGGACCTCCTAGACCTACCGAAACCCTTACAAATGACCGGCAAATCACTAGTACCGGGCCCAGGAGCCCGGCTATAATCCGGCTCCTTGTCGCTCGCCCAGCCTGATCTCGGCGTCCTGCGGAAGGCACAGCGAGGAGATGAGCGTGCCTTCTCGCTCATCGTGCGTGCTTACGAGGTCCCCGTCTACAACTACGTGCTCCGGCTGGTGGGCGATCGCTCGTTGGCCGAGGACCTGACGCAGGAGGTCTTCCTCCGCGTCTACCAGGGCCTGCCGCGCTTCTCGCTGCGCTGCCGCTTCACGACCTGGCTCTTCCAGGTGACGAAGAACCGCGTGCTGGACGAGCTGCGCGCCAACGAGCGCAGGCCGCGCGCGGTGGTGAACATCGACGACGTCCCGCCGCTCGAGGTGCTGGACGCGCCCTTCGAGCGGATCGAGGCGATGGACGCGGTCTGGCGCGCGATCGAGGAGCTCAACGTCGACCTGAAGATGGCGCTGCTCCTGCGCGACGTGGTCGGGCTCTCGTACACCGAGATCGCCGACTCGCTCGAGATCACCCTGGCCACGGTCAAGTGGCGGATCTACAAGGCTCGCGAAGAGGTGCAGCTCGGGCTCGAGCGCGAGGGCATCACCTTCGCGCCCACCACGCGCCGCACCGAAGCGGTCGCGGACAGCTCCTAGCCCTCAGCGCGCTCGCGCAGCCAGTCGGCGAGGTTGCGGTAGTCCTCAGCGGGCGTCTCGCCTTGCGGGACGGGCGGCGTCGACCCATCGTCGTCGAGGACGGCGACCGTCACGGCGAGAACGACGAGCACCAGCGCCGCGAGCGCCGCGGCCCACACGATCTTGCGTGCCGCGCGCGGCGCGACGTCGCGGCGCTCGGCGACCCGGGTGGCCGTGGTCGGCGTTCCCGGCGCCGCCCCGGCCAGGTCCTGCGCGAGCGCGGCTGCCGACGGCGGGCGGTCGGCCGGCTCGCGGGCCAGGCAGGAGACGATGGCCCGCTCGAGCTCCGGCGGCGCGTTCTCGAGCGGCGGCGGCGGCCCCGCCTCGCGACGGGTCAGGAGCTCGCCCAGGTTCTCGAAGTCGTAGGGCGGCCGGCCGTCGAGCAGCTCGTAGAGGCAGCAGCCGAGTGAATAGAGGTCGGTCGCGGGCGTGACCGGCTCGCCGCTCGCCTGCTCCGGCGACAGATAGCCGGCCGTGCCCAGGACCGTGCCGACCGCCGTCAGCTTCGTCCCCTCGGCCGCGTGCGCGATGCCGAAGTCGGCGATCTTCAGCGTGCCGTCGCCGGTCAGGAGCAGGTTCGCAGGCTTCACGTCGCGGTGGACGAGCCCGGCGCGGTGCGCGTGCTCGAGCCCCGCGCACGCCTGCACGCCCAGCTCGATCACCCGCGCGGGCTCGAGCCGCTCCTCCCGGCGCAGCAGCTCGGCGAGGGTCTCGCCCTCGACGCACTCCATCACGATGTACGGCAGCCCGTCCTGCTCGCCGGCGTCGTAGACCCCGACGACATTCGGGTGGGACAACCGGGCCGCGAGTCGCGCCTCGCGCACGAAGCGGCGGCGAAGCTCGATGTCGTCGCGCAGGTTGTCGGCGAGCACCTTCACCGCGACGGAGCGGTCGAGGTCGGTGTCCCGCGCGAGGTACACGACGGCCATCCCGCCGCCGCCCAGTGTCTTCTCGACCTCGTACCGGCCGCCGCCGAGGGTCGCGACGCTAATCGTCGTCCTCTTCCTCGTCGTCGTGGCCGTGCTCGTCGTCCTCTTCTTCTGCTTCTTGTCCTTCTTGCGCTTGCCCTCGTCCTCGTCCTCGCCGGTCGGTTGCGGCTCGACGGGCGGGGTCGGGCTGACCTGCGGACACACGGGCCTGGTGCCGTCGAGCACCTGCTCGGCCTCGCGCCTGATCGCGGGCGGCACCTCCTGAGCGCGAAGAGCGGAACCAAGGCGCGCGAGCTCGCGGCGCGCCGCACACCCGTCGTTCGCCTCGATGGCCGCGGCGACGGCATCGCTCCGGACGGCCAGCCGCTCGGCGACGGCCGGGTCGAGGCGCTGGGACTCGGAGGACGACGAGTCGCCACCGCACCCCGTGGCGAGCAGGGCGAGCGCGGCGCTACAAACCGAGAGCCAGGCGTTGGGCGAGCGTGTCAGGCAGTCCCCTTTCGCGAATCTCCGCCTGCGTGCGCTCGACAGGGTAGGCAACGCGCCGCCACCAGGCGCGACGCTCCTCGTGATCGAGGATCAGGTAGGCGGCGCGCGGGTCGTTGTCGCGCGGCTGGCCGACCGAGCCGGGGTTGAGCAGCCAGCGCCCCTGCGCGAGATCGGCCTCGTGGTCGGCCGGCGCGAGGCCGCCGTTCGCGCGCCCGTTCTCGAGCATCATCGCGAGCGGGACGTGGCTGTGGCCGACCATCACGACCGGCGCCTCCGTCATCTCCAGCGACTCGCGGGCGACCGGCTCACTGAGGACGTAGTCCCAGACCGGGTCGCGAGGGCTTGCGTGGAAGAGCTCGGTTCCGTCCGTCGTCGCCTGGGGCTTGAGCGACTCGAGGTAGGAGCGGGAGTACTCGGTCAGCACCGTCTCGGTCCAGCGGGCCGCCGCCGCCGCGTCCGCCGAGAACTCGTCGAGCGAGATCGACCCGATCACGCCCAGGTCGTGGTTCCCGACCAGGCAGAGGTCTGCGCGGAGGGCGACGAGCTCGCAGCAGGTGTTCGGGTCGGGGCCGTACCCGACCAGATCGCCGAGACACCACACGGCGTCGAGCTGCTCTCCGTCGAGGGCCTCCAGGACGGTCTCGAGAGCGGCGGCATTACCGTGGATGTCGGAGATGACCCCGACTCGCATGACTCAGCTTATCCGGCCGGCCGGTCTCGTCCTAGCGGGCGGCGCCTGGCTCGTCGCCGCGTGGCTCCTGTGGCGGACCGTGGTGCCCGACGGGCTCGACTTGCCGCCCGTGGACGAGGCGCTCTTCGGCGAGCGGGCGGTCGAGGAAGCTGCCGACTACCGCGGCTTCCTGAGGGCGCTGTGGGTCGGCCTCGCCGTCGCCGAGCTCGGCGTGCTCTACCTGCTCGTCCGCGCGGCGCCGCGGCTCGAGTACCGGCTGCCGGGGTCGTCGCTGCTGCGCGGAATCCAGTTCGGGCTGATCTCGGTCGATCTGCTCCGGATCGTGTGGCTGCCCTTCGCGTTTGCCGGGCTGTGGTGGCGGCGCAGGCACGACATCTCGCACCTCGGCTACGCGGATCTCCTGCTCGAGCCGTGGCCGCGCTACCTGGGCGAGCTGCTCGTCACGGCGGGCGCGGTCGGCCTGGCGATGCTGGCGGCACGCCGCCTCGGCAGCCGCTGGTGGCTCGTCGGTGGGCCGGCGTTCGTGGCGATCGTCGCGACGTTCCTCGTGCTCACGCCGCTCGTCCTCTCACCTCGGCTGACGGCGCTCGACGACCCGGCCCTGGCGGCGACGATCGAGCGGCTGGCCCAGCGCGAGGGAGTCGGCGACGTCCGCGTCGAGGTCGAGAACGCGAGTCGCCGGACGACGGTGCCGAACGCAGAGGCGATCGGCGTCGGGCCCACGACCCGCGTCGTCCTGTGGGACACGCTGCTCGACGGGCGCTTCACCGACCGGGAGATCCAGGTGATCGCCGCGCACGAGCTCGGGCACGTGGGGCGCGCCCATCTGTGGAAGGGGATCGGCTGGTTCGCGCTCTTCGCCTTGCCCTCGGCCTGGCTCCTGGCGGTGCTGACCGACCGGCGCGGGGGGCTCGACCGGCCGACAGTCGTGCCGTTCGCCGTGCTCGTCGTGGTCGCGCTGCAGCTCGCGCTCCTGCCGGCCACGAACGTCGTCTCGCGGCGTTACGAGGCGGAGGCGGACTGGATCGCGCTGGAGGCGTCCCGGGACCCGCAGGCCGCTGTGTCGCTCTTCCGCAAGTTCACCACGACCGCGCTCGACCAGCCCGACTCGCCGGCCTGGGTCGAGCTCGCCCTGTCGACGCACCCGGACCTGGTCGACCGTGTCGCGATGGCGCGGGCCTGGGCGGCTCTACGATGACGGCGTGAGCGATCAAGCGGTCGACAGGCTCGCCCGGGAGCTGGCGAGCCTCGCCGGTGCGCCGGTCGAGCTGGAGCGGCCGGGCAAGGCGGAGCACGGCGACTACGCGACCAACGTCGCGATGCGCCTCGGTCCCCAGCGGGGCAGCTCTCCGCGCGAGCTCGCCGAGGAGCTGGCGTCGCGCGCAGTCGAGCTGCCGGCCATCGAGCGGGCCGAGGTGGCCGGGCCGGGGTTCCTCAACCTGTGGCTCGCGGACAAATGGTTCGCCGAGGCTCTGGCAGAGGTCGGGCCGGAGTACGGCGGAGGTTGGGCCGGGCGTCCCGAGCGGGCTCAGGTCGAGATGGTGTCGGCCAACCCCACCGGCCCGATCACTGTCGCGGCCGCACGGAACGGCGCCTACGGCGACGCTGTAGCGCGCCTGCTCGAGTTCGCCGGGAACACGGTCGAGCGCGAGTACTACTACAACGACGCCGGCGCGCAGATGGATCGCTTCCGGGCCTCGGTGGAGGCGCTCAGGCGCGGGGAGGAGCCGCCCGAGGACGGCTATCGGGGCGACTACGTCGACGAGCTCGCACGGCTCGAGGGCGATCCCGTGCCGCAGATGCTCACGCGGATCGAGGCCACGCTCGAGCGCTTCCGGATCCATTTCGACAGCTGGGCGCTGCAGAGCGACCTCGAGCGGCGGCTCTCCGAGGTCCTGCAGCTGCTGCCGACGTACGAGAAGGACGGCGCGCTCTTCGTCCGCTCGACCGAGCACGGCGACGACAAGGACCGCGTGCTCGTGCGCTCGCCCGAGCGCGGCGGCCTGCCGACCTACGAGGCGGTCGACGTCGTCTACCTGAAGGACAAGTTCGAACGGGGCTTCGACCGGGTCGTGTACATCCTCGGCGCGGACCACCAGGGCGTACGCCGCTGGTACGAGGTGGTCGCGGGCCTGCTCGGTCACGACCCCGAGCGGGTCGAGGTGCTGCTGTACCAGCTCGTGCACCTGAGCCGGGGCGGCGAGCTCTCGAAGATGTCGAAGCGGCGCGGCGACGTGGTCTTCCTCGATGAGCTCCTGGACGAGATCGGCGTCGACGCCGCGCGCTGGTACCTCGTCTCGCGCGACCACGACCAGACGATCGAGATCGACGTCGACCTGGCCGCGGAGAAGTCGCAGAAGAACCCCGTCTACTACGTCCAGTACGCGCACGCGCGGATCGCCGGGATCCTGCGCAACGCCGGCGACGCGGAGGAGAGCACGGAGCTGCCCGGGCCGCTCGCGCGCGAGGAGCGGGAGCTCGTCAAGCGCCTGGCCGAGTTCCCCGCTCTCGTCGCCGAGGCCACCGAGCGCCGGGCGCCGCACGCGATCCCCACGTACGCGATCCGCGTCGCTGACGACTTCCACCGCTTCTACCACGAGCACCGCGTCGTCGGGAGCGGCGATTGGCAGCCGTTCCGACTCGCGCTCGCCCGCGCCACGCAGACGGTCGTGGCGCGCTCGCTCGACCTGATCGGGGTCGAGGCTCCGGAGCGGATGTAGGCTCCCGCGCCGATGGCGACGACCGGCAGGCCCCCCGACCGCAACCTCGCACTCGAGCTCGTCCGTGTCACCGAGGCCGGCGCGATGGGCGCAGGCCGCTGGATCGGTCGCGGCGACAAGATCGCGGCCGACCAGGCAGCCGTCGACGCGATGCGGGCGGTGCTCGACACCGTGCAGATGTCCGGCGTCGTCGTGATCGGCGAGGGTGAGAAGGACGAGGCGCCGATGCTCTACAACGGCGAGGACGTCGGCAGCGGCACCGGCCCGGCGGTCGACGTCGCGGTCGACCCGCTGGAGGGGACGCGCCTGACCGCCCTCGGCCAGCCGAACGCGATCTCGACGGTCGCGCTCGCGGAGCGGGGCACGATGTTCTTCCCGGGCGCCGCGGTCTACATGGAGAAGATCGCGTGCGGCCCGGAAGCCGCGGCCGCCGTCGACCTCGACGCGTCCCCGTCCGACAACGTCCGCGCGGTCGCAGAGGCCAAGGGCGTGTCGCCGCGCGAGGTGACCGTGGTCGTGCTCGACCGCCCGCGCCACGAGGAGCTGATCGGCGAGCTGCGGGAGGTGGGGGCGAAGGTGCTGCTGATCCTCGACGGCGACGTCGCTCCCGCGATCGCCGCGGCGCAGCCCGGCACCGGAGTCGACCTGCTGATGGGCGTCGGCGGCACTCCGGAGGGTGTGCTCTCGGCCGCGGCCCTCAAGTGCGTCGGCGGCGCGCTGCACGGGCGGCTCTGGCCCCGCGACGACGAGGAGCGGCAGAAGCTGGTCGACGGCGGCTTCGACATCGAGCGGAAGCTGACGCTCGACGATCTCGTCGCCGGCGACGACGTCTTCTTCGCGGCGACGGGCGTGACGACCGGCGCGCTGCTGAAGGGCGTCCGCTACTCCCGCAACGGGGCCGTCACCGACTCGATCGTGATGCGCTCACGATCGGGAACGGTGCGCCGGGTCGAGGCGACCCACGCGCTGGAGAAGCTGACGAGCCTGACCGGGCGCGAGTACCGCTAGGCGGTGACCGCCTCCCGCTCCATCTCGGGCGCGTAAGCCCCCGTCCGCGCCGCGGAGTTCATCTTCGCCCTGTGGTAGAAGGCCCGCTGCGCCGCCTCCACGTTCTCGGCCTTGCCGCTCCACGCCTTCTGCGCTGCGGCCTGAAGGGCGCGGCCGTACGAGAACGACAGCTGCCACGGGAGGTCCTCGCCGAGCGCGTTCATCGCGTTCAGCCGCGCGGTCGCGTCCTCGTCGGTCTGGCCGCCCGACAGGAAGACGATTCCCGGGACCGCGGCCGGGACCGTGCGCTTGAAGCACCTGACCGTCGCGTTGGCGATCTCCTCGTGCGACACCTGGCTGCCCGCCTCGTAGCCGGGGAGCACCATGTTCGGCTTCAGCAGCATCCCCTCGAAGTCGACGCGCTGGTCGTAGAGCTCGGTGAAGACGGCTTGCAGCGTCCGCGAGGTGACCGAGTAGGCGCGGTCGAGCGTGTGGTCGCCGTCCATCAGCACCTCCGGCTCGACGATCGGCACCAGCTCGGCCTCCTGGGAGAGTGCGGCGTAGCGGGCGAGCGCATGTGCGTTCGTCCAGATCGCGTAGTCGCTCGGGACGTGCTGGCCCTTGATCGAGAGCACCGCGCGCCACTTGGTGAAGCGCGCCCCGAGCTCGCGGTACTCGTTCAGGCGCTCGCGGAGCCCGTCGAGCCCCTCCGTGATCGTCTCGCCCTCGGCGCCCGCGAGGGGCTTGGCGCCCTGATCGACCTTGATGCCCGCGATGATCCCGTTCCGCTCGAGCGCCTTCGGGAACGGCGTTCCGTCCTCGGTCGACTGGCGGATCGTCTCGTCGAAGAGAATGACGCCGCTGATGTAGTCGCCTGCCCCCTCGGTCGTGAAGAGCAGGTCGCGGTAGGCGCGCCGGTTGTCCTCGGTCGACTCGACGCCGATCGCGTCGAAGCGCTTCTTGATCGTCCCCGAGCTCTCGTCCGCGGCGAGGATCCCTTTGCCCTCGGCGACGAGCGCGTTTGCCGTCTCGTGCAGTCTCTCGCTGGCCATCGCTGCCTCCCCAGAAGTCTCTTTGCCGACGCGATTATCCCGCGTGGAAGCGCGTTTCGCCGCGGGGTAGAATGGCGGCTACGCGGACGTAGCTCAGTTGGTAGAGCATTGGCTTCCCAAGCCAAGGGTCGTGGGTTCGAATCCCATCGTCCGCTCTTGGCGCTGCGCCGCCTCATCCCGCTCGGCTGGGTCGCGGTCGTTCTGGCGCTCGCCGCTTGCGGGGGCGGCGACGGAGGCAGCTCCACGCACGCGCTCGGGGAGGAGGTCGTCGTCGAGCACAGCCCGGCCGTCACCACCGGCGAGCAGGCGCCTGAGCCGACGATGCTCGGGATCACCGTGCTCGCAGTCAGGAAGGGCACCCAGGAGGAGTTGAAGCAGGCCGGGTTCACGCTCGACCCCGTCGAGCGGACGAGCACGCCCTACTACGTGAACCTGCGACTCAGAAACCAGAGCGGCCCGGCGATCGACCGGCTCGCCTCCGTCTCGCTCGAGGACGATGACGGCACCACGGTCCGCTCGACGACCGTGATCGACCTGGGCGGCCGGCCGTTCGAGGCCTGCCCGCAGGGCTCCAAAGGCCTACTGAAGCCGGGGCAGAGGTACGAGCAGTGTGAGCTCTATCTCGTTCCCGACGGAACGGAGCCCAGCAAGGCCAGCTTCCTGCCGTACGACCCCGAGACGCCCACCGACTACGTCTACTGGGCCGTCGAGTGAGGATTCACGTCCTCGCGCAGGTCGAGGTCGAGGCCTTCGAGCGCTTCCTCGAGAACTTCAACACGCGCGGGCTGCGGCTCCGCCAGCGGCACGGGTCGCGCGGAGCGCGCGTCTTCCGCCATCGCCACGAGCCGAACCGAGTCTCCCTGCTGCTCGAGTGGGAGAGCGTGGAGGCGCTGAACCGGTTCCTCGAGGACCCCGACGTCCGCGAGTCGATGCGGCTCGGCGGCGCTGTCCGCCCGCCCGAGTTGACCCTGCTCGACGCCATCGAGGAGCTGCCCCACTAGCTGCCCTCGATCGCGGCCTGGTCGCGGTCGACGTGATCCCTCCAGCGGAGCGTCTTCAGCATCAGCAAGATCGCCACGGCGCCGATCGCGACGTTCACGACCGTCAGCACGATCTTCATCCCGATGCTGAAGCCGAGCAGCGCCGAGGTCGACGCCTCGCCCTGGAAGGTGTACACGAGCAGCGCCTGCTCAGTCCCAACCCCACCGGGTGTGAACGGCAACGCGGTCGAGAGGCTCATCGTCGTCTGCACGAGCGGCACGTTCTCGCCCCCGGTTGGTAGCCCGAACGCCTTCAGGAAGAAGTAGACCGACGCGAGCCGCAGCGACCAGTCCACGACGTCCCAGAGCACAACACGACGGAGGTAATCCCGCGGGCGGCGCAGGATCGTGAAGCCCTGCCGGACGCGGTCCCAGAAGTCCGCGACCTTGCGCGAGCCCCAGACGAGGACGACGACGATGAGGACGATGAGCGCCGCGCCGACGACGATCCCGAGCCTCGGGTGCTGGAAGAGGTACAGCCAGTCGATCGAGGGCAGGGTCGGAAACACGTCGAGGCCCGGTAGGTACCCGAACGCCAGGGCCCACGCGACCAGGGCCGAGGCGAGCACGGTGTCGAAGAGGGTGTCGACGAGCAGCGTCGAGCCGAGCGTGGGGTAGGTGGAGCCCTCCACGCGGTGCTTGAGCAGGTAGAGCTTGAGGACGTCCCCGCCGCGGGCCGGGACGATCGCGTTCACGCCCACGCCCGCCACGTAGGCGCCGAAGACGGAGCGCCAGCGGACGTCCGCATCCGGATACGCGGCCTGGACGATGTTGCGCCATGCGCGCGTGCGCGCTGCGACCTTGAGCAGGTGGCAGAGGACTGCGAGGCCGAGCGGTCCCCACCTGACCGAGGCCAACCCGTCGAAGAATGCTCGAGCCGCGTCGAGGATGCCGTCCACGCTGGTGAGTTTCCCGCAGGCCCGCTGCGTGCAACGGGGTGATCCGGCGCTGAATCTTTACAACGCGGCTACGCCTTTCCACCAATCGTGCCGATATACACGACGGCATGAACGACGCCTTCCAGGGATTCACTGCGGTGTGGCGAGGGCCGGCCGGCGAATGGCCCGTCTGGATTGCCGCGCGCTCCCGTGCTCACGCCGGGATCTGCGCGCTGGTGACCTTCGCCGTGCTCGAGAGCCGGCGCGCCCGGCCGAGCTCGGCCGCCTAGGAGGCGCTCCAGGCCGCCGCCAGGCGGCGTCGGGTCTCCACGAGGTGCTCCGGAAGCACCTTGACGTCGGCGAGCACCGGCATGAAATTCGTGTCGCCGGCCCAGCGGGGAACCACGTGCAGGTGGACGTGGTCGAGGACGCCCGCGCCGGCGATGCGGCCCAGGTTCCAGCCGAGGTTGTAGCCCTCCGGGCCGTAGGTCTCGTCGAGTGCGGCCTGCCCTCGAGCCGCGAGCCGGTGCAGCTCGAGGGCCTCGTCGTCCTCGAGCTGCGCGAACTCGCCGAGGTGGCGGACCGGCGCGACGAGCAGGTGGCCGGAGGAGTACGGAAACTTGTTCAGCAGCACGAAGGCGCGCTCGCCGCGGTGCACGATCAGCCCATCTTCGTCGGCGCCCGCGAGCGCCGAGCAGAAGAAGCAGCCTTCCTGCTCGTCGGCGCTGCCCACGTACTCGAGGCGCCACGGCGCCCACAGCGGCTTCGTCACGAGGCTCATGTTTGCATCCGCTTGTCCGGCGGTATCCCTCGAACCGTGCGGCGCGGCGTCTCGCTCCTCCTCCTCTCCCTGTGCGCGGCAGCGCTGCTCGCGGCGGTGGCCGGCGCGGGCAGTCGGCAAACCGCCACTTGCCTCGACGAGCGCCCGACGATCACCGGGACCGCGGGCAACGACGTCCTCACGGGGACACCCGGCGCCGACGTGATCGTCGGATTGCAGGGCGACGACACGATCGACGGCGGCGACGGCACGGACATCGTGTGCGGCGGAGACGGCAACGACACGATCGCCGGCGGCCCGGGCCGCGTCGACATCCTTTCGGGCGACCTCGGCAACGACCGCCTCGACGGCAGCTCAGGGACCGTCGACATCGTCTCCTACGTGGAATCCCCGGGCTCGGTGGCGGTCGACCTCACCACCGGGCTGGCGAACGGAGCGTTCGGCTCCGACACGCTGGTCAACGTGAACAGCGTGCTCGGCTCGGACTCGGCGGACTCGATCAGGGGCGACGGCGGGATCAACCTGCTCGACGGCGGGCCCGGCAACGACACCATCCTCGGCGCCGGCGGCGACGACCTGCTCGGCGGCTGGACCGGCAACGACAAGCTGGACGGAGGGAGCGGCCGTGACGTGCTCGACTTCTCGGACTCGCCCCGAAAGGTCAGCGTCAACCTCACGCGCAGCCGCGCGACGGGGCTCGGCACCGACCGCCTGAAGGCGATCGAGGACGTGATCGGCACCAATTTCGCCGACTCGCTGACCGGCAACGCGGCGCCGAACGCGCTCGACGGCGGCAAGGGCGCGGACAAGCTGGTCGGGAACGGCGGACGCGACCTGCTGAACGGCGGGGCAGGGCGCGACTCCGTCGACGGCGGCGCGGGCCGGGACCTGTGCCGTAACGCCGAGAAGAAGAAGAGCTGCTAGTCCTGGCCTGCGAGTGAACGCCTGAAGGCGGGGTACGACCCGGCCTTCGCGACGGTCACGAGCGTGTCGCTGCGCTGCACGACGTCCTGGGGCTGAGCGCCGGTCACCGGCTCGGGCTCGCGCAGGATCGCGATCACGGTCACGCCGGTGCGGGCACGGAAGGCCGCCTCCGCGAGCGTCTTCCCGATCCAGGGGCTCGTGTCGGGCACGGGCACCCACTCGATCTGCAGCTCGCCGAGCGCCATCTCCAGGTCCTCGATGATCTTCGGCCGCTCGTACGCGCCGCCGATCACCGCGCCGAGCTGCCGCGCCTCGTCGTCGTCGAGCCGGATCACGGCCCGCGGCTCGTCGTCGTGGCCGTGCCGGAACCAGTACAGCTCGCGTGTGCCGTCGTTGTGGAGAATGACGGCGATCCGCCCGCCGTCGTGCAGCCGGAGCGTGTACTTGACCCCGACTCCGGGCAGCCGCGTCTCTTGCAGGTCCAAGGGCATAGCGCTACTCCTCCTCGGTCAGTCTAGGGGTAGGAAACAGGCGTCTGCCGAGCAGCTTCGATTCCTTCATCAGGACGACGCCGAGGGTGGCCGTGACGAGGACGTACAGGCCGGCGAACGCGACCAGCTCGGCCTGCTGCGCCCCCGGGATCGCGTCGTTGTCGGCGGCGAGCTGGGCCAGGATGATCGTGAACTCGCCGTGGGCGACCAGGGCGACCCCGGCGTTGAACCCCTGTCGCGCGGTGTACCCGCCGAGGATCCCTGCGACGCTGCCGGCGGCGATCTTCCCGACGAGCGTGACCACGACCGCGACCGCCAAGAACCAGCCGACCTCGTCGATCGCGCCGACGTCGATCGACAGGCCGAAGACGAAGAAGAAGAGCGCGGCGAACACGTCTCGGAAGCTGAAGAAGCGCTCCTCGATCTCCGCCCGGACCGACGTCTCCGAGAGCACGACGCCGGCCATGAGAGCGCCGATCGCCTCGGAGAGGCCGAGCTCGTGGGCGACCGCGGCCATGCCGGCCACGAAGCCGAACACGGCCAGCAGGAAGAGCTCTCTGCGGCAGCCAGTCGAGCAAGCGGTCGATCGCGTTGCTCAACCACTTCGAGATCGCGAGCGATACGGCGACGAACCCGATTGCCTTCCCGACGATCGCGAGCGTCGTGGCGGCCGTGCCGCCGCCGCCCGCGGCGAAGCCGAGCACGAGGGCGATCACGAGGTCCTCCGCGACGAGGATCGCCAGCACGAGGTCGGTCTCGTCGTCCGCGAGCCGGCGGAAGTCGATCAGGCCCTTGACCGTGATCGCGCTCGAGGAAACGTAGATCGCGGCCGCCGAGGATCAGGGCGGCGAAGCTGAAGCCGAACGCGGCGACGCCGACGGCCAGCCCGAGGCTCGCGTTCACCCCGAAGTCGATCGCGCCGCCGACCACCGCGTGCCGCCGGCTCCGCGCGATTCGACCGAGCGTGAACTCGAGCCCGAGGAAGAAGAGCAGGAAGACGATCCCGAGCTGGGCAACGAAGTCCGTCACCTCGGAGGGCTCGATCAGCGCGAGCACCTTGGGCTCGTTCGGCCCGAGCAGGAGCCCGGCGAGCAGGTAGGCGGGAATCGCCGAGAGGCCGATCCGGCTCGCGGCCAGCCCCAGGATCGCGAGCACGCCAACGGTGACGGCGAGCTCGGCGAGCGTCATGCGCGCGAGGCTATCGCGCGGCTAGGTGTTCGGATCCCGGGGATCGAGCTGGGCAGCCCGCTCGCCGGCGACCCCGAACTTCTCCACCACGACGTAGCCGACCCGTTCGTCGACGATCCGCTCGTCCTCGGGGAAGACGTGCCCCGGCTTGACGGCGAAGTGCGTCGAGTCGGCACGAAGCGCCTCGTACTCGCGGAGCGTCATCCGAATCTTCTCCATGCACTCGATGTCGGCGCACTCGCAGAAGAAGTCGGAGTCACCCAGGATCGGCTCGAACGCCTGGTTGACCTCTTCGACTCGCTCGTTCACGCGGCGAAAGAGCGCCTCATTGCGGGCAGCACGGTCGCCGCGCTCCTCCTCGGATTCCCCCAACGCCTGCTCCCCGGGTTAGACAGGCTTCCTAACGATGTCGTAGCCGTCGAGAGTACCGACGACCATCTCACCTTCGCTGCGAGTGTGCCCGGAAACCATCACGTAGTGGTGTGGCTCACGCTCGACGCCTTCCCAGTCCTCGATCCGGAGGTTGACGCGTCCGTCACAGAACTCGTCGGCGCACTCGCAGAGGAACGGTATGCGTCCGTCGTCGGGCACCTGGTCGGTCACCGCGCTGTGCAGGCGCTCGTTCCCGCGCCGGAACAGCTTCTGGTTCTCCTCCCGCCGAGTGTTGCGAGTTGCCATTACCCCGAGATCCCCGCGCCGGCGAGCAGTGAAACCGGCTGGTCGAAAATTCGGTCCTCGTTCGTAGCGTCGCCGGGCGGAAGACGCAAGCCTGCGTCTCCCGCCCCGGCGCTCCCGGACTAGATGCGGTCGGCGTCGTCCCGGTCGCGATGGGCGCTGCCGCTCTTGGCGAGCCCACGGCTGACCATGTAACCGATCACGACAGCGGCCACGAGCGTCCAAGCCCGAGGCGCGTCGAAGTTGTCCGCCTGCTGAGCGGCGATCAGGATCGCCGCCACAGCCGCGACCATGCCCCAGAACTCCGTCGTGATGAACGACGGCTTCGTCTCCTGGCGCCGAACCACGGTCGGCGAGCTCATCGACCTGGCGCTCGTCGCCCGGTCGTCTGCAGTGATGTCACGTGTTGCCATGCGACTCCTTCGGTTGGGTGTCACGGCAAGATCCCCGGCGATCCGCCGCACAAACGCGGATTTCTGTGTGGGTTTCCACACAGACCGCGACGCCCTGAGGACGCTGCTCAGAGCCAGCGCTTGTAGCGGAAGAACGCCACCATCGAGACCAGCGCGGCCACCAGCAGCGCGAGGATCAGCCAGAAGGCCTCGCGCGAGCCCGAGCCCGGGAAGGCGACGTTCATCCCGAACAGGCCGGTCAGCACGGTGAGCGGCAGCATCGTGACGCTGAAGAGCGTGAGCAGGCGCAGGACGTCGTTCTGGCGGTGCGAGATCACCGACTCGTTCGTGTCCTCGAGCGCCTCGACGACCTCCTTGAAGTTGTCGAGCAGGTCCCAGATCCGCTCGGCCGCGTCGACGATGTCGTCGAAGTAGAGCTCGAGCTCCTCGGGCAGGAAGCTGTCGACGTGGCGCTCGAGCAGCCGCAGCGTGGCGCGCTCCGGCTTGATGATCTTGCGGTAGGAGATGATCTCCTGCTTGACGTTGGAGATGTCGCGGACGATCTCCTCGGAGCGCCCCTCGAACATCTCGTCCTCGATCCGGTCGAGCTTGTAGCCGATCTTGTCGAGGATCGGGAAGCAGTAGTCGAAGAGGTCGTCGAGCACGTGGTAGAGCAGGTAGCCCGACCCCTTCGAGAAGAGGTTGTCGCGCAGCTCCTCGTCGTCCGACGCGCGCGCGAACAGGCGCGTGACCGGGAGCAGCTCGACGTTCGGCAGCGTGACGAGGTAGTTCGGGCCGATGAAGATGTCGAGCTCCGCCGCGTTCAGCCGTCCGATCGCCTTGTCGTAGACCGGGAAGTGGAGGACGACGAAGCGGTAGTCGGCGTACTCGTCGATCTTCGGCCGCTGGCGCTTCGAGAGCACGTCCTCGACGTCGAGCGGGTGCCAGCCGAAGCGCTCGGCCAGCTGCGACGCCTCGCCCTGCGTCGGCCGGTCTAGGTGGATCCAGGTGAGGCCGTGGGCGTCGAGCTCAGGAAGCTCGCGCGGCGCAGGGGCGATCCGGGCCGCATCGGCGGCCGTGCGCGTCCGCTTGATGCGCGGAAGGCTTGGCACGGGTACTCAGTGGGTCGTCGATCGGGAGCATCGGCGGTTGAATCGTAGCCTCAGCGGCGGCCGGCGCGACGTCGACCGACGACGCGGCAGTTCCTCGGACGCTCGACGTCGCCCTTGCAGTTGTCGTGGTCCGTCAGGTAGCGCCTGCGATTCGGGCCGGGAGGACCACCGTCGCACTGGTCGCGGCCCGGGCCGCCTGTGCAGTCGTCCTTGCCTGCGCCGCCGAGCAGGGTGTCGTTGCCGCCTGCGCCGGACAGGTCGTCGTCGCCCTGGTTGCCCTTCAGCCGGTCCGAGCCCGCGCCTCCGTCGACCTTGTCGTCGCCGCTGCCGCCCACGATCCAACCACCCTTGTTCGGCGGGTCGCGACCGGGGCCGGCACGGACGTTGTCGTCGTTCGGGCCCCCGTCGATCCGATCGTCGCCGGCGCCGCCGAGGACGATGTCGTCGCCGTAGCCGGCGTTGAGGAGGTCGTCGCCGTCGTCGCCATGAAGCTTGTCCGACCCGTGGCCGCCGCTGATGATGTCGTTGCCCGGGCCGCCCGTGACCGCGAGCTCGTTCGACGGGTCGTTGCCGGGGCCGGCGTCGATGCGGTCGTTGCCGGGACCGCCCTCCAGCGCGTCGTTGCCGTCGCCGCCGATCAGGACGTCGTTGCCGTCCTCGCCGAGCGCGTGGTCGTCGCCGAGCCCGCCGATGATCTGGTCGTCGCCCGGCCCGCCGAGCAGCCTGCGGGAGCCGACCGGGTCGTGTCCGGGGCCGGCATCGATGCGGTCGTTCCCGATCCCGCCCTCGATGTGGTCGTTGCCGTCGCCGCCCAGGAGCTGGTCGTTGCCCTCGTCACCGACGAGCCCGTCGTTGCCGAGGCCGCCGTCCATCACGTCGTCGCCGGGGCCGCCGTGCGAAGGCGGGTCGCCGGGAGAGTCGTTGCCGATGCCGAGGTCGATCCGGTCGTTGCCCGCGCCGCCGTCGACCCGGTCGTTGCCCTCGCCGGCGTTGAGCACGTCGTTGCCGTCGCCGCCGGTGAAGATGTCGTCGCCCGCGCCGCCCTCGATGTGGTCGTCGCCCGGCCCGCCCGTCGTGACGCCCGTGCTGGCCGGGTCGTGGCCGCCGCCGAGCTCGATCCGGTCGTTGCCGTTGCCGCCGTCGACCGCGTCGTTGCCGTCGGCGCCGAGGAGCGTGTCGTTGCCGTCGTCGCCCGCGATCGCGTCCGAGCCGGGGCCGCCGTCGATCGTGTCGTCGCCGGGGCCGCCGTGGATCACGCCGCCGCCGCTGGGATCGTTGCCGGTGCCGGCTTCGATGTGGTCGTTGCCCGTGCCGCCGTCGATGCCGTCGTTTCCGTCTCCGCCCAGAACGCGGTCGTTGTCCTCGTCTCCGTAGAGGAGGTCGTGACCGCTCCCGCCGTCCACGGTGTCGTTGCCGGAGCCACCGCAGAGGATGTCGTTGCCGCCGTTACCCAGGATGACGTCGTCGCCGCCCCCGCCGAAGAGAACGTCGTGGCCGCTGCGTGCCGACGATCGATGTCCGGTCCGTTCGTCCACGTGCTTGTCGGGGCGTTCCGCAGGTGCTGGTCTGGGACTTCGCCGCGGACGCGGACCCGGCGAGTGCGAGCAGGCAGAGGCCGAGGACCGCGATCCTCCTCCAGGCAGGCCAGACGGCCGCCCGCTGTTCCACCTTCGACCCCCGCATACCGCTGCTACAAGTTGTATCCGGTTTCGGTCGGTTCTTACAAGCTCACGAGCGAACGACGGCGGGCGAGAGCGCGTCGCGAACGTAGATGCTCGGCCGCCCGCCGCCCGTCGGCCGGCACGACCCAGACGTCCCCCTGGTAGCCGTAGAGGATGCGTCCGTCGTCGAGCCACTCGACCTGGTCGTCGACGCTGCGGGTCTCCGCCAGCGGCGTGCGGCCCTCGCGGTCGAGGTTCGAGCACGTGCAGGCGCCACTTGCCGCCCTGGCGCTGCTTGAACGCGATGCGCCGTCCGTCGGGCGAGAGCGAGGGGCACTCGACGTCCTCGGCGATCACCGTCGCCGTGCGGGAGTCGACGTCGCCCTCGACGAGGTACAGCTTGCCCGCGCGTCTGGAGCGTCGCGTAGAAGCGGGTCTCGTCGGGCGCGAAGGTGACGCCCCAGAAGTTGAAGTCGACGGACTCGAACGGCTTGCCGTCCTTCGTGACCTCGAAGTCCTCGAGCTGGGCCAGGACCTTGCCGTCGTGCATGTCGATCAGCGACGTCACGGTCGAGAAGCCCTCGTCGCGGTAGGAGTGCCCGGCGACGAACGTCGTCGTCGCGCCGTAGCGCCCGCGTGACGAGACGCGGGCGCGGCTGGCGATCCCGTCGAGCCGGGCGGAGTCACCGGGCGTGAAGGTCTCGTCGAACAGCCGCGCCGTCACCGCGCTGCCGAGCGGCTCCTGCTTGGGCACGAGGCAGATTCCCCGTCCCGCCGGACGCGTAGACGCGCTCACAGACGAGGCCCGTGAAGACGGGGGTGTCCGGGCGAGTCGAGCGGCGCCACGGCGACTTCGCCGTAATGCGGCCCGCGGACGACGTGCTGGTAGACGAGGTACGGCGTCTCGTGTCGTGGCGAGCTTGAGCTCGGCGCTCGCCGGCTTCGGCGGATCGCGCTCGTCGGTCCCGAGCGCCGCCCAGGCCACGTAGCCCACGGCGGCGGCGAGCGCACCCGGCCACGAGGACGCCGAAGATGACCAGCCTGGCGCGGCTACTCAACGGTTGCGACCTCCGGCGACAGCCGCAGCGCCGTCGCCGCCAGCACCAGCGCCACCACGAGCCCGACCGCGAAGGCCGCGAGCGCCGTCTCCAGGTCCTGCCATGTCCAGATCGTGCCGAAGACGACCGAGGCCAGCAAGCGGCCGAGGCTGGTGGCCGTCACGAGCAGCGCCAGCCCGCTCCCGCGCAGGGCGGCCGGCAGCGTCGTGCTCGCGAGCGCCATCAGCACGCCGTCCGTGGCCGCGTAGTAGAGCCCGAGGAGCGCCAGGTAGATCGGGATCTCGGCCGAGCCGAAGCCGGGGAGGAGGAGCAGCGCGTAGGCGGCGAGGAGCGGGATGTAGCCGGCGAGGAACACCCGCCCGCGGCCGACGCGGTCGGCGAGCCGTCCGACCGGAATCGCGAGCAGCATGAACGTTCCGGCCGTCCCGACGAAGAGCAGGGGCAGCAGCCGCTCCTCGAAGTCCAGGTGGCGCTGGAGGGCGAGGAAGAGGAACCCGTCGCTGACCGTGAAGATCGCGAGCGCGCCGCCGACCGCCGACGAGGGTGGCGAAGCGGCGCCGGCCGAGCAGGCGGACCGCCGCGCGCAGCGAGACGTGGGCGGCGTCCGCCACGGGAACCGGACGGTTCTCGACGAAGAGGACGAGCAGCGCGAGACCGACGAGCGCGGCGCAGAAGCTGACGACGAAGATCGCGTCGAAGTCGCCGGGCGCGAGCCAGAGGAGCCCGAAGGCGATCAGCGGCCCGATCATCGCGCCGGCCGTGTCGAGCGCCCGGTGGACGCCGAACGCGGCGCCGAGCGAGCGCGCGGTCGCTCGAGAGCGAGATCAGCGCGTCGCGCGGAGCGGTCCGGATCCCCTTGCCGGTGCGGTCGACGAAGACGATCGCGCTCAGCGCCTGGACGCTGTTGACGAACAGCAGGCCGAGGCGGGCGAAGGCCGAGAGCCCGTAGCCGACGACCGCGACCTCCTTGTGCCGCCTCGTGCGGTCGGCAGCGAAGCCGCCGGCGACCCGCACGAGCGCCGCGGCGCCCTGTTGGAGGCCGTCGACGATCCCGAACTGCAGCGGCGAGAACCCGAGCGTGTAGACGAGGTAGAGCGGCAGGATCGTCGTGACCATCTCCGAGGAGATGTCCGTGAAGAGGCTGACGAGCCCGAGCAGGAC
Organism: uncultured Actinomycetes bacterium; assembly: GCA_963769645.1. Classification (GTDB taxonomy): domain Bacteria; phylum Actinomycetota; class Thermoleophilia; order Gaiellales; family Gaiellaceae; genus DATFQE01. The sequence continues at coordinate 138,916 of CAVYMH010000003.1, read as the reverse complement.
GACGTTGCGGGCCACCTTCGGCCCTGTCCGCCGGCCCCGCAGCCGCAACAGCTCCCGGGGATTGAGGACCGAGTACACGGGTCCGGCACGTTACGTGCCGCGGCGGCTCGCTAGTCGTCGGCGTCGAGGCGGTTCCGGAAGGAGAGCCAGACCTGCGCGCTCCACACCGGTCCGGTGGTCGACTTCGGCGCGAGGTCGAGCGCGGCGCGTGCATCCGCCAGGGCCTCGTCGTCGTTGCCCAGGCCGTCGTTCGCCATCGCCCGCAACCGGAGCGCCTCGGCTCGTTGACTGATCGTCGCGTCGTCCGCGCGCAGGACGCCGTTGGCGAAGGCCACGACGGCCCAGTACTCGATCGCGGCCCATTCCTCCCGCGCCAGCTCCAGCAGGCGCCCCGTGCTCGGGTCGCCCTCCGGCTCGGGTAGGAGGTCGAACGGCACCTCCAGCCCGTTCGCGACGAACAGCCCGGCCGTGCGGCTCGCCCGGGCCAGCGCGCTTGCGATCTCCTTCTGGCGCCTGCCGAGGATCGCCTCGTCGTGTTGGTCGAGCCTGCGGCGCGAAAACTCGCTCATGACTACCGGACGGCGGGCTCGAACACCGTCTTCCCGCCCCGAGCGGCCACGTCGCTGGGCGCCACGGCCGGGGTCTGACCCCGGCCACGGCTCGCGCGGACGGGGCACATGCAAAGAAACCGCAACGATTCGCGCGCGCCTCCGGCGCAGCGCGCGCAGTCATCTCGGCGAACCCGCCCGTTCGGCCGTGTCAGGGGTCAGACCCCGGACACGCCCTGAGCGGACGCCGCGAGTGCAACGAAAGAGATACGAACTACGCCGCCGTCGCCCGCCGCCGGTGCGGGCGTTTCCCGGCCGGGTCAGGAACGCCGTCCGCAGAGCAACGCATGCGCCAGGCAGGAATCGAACCTGCGACCTCGCGCTCCGGAGGCGCGCGCTCTATCCCCTGAGCTACTGGCGCGGGAGGGACGTAGTCTAGCCGCGGTGGAGCTGACCGCCCGCATCGCGACGCTGCGCCTGGCCGAGACCTTCACGATCGCGCGCGGGTCCGAGGACGAGGCCGACGTCGTGCACGTCGAGATCGTCGCACGGGGGCGACAGCGGCTACGGCGAGGCTGCTCCGATCGAGCGCTACGACGAGAGCGCGCGGCTCGGCACTCGCGTTCCTCGAGAGCGCGGGCGACCTGCTCGGCGACGACCCGTTCGCGCTCGAGGAGATCGAGCGAGCGGCTCGCCGAGCGGCCCGGCGAGCAGGCGGCCAAGGCGGCGATCGACGGCGCGCTGCACGACCTCTGCGGGAAGCTGCTGGGCGTTCCCGTGTGGCGCCTGCTCGGCCTCCCGCAAACCGGGCCGCCGACGAGCTGGACGGTCTGGCTCGGCGACCCGGACGACATGGCCCGCCGGGCCGAGCGGGTGCAGGGGCAGGTTCAAGCGCCTGAAGCTCAAGCTCGGCGGCGGCGACGGGCTCGACGTCGAGCGCGTCCGTGCGGTGCGAGGCGTGACGGACGTCCCGCTCCAGGTGGACGTGAACGAGTACTGGTCGCTCGAGGAGGCGCTCGAGGCGCTGCCGCAGCTGCAGGCGCTCGGCGTCGAGTACTGCGAGCAGCCGCTGCCCGCCGGGCGATCCGGGCGGCGCCGAGCTGAAGGCGGCGCTCGCCGATCCCGATCTACGTCGACGAGGACTGCCACACGCTCGGCCGACGTCGCCGCCTGCGCCGAGCGCGCGCACGGGATCAACATCAAGCTCGCGAAGTCGGGCGGGATCCGCGAGGCGCGTGCGGATGGCGCACGCGGCGCGGGCGCTCGGGCTCGGCGTGATGCTCGGCTGCATGGTCGAGTCGGGCCTCGGCATCGCGGCCGGCTGTCAGCTGGCGAGCCTCTGCGACCACGTCGACCTCGACGGCAACCTCCTGCTCGCGCACGACCCGTGGCCGGGCGTCAGCTCGTCGACGGTGTCCAGACGCCCGCTCGGCCGTCGCCGGCGACTTGGAGTCACAGAAGCGGTACCTGATCCTCGCTGAGGGCAAATCGCGGCGACCCGCACCACGGGAAGACGGCGCGCGGCGTCATCCGCTACCGGCCGACGCCGGTCGTCGCGGTGCTCGACTCGACGCGGGCGGGCGAGACGATGGAGGGCATCCCGGTCGTGGCGACCGTCGAACGACGCGCTCGGCTTCGACCCGAACACGGCGATCGTCGGCGTGGCCACCCAGGGCGGCCGCTTCCCGCCCGCCTGGCGCGAGCTGCTGAAGAGCTGCATCGCCGAGGGCCTCGACGTCGAGAACGGCCTGCACGAGTTCCTGTCTCGGACGACCCCGAGCTCAGCCGAGCTCGCCGCTGCGCCACGGCGTCGAGCTGCGCGACCTGCGCAAGCCGCCGCCCGATCTCAGCGTGCCGACGGGCGAGAACCTCGAGGTGCCGGCGACGATCGTGCTCACCGTCGGCTCGGACTGCGCGATCGGCAAGAAGACGGTCGCGCGTCGAGCTCGACCTCGAGGCGCGCCGGCGCGGGCGTGCAGTCGTCAGTTCGTGCCGACCGGCCAGACCGGGATCGCGATCGCCGGCTGGGGAATCGCCGTCGACGCGGTCATCGCCGACTTCCTCGCCGGCGCGGCCGAGCGGCTCGTCGTCGAGGGAGCCAGGCGCGGCGGCGAGCTGCTCTTCGTCGAGGGCCAGGGCTCGCTCTCGCACCCGGCCTACTCGGGCGTGACGCTCGGGCTGATGCACGGCTCGGCGCCGCACCGTTCGTGCTCTGCCACATGGCGGGCGCGACCGAGGTCGAGGGCTTCCCCGGACATCCGCTGCCTCCCCTGCGCGAGCTGGTCGAGCTGCACGAGCGGATCTCGCTGCCGGCGCGACCCGCCCGGGTGGCGGCGATCGCCGTGAACACGTCCGAGCTCGACGAGGAAGCAGCGAGAGGTCGCGATCGCCGAGGTGGCCGCGGAAACCGGCCTGCCGGCGGACGACCCGGTCCGCTTCGGCGCGGGCAGGCTGCTCGAGGCCGTCACGGCGGCTGGCGGTTAGGCGAGGCTCATGCGATGCTGAAGGAGTTCCACCGCCGAACACCAAGGGGTCTCACATGACGACGAAGACGACAGCTCTGCTTGCCTGCGCCCTCGCGGCGCTCGTCACGGCCGCCCCGGCCACGCCGCAGATCGCCGTCGGGGTCAGCGACGACCTACCGATCGGCGCAGGCGACGGCGGCGCGGCCTTCTACACGGCCATGCAGGACGCCGGGCTCCGGGAGAACCGGATCGCGGTCAAGTGGGACCCGAACGTGCCCGGCGCGATCGGGCACGAGGCGGGAATCGAACGCGCGCTCGGCGAGGCCCAGGCGCGCGGTGTCAACGTCGTCCTCTCGCTCTATCCGGCGCGGCCCCGGGCGATCTCGGACTCGCCCGCCGCAGCCGGCCAGTTCGCGGCCTGGACCGCGAGCGTCGCGCGGCGCTACCCGTCGGTCCGCGACTTCATCGTCGGCAACGAGGCGAACGTGAACAGCTTCTGGCAGCCGCAGTACGGTCCGACCGGCAAGGCGCTCTCCTGCCCGGCGTACACGGGCCTGCTCGCGGCGTCGTACGACGCGCTGAAGGGCGTGAACCCGGGCATCAACGTGATCGGCGTCGGGCTCTCGCCGCGCGGCAACGACAACCCCACCGCTCGCTCGAACCCGTCGACCTCGCCGGTGCGCTGCATCCGCGACATGGGCGTGGCGTACCGCGCCAGCAAGCGCACGCGTCCGCTGATGGACGAGCTCAGCTTCCACCCGTTCCCGAACCTCTCGACCGACCCGCTCGGGCGCGGCTACCAATGGCCGAACGCCGGCCTCGCGAACCTCGACCGGATCAAGCAGGCGGTCTGGGACGCGTTCTCCGGCACGGGCCAGCCCGTCTTCCCCGAGTCGTCGTTCGGACGCTTCGGCCCGCTGGCGCGCTCGCGGCCGCCGACTCCCTGCGCTTCCGCCTCAACGAGGTCGGCTGGCAGGTCGAGATCGTGCCCAGCGCCCGCGGGTCGTACTTCGGCAAGGAGAACGTCGCCACGACCGACGAGACCAGTCAAGCCGAGATCTACAGCGGCGCGATTCCGTTCATCGCCTGCGATCCCGCGGTTCGCTCGCTGCTCTTCTTCCACCTGATCGACGACCCCAATCTGGACCGCTGGCAGTCGGGCCTGATCCGCGCCGACGGGACGCGCCGGCCGTCGTACGACAGCGTCAGGGCGGCAATCGCCCGCACCGGAGGCCGGTGCGCCGGCTTCACGACCGCCTGGCGGCACGCGACGACGGTGATCGGGCCGTCCGCACGCTTCCCGTTCAAGCGGGCGGTCCCGGAGAGAACGCGGGCTTGGACGATGGTCGCCACGGCGTTCGAGGCGACGACCTACCACGCGGGCGTGTTCCGGGTGGCGCGGCGGGCGACTCCCACCGGCAAAGCGCGGGCCAAGCTCGTGCGCGCGTTGCTCCGCTCGAAGCCGAGCGGCGCCGTGCTCGCCAAGAAGGGAAAGGTCTCGGCCTACCGCGAGGCCGTCGTCAGGTTCCCGAAGAAGAAGCTCAAGCCCGGCTTCTACGTCTACGCCGTGCAGCTCTTCGCCGAGACGAACCCGACCCGCAAGAGCTTCTTCGTCAGCAAGGCCTTCCAGGTCACCGCCGCCAAGAACCGCCGGTGAGCGACCCCCGCGTCGAGCGCCTGGCGACCCTCCTGATCGACTACTCGCTCGGCCTGACCGAGGGGGAGGTGCTGCGCATCAACGCCGGCGACGCGGCCACCCCGCTGATCGTCGAGCTCCACCGGGCCGCGATCCAGCGCGGCGCGCACGCGTACGCCAACGTCGCGCTCGAAGGCCTCGCCGAGATCCTGGTCGCCGAGGGCAGCACAGCCCAGCGCGAGTTCGTCCCCGAGCTGGCCCTGCGCGAGGTCGACCGCCTGGACGCCGAGGTGACGATCTGGTCGGAGGCGAACACCAAGTCGTTCTCGCGGGCCGACCCCGTTGCGCGCGGCCAGGTCTACGCGGCCGAGCGCAGCCTCGTCACGCGCCGCTGGGAGCGGATCGACCGGGGCGAGATGCGCTGGGTCGGGACGCTGATGCCGACGAACGCGCACGCCCAGGACGCCGAGATGTCGCTGCGCGAGTACGAGGACTTCGTCTTCCGCGCCTGCCACGTCGCCGGCGACGAGGACCCCGTCGCGCACTGGCGCAAGGTCGCCGAGGAGCTCACCGGACACGCGGACGCGCTGGCGGACACGCGCGAGATCCGGATCGTCGGCCCGGACACCGACCTGCGCCTGGGCGTGGCCGGGCGAAGCTGGCAGCCCTCGTACGGGACACACAACATGCCGGACGGCGAGGTCTTCACCAGCCCGGTCGAGACCGAGACCGAGGGCGAGATCCGCTTCACGCTGCCGGCCGTCTTCCACGGCAGCGAGGTCGAGGACATTCGCCTCCGCTTCGAGGGCGGCCGCGTGGTCGACGCCGAGGCCGCCAGCGGCGGCGACTACCTCCTATCGCTGCTCGACACCGACGAGGGCGCGCGCATCCTGGGCGAGTTCGCGTTCGGCCTCAACTACGAGATCGACCGCTGCACGCGGAACATCCTCTTCGACGAGAAGATCGGCGGCACCGTCCACCTCGCGCTCGGCTCGTCCTTCGACGACTGCGGCGGCAAGAACCAGTCCGCCCTGCACTGGGACATCATCTGCGACCTCCGCACCGAGGGCGAGATCTACGCCGACGGGGAGCTCGTCTGGCGGGCCGGCCACTTCCTGGAGACGCCGAAGCCCGTGGCCGAGCGTGTCTGACCCGCGCGTCGAGCGCCTCGCGGCGCGTCCTCGTCGACTACTCGGTCGGCGCGAAGGAGGGGCAGCAGATCACGATCGAGGCGCCCGCGACGGCGGCCCCGCTCGTCCGCGAGGTCTACCGCCGGATCCTGAAAGCGGGCGCGCACCCGCTGCCGCGGATCGGGATCGAGGGGATGCTCGAGAACCTGATGCTCGACGGCTCCGACGAGCAGCTGGACTGGGTCAACCCGGCCCGGCGCGACGACATCGAGGCGGTCGACAGCCGCGTCGTGATCATGGCTCCGAGCAACACGCGCAGCCTCACGTCCGTGGACGCGGCCAAGCAGGCGCGGGTGCACAAGGCGCTCGAGCCTCAGCGCAACCGCTACCTCGAGCGCGCGGCCAACGACGAGCTCAGCTGGGTGCTGACGTTGTTCCCGACGCAGGCCGCCGCCCAGGACGCCGGGATGTCCTTGCCCGAGTTCGAGGACTTCGTCTACGCCGCCGGCTTCCTCGACCGGGAGGACCCGATCGCCGAGTGGAAGGCATTCGGAGAGCGGCTCGAGCGCGTCGGCTCGTTCCTCGACGGCGTCTCCGAGCTGCGGATCGTGGCCGAGGACACCGACCTGCGCATCGGCGTGGGCGGCCGGCGCTGGATCCGTTCCAGCGGCCTGGAGAACTTTCCCGACGGCGAGATCTTCACCGGACCGGTCGAGACGAGCGTGGAGGGGACGATCCGGTTCACGTATCCCGCCATCTTCCAGGGCCGCGAGGTCGACGGCGTGCGTCTGCGCTTCGAGCGCGGCGAGGTCGTCGAGGCGACCGCCTCGCGCGGCGAGGACCTGCTGCGCGAGATGATCGCCGTGGACGACGGCGCCCGCCGCGCAGGCGAGTTCGCCTTCGGGCTCAACGAGGCCGTGACGTCGTTCACCCGGGAGATCCTGTTCGACGAGAAGATCGGCGGCACCGTCCACCTCGCGCTCGGGACCGCGTATCCGGAGACCGGGAGCGCCAACCGCTCGGCGCTGCACTGGGACCTCATCTGCGACCTCCGCAACGGGGGAGAGGTCTATGCGGACGGTGAGCTCGCCTACCGCGACGGGGCATTCGTCCAGGCCGTTCTGTAACCCGGCGCCTTGCGCTTGACATCGAACAGGTGTTCGCATACCATGCGAACGCATGTTCGGACGGATCGTCATCATCGCTCTCGCGCTCGCGCTCCTGCTGAGCGTCGTCGCCCGCGCCGGGCAGAGCGCCGGGCCCGAGCGGCGCTACGTGGTCAAGCCCGCCGACACGCTGTGGGCGATCGCTCTGCGCGAGTACGGCGGCGATCCCCGCGAGGCCGTGTGGGAGATCCAGGAGCGTAACGACCTCGCGGCACGACCGTCCAGCCCGGCCAGGTGCTCGTGCTTCCGGCCGGCTAGCCGGCTTCGGCGAGCGCGCGAGACTCGGAACGTCCGAGCTCCGCGCCGGACGACACGCGGCCCTGACGGGCCAGGGCGACGAACGCGTCGACCACGTCGGGGTGGAACTGGGTCCCCCGGCCGTCGCGCACCTCGGCGAACGCCTCCTCGAACGAAAGTGCCCGCTGATAGGGCCGGTCGGTGGTCATGGCGTCCCACGCGTCGCAGAGACCGACGATGGCGGCCTCGATCGGGATCGCCTCGCCCACCAGGCGGTCGGGATACCCACGCCCGTCCCAGCGCTCGTGGTGGTGCTGGATGACCGCGACTGCGGGCCGGAGGCGGCCGAGCTTGCCCACGATCCGGGCGCCGTCGGCCGAATGCCGCTTGATCACGTCGTACTCCTCGTCCGTGAGACGACCCGGCTTCGTGAGAATCGAGTCGGGCACCGCGAGCTTGCCGATGTCGTGGAAGAGCGCGCCGAAGCGAAGCGCGTCGACGCTCTGGGGGCCGAGACCGAGCTCCTCGCCGAGCGCAAGCGCGAGCTCCTGCACCCGGAAAGAGTGTCCGGCCGTGTAGTGATCCTTGGCCTCGACGGTGGCGTTCAGGCTCTCGACCGCTTCGAGCGAGCTCTCCTCGAGGCGCCGATAGGAATCCATCAAGGCCTGCGAGCGCTCGCGCAGCGCCTCGGTCCGGTTGCGAAGCGCTTGCGAGGCTCCGCGGACGAGCAGGAAGAGCAGCACCCAGAGCGCGCCGAAGACGGCAGCGGTGGTTGCCCAGATCTGCCGCTTGCGGGCCGCAATCGACCGCTCGAGCGGGGCCGAGTCGGCGTAGACCTCATAAGCGCCCACGATCCGTTCGCCGGCGCGGATCGGCGCGTACACCTCGACCACGTGGTCGATCCCGAGCGCCGACTCCGCCTGGTCTTCGGCGTCGCCGAGCGACTCGAACTCGGCCTCGGCGATTCCCGACTCGAGCGTCTCCTCGAGGTGATGGCTGAGCGGAAAGCGCTTGCCGATCCGCTCGGGCGCCAGATTCGTCCAGGCGAGCACGCCGTCTGCGCGCCAGACCTTGACGCTCATGATGTCCGGGCGAGCTTCCGAGGTCGCTCGACAGTCGCTGCGTCCGACGCTCCGGCCACATCGACGCGGCCCTCGCGGACGATGTGCGGCCCGAGGGCGCCGCTCGTGTACTGCGTGAGCGAGAGCTTGGCATCGTCGAGCGCCTGGCCACGGAGCGCATCGGTGAGCAGCGCGCCCGAGGACGAGCGCGCCCGCAGCGAGCAGCAAGCCGCTGAGCAGCACGAAAGCGCGCAGCAAGGTGAATGAGCGCGCAACACGTCTGGTGATCGATGTCCTGGCCACAGGTACCCGGATCTCCATCGGTTGGATGGCCGCTGGCCTTGATGGCCCCTTCGTAGACTGCGCACGTGGATCTCGACCTGGTCTTCCTCGGTACCTCCGGGTCGATGCCCACCGCTCAGCGCGCGCCGACCGCCACGCTCGTTCGACGGGGAGGAGAGCGGCTGTTGTTCGACTGCGCCGAAGGGACGCAGCGCCAGCTGCTGCGCTCGAACGTCGGCCTCGTCGAGCTGCGCGAGGTCTTCCTGACCCACTACCACGCCGACCACTACCTCGGCCTGCCCGGGATGCTGAAGACGTTCGCGCTCCGCGGCCGCGAGCTGCCGCTCACGATCTACGGGCCGCCGGGGCTCGACGACCTGTTCCGGGCCCTCCGGCGCATCTTCGGCAAGCTGACCTACGAGTACACGCTCGTCGAGCTGGAGCCCGGCGACGCGCTCGACCGCGACGAATACGTGCTGTCGACCTTTCCGGTCGCGCACGGCGTCTCGGCGCTCGGCTACTCGCTCGTGGAGCCGCCGCGGCCCGGACGGTTCGACGTCGACGCCGCCGCTGCGCTCGGCGTTCCACCGGGCCCGGAGCGGGGCCTGCTGCAGCACGGGGAGAGCGTCACGCTTCCCGACGGACGGGTGGTGACGCCGGACGACGTCCTCGGTCCCGCCCGAGCCGGCCGCAAGGTCGTCCTGGCCGGCGACGGAGCGCCCTCGGGCTCGGTGCTCGAGGCGGCCAGGCATGCCGACCTGCTGGTCCACGAGGCCACGTTCTGCGAGGACGAGCGCGAGCGCGCCACCGAGACGCGGCACTCGACCGCCCGCGGCGCCGCGGAGCTCGCCCGGGCCGCCGAGGTGCGCCTGCTCGCGCTCACCCACCTGTCGAACCGCTACTCCGGCGGCGAGGTCGTGCGGGAGGCGCGCGAGTTCTTCGGCGAGACCGTGGTTCCGAGGGACTTCGATACGATCGACGTCCGCTTCGAGGAGCGGGGCGGACCGGTGCTCGTGAAGGGCGGCGCCGCCCACGAGCACGGACGCGAGCGGGAAGTCGTGACGACACTCCAGGAGGCATCCGAATAAGAGCTCCGTTCACAGCGAGCACCTGTGCCGTCGAGCCGCGCCGAGCGGCGCGATACGGCGTCCTCGGTCACGCCCGTATGGCTGCGCATACGAACGCTCCCTGCGTCCTTGCCTCGCACCACCCGGCGCACCTCGTCGTCGAGGACACGCCGTGAACGGAGCTCACGGCATGGTGCAGGTTGCGCTGGCCAGCGACGTCACGGAGGGCGAGGAGATTCAGGCCCTGCTGAGCGAGGCGGGGATCGACTCGCGGCTCGAGCCTGCGGTCGACCACCATCCACGCGAGACGGACGACGTGCCGACCAAGGTGCTCGTCCCCGAGGCCGCGATCGAGGACGCGATGTCGGCGATCGAGGCGCTCAGCGAGCCGGATGAGCTCGCCGAGTCCTGATTTCGGGCCGCTCGCGGCGACATACGACGAGCTTCGCCCCGCCGACGAGAACTGGTGGGAGCTGTTCGAGCTGCTCGTTCGCGAGGCCGACCTGGCAGGCCGGCGCGTCCTCGACGTCGGCTGCGGCACCGGCCGGGTCTCCGCGTCCCTCGCCGAGCGGGGCAGCCGGGTCTGGGCCGTCGAGCCCTCGCCGGAGATGGCGGCACGGGCACGGGGGCGCGGGGTGAACGTCAAGGTCGCGCGCGCCGAGCAGCTGCCGTTCAAGGAGGGGTGGTTCGAGCGCGCCGTGCTCTGGTTGGTGGCGCACCTCGTCGACAGGCCGGCGGCCTTCGCGGAGCTGGCGCGCGTCCTCTCACCCGACGGCAGAATCGCGATCGCGACGTTCGATCCCGCGCACTTCGACCGCTACTACCTGAACCACCTCTTCCCGACGCTCGAGCAGACCGACCGCGCGCGCTTCCCGGAGCCCGACGCACTCGTCCGCGAGCTCGAGGCGGCCGGGTTCTCCACGAAGCTCGTCCCGTTGACCCAGCGTGGCGAGATCGGCCGAGAGGAGGCGCTCGTGCGGATCGCAGGCCGCTTCATCTCGACGCTCAGGCTGCTGGAGGACGCGGAGTTCGAGGAAGGCCTCGCCCGTGCCGAGCGCGAGCTCCCCGAGCGGGTGCGCTACGAGCTGGTCTGGTCGGTCGCCGTCGCTACCCGGGCGTGATCCGAGGATCCACGAACGGATAGATCAGGTCGACGATCAGGTTGAGCACGATGATCGCCGCCGAGACGAACACGACGACGCCGACGACGATCGGCAGGTCGAACCCGATCTCGCCGCGCAGGGCAGCCACCGAGAGGCTCCCGAGCCCGCCGAGGTTGAACACGCGCTCGACGAAGATCGCGCTCCCGAACGCGACGCCCAGGTCCATCCCGATCATCGTCACCACCGGCAGCATCGCGTTGCGGAACACGTGGGTGCGTAAGACACGCCGCTCCGGAGCGCCCTTGGCTCGGGCGACTCGGACGTACTGCTCGTTGAGCACGTCCAGCGCGCTCGTGCGGATCATCCGGGAGTAGAGCGCGGCGAACAGGAACGCGAACGTGAGCCAGGGCAGGATCATGTGATGCGCCCAGTCGGCAGGGCCGCCGCAGTCGTCGGCGCCGCCGGTGCCGAACAGCGGGCAATAGCCGCCGACCGGCATCAGCTGCCACTTGTACCCGAGGTACTGGCGGAAGAAGAGCCCGAGCGCGATCGGATGCGCCGAGACGCCGACCAGCACGAACACGAGCCCCGCTCGGTCGAGGGCGGACTTCGGGCGCACCGCGCCGCAGGAGGCCGAGCGGGATCGCGATACAGAAGACGAGCACGCCGCCGCCGACGATCAGCGAGGCGCTCACACCGGCGGCCTTCACCACCGTCTCCCGCACGGGGACGACGTCGGTCGGCCGGGACTCGAGGGAGTCGCCGAAGTCGAGGTGCGCGAGCCGCCAGACGTAGCGGCCGTACTGGACGAGCACCGGGTCGTCCAGGCCGAGCTTCTCCCGCGCCTGCTGCAGCTGCTGCTCCGAGGCGCGCGGGTTGCGGACGACGAAGCGGGCCGGGTCCGCGGGGATCTGGAAGAAGAGGACGTAGGTCGCGAGCGTCAGCACGATGAAGGAGACCGCCCCCCAGAGGAGGCGCTTGGCCACGTACGCGATCACCTAGATGACCCTGACGCGCGGGTCGACCACGCCCATCAGCAGGTCGACGATCAGGTTGAACACGACCACGAACACGCTGACGACCAGGATGACGCCGGCGATCACGGGCAGGTCGAACCCGACCAGCCCGGCGGACGCGCCGAGCGCGAGGCTACCGAGCCCGGCGAGGCCGAACACCTCCTCCACGAACACGGCGCTGCCGAAGACGAGCCCCACGTCCATCCCGAGCATGGCCAGGACCGGCAGCAGCGAGTTCCGCAGCACGTGCGTCCGCACGATGCGGGACTCGCGCGCGCCTTTCGCACGCGCTGTGCGCACGTATCCCTCCTGGAGCTGGTCGATGACGTGCACGCGAACCATCCGCGAGTAGAGGGCGGCGAACAGGAGCGAGATCGTCAGCCAGGGCAGCAGCATGTGGTGCGCCCACCCGTGCAGCCCGCAGCCGTCCTTCCCGAACGGCGGGCAGTAGCCCTCGACCGGGGCGAGCCCGAGCTCGTAGCCCAGGATCTGGCGGAAGAAGAGGCCGACGACCACGGGGTGGGACGAGACTCCAAGCAGGACGAAGAGGAGCAGCGCCCGGTCGAGGGGCGAACCCGCTCGCATGGCCGAGATCACCCCGAACGGGATCGCGATCGAGAGCCAGATCACCGCCCCGCCGAGCAGCAGCGACGCCGTCACCGGGATCGCCTGGCGCAGTTCCTCGGTGACCGGAACCGGATCGCGAAAGCCCACCGACGCGTACGAGTAGCCGAGGTCGAAGTGGAGGGTGCGCCAGAGGAAGCGCCCGTACTGGACGAAGAACGGGTCGTCGACCCCCAGCTTCTCGCGCGCGGCTTCGAGCTGGTACTCGGCCGGGTTCTGGTTCGGGACGAGGAAGCGCGCGGGGTCGTTCGGGATCTTGTAGAGGATCACGAAGGTCACGAACGTCATCGCCACGACGAGGACTCCGGCCCACAGGAGGCGGCGAATCACGTAGGCCAGCACGCGGCATAGCCTGTCAGCAGATGCGGCGCTACCGCTATGTCGTCCTCGGAGTGGGCTTCCTGGCCCAGGCTGCGTTCGCCGCCTCGCTGTTCTCGTTCGCGGTGCTGTCGCCGGCCCTGTCCGAGCGCTTCGATGTCGGCCTCGGGGCGCTCGGCGTGGCGATCGCGACCTCGAGCGGCGGCATGACGCTGACGCTCCTCGGCTGGGGGCTGCTCACCGACCGGATTGGCGAGCGAACCGTGATCGCTGTAGGGCTCAGCGGCGCAGCGCTCCTGCTGGCGGCTGCCTCGACGGCCGACAGCTTCTGGCTGCTCGTGGCGCTCGTGACGCTCGCAGGGATGGTCGGCGCGGCCGTCAACGCCGCGACGGGGCGTGCCGTGATGTCGTGGTTCCCGGCCAGCGAGCGGGGATTCGCTCTCGGCATCCGCCAGACCGCGGTGCCGGTCGGCGGCGGGCTCGGCGCCGTGATCCTGCCGGCGCTCGAGTCCAGCTTCGGTCTCGGCGCGGCGTTCCTGGCGCTCTCGGGCGCGTGCGCCGTCGGGGCCGCGGCCGCCCTCATTTGGCTCCGGGAGGCACCCGGCTTCCCGGAGGAGTCCGTGACGGACTTCGTCGGCAGCCCGCTCCGCGACCGGCGGCTGTGGCAGCTGGCGGCCGGGAGCACGCTGCTCGTCTCGGTGCAGATCGCCCTCACCGGCTTCGTCGTCCTCTATCTGCACGAGGAACGTGGTCTCTCGCCGGGAGCCGCCGGCGCCGTGCTGGCCGCGATCAGCGTCGGAGGAGGCGTCCTGCGGATCGGGCTGGGACGCCTCTCCGATCACATCGGAAGCCGCCTGCGCCCGCTGCGCACCCTGAGCCTGGGTCTCGCCGCCTCGATGGCCGCGGCCGCCGTGCTGACCGAGGCACCCGATGCTGTGCTCGTCGCGGCGCTCGTGGCGGCCGGCGCGCTCTCGGTCGGCTGGAACGGCCTCTCCTTCACGGCCACGGCCGAGCTCGCCGGCCGGGAGCGAAGCGGGGCCGCGCTCGGCTTCCAGCAGACCGCCCTCGGGCTGGGCTGCATGGTCGCCCCGCTCGCCTTCGCGGCGCTCGTCAGCGTCACATCCTGGCCGGTGGGATTCGCCGTGCTCGCGCTCCTGCCCCTCGGCGCGTTCGCCACCTTCGGCCCGTTGCTCGCGGCCGAACGCGGCACCTAGCCTCCGTCCGACCGACGCGTTACAGTCCCGCGCGCTTCGTCCTTTAACCCGGTCCCGTGAGGCCGGAAAGGAGAAAGTCCTTGCGCCAGCCCGCCGAGACATCGGCCGAGAAGGTCCTGCTCGACGAAGACGCGATGGCGCGGACGCTGAGGCGGATTGCGCACGAGATCGTCGAGGGCAACGCCGAGCTCGACCGTCTCGCGCTCGTCGGCATCCACACCCGCGGCGTCCCGATCGCGCAGCGCCTCCGCCGCCAGATCGCGGAGCTCGGCGGCGTCGAGCCGGCCTCGGGCACCGTGGACATCACCTTCTACCGCGACGACGTCAGCGTGCGCGGACGGGGCGCTCCGCGGCACGCACAGCCGGTCGTCAGGGCGACCAGCCTCGACTTCCCGCTCGAGGGCAAGACCGTCGTGCTGGTCGACGACGTTCTCTACACGGGCCGCACGATCCGCGCCGCGATCGAGGCGCTCTTCGACTACGGCCGTCCCGAGCGGGTGCAGCTCGCAGTCCTCGCCGACCGCGGCCACCGCGAGCTGCCGATCCGACCCGACTACGTCGGCAAGAACCTCCCGAGCGCCCAGGGCGAGCGCGTCCAGGTGCAGCTCGTGGAGATCGACGAGGTCGACCGAGTCCTGCTGATCCCGTCACCGAAGGAGGCCTAGGAGCCGATGGCCGAGATCCGAGTCATGCGCGACGACCTGCGACCGCCCGACCCGCCCGCGAGGCGCCACCTGATCTCGATCGGCGACCTGGGTCGCGACGACGTCGAGCGGCTGCTCGCGACCGCGCGCAGCCTCGGCCGCTCGCTCGAGCGCGAGCTGAAGAAGCTCCCGACCCTGCGCGGGCGCACGGTCGTGAACGTCTTCTACGAGTCCTCGACCCGCACGTCCTCCAGCTTCGAGCTCGCCGCGAAGCGGCTCTCCGCGGACACGATGTCGATCAAGGCGGTCGGTTCCTCGGTCGACAAGGGCGAGTCGCTCAAGGACACGGCCCTCACGCTCGCGGCCTACGACCCGGACGTGATCGTCCTGCGCCACCCGCAGATCGGCGCGCCGCAGCTGGTCGCGCGGGTGACGGAGGCCCATGTGGTCAACGCCGGCGACGGCAAGCACCAGCACCCGACCCAGGCGCTCCTCGACCTCTACACGATCCAGGAGGAGTTCGGCCGCATCGAGGGCCTGCACGTCGCGATCGTCGGCGACGTCCTGCACTCCCGGGTCGCCCGCTCCAACATCCAGGCGCTCGTCCTGCTCGGCGCGCGGGTGACGCTCGTGGCGCCGCCGCCGCTCCTGCCGCGCGGGATCGAGGCGCTCGGCTGCGAGACCTCCACCGACATCCGCACGATCGGGAGCGCCGACGTCGTCTACGTCCTGCGCATGCAGCAGGAGCGCATGGCCGACGGCGCCAGCTACGTGCCGAGCCTGCGCGAGTACACCGCCCGCTGGGGCGTCACGCCCGAGCGCCTGCGGCCCGGCCAGAAGGTGATGCATCCCGGCCCGATGAACCGCGGCGTCGAGATCGACCCGGTCGTCGCCGACTCGCCGGACTCGCTGATCGAGACGCAGGTGCGGTCGGGCCTCGTCGTGCGCATGGCCGTGCTCTACGACCTGCTCACGCACGGGCCGGTCGCCGCTCCCGCACTCGCGATCCACGAGGTGGCCTGATGCTCTGGACGAAGAAGGCGGCGCAAGCAGACCTCGTCATCCGCGGCGCGCGCGTCCTCGACCCGGCCGAAGGGATCGACGCGGTGCTGGACGTCCGCATCGACGGCGGCACGATCGCCGCGATCGGCACCGGCCTCGATGCCAACGGCCACCGGGTGGTCGACGGCGAGCGGCTGCTGCTCGCGCCGGCGTTCGTCGACCCGCACGTGCACCTGCGCACGCCCGGCCGGGAGGACGAGGAGACGATCGCCACGGGCACGGCCGCCGCGGCCGCCGGTGGGTACTGCGCGATCCTGGCCATGCCGAACACAGACCCCGTGATCGACTCGTCGTCGGTCCTGCGCTCGCTGGCGGAGTCCGCGAGCGAGCAGGCCGCGATCCCGGTCGGGTTCTTCGCGGCCATCTCGAAGGGCTCCGAGGGCGGCCGGCTGAGCGAGATGGGCGAGCTGGCCGACAGCGGCGCGGTGGGTTTCTCCGACGACGGCCGGCCGGTCGCGGAAGCGGGCCTGCTGCGCCGGGCGCTCCAGTACGGCGCGATCACCGGCCGCCCGCTCGCGCTGCACTGCGAGGAGCCGAGCCTCTCGCGCGACGGCCAGATGCACGAGGGCGCCGTCTCGGCAGAGCTCGGCTTCACCGGCTACCCGTCGGTCGCCGAGAGCGTGATGGTCGAGCGCGACCTCGCGATCGCCGCCTACGAGCGGCTGCCGCTCCATGTGCTCCACCTCTCGGCGCGCGAGTCGGTCGAGGCGCTCGCCCGAGCGCAGTCCGCCGGCCTGCCCGTGAGCGGAGAGGTCACGCCTCACCACCTCTGCCTGACCGACGAGGCGATCCGCACGCTCGACCCGAACCTGAAGATGAACCCGCCGCTCCGCTCGGCCGAGGACAGAACGGCGCTGATCGAGGGCCTGCGGGACGGGACGATCGCGGCCGTCGCCACCGACCACGCTCCGCACGCACGCCACGAGAAGGAGGTGCCCTTCGAGGCGGCGCCCTTCGGCGTCACCGGGCTGGAGACCGCCTTCGCGGTCCTCTACACCCGCCTCGTGGAGCCCGGCCTCGTGCGGCTGGAGACCCTGCTCGAGCGCATGTCCGCCGGCCCCGCCGCCATCTTCGGGCTGGAGC
Source organism: uncultured Actinomycetes bacterium (assembly GCA_963769645.1). Taxonomy (GTDB): domain Bacteria; phylum Actinomycetota; class Thermoleophilia; order Gaiellales; family Gaiellaceae; genus DATFQE01. The sequence goes on along the minus strand of CAVYMH010000003.1, from coordinate 122,260 downwards.
GGCCTCGGATCGAGGTCGGCGCCGCCGCGAACCTCACGCTCCTCGACATCGCCGCGAGCTGGCGGGTGACGGAGGAAGGCTTCCGCTCCCGCTCGAGCAACTCGTGGCTCCTCGGCCAGACGCTCAAGGGCAAGGTGCGGCTCACGGTCGCCGACGGACGGGTGGCATTCGAGTCGTGACCGGCTTCCTCGTGCTCGAGGACGGGACGACCTTCCGCGGCGAGTCCGTCGGCGCCGACGCGTACGCGCTCGGCGAGGCGGTCTTCACGACCGCGATGACCGGTTACCAGGAGGTCGTCACCGACCCGAGCTACGCCGAGCAGCTCGTGTGCTTCACGGCTCCGATGATCGGCAACTACGGGGTGGCGTCGACGCGGAACGAGTCGCGGCGGGTGCACGCCCGCGCCGTGATCATGCGCGAGGCGCGCGGGCCGGCCTGGACGGACTGGCTGACGGAGCGGGGGATTCCGGCCCTGTCGGGAATCGACACGCGCTCGCTCGTGCAACGCATCCGCGAGGCAGGGGCGATGCGGGCCGCCGTCGTCGCCGGCGACGGCTCGGTCGACGAGGCGGTGCGCGCGGTCCGCGAGCTGCAGCCGATGGAGGGCCGCGCGCTGGCCGGCTCGGTGTCCACCCGTGAGCCCTACGCCTACGGCGGCGAGGGCCGGCCCCTGATCGCCGTGCTCGACTACGGCTGCAAGCGCTCGATCCTGGCCCGGCTCGCCGCGGCGGGCGCGCAGGCGGTCGTCTACCCGCACGACACGCCGGCCGCGGCGCTGCTCGAGCTCGGGGCTGACGGCATCCTGCTCTCGAACGGGCCCGGCGACCCGGCCGCGCTCGGCTCCGAGATCGAGGAGGTACGCAGGCTCCTGGGCCGGCTGCCGATCCTGGGCATCTGCCTCGGGCACCAGCTGCTCGCGCTCGCCACCGGTCACGAGACCTTCAAGCTTCGCTTCGGCCACCGCGGCGCCAACCACCCGGTGCTGGAGCGCGCCACGGGACGCGTGCTCGTGACGAGTCAGAACCACGGCTTCGCCGTCGCACCCACGGATGCCGAGGAGGCGACGCACGTCTCGCTCTACGACGGCACGGTCGAGGGGCTCGCGTACCCGGAGCACGCTGCCCGCTCGCTGCAGTTCCATCCCGAGGCCGGACCGGGACCGCACGACGCCCGGTCGCTGATCGACAGCTGGCTCGAGGAGGTGGCGCTTGCCCAGGCGGCGTGACCTCGAGTCGATCTGCCTGATCGGCTCCGGCCCGATCGTGATCGGCCAGGCCTGCGAGTTCGACTACGCGGGCTGCCAGGCGCTCAAGGTGCTTCGCGAGGACGGCTTCCGCACGATCGTCGTCAACTCGAACCCCGCGACGATCATGACCGACCCCGGCTTCGCCGACCGCACGTACGTCGAGCCGCTCGACTTCGAGGCGCTGATCGACGTGCTCGCACGGGAGCAGCCGGATGCGCTCCTGCCGACGATGGGCGGCCAGACCGCGCTCAACCTCGCGCTCGAGCTGGCCGAGTCGGGCGTCCTCGCCGACCTCGGCATCGAGCTGATCGGCGCGCCGGTGGACGTGATCCGCCGCGCCGAGGACCGTGATCTCTTCCGGGAGACGGTCCGGCTGGCCGGCCTCAAGGTCCCGGAGTCGACTGTCGTGTCCAGCTGGGACGACGTCCCCGCGGAGCTCACCTTCCCCGTGATCCTGCGCCCGGCCTTCACGCTCGGTGGTCACGGCGGCGGCACCGCCCGCTCCTGGGCGGACTTCGAGGCGATGCTCGAGCGTGCGTTCCGCGAGAGCCCCGTGCACCAGGTGCTCGTCGAGGAGTCGCTGCTCGGCTGGGACGAGTTCGAGCTCGAGCTGATGCGCGACCGCGCCGACAACGTCGTCGTCGTCTGCTCGATCGAGAACCTCGACCCGATGGGCGTCCACACGGGCGACTCGGTCACCGTCGCTCCGCAGATGACGCTGTCCGACGAGGCCTACCAGGAGCTACGGGACGCGGCGCTGAGGGTGATCCGGGCGGTCGGAGTGGAGACCGGCGGCGCCAACATCCAGTTCGCACGCGAGCGCGGGACCGGGCGAGCTGCGCGTGATCGAGATGAACCCGCGCGTCTCCCGCTCCTCGGCGCTCGCGTCGAAGGCGACCGGCTACCCGATCGCGAAGGTGGCGGCGAAGCTCTCGGTCGGCTACACGCTCGACGAGGTGCCGAACGACCTCACGCGGACGACGCCCGCGAGCTTCGAGCCCACCCTCGACTACGTCGTCGTCAAGTGCCCGCGCTTCGCCTTCGAGAAGTTCCCAGGAGCAGACCGCACGCTCGGCACGCAGATGAAGAGCGTGGGGGAGGCGATGGGGATCGGCCGCACCTTCGCCGAGGCCTTCGCCAAGGCGATGCGCTCGCGGGAGATCGAGGACCGGTGGACGCCCGAGAACCTGCACCCCTGGTTCCGCGCGGAGCTCGACCGCGTCGAGGCCGCGCTCGCCCGGCTCGGGTCTCTGGACGAGCTCGTCGCCGACGACTTCCTTCGCCTCAAGCGCCTCGGGCTCTCGGACGTGGAGCTCGGAGAGGCATGCGGCGCGACCGAGGACGCCGTCCGCGCCAGACGCCGCTCCTGTGGAGTGCGCCCCGTCTACCGCCGGGTCGACTCGTGCGCGCGGCGAGGTCGAGGCGTCGTCCTCGTACTACTACTCGACCTGGGGCGAAGCGGACGAGGCGCCTCCGGCGCGGGCTGCCGGGATGCGCAGCGTGGTGATCATCGGCTCCGGGCCGAACCGCATCGGGCAGGGGATCGAGTTCGACTACTGCTGCGTCCACGCCGCGCAGAGCTTCCGCGCGCTCGGCTTCGAGGCCGTGATGGTCAACTGCAACCCGGAGACCGTCTCGACCGACTACGACACCTCCGACCGGCTCTACTTCGAGCCGCTGCGAGTGGAGGAGGTGCTCGCCGTCTGCGAGCGCGAGCAGCCGGCCGGGGTCGTGATCCAGTTCGGCGGCCAGACCCCGCTCAAGCTCGCCCGTGCGCTCGAGGAGGCCGGCTGGCCCATCCTGGGAACGCCGTTCGACGCGGTCGACCTCGCCGAGGACCGCGAGCGCTTCGCGGCGCTCTGCGACGAGCTCGGCGTCCGCGTGCCCGACTGGGGCATGGCCGACGGGGGCGATCGAGGCGGCCGCGGTCGCCGACCGGATCGGCTATCCGGTGCTCGCTCGCCCGTCGTACGTCCTCGGCGGCCGCAACATGGTCGTCTGCTACGAGGAGGAGACCGTTCGCGGCGCCGCGCCCGACGGGGTGCGCACCCTCGTCGACCGCTTCCTCGAGAGCGCGGTCGAGATCGACGTCGACGCCGTCTCCGACGGGGAGGACACCTGGGTCGCGGCCGTGATGCAGCACGTGGAGGAGGCCGGCGTCCACTCCGGTGACTCCTCGTGCGTGCTCCCCGCGCCGGGACTGTCGGCCGCGGCAACCGGCGAGATCGAGGATGTCGTCCGCCGGCTCGCCCGGGCCCTGGGCGTCGTGGGCCTGCTCAACGTCCAGCTGGCGGTCGCCGAGGGCGAGGTCTTCGTGCTCGAGGTCAACCCGCGCGCCTCGCGGACCGTTCCGTTCGCGAGCAAGTCGATCGGGGCGAACCTCGTCGACGCCGCCTGCCGGGTGGCGGCCGGCGCGCGCCTCGCGGACGCTGAACCTGCCGCGTGTGACCAGGACGCGTAGCGTGCAGGTGAGCGTCAAGGCCGCGGTGCTGCCGTTCATCCGCTTCCCGGGCGCCGATCCGGTGCTTGGGCCGGAGATGCGCTCGACGGGCGAGGTGATGGCGAGCGCCTCCGACTTCCCGACCGCCTTCGCCAAGGCGGAGCGCGCCGCGGGCCGGCCACTGCCCACCGGGGGCACGGCGTTCCTCTCGGTGCGCGACGCCGACAAGACCGCCGCCGTCCCGCTGGCGCTGGCGCTCGCACGGCTCGGCTTCTCGCTCGTCGCCACGGCCGGCACGGCCCGGACGCTCGCGTCGGCCGGCATCCCCGTCGACCGCGTGCGCAAGGTCGGGGAAGAGGGCGAAGGCCACACGGTCGTCGACCTCGTCCGGCGCGGTCGCTGCGACCTCGTGGTCAACACGCCCGGAGGCGGGCCGGGCGCCCGCAGTGACGGCTACCGGATCCGCGAGGCCGCGTTGTCGGCGCGCATCCCGTGCATCACGACGATCCCGGGCGCGCGCGCGGCTGCCCACGCGATCGCGAATGCGCGCGGCGAGTCCGTTCTCTCGCTGCAGGAGCGGATCGGTGCTCAGGCGCGAAGCGCTTAGCGTCCTCGGGGTCGAGCCCGTCGGTCCGTACGCGCTCGTGCGGGTGGCGCGCGGTGGCCTCGACGCGGGGAATCCGGGCCAGTTCTTCATGCTCGCCACGCCGGAGCGCGTGCTGCCTCGACCGATGAGCGTCTGTATGGCTCCGCCCGGGGAGCTCTGGTTCCTGATCGATGCGATCGGCCCCGGCACCCGGGCCCTCTGCGCGCTCGAGCCGGGCGAGACGCTGCAAGCGCTCGGCCCGCTCGGCAACGGCTTCCGGCTCGACGTCGAGCGGCCCCTGCTCGTCGGCGGAGGGATCGGGATCGCGCCCCTTCCGTACCTGTCCGACGCGCTCGGCCGTCCGCCGGCTGTGCTCGGATTCCGCTCCGACTGGCATGCCGAGGCGGCCGCGCTCGTCCCGAACGCGGAGGTGGTGGTCGAGCCGACCTTCGTGACCGAGGCGATTTCCGACGGCTTCGACGTCTTCGCCTGCGGGCCGGAGCCGATGCTCGAGGCGATTCGCGCGCTTGCACCGCGGGCCCAGCTCGCGTGGGAGGCGCCGATGGCCTGCGGGTACGGCGCCTGCTACGGCTGCGTGGTCGAGTTCGACGGCGAGCTCCGCAGGTTGTGCGTCGAAGGCCCGGTGCTCCGTGCTGCTTAACGCCTCCGGCTGCCTCGACGCTCTCGCCGCCCCCGAGGTCGCACGCGGGCTCGACGCCTTCGTGACCAAGACGGTCACGCCCGAGCCGCGTGCCGGGAATCGCCCGGTTCGCATCGCCGAGACCGACCACGGGATGCTCAACTCGATCGGCCTGCAGAACCCGGGCATCGACCGCTTCCTCGAGGAGACGCTCCCGCGCCTGGCCGAGCTCGGCGTGCCGATCTGGACGTCGGTCGGCGGCACCTGTCCGGAGGACTACGCCGAGCTGTGCGGCCGGCTGGACCGCCGCCACGAGGTCGTGGCGATCGAGCTCAACCTGTCGTGCCCCAACGTCGCCTCGCCGGAAGGCGATGCCGGCGAGATCGTCGCGGCGGCTCGAGCCGCGACCGAGCGCCCGCTCTACGCGAAGCTGTCCGCCGCCACGCCCGACCTCGGAGCCGTCGCGCGGGCCGCGCAGGCCGCGGGCGCGGACGGGCTCTCGCTCGTCAACACCGTCCGCGGCCTGGCGCTCGACGAGCGGACGCTGCGCCCCCGGCTCGGGCCCGAGATCGGCGGTTACTCAGGCCCGGCGTTGAAGCCCATCGCCCTCGCGGCGGTGTTCACCTGTTACCGCGAGACGGGCCTGCCGATCGTGGGCATGGGCGGCATCTCGACCGGTCGCGACGCGCTCGAGTTCCTCGCGGCAGGCGCGGCCGCGGTCGCGCTGGGGACGGTGCTCTTCGCCGATCCCGAGGCGGGGCAGAGGGTGCGACGAGAGTTGGACGCCGAGCTGCGCGAGCGCGGAATTGCGTCGCCGGCTCAGGCAACAGGGCTCGGCCATGAGGCGCGATCCTTGCGCGCCCCTGTCGTTGCGGCCTGAGAAAATCCCTGCATAACGCGATGTTTTACTCACTTGACCAGCGGGGTCAAGCTGCTAGACTCACCCGCCTTGGTTACTACAAAAGCACCCGCTCAAGCACCAGTCCGGTCCCACCATCAGCGGATGGAGGCCCTCGCCAGGGCCAACGACATCCGCGTCCGACGCGCCCAGCTGAAGAAGGATCTCAAGGCCGGCCGGGCCGGGATCGAGGGGATCCTCGCCACGCCGCCGGAGTACGTGGCGACTGCGAAGGTGTTCGACATCCTGATGGCGCTGCCCAAGTTCGGGCGCGTCAAAGCGGGTCGCTTCCTCAACCAGGCGCGGATCAGCCAGTCGAAAACCGTGGGCGGACTGTCCGACCGCCAGCGCACCGAGCTGATCGATCTCTTCCATAGTCGTTAGCGGAAGCTAGGTTTTCGCGCGTGCCGCGGAAGCCCGTCTTCGTCGTCACCGGCACCTCGGGCGCCGGGAAAGGCACGATCGAGCGCGAGCTCCTCGCACGCCATCCCGAGCTCGAGCTCGCGATCTCGGCGACCACGCGTGACCGACGCGACGGCGAGCAGGACGGCCGCGAGTACTGGTTCATCTCGGACGAGGAGTTCGACCGCAGGCTCGCCGCTGGGGACTTTCTCGAGCACATCGTCTTCGACTGGGGCCAGCGCTCCGGGACGCTGCGCTCGGAGATCGACCGCATCCTCGATGCGGGCCGGATTCCGCTGCTCGACCTCGAGACGGAGGGGGCGCTGCGTCTAGCTAGGACGCATGGCGTTGGGGCCGTGACCGTCTTCGTGAAGGCGCCGAGCTTCGAGGAGAACGAGCGCCGGCTGCGCGAGCGGGCGACGGAGAGCGAGGGCGAGATCGAGGAGCGGCTCGAGCTGGCGCGCCGCCAGCTGGAGCAGGAGCAGCTGTTCGACCACGTGATCTCGAACGACGAGCTCGAGCGGGCCGTGGACGAGCTGCAGGAGATCGTTCGCGGGGCGCTCGAGGACGCAGGTACAGTGTCGAAACCGTGATTGGCCCGCGCATCGACATCCTTCTGAACCAGGTCGGCGAGCGCTATGCGCTCGTGATCATCGCCGCCAAGCGCGCGAGGCAGATCAACAACTACCACCACCAGCTCGGCGAGGGAACGTTCGACGACTTCGCCCCGCCGCTCGTGGAGTCGCGCTCGAAGAACTACTTGACGATGGCCCTCGAGGAAATCGCCGAGGGCAAGATCGAGCACGACTACTCCTCCAGGTAATACCCCGCCTCCGGCGAGTCGGCACAATTGAGCGTGTGAGCGCGCGCATCCTGCTCGGTGTCAGCGGAGGCATCGCCGCCTACAAGGCGTGCGAGCTTCTACGGACGTTGGTGCGCGAAGGCCACGAGGTGATCCCGATCGTGTCGAGCTCGGCCGAGCGCTTCGTCACGGCCGAGACCTTCGCGGCACTCGCCCGCCGCTCGGTCAAGGACGACCCGTATCCGCACCTGGAGAAAGCGGACCTGTACGTGATCGCTCCGCTGACCGCCAACACGATGGCGAAGCTCGCGCACGGGCTGGCGGACAGCGTCCTCACCGAGGCCGCGCTCGCGCATCGCGGCCCGCTGGTCGTTGCTCCGGCGATGAACGACCGCATGTGGTCGCATCCGGCAACGCAGGCCAACGCAGAGCTCCTGCGCTCACGGGGAGTCGACTTCGTCGGGCCGGCCGAGGGCGAGCTCGCCGAGGGTGGTGCCGGCGTGGGGCGGATGGCCGAGCCGCGGGAGATCGCCCAGCGGATTCGCGAGCTGCTCGCGCGTGGAAGCGGCGCGCTGGCGGGGAAGCGAGTCCTCGTCGCCGCGGGAGGTACGCGCGAGCCGCTCGACGCCGTCCGCTTCATCGGCAACCGCTCGTCCGGCCGGATGGGAGTCGCCCTCGCCGAGGAGGCCGACCGCCGTGGTGCGACCGTGACTCTGGTCGGAGCGAACCTCGCCGTGGCGGCGCCCGAGGGTGTCGAGCACGTCTCCGCGCCTTCGGCGGACGATGTCGCCCGAGAGGTGCTCGCGCGCGCCGATGCCGACCTCGTCCTGATGGCTGCCGCGGTCGCCGACTACCGCCCGGCCGAGCAGCTCGACGGCAAGCGGCCGAAGGACCGGGCGCCGTGGGCGCTCTCGCTCCAGCCGACCCTCGACGTCCTTGCCGTCCTCGGCGAGCGCCGCCGCAACGGCCAGCTCCTCGTCGGCTTCGCGGCCGAGACGGGCGCGGACGGTCTCGAGCGAGCGCGCGAGAAGCTCCGCAACAAGGGCGTCGACCTCGTCGTCTACAACGACGTGTCCCGTGACGACATCGGCTTCGACGCCGTAGACAACGAGGTCGTGCTCGTGACGGAAGCGGGCGAGCGCCAGGTCGGGCGCGCCCCCAAACAGGAGATCGCAGCTGAGATCCTCGACGAGGTCGAGCGCATACTGGAGCGGCATGGAACGAGCCGGTAGCGAGCGGGTCGCGGTCGCCTCCCCGGCGGAGGTCCTGCGGGCCGTCTCCGACAACCTCGCCCGAGTCGTCCATGCGCCCGAGGAGACGCTGCACCTGTCCGTGCTCTGCCTGGTCAGTGAGGGGCACCTGATCATCGAAGACTTCCCGGGCGTCGGGAAGACGATGCTGGCGAAGGCGCTGTCGCGCTCTCTCGACTGCTCCTTCTCACGCCTGCAGTTCACGCCGGACCTGCTGCCCTCGGACGTGACCGGCGTGAACGTGTTCAACCAGCGGTCGAACGAGTTCGAGTTCCGCCCAGGCCCCGTCTTCACCAATCTCCTCCTGGTCGACGAGATCAACCGTGCGTCGCCGAAGACGCAGGCCGCGTTGCTCGAGTCGATGCAGGAGAACCAGGTCACGATCGACGGCGTCACACACGCGTTGCCGCACCCGTTCATGGTCATGGCGACGCAGAACCCGATCGAGTACGAGGGCACCTACCCGCTCCCGGAGGCGCAGCTCGACCGCTTCACGATGCGGATCGCAATCGGGTACCCACCGCTGGCCGACGAGGCGAAGATGCTGACCGAGCAGACGGTCGAGCCGCCGCTCGACTCGCTCGAGCCCGTGACCTCGGCCGCCGAGCTGCTCGAGGTGGTCGCTGCGGCGCGGCGGATCTTCGTCGAGGAGAGCCTCAACCGCTACATCGTCGCCCTGCTCCGGCACACCCGCGGCGACCCGCGCCTCTACCTGGGAGCCAGCCCTCGCTCGGGGATCGCGCTGCTCCGGGTTGCCAAGGCTCGCGCGCTGCTCGACGAGCGGGAGTTCGTCGAGCCGGACGACGTCAAGGCGGTCGCCCTGCCCGTCCTCTCGCACAGGCTGATCCTGGCGCCCGAGGCACGCGCCGCCGGGCTCACCGGCTACGACCTCGTTCGCGACGCCGTCGAGAAGACGCCCGTCCCCGTCTAGCGGCGAATGACGCTTCGAGGCCGCCTGCTGCTCGTCCTGGCGGCAGTCGTCTATCTCGCCGCCTGGGGCTTCGGCTCTCGCGTGCTCTACCCGGTCGCGGTCGGGCTCTCGCTCGCGGTCGCGCTGGCGTGGGTCTGGGCGAGGTCGCTGCGCCGGCCGATGCGACTCGAGCGGCGGACGGGGCACACCGACCACATCGAGGGCTCCGACGTCCTCGTGGAGGTCGAGCTGGAGCCGGAGAGCGCACTCGTGCCCGCGTCGGTGCTCCTGGTCGAGCGGATCGGACGCCTGGGAGAGCGCACCACCGTGCTCGAGCGGCGAGGGCGGAAGCTCGGAGGCCGCTACTTCCTGGACGACCTTCCACGCGGCCGCTATGCGTTCACGGACGTTCGCGCGGTCCTCGACGATCCGTTCGGGCTCGAGCGGGTCGAGCAGCCGCTGCCGGGCGACGGAACGCTGCTCGTCTACCCGAGGCTGGTCGACCTCGAAGGCGTCTTCTCGCAGGGGATCGAGGCGCACCAGGGTCGGCGGCTCGCCATGTGGAGACCGGCGGGCTTCGACCTGCACAGCGTGCGCGAGTACCAGGAAGGGGAATCGCTGCGCAAGGTCCACTGGCCCACCACCGCCCGCCGCGGCGAGCTGATGGTGAAGGACTTCGACGACGCGGCGCGCGACGAGGTCGCCGTGATCCTGGACGCGGACGCTGCAGCGGTCGTCGGCACCGCCCCCGACTCGAGCTTCGAGGCTCAGGTGCGTGCCGCCGGGTCGATCCTCCAGGCTCACGTGCGCGCGGGCCGGCGTTCGGTGCTCGTCGTGAACCGGGCCCAGAGAGCCGTGCAGGAGGTGCACACGGCGGGCGCCGAGTGGCGGCAGGCACTCGAGCTGCTCGCCTCCGCCGAGCCGGACGGGCCCGAGCCCGTCGCGCACCTGCTCGCCGACGAGGGCTCGGCCGCTGCGCGCGCCCTCGAGCTCGTCGTCGTCACGGCCGCGCCGACCGCCACGCTGGCCGACCGCCTCGCGCAACGGGCCCGTGCGCGCAGGCGGGTGTCGCTGGTGTTCGTCGACCCGGGGAGCTTCGCGCGACCGCCTCGACCCTCGACCGAGCCGATCCTCCTGCGTCTGCAGGCGGCTGGCATTCCCCTGGCCGTCGTCCGCAGGGGCGACGACCTGGGCGAGGTCCTCGGCGCCACCCGGCGCGAGGGGGCCGCCTATGGCTAGGACGATCCTGCTCTTCCTGCTGCCCGCGTTCCTCGTCGCGACGCACTGGGCCCGGCTGGAGGAGAGCGGCGGCGCCGCCGAGGGCCGCTTCCTGTGGATGGCGGCGCTCGCGCTCGTGCCCGCGCTGGTGCGGCCGCTCTGGGCCCGGGTGGCCGTTTTGCTCGTCGTCTGCGCGCTTGCGGTGCGGGTGGCCCTGAAGACCTCGATCCTCGACGCGCGTCCCTTCCGCGACGAGGACTTCTTCGGGCCCTTCGGCTCGGGCGTCTGGAGAGGGTTCGAGGCGTTCTTCGAGGTCTCGCTGCCGTTCCGGCCGGTCGACCGGCCGGCGATGCACGGCGTGATCCTGCTCGCGGTGTTCGCGTTCTGCGTCGTGCTGGCGTTCGCGATCGCCTCCCGTCGCCCCCTGCTCGCCTCGGCGGCGCTGATCGCGGGCGCGGGGTGGCCCGCGACCGTGCTCGAGGGCAGGGCCGAGCTCGAGCGCGGCGCGATCCTGCTCGCGGCCACCCTGCTCCTCTTCGCAGGGATGCGCTCGCTGCCGACCCTCGACCTGCGCCAGCCGCTGCTGGCGGGCGCGGCGATCGTGCTGGCGGCGGTGGTGGTCTCGACCTCGCCCTCGGTGGCCCGCGGCGAGTTCGTCGACGACTGGCGCAGCTGGGACGTCCCGCAAGGCGGCGGTGAGTCCGTCGGCGTCGAGTACGTCTGGAACTCGAACTACGCCGGAATCCGCTTCCCCAAGGAGCCGACGACGGTCCTGTCGATCGGCGCCGACGAGCAGGCGGGTGCGTACTGGCGCGCCACGACGCTCGACCTCTTCACGAGGGGTCGCTGGGTCGAGCAGCTCTTCGGCGGCGCCGAGCCGGTCTTCGACGGCACCGTCCAGGAGCTCACCGCAGACCCGTGGCTCCCGGCCAATGCGGAGAACCGCTCTACCTGGCTGGAGGCCGACGTCCGGGTGGAAGGGCTCCGAGACACGCACCTCATCGGCGCCGGGGTCCCGGTGGCCTACGACCCCGGAGATCGCGAGGTGGACTACTTCCTCGGCAACGTCGCGATCGCACCCGAGGGGACCGCACGGGGCGACTCCTACACGGTGTGGAGCCACACGCCGAAACCGACTCCGCAGGAGCTCGCGGGGTCGACGGCGTCATACCCCGACTTCCTGAGCGAGCTCTATCTCGAGGTCGAGGGCTCGAGCATGCCGCCCTTCGGAGCCCCGGGCCGCGAACGCCGGATGCAGGAGCGCTTCGAGCGCAATCCGCGTCTCGCCGACTACGAGGCGCTCTACGGGCAGGCCCGCGACCTCGTCGGCGATCCGCGCAACCCGTACACGGCCGTCGTAGCGCTCGAGAGCTGGTTCCGCAGCGGCGGCGACTTCGTCTATGACGAGCGGCCCCCGCTGCGGCGGGGAACGCCCCCGTTGGTCTCGTTCGCGCTCTCCACCAAGCGCGGCTACTGCCAGCACTTCGCAGGCGCCATGGCCGTCATGCTGCGGCAGCTGGGAATCCCGGCGCGGGTGGCCGCGGGCTTCACGTCCGGGCGGTACGACCGGGAGGACGAGCGCTGGATCGTCGCCGACCGCAACGCGCACACCTGGGTCGAGGTCTGGTTCGACGGGTATGGCTGGCTGCCCTTCGACCCGACGCCCGGTCGTGGGCAGCTCGGCGCGACCTACACCGCCTCGTCGCTGCGGTTCGACCTCGACGGCTTCCGTGCGGCGGCCGGCGGGACGCTCCCGCGTGTGAGCGACCTGCTGCGCGGCGAGACCGGCGGGCCCGACCGGCCGCGCGGCGCCGATCCCGGCGGTGCTCGACCGGCTGCCGGCGGGGGTGGGGGAGGGGGCGGCGCTCGGACGGGGATCCTGACGCTCGTCGCCGCGGCCGGCCTTGCCGCCGCGCTCCTGCTCGCGGCGGCGAAGCTCGCGCGGCGCGCCGGGCGGTTCCTGACCCGGGACCCGCGCGGGGTCGCAGGCGCGTGCCGGCGCGATCTCGTGGGGTTCGTCGCCGACCAGGGCGTCACGGTGCCGGAGAGCGCCACTCCGGCCGAGGTGGGGAGGATCGTCGAGAGCCAGTTCGGCGTCGACCCGCGCCGGCTCGTCCAGGCGCTGACGCTCGCCCGCTTCGGCCCGCCCGAGTCCGCCGGTCCGGCAGCAATGCAGGCGCGCCGGGAGCTGCGTCGCCTGCGCAAGGCTCTGCGTGGCCGGCTCAGCGTGCCGCGGCGGGCGCGCGGGCTCCTGAGCCTGCGCTCGCTCACCGTCTGAGCATGGACGCGATCGTGATGGCCGCGGGTGAGGGCCGCCGGCTGCGGCCGCTCACCGAGACGTGGCCGAAGCCGCTCCTGCCGATCGACGGACGGCCGGTGCTCGCGACGCTGCTCCGGGAGCTCGGCGCCGCCGGCCTGACCCGCGTGGCCGTGGTGACCGGCTACCTCGCAGAGCAACTCGACGAGCTGGTCGGCGACGGCAGCGGCTTCGGCGTGCAGGCGACGCTCGTTCACCAGCCTCGCGCCGACGGCTCCGGCGATGCGGTGCGCGTGGCGCTCGCCGGCGGTGCGGAGACGCCCGCGGTCGTGGTCGCCGCCGACACCGTCTTCCGTGCCGGCGACCTCGGCCTCTTTGCGGAGGCGTTCGCCGCCTCGGGCGCGGCGGGAGCGATCGCCGTCCGCCGCGAGCCGCCACCCGGGCCGGAGCGGGGAGCCGTGCGAGTCGACGGCGAAGGCCGCGTGACGCGGATCCCAGACGACGACCCGGCGAATCCACTTGGAGCGGCGGCCCTCTGGGGGCTCGGCAGCGAGATCGCGCAGGAGCTCCCGAGCCTGCACGGCCCACCGTACGAGCTGGTCGAGGCCTACCAGCGTGCGATCGCCGACGGGAAGACCGTGGCCGCCGTGGAGATCGGCCCGACTCGCGATTTGACGCGTTCGCTTGACTTGATTCGAGAGAACTTCCCCTATCTTTCGAAGGAGATATGACCGACACGTACGACCTCTTTCAGCAAGGCCGCGGCCACCTCAAGAAGGGCATGGCCGCTCAGGCGACGGTGGCACTCGAGAAGGCCAAGCGACGCGAGCCGGACAAGGCGTCGATTCGCGAGTCCCTGGGGATCGCCTACTTCCGCCTGCGCCGCTACGCCGAGGCCGAGGCCGAGTTCCGCGCCATGCTGGAGCTGTCGCCGACCGACGACTACGCCCACTACGGGCTCGGGCGCTGCCTCGAGAAGCTGGGCCGCGCGGCGGAGGCGAACGGCCACTACAAGCTCGCGTGCTCGCTGAGGCCGGAAAGCCGCCACTACGCGTCTCGCGTGCGCGAGCTCGAGCCGGCCGAGCGCTCCGTGGCCCCGTAGCCTGCGCGGTATGCGGGTCCCGGCCGTCCTGGCGCTCTCCCTCGCGCCCGCCGGTACCGCCGCGATGGACGGCACGGTTGTCGGGCTGGTCCCCGGTTGAGGGCGGTCGTGCAGCGGGTCGCATCCGCCCTCGTGAGCGTGGGCGATGAGGGACGCGGCGCGATCGGCCCCGGCCTCTGCGTCCTGCTCGGGGTAGCCCGTGGAGACACGTCCGCGGACGCCGAGCGCCTCGCGGCCAAGGTCGCGCGTCTGCGGATCTTCGAGAACGAGGAGGGCCGTTTCGACCGTTCGCTGCTCGACAACGGCGGCGCCGCCCTCGTCGTCAGCCAGTTCACGTTGATCGCCGACACGGCGAAGGGCAATCGGCCGAGCTTCTCCGACGCTGCGCCGCCGGAGCTGGCCGAGCCGGTCTACGAGAGCTTCTGCGCGAACCTACGGGAGCTCGGCGTGCCGGTCGAGACCGGTGTCTTCGGCGCCCGCATGGCCGTCGAGCTGGTCAACGACGGGCCTGTGACGATCGTGCTCGAACAATCCGAGCGCTAGCGAAGCGCTCGGATCGCGGCGAGCGTCCGGTCGACCTCGCCCGGCGTGTTGAGAAGCCCCGGCGCCAGGCGGGCATGGGAAGGGCTGTACGGAGTCTGCGTGGCGACGATCCTCCGTCTGGCCAGGGCCGCGACGACCGCACCGGGGCTGAGCCGGTCGACCGTGAAGACGACGATCCCGGCCGAGAGCGCCTCGGCACGCGGTGTCAGCAGCGTCACGTGTGGCATCGCGGCAAGGCCGTCCTTCAGCCGCCGGTTGAGGGCATGGATCCGCGCGGCGACGCGGGCCTTGCCGATCCGCCCGTGGAAGCGGAAGGCGTCGGCGAGCGCCCAGCGGTGCTCGAACGAGTGGAAGCCGCCGGGTGTGAGCTCGGCGGCCGGAGAGCCGCCCGAGAAGGACGGGATCGTGGGTTGAATCGACGGCCAGGCCGCCGGGCTCGCCCACACGAGCCCGGTCCCGCGCGGGCCGAACAGCCACTTGTGGCAGCCCGCGACGAAGACGTCGCACCTCAGGTCGCCGACGGTCGCGTTCTCGACCCCGAGCCCGTGGACGCCGTCGACGCACAGCCGCAGCCTGGCTCGGTCGCGAGCCAAGGCGTCGGCGATCCGGCGCAGCGGCAGCTTCACGCCCGTGCTCGAGTGGACCCACGTCAGCGCGACCACGCGCGTGGCGGGCCCCACCGCGCGCACGATCGAGTCGACGATCTCGGCCTCGCTCGCCCGGGCCGGGTCGCGATACAGGCGCACCTGGCGAACCGTCGCGCCCGTCCTCGCCGCCGCGAGCCTCAACGCCTCGTGCGTGGCGAAGAAGTCGTGTGTCGTGGTCAGGGCCTCCTGACCCGCCCGCAGCTCGAGCCCGTTGTAGAGCAGGCCGAGCCCCATCGTCGTCGAGTCGGTGAGCGCGATGTCCGTCGGGCGCGCGCCCAGGTACGAGCCAGCGGCCCGGAGCACGCCGGCTTCCAGCTCGGGGCCGCGGCGGTGGAGGTAGCCGACCGGATCGGCATCGAGCTGGGCGCGGTGGCGATCGATCGCGCGGCGCACCGGTCCCGGGTGCGACGCGAGGTAGAGGCCGCCCATGTGGATCAGCCCGCGCGAGAGCCTGAACTGCGCCCGGACGTCGTCCCACCCGACAGCCGCGTCGGCCTCCGGAGAGGCCGCGACCTCGTCCAGATCGCTGAAACCGGCAGCGGCAAGCGCGAGCCCGGTGCGGACGAGAAGCTGCTTGCGGTTCATGTCGGCGTCAACGCGGTCACGCTCCCGTAGCCACGGCCGTTGCTATCCTGCTCGAGACCATTTTCACCGGTTTGGCGAAATGGGCGCGCGGCGCCCATTTTTTGTGAAAGGGGCGAGACATGGCCGGAGTACACGACAAGGAACGACAGCTCTACCGCGAGGTTTGCCCCGCGGTCGAGGGTGCGATTCCGGGCATCGAGGTGCTCGCACTCGAGCTCTCCGGGCCCGAGCGTTTCGTCGTGTTCGTCGACCATCCCGAAGGCGTCGACCATGCGCTCTGCGAGCGGGTCACACACGTGCTCCGCCCGTACCTGCGCGAGTACTCGATCGACGTGTCCTCGCCCGGAACCGAACGGCCTCTCCGCAAGCCCGCGCACTTCGAGCGGGCGGTCGGGCGCAAGGTCGCTGTTCGGACGGCTGCCGAGATCGCAGGCCGCAAGCGCTTCCGCGGCGAGCTGGTTGCTGCGAGCGAGCGTGGCCTGAAGGTCGCCCCGAGAGACGCCGAGCCGGTGGAGATCCCGTACGACGAGATCGTGCGGAGCAACCTGATCGACGACGGATCGAGGGACTGACATGAGCCGAGAGATCATCGAGGCGGTGCGCGCGCTCGAGCGCGAAAAGGGCATCGACGAGGGCGTGCTCGTGAACGCGCTCGAAGACGGCCTGCTCGCCGCCTACAAGAAGACGCCGGGTGCGGCTCGGCATGCGGTCGTGGAGATCGACGACGAGGGCGATTTCCGCGTGCACTCGATCGAACTGCCCTCCGACCTCGAGGAGCGGCTCCTGGACGAGGCCCGCGAGCGGGCGATCGAGGAGCTCGAGCGGCTCGAAGTCGAGAACGGCGAGCGCTCCCACACGCTGATCAACGACGACGACCTCGACCTCGACTGGGCGCAGGTGCCCGACGAGCAGATGACGCGCGAGGACGTCACGCCCGAGAACTTCGGCCGCATCGCGGCCCAGACCGCCAAGCAGGTGATCCAGCAGCGGATCCGCGAGGCCGAGCGGCAGATGATGTACGAGGAGTACATCGACCGCGTCAGCGAGGTCGTGACCGGGATCGTCCAGCAGGCGGGCGACCGCAACAACGTGCTGGTCGACCTCGGCAAGGTCGAGGCGCTGCTCCCGCGCTCCGAGCAGGTCGACGGCGAGCGCTACGAGCAGGGCAGCCGCATCAAGGCGGTGATCACGGAGGTCCGGTCCGGGACGAAGGGCCCGCAGGTGATCCTTTCGCGCCGCGATCCCGAGTTGATCAAGACGCTGTTCGAGCTCGAGGTGCCGGAGATCGCCGACGGCCTGGTCGAGATCCGCGGCGTCGCCCGCGAGCCCGGCTACCGCTCGAAGATCGCGGTGGAGTCGCACACCCAGGGCGTCGACCCGGTCGGCGCCTGCGTCGGCCCGCGCGGCTCGCGTGTGCGCATGGTCGTCTCGGAGCTCCGCGGCGAGAAGATCGACATCATCCCGTGGAACACCGAGCCGGCCCGCTTCATCGCGAAAGCGCTCTCGCCGGCCCGCGTGCGCGAGGTCTTCGTCGACGACGAGACCAAGGAGGCGACCGTGGTCGTCCCCGAGGACCAGCTCGCGTTGGCGATCGGCAAGGAGGGCCTGAACGCCCGGCTCGCCGCCCGCCTCACCGGCTGGAAGGTCGACATCCAGAGCGACGTCGAGTTCGCGCAGGCCGAGGCGCAGGCCGCCTACGGCGGCGGCGAGGACGCCGAGGAGTTCTCCGGCCGCTGTGCCGCGATCCTCTCCAACGGCAAGCGCTGCCCGAACGCGTCGCTCCCCGGATCGCGCTTCTGCGGGGTCCAGGCCCACCAGGAGCTGGCGCAGCGGGAGGCCGCGGGCGAGCCGGTCAACGTGATCGGCGTCGCTGCCGCGGAGACCAACGGCGACGCCGTCGAGGTCGACGAGAGCGACGAGCCGGCCGGGGTCGTCGCGGAGGGCACTCCCGAGGAGACGGAAGTCCGGCCGGAGGAGGGCGAGCAGACCGCGTGACCGAGCCGATCCGCACCTGTGCCGGCTGCGGGCGCAAGTCGCCGAAGGCCGAGCTCTACCGCTTCGTCGAGCGTGCAGGGCTGCTCGTTCGCGGTGCGGGCGAGGACGGCCGCGGCGTCTACACCTGCAAACGGCTCTCGTGCTTCGAGCGCGCCACCGAGCGACGGGCCTTCAATCGCACGCTGCGGCGGACCGTGCAGGTCGATCCGGGGCTGACGGCCCTCTACAATCGAGCGTAGCCATGGCCAACGACTCTGGACCCAACAGGCCGAACCGTCCTGTCCGCCCCCGCAGCGGCGGCGGTAACGGCCGCCGCAAGCGCCGTGTCGTGATCGACACCGGCGCCGCGCGCCCGCGTCAGGACTCCCGTCAGGCTCGGGACCGCCAGGAGGCCCGGCCGAAGCAGCAACAGCCGGTCGCCCCGCCCACCGGGCCCGTCACGGTGCCGTCCGGGGTCACGGTCAAGGATCTCTCGCAGGCGCTCGGGATCCCGGTCGCCCAGATCATCAAGATCATGATGGGCGTGGGGGAGATGGTCACGATCACGCAGTCCCTCCCGGACGACGCCGTCCAGGTGATCGCGGGCGAGGTCGACCGCGAGGTCAACATCAAGCGCGCCGCGGACGAGGAAGAGGAGCTGGAGGTCTACGAGGACAGCGAGGACCAGCTCGAAGACCGTCCGCCGGTCGTCACCATCATGGGTCACGTCGACCACGGCAAGACGACGCTGCTCGACGCGATCCGCGAGACCTCGGTCGTCGAGACCGAGGCCGGCGGAATCACACAGCACATCGGGGCCTACCAGGCCGAGCACAACGGCCGCAAGATCACGTTCCTCGACACCCCGGGCCACGAAGCCTTCACCGCCATGCGCGCCCGCGGCGCGAAGGTGACCGACATCGCGGTCCTCGTCGTGGCCGCCGACGACGGCGTCATGCCGCAGACGCGCGAGTCGATCTCGCACGCGCGCGCGGCCGAGGTGCCGATCGTCGTCGCGGTGAACAAGATCGACCTCCCCGACTCCAACATCGATCGGGTGAAGACCGAGCTCGCCGCCGAGGAGCTCCAGCCCGAGGACTGGGGCGGCACGACGCAGTACTCCGAGGTCTCGGCCAAGCAGGGCGAGAACCTGGACGACCTGCTCGAGCGCATCCTGCTCGTGGCGGACGCCGAGCTGGAGCTGAAGGCGAACCCGAACACCGAGGGATCGGGGCCGATCATCGAGTCGAGGCTCGACGTCGGGCGCGGTCCCGTTGCGACGATGCTCGTCCATCGCGGCACTCTCAAGGTGGGCGACTCGATCGTCGCCGGCGACGCCTGGGGCAAGGTGCGGGCGCTCTACAACTACCGTGGCGAGAAGATCCGCGAGGCCGGGCCGGGCGACCCGGTCGAGATCCTCGGCTTCGACAAGCCGCCGTCGGCCGGGGAGCACGCCCGCGTCGTCGAGAACGAGCGCGCGGCACGCCAGTCCGCCCAGACGCGCGGCGAACGACTCCGACGCGAGACGCTGGCCCAGCAGAACAAGCGCCGTGGCGGCCAGCTCGAGAACTTCTTCACCGAGCTCCAGGAAGGCGTGGCTCAGGATCTCAATCTCGTGCTCAAGGGCGACGTCGTCGGCTCGGTCGAGGCGGCCGTCGGCGAGCTCGCCAAGATCGACCACCCCGAGGTGCGCGTGAACGTCATCCACGAGGGCGTCGGCGGAATCACCGAAGGCGACGTGATGCTCGCCTCGGCGTCGGGCGCGATGATCGTCGGCTTCAACGTCCGGCCGAACGCGGAGGCCCGCGCGCTGGCCGACCGCGAGGGCGTCGAGATTCGCACCTATCGCGTGATCTACCAGCTGACCGAGGACATCCAGCAGGCGCTGGTCGGCATGCTGAAGCCCGAAGAGGTCGAGGAGACGATCGGCGAGGCCGAGGTTCGGGCGCTCTTCCGTGTCTCGAGGCTCGGCACGATCGCCGGCTGCTACGTGACGAACGGCGTCATTCGGCGGAACGCCCAGGTGCGTGTCGTCCGCGACGGCACCGTGATCCACGAGACCGGCATCGCCGACCTCAAGCGGTTCAAGGACGACGTGCGGGAGGTGCAGGAGGGCTTCGAGTGCGGGATCCGGCTCGAGGGCTTCAACGACGTCAAGGAAGGCGACGTGCTCGAGCTCTACGAGACCCGTCAGATCGAGCGCACCGACCTCTCCACCCCGGCGGCGACGCCGGCCGCGACTAGCGCTTCTTCGTAGTCAGTCGCAGCACCCAGAGCCCGCTGTTCATGTCGGACGCGAGCACGTAATCCTTCGTCGCGAAGACGCCCCAGACGAAGGGGCACGAGTCGCCGTTTCCGCATGTGTCTCCCGTCGGGTCCGGCAGCCCGGGCGGGACGAAGCGCGCTACCACCTTCGGCCGAGCCGGCCGCGAGATGTCCGCGACGACGATCCCGTCCCGGTACCAGGAGAAGAACGCCCGGTCGCCCAGCACCTTCGGGTCGTGGACGCTGTGCGCGTAGTAGGGGATGTGCGGCCTGGGCGCGCCGTCGGCTGCCGGCAGGCGCAGCGTTCCCAGCAGCTTCGGCCGGCGCGGCCTGGAGATGTCGAAGATCGCGGGACGGCCGAGGATCGTCTCGTGGGTCTCGATCAGGACACGCCCGCCCTTGGCGAGCGCGGCCGAGTGGGCGTCGCCTTGCGGCTCGCCCGCCGGGAGTTGCGTCCGCCCGAGGTAGCGGGGCCGCGCGGGCCTGGAGATGTCGAGGATGACCGTGCCGAGGTCCCAGTTCGACAGGTAGGCGCGCTTCGCAGAGTCGTCGGTGATGACCGAATGAACCAGATTGGCGGGATACACGCCGCGGCCCTGGTTGGGGTGGACGCCGAGCGCCTTCCACGAGCCCCAGGAGCCGACCTGCACCGGCTGGCGGGGATCGGTGACGTCGAAGATGCGAAAGTCCGCGAGCCCCGGCTTCGTCGCAGTGCGCTGCTTGGGGTCGTAGTCCGGCGAGGACATCAGCTCCGAGCGCACGATCGCGGTGTAGACCCAGAGCCGGCCGCGCGCGTTCTCGAGCCAGATCTCGTGCGAGCCACGGACGCCCTCGGTTCGCACGAGCCCGAGCCGCTTGGGACTGCGCGGATCGGTCAGGTCGTAGAGCGCGAAGCCCCGGAAGGCCGACTCGTCGCAGTGCTGCAGGCTCGTGACCGCGATCGTGCCCTTGAACGCGGCCGTCCGTGCCTCGCGCACGATCGTCTTCTCGGTCCACGTCCCCCGGATCTCCGGCTCGCGCGCCGCGTCGGCGAAGGTCGCGACATGCTGGGGCCGGGTCGGGGCTGTGAGGTCGATGACCCGCACACCCGACGCTGGACAGTCGTCGCCGTGCCAGCTCGACAGGTAGGCCATGCCCCGGTGGGCCCACACGTCGGCGTGATAGCCCCCGCCCGGATTGACGTTCGCGAGCAGCTCCAGCCCCGTGACCTGCGGAGGCTTGGCGAAGACGAGATCGAGCGACGTGATCACCGCCGCGGTGTGAGGAGCGGCTGGGCCGTAGGCGTGCACGGTGCACGCGAGCGCGGCGGCGGTCCCCGTTGCGAGCAGCAGGGCAAGCGCCACGACGAGCGTTCGAAGGAGCCTCATCATCCTCCCGGTCAACGGTCTGTCGCTTGAATAGGACCAGATGAACCCGGGCTTTGTTGGCATTCTGTCGGTCGAGCTGCACTTTCCCGAGAGCGGCTCGCTCAAGGGCAAGCGGAAATTCGTGAAATCGGCCAAGGCGCAGCTTCAGCACCGTTTCGGCGCGTCCGTCGCCGAGGTCGACCACCACGAGCTCTGGCAGCGCGCCCGGCTGACGCTCGCGTGCGTGGCTCGCGATCACGGTGAGCTGGAGCGCCTGCTGAACGACGCCGAGCGCTACCTCTCGGGCCAGGAGTACGAGCTGGTTTCGAGCGAGCGGGAGGTCGTGGTGCCCGGTGAGTAACCGGATGCGCCGGGTGAACGAGTCCGTGCGGCAGGTGCTTTCCGAGGCCGTGCGCGAGCTCAAGGACCCCCGGATCGGCTTCGTGACCGTGACCGGGGTCGAGACGTCGCCCGACCTCCGCCACGCCAAGGTGTTCGTGAGCGTGCTCGGCACGGAGGCCACGCAGGAGAGCAGCCTCGAGGGGCTCGCAGCGGCGCACGGCGTCCTGCAGGGCAGGCTCGCGCGGGAGCTACGGATGAAGCGGACCCCGCAGCTGGCGTTTCAGTACGATCGCGTCGATCGAGGGCGGCGTTCGCATGACGAAACTCATCGATGACCTCGCCCAAGACGACGACGCCGACCGCTGATCTCTCCGCCGTCGCGGAGGCGATTCGCGGGCACGACCGCTTCCTCGTGACGACGCACGAGAATCCGGACGGCGACGCTCTCGGCTCGCTGCTCGCCTCGCAGCTGGCCCTCGACCAGCTCGGCAAGGATGCCGTCATGTACCTGGGCGGCGAGGCGCCGTTGCCGGCCGAATACGCCTTCATGGAGCTCGACCGGCTCGTCCGGCGGTTGCCCGAGGACGCGGGGGAGCGGGTGCTGCTCGCGGTCGACTGCGCCAACGAGAGCCGGATCGGGCCCGATCCCGAGGTGCTCGTGAGCGCGCACGTGGTGGTCAACGTCGACCACCACCACGACAACACGCGCTTCGGGACGGTCAACCTCGTCGTCCCGGATGCCTCCTCCACCGGTGAGGTGCTGCGTGACGTCTTCGCCGAGCTCGACGTGCGCCTGACCCCCGAGCTGGCGGAGCCGCTGTACATCGCGCTCGTGACCGACACCGGCCGCTTCCAGTACCGCAACACCACCTCCAAGGCCCTGCGGCTCGCCGCGGAGCTCGTCGATGCCGGTGCCGACGTCCATCGGGTCTTCGAGGGCGTCTACGAGAGCGTCCAGTTCGCGAAGCTGAAGCTGCTGGCCCGGGCTCTCGAGCGGGCCCAGGTCTACGAGGGTGGACGGCTCGTCGTCTCGTACCTGCTCCGAACCGACTTCCACGAGGTGGGTGCCGCCGAGCCCTACTCCGAGGGGATCATCGACTACCTCCGCGCGGTCGAGGGCGCGGACATGGCGGCTCTCATCCGCGAGCCGCCGCGAGACACCGGGCCCACGCATCGTGTCAGCCTGCGGGCGTCGAGCGACGAGATCGACGTGTCCGCGATCGCGCGCGCGTCGGGGTCCGGCGGCGGGCACCGCCAGGCCGCCGGCTTCTCGAGCGACTCGACGGTCGACGAGATCGTCGAGTTCCTGCGTCGCGAGTTCACCGCGGCCACGGCGTCCTAGTGCCTCCGCGAGCGCTCTCGCCGACCGGGATCGTGCTGCTCGACAAGCCCGCCGGCCCCTCGTCGTTCGCGCTCGTCCGCGATCTGCGGCGACGCACGGGAGCACGCACGGGGCACGCCGGGACGCTGGATCCGTTCGCCACGGGATTGATGCTCCTGTTGTCCGGTAGGGCAACTAAGCTGGCGTCATGCTTCGTCGGCCTGGACAAGCGCTACCTCACGGACGTCGACCTTCGCGGCTCGGACGAGCACCGGCGATCCCGAGGGCGAGGTCGTCGACCGAGCAGCAGCCGCCTTCGAGCGCCGCCCTGGAGGAGGCGCTCGCGGGCCTCCGCGGCGAGATCGAGCTGCCGATCCCGGCCGCCTCCGCGGTCAAGATCGGCGGCGAGCGCGCGTACCGCCTGGCCCGGCGCGGCGTCGCCGTCGAGATGCCGCTTCGGCGCTCGCGGGTCGACGCGCTCGACGTCATCGCGTATAGAGACGGCATCGCCAGCCTCGACCTGCGAGTCAGCTCGGGGACGTATGTCCGGGCGATCGCCGACGCCCTCGGAGGCCACTGTGCCAGCCTGCGCCGCACAGAGGTCGGTCCCTTCCGGGTCGAGGAGGCCGATCCGGAGCGGATGATCCCGGCCGAGGAGGCGCTCGCGCGGATCGGTGTCTCCGTCGACGCGGCCGGGTCATGAGCGTCGCACGGAGCGTCGGCGAGCTCGAGCCCCGGCCGCGCGCGGTCGCGATCGGGACCTTCGACGGCGTGCACCTTGGTCACCGCCGCATCCTCGAAGCGGCACTGGCCGACGGGCGCACGCCGACCGTGATCACGTTCGACCCGCATCCCCGGGCCGTGCTGTCCGGCAACCAGATCGAGCTCGTCGCGTCCGTCGACCGGAGGGTCGAGCTGTTCGACGGACCTGGGCATCGAGGACGTGCTCCTGCTGGAGTTCACGCCCGAGCTGGCGAGGCTCGAGGCGGAGGAGTTCGCGCGGGAGTACCTCCACGCGATCGGAGCCGAGGCCGCCGTGGCCGGGCCGAGCTTCCGCTTCGGCCGTGCCGCGGGCGGAGATCTGCACCTGCTCGGCCGGCTCGGGCTCGAGGTACGACCGGTGCCGCTCGCCGAGGGCATCTCCTCGACCCAGATTCGCCAGCTCCTGCGGGCCGGCGAGGTGGGCGCCGCGGCGGCTCTACTGGGGCGGCCGGCCGAGGTCGAAGGCACCGTCGTGGCAGGCGACGCGCGCGGGCGGAACGCTCGGGTTTCCGACTGCGAACCTCTCCGTGCCGCCGAACCTGGTCGTCCCGGAGTTCGGCATCTACGCCGGGGCCGTCGAAGAGCATCGGGCCGCGATCTCGATCGGCGTCAATCCGCACTACGGCGGGCGAGAGCGCCGCGTCGAAGCGTTCCTGCTCGACTTCGCGGGCGACCTCTACGGCCGCCGGCTGGTCGTCGAGCTATGGCAGCGCCTGCGTGAGGAGCGTGCCTTCGAGACCGAGGCGGAGCTGGTCGCCCAGATCGCGCGCGACGTGGACGAGACCCGCGTCTGCCCTGCGCCCGTAGGCAGCTGTTAGACAGATGTAAGTAACAGCACGAGACCGCAAGTTGCAGGGCTTTGCGGGATCTATTCGGGCATGGAGGGTCAACGTACGACCCGCATCTCCAACGTCGTGACCGTTCGCTGTCTCGGCTGTAGCGAGGTGTACCCGAAGCCGTTGGGCGGGGGTACCGTGCGCGCCAATCCCGGCTGCCCCGAGTGCGGATACGTGGGCTGGGTGCTCGCGCCGGAGCTCCCTAGGGGAGCATCCGCGCCTCACCACTCCTACGAGGGTCACCCGAGCCGCCGCTCGGCGTGACGGCGCTCACCCCGCCGAAGTAGTGGTGCTGCGCCGGCCAGGCGCGTACCTCGTACCCCGCCTCCTCGAGCGCTGCCGGCACGTTCGGCTCGAATCCGGGCTCGAGGTGAACCAGCCTCCCGGCCGGGTGCAGCCGCGGTCGCGCGATCGCGGCGCCGACGTCGAGGCCCTCGTCCAGCACGCCTGAGATCACCTGCACGAGCGCGCTCCGTAAGCGCGTGCCCCCGGCCGCGCCGGCGGCCAGCACGGGACGGCCCGAATCGCGAGACCGCGATCGCTCGGCGCCATCATGCTCGCCATCCGGCGCGCCGGGCTGCTGCTCGCCCCGGATCAGGTCGGTCTCGCCGAGCATGCTGTTCAGGTGCAGGTCGAGGCCGGGCAGGAAGTCCCCCGAGCCGAGCCCGAGGCTCGTCGTCAGCACGCAAACGCTGCCCTCGGCGTCGACGACGGTCACGTTCGTCGTATGTCCGGCCGAGGCGTCGTCGTCGGCCGGCGAATGCGGCCACCAGGGCGAGCGCGCGCTCGGCCTCGTCGAGGCCCGCGAGGGGACGAGCCGGACCAGTGGCTCGGTGATCGGGCCGAGGCCGTCCCGCGTCAGCACGCGGCTCCCCGCGTACTCGACCTCGACCGGCTCCGACCAGCGGGCCTCGTAGGCAGCGAGATCGTCTCGGGTGACCAATCCGCCTCGCTCGCGGACGAGCTCGAGGAGGCTCTCTGCGACGGTCCCCGCGTAGACCGACCTCGGGCCCTCCTCGGCGAGTGCCTCGAGCGCCCGCACGAGCCCGGGCTGGTGGAGGCGGTCGCCAGCGGTGAGCAGGCGCCCGTTCGGCGCGTGGATCGCCGCGCCCTCGTTCATCGTCATGACCGGCGCCAGCATGGCGAGACAGGCGGCGTGGGCGGCGGGCATCGTCACGCCGGTGCGCGCCAGGGCCAGCGCCGGCTCGCAGAGGCGGCGTCCAGGGGAGGCGTCCGAAACGGCTCCAAAGGGCTTCCAACCCGGCCGGTACTCCTGGCACGCCGCACGAGGCGGGTCCTACGGCGTAGTGGACGAGCTCCGTCGCCGAAGGGCACCTGCAGCTCGACGAGCTTCGGGCTCGAGGGCGGGGCGCCGAGGCCGGGGACGGCCACGAAGCAGTCGAGGTTCTCGACCGTGCTCGAGCCGGCGTCGAGGTAGATCGCGTGCCCGCCTCCGAGCAGGCCGGTCATGACGGTCTCGGCGACGCAGGAGGCCAGGCAGGCCGCGACCGCGGAGTCGGCGGCGCTGCCGCCCTCGGCGAGAATCTCGGCGCCTGCCTCGGCGGTGGCCGGATGACCGGCGGCGACACCTGCCCTCATGGGCGCGGGATGGTACTCAGGACGGCGGCGGATGCGGGGAAACCCTTGGTACCCTGTCGAGCGGCCGCAGCCGCGGCCGAGCGCGTCCTTCCTTGCGCGCCGCGCGGCGACTGCGGGGTCTACCTACAGGGAGGTCGAGATGACCCTCACCAAGGAAGAAAAGCAGGACCTGGTCGGAAAGCACGGCAAGACCGAGTCGGACACCGGCTCGACCGAGGTGCAGGTGGCAATGCTCACGCGCCGCATCAACCAGCTGACCGAGCACCTGCGCGAACACCCGAAGGATCACTACTCGCGCCGCGGGCTGCTGAAGCTCGTCGGGCGCCGGCGGCGGTTCTTGAACTACCTGCAACGGAAAGATCTAGAGGGCTATCGCGCCCTGATCAAGGAGCTGGGCCTCAGGCGGTAAGCCGGCGCCCCGCTCAGGGGGGTGGAAGTTTGTGCGAGCCCGACCGGCGCCCGGAGCCGGGCTGGCCCAAACCTCCACCCTCGTCACAGAGAGGAGTGGAGAACCCACATGACCATCGCAGTTGAGCGCCCCACGACAGTCAGCGTGACCGTCGGGGGCAAGGAAATGACTTTCGAGAGCGGCAAGCTCGCCAAGCAGGCCGACGGCGCCGTCGTCGTTCGCTCCGGCGACACGATGGTGCTCGCGACGACCGTCGGGAGGACCGAGCCCCGCGAGGGCGCCGACTTCTTCCCGCTCACGGTCGACGTCGAGGAGCGGATGTACGCGGCCGGGAAGATTCCCGGCGGCTTCTTCAAGCGGGAAGGACGGCCCACCGAGCGGGCGATCCTGACTGCACGGATGATCGACCGCCCGATCCGGCCGCTGTGGCCGAACGGGTTCCGCAACGAGGTGCAGGTGATCGCGACGGTGCTGTCTGCCGACCTGGTCACCCCGCACGACATCCTCTGCATGAACGGCGCTTCGGCGGCACTGATGATCTCGCCGCTGCCGTTCATGGGCCCGGTCGGGGCCGTGCGGATCGCGATCATCGACGACGAGTTCGTCGTCAACCCGACGCTGCAGGAGATCGAGGAGAACGACGCGCTCGACCTGATCGTCGTCGGGACGGCCGAGAGCCTGACCATGGTGGAGGCCGGAGCGGGGGAGATCCCCGAGGACAAGCTCCTCGAGGCGCTCGACCTCGCGCAGCAGGAGATCGCCAAGCTCTGCGAGGCGCAGGAGGACCTGCGCCGTCAGGTCGGCAAGGCCAAGTGGCTCGACGAGGAGGTCACCTCCGAGATCGAGTCGCAGCACGGCACCCGGATCACCGACCGGATTCGCAGCGAGGGCCTGCGCGAGGCCGCTGCAGCCCTCGACGAGCTGCAGGAGGAGCTGTGCCCGGAGCTGACGATGGACTCGACCGAGGAGGACATCATCCGGCACATGCAGGTTCGGGCCAGCCTGAACCTGATCCTGGAGCGCGAGCGGCTCGCCGTGGTCAAGGAGGCCGTGCGTCAGCAGTTCGAGGACGACCTGACGTCGCTGACCGAGGCCGAGCAGGACTCGAAGGAGCTCAAGTCGGCCAAGCGCCAGCTCCTGTTCGAGCGGATCATCGACAACGTCGAGCTGCCGTTCCCTGTCGGCCCGGCGACGGTCGACGGCGACGGGCCGCAGGTCAAGGACTCGCTGACGAAGCAGTTCGTGAAGAAGGCGGCCGAGGCGATCTACAAGGCGCTCGTCCGTCAGAAGATCGCGGTCGACAAGCGCCGGCCCGACGGCCGGAGCGAGGACGAGATTCGCCCGATCACCTGCGAGGTCGGGGTCTCACCCCGCACGCACGGCTCGGCCATCTTCCAGCGCGGGCAGACGCAGATCATGAGCCTGCTCACGCTCGGCACCGCCAAGGAGGGCCAGCGGATCGACGACCTGTCGCTGGAGAAGGACCGCCGGTTCATGCACCACTACAACTTCCCGCCCTACTCGGTCGGGGAGACGGGCTTCATGCGCGGCCCCAAGCGGCGTGACATCGGACACGGTGCGCTCGCCCAGAGGTCGCTCGAGCCGATGATCCCGGAGGCGGACGAGTTCCCGTACACGATCCGCATCGTCTCGGAGACGCTGGAGTCGAACGGCTCCTCGTCGATGGGCTCGGTCTGTGCGTCGACTCTGGCCTTGATGGACGCAGGCGTCCCGGTCAAGGCACCCGTGTCGGGCATCGCGATGGGCCTCGTCAAGGAGGGCGACGACTACGTGATCCTGACGGACATCCAGGGTGCGGAGGACCACCTCGGCGACATGGACTTCAAGGTCGCCGGCACCCGCGACGGCGTGACCGCGCTGCAGATGGACATCAAGATCACCGGCGTCACGCGCCAGATCATGAGCGACGCGCTCGCACAGGCGAAGCAGGCCCGCGAGTTCATCCTCGACCGGATGCTCGAGGCGCTCCCCGAGGCACGCACGGAGCTCGCCGAGCACGCTCCACGCATCTCGTCGATCAAGATCGACCCCGACCAGATCGGGATGATCATCGGCAAGGGCGGCGAGACGATCCGCGCGCTCGAGGCCGACCACGAGGTGCAGATCGACATCGAGGAGGACGGCACGATCCTCATCTACGCCACCGAGGGCACCAAGGCCAACGCCGCGATCGAGGAGATCGCCGCCATGACCAAGGAGCCGGAGCCCGGCGACACCTACACGGGCAAGGTGGTCAAGACGACCGACTTCGGCGCCTTCGTCGAGCTGAAGAAGGGCACCGACGGGCTGCTCCACGTCTCGAACGTCGGTCCGGGCCGCGTCGCGCACATCGAGGACGTGCTCGCCCGCGGCGACGTGCTCGACGTCGTCGTCCAGGAGGTCGACAAGCAGCGGGGCCGGATCGGCCTCAAGCTGGTCGCCAAGCACGAGAACGGCAACCTCGTCCAGCCCGAGGAGCTGATCGAGCGGGCGAAGGACGCACCACCTCGCGAGCCGCGCGAGCCTCGCCGCGACGGCGAGCGCCGTGGCGGCGGTGGCCGTGATCGCGGCCGCGGCGGCCGCGACCGCTAAGTCGCCGGCGATACACGTGCTCGGGAAGGGCGGCCCACGGGGCCGCCCTTCCGCGTTTTCAGCGTCGGCGACCGCGGCTGACGACCAGCCGCACCCTGGCCTTCGGCGCCAGCCTGGTGCCGCGGCGCGGGCTCTGCGCGACGACGTACCCCGCGCGCACCGTGCGCGAGTACGCGCGTGAAACGCGGCCGACCGAGCAGCGTGAGGCGACGACGGCGCGGCGAGCCACTGCGATCCTCCTGCGCACGAGGTACGGGACCACGCAGCGCTTCGCGGCCGCTGCGGGGGGCGAGGGTGGGGGCGGGCGAAGCGGCAGAACCACCGGTGGTGGCGACACCGGAGGCGGAGGCGGGGGCGACGGGGGTGAGGTGAAGGTCGCCGTGTAGGTCGCCGGGCCGGCCGGCGCGGTCAGCTCGTGAGTGCGGGCACCATCGTCCGACCAGCTCGAGAAGGAGAACGACGTCCCGCCCGCGGCCTGCGGCGACGGAGCCGTGACCGTCGCCGTGGCGCCCACGATCAGCCTGCGCGTGAACGGCGCGACCTCCTCGCCGTCAACGACGAGCCGCAGCCCCGGAGGGCTGGTGTCGAAGGTCAGGTCGACGGTGCTCGGGCGCAGCTCGACTCGATCGCCGTCGGTGCCGCCGTGCGAGTCGGACACAGTAAGCACTAGCTCGAGGTAGGACGGATAGGCGTGGTTCGGGGCCGAGAACGACCCCGAGGAACCGCTCAGCTCTTGCACCTCGTGGACGTGACAAATGCTGTGTTGGCAGTGGTGAAGCAGCACCGACCACGTGTAGCGCTCCGGCCCGAGCACCTCGTCCACGTCGCTGGCCGAGCCGGAAAACGCGATCTCGTCGCCCACCCGCCACGCGGCTTCGGGTGTGGGCGTTGTGATCTCGGCGTCCGGAGGCGTGTTGCCGGCGTCGATCTGGATGGTGTCCGTATCGGTGGCACCGGCGAGATCGGTCACCTCGAGGGTGACGGTCACGCTGGCGGGATCCTCGTAGGTGTGGCTCGGCTCGGCCGCGGTCGAGTCGTCCAGGTCGCCGTCGCCGTCGAGGTCCCAGGCGTACGAGAGCACGTCACGGGGATCCGGGTCGGTCGAGCCGGTGCCGTCGAGCTCCACCTCGAGCGGCGTCGCTCCGGCAACCGGGCTCGCGGCTGCCGAGGCGACGGGAGGCTCGTTCTCGCCGTGGCGGATGCGGCGGATCGTCCCGCCCACGATGTCCACGTAGAAGAGATCGCCGCCCGGTCCGATCTCGAGGTCGACCGGCCACTCCGCGTTCGAGGCGAAGATCCCGACCAGGTCCTCACTCGGCCGGCCGTCCAGTCCCGCCTTGGCCACCCAGATACAGCGCCGGGCGTAGTCGGCAAAGAACAACGCGCCGCCGTAGCCGGGCTGCGACGCCTCGCTCCCGAACGCGATCCCCGAGGTGGAAGCGCCGCCGCGCGGGCACGGGTCGCCCGGGTACACCGGCTTGGCGGGGTCGTGCGAGTAGTGGAAGAACGGGTCCGTGAGCTTCGAGGGATCGGCGTTGACCGTCTGGCAGAGATCGAGTGTGAGGGCCTGGTACTGCCACTGGCCGCCGCCGCCCTCGTAGCAGGGCCAGCCGTAGTTCTCGACCGGTGCGGGCACCGGGCTCGCGAGGACGTCGATCTCCTCGCTCGTGTCGTAGCCCACGTCGCCGAACCACAGCTCGCTGGTGCCGGGCCGGAAGCCGAGCCGGAAGGGATTGCGGAGGCCGTACGCGACGATTCGCCGCACGTTCGGGTCATGGTCGGACCAGAGCGGGTTGCCGGTCATCGCCGCGCCCGTGGCCGGGTCGATGCGAATGATCGTGCCGTCGAGACCGGCCGGATCGCCGGCCGTGAGGAGGTCCTGGCTTCTCAGCGCTCCCCCCTCGGCTGTGGGAAGGGTCTGCTGCCCACCGACCGGGACGGGCGGGTCGCCGCACGGATTCAGCGGCGCTCCGTACTGCCCGTAGTCGGCGAAGGCGAACCTGGCGCCGTCGCCGCCGCTCGCGTAGAGGGCGCCGTCGGGCCCGAAGACCAGATCGCCGACGGAGTGGCTCGGATACTGCTGGCACCAATCCTCGACCAGCACGTGCTCGACGCCGGTCATCACGTCGCCGGCGGCCTGCAGTCGCGAGACGCGGCCCGAGACCACGCACCCGGTGTCCGACGGGGCGGGGCAGCCGTCCGACAGCACGCCCGGCGTTCCCCATCTTGGCGCCAGCCCGCCGATCTCGGCGTCGTGCGTGTACGAGACGTAGACGTACGGATCCGCGGGGAAGCCCGGCGCGAGGGCAAGCCCGAGCAGACCGCGATCCCAGTAGTTGTGGACGTTCGTGCTGAGGTCGGCGAACTCGGTGGGAGTCCGGTCGGCGAGGCTCGAGAAGACCTTGACGAGCCCGCTCTTCTCGGCCACGAACACGCGCCCGTCGGCCGCGAAGCGCACGGCGGTCGGGTTGTCCAGCCCTCTGATCGCCGTCGACTCGTGGTACTGCGGTGGCAGCGTGACGGCGTTCGCGCCCGCAGCCCCCGCCAGCGCGGCGGCGCACACGAGCGCCCGCGCGATCTGCCGCTTCACCTAGCCATCCCCTGGTGGAACCGTACGCGCATTCCGGAGAGGCGCAACCCTCCCGGCGGCCGCAGCCGGGGATACGATCCTCCGCATGCAGAACTACGCCTTGACCGAGCTCGACTCGGGTCAGCGCGTGATCAGCGACCACGTGGCCGGCGTTCGCTCGGTCGCGCTCGGCTTCTGGATCGGCGCCGGGGCGCGCGACGAGCCCGACGCGAAGGCCGGGATCACACATTTCATCGAGCACCTCCTCTTCAAAGGTTCGCAGGGCTACAGCGCCCAGGAGGTCGCCGAGATCTTCGACGGCCTCGGCGGCGAGCTGAACGCCGCCACCTCGCGGGAGCACACCGTCGTCTACGCGCGCGTGCCCGACCACCACCTCGAGACGGCGCTCGACGTGATGACCGACATGGTCTACGCGCCGGTCTTCGCCGAGCTCGACGCCGAGCGCGAGGTCGTGCTGGAGGAGATCGCCATGTACGAGGACACCCCACAGGACCTCGTGCACGACCTGCTCTCCGAGGCGGTCTTCGGCCACCATCCGCTCGGGCGGCCGGTGATCGGCACCGCCGAGGTGATCTCGACCGTCACGCGCCGGTCGATCGCCTCCTACCACCGCGCGATGTTCGGTGCCGGGAACATCGTCCTGTCCGCCGCCGGCAACGTCGAGCACGAGCGGCTGCTCGAGCTGCTCGCCCAGGCCGAGGCGAAGCAGGCCGACCCGCCGGCCCGCGGCCGCAGGGTGCGCTCGCCGCTCGTGAAGCCGCCGCCGCCGGGAATGCGCTTCGCTCGGAAGGACACGGAGCAGTACCACGTCTGTGTGGCCGCGCCCGGGATCGCGCGGTCGGACCGGCGCCGCTTCGCCGCCTCGCTCCTCGACGCCATCCTGGGCGGCTCCGCCTCGTCGCGGCTCTTCCAGGAGATCCGCGAGAAACGCGGCATGGCCTACGCGGTGTACAGCTTCGCGTCGCAGTACACCGACACCGGCCTCGTCGGCTTCTACGTGGGGACGCGCGAGGAGAACCTCGCCACGTGCCTCGAGATCGCCAACGCCGAGATCGCGGACATCGCGTCCGGCCACCTGCGCGCCAACGAGCTCGAGCGCGCGAAGGAGAACCTCAAGGGCCGGATCGTGCTCTCGATGGAGGCGACGGCGAACCGCATGAGCCGGCTCGGCAAGTCGCTGATCACGGACACCGAGCTGCTCTCGCTCGACCGGATCATCGCGGAGATCGACGCCGTGCAGCCCGAGAACGTCTCGGAGCTGGCCGAGCTGCTGCTCGCGCCGGAGCTGCTTTCGGCCGCCGGGATCGGGCCGGACGAGGAGCGCTTCCTCGCGGCGCTCGAGCCGGTCAACCCCGGCCTGCTCGCGACCGTCGCCTAGCGTGCGCGTAGCGCTGCTCGGGTACAAGGGGAAGGTCGGGCGGGTGCTGCAGCCCGCGCTCGAGGCGGCCGGTCACGAGGTTCACCCGATCGGCCGGGAAGACCGGATCGAGGTCTCCGGGCACGACGTGGCGATCAACTTCACCAGGCCGGACGCCGTCTTCACCACGATCCGCCTGTGCCTCGAGCAGGACGTGCCGTCGATCGTCGGCACCACCGGCCTCGGACCCGAGGAGCTCGATCACCTCGACGACGTCGCTCGCGAGCGCTCGCTGTCGCTCTTCGTCGCTCCCAACTTCGCCGTTGGGGCGGTGCTGATGATGCGCCTCGCGGCGGAGGCCGCGCGCTGGCTCCCGCGGGCCGAGATCGTGGAGCTGCACCACGAGAGCAAGGTCGACGCGCCCTCGGGCACGGCGAAGGCGACGGCCGAGGTGCTCCCGGGCAAGCCGACGATCCACTCCGTGCGGCTTCCGGGTCTGGTCGCACACCAGGAGGTGCTCCTGGGCGGCGAAGGCCAGCTGCTGACGATCCGGCACGACGCGCTTTCCCGCGAGGCATACGTGCCCGGTGTCCTGCTCGCCCTCGAGCGGCTGCCGACACTGCCGCTCGGCCTGACCATGGGGCTGGAATCGCTCCTGGACAGTTAGGCTTGAGGGCGATGCTCGGCGAGGTCCTGACCGCCATGGTGACGCCCTTCGACGAGGACGGCAGCGTCGATCTCGCGAAGTTCCGCCGGCTCGCCTCCCATCTCGTCGACAACGGCTCCGACGGCGTCGTCGTGACCGGGACGACGGGCGAGTCGCCGAACCTCTCCGACGAGGAGCGCTTCGAGCTCTACGCGGCCGCGGTCGACGAGGTCGGTGGACGCGCCACCGTGATCGCCGGCACGGGCACGTATTCGACCGCCCACTCGATCCACCTGACTGAGCGGACGCACGAGCTCGGCGTGGACGGCTTCCTCGTGATCACGCCCTACTACAACCTGCCGACTCCTCGCGGGATCGTCGAGCACTTCAAAGCCGTGGCGGCCGCGACCGACAAGCCGGTGATCGTCTACAACATCCCGGCGCGCGTGGTGCGCAACATCGAGCCCGAGACGATGTGCGAGCTCGCCGAGATCCCGAACGTGAGGGCCGTCAAGCAGGCGAATGCCGACCTCGGACAGGCCCGCACCATCCTCGCCGAAACCGAGCTCGACCTGTACGCCGGGGACGACGACCTGATCCTCCCGTTCCTCGAGCTTGGCGGGACGGGCGGCGTCTGCGTGCACACGCACGTGGTGGGCCCGCAGGTGAAGGAGCTGATCCGCCTCTTCCGCGCGGGCGACGCCGAGGGCGCGAGGCGGCTCGAGGACGAGACGGCCGTCGCGATCGAGATCCTCCGGGTGGTCACGAACCCGATCGCGATCAAGGCCGCCCTGAACCTGCTCGGCCACGAGGTCGGCGGCGTGCGGCTTCCGCTCGTCGAGGCGGACGAGGCCGAGCGAGCGCAGATCCGCGGCTGCCTCGAGCGGCTCGGGCTGCTCCAGGCAGCGCCCGTCTAGACCACGGAGTCGAGGATCTCGGCGTGCTCGCTCTCTGGCGGGGTGCCGTAGGCATAGAGGACGAGCTCCTCGTCGCCGTGGTTCGCGGTCTGGAGCGGGGTGCCCGGCTCGACGTGGATCAACCCGCCCGTGGGCACGTCCAGCCGCTCCGGCGGGTCGCCGACGTACATCGACAGCGTCCCCCTGAGGACGACGAACGTCTCCTCCTGGAGCGGGTGCTTGTGGCGACGCCCCCTGGCGCCCGGCTCGTAGCGCCAGACGTTGGCGCGGGTGTGGGTGAAGCCGGCCAGGTCGCTCAACTCGGCGACGTGGCGAGCCGGCTCGTCGGGCTCGTGAGGCCGCGTGATCCACTCGAGCTCGTCGGGACGGATCACGCGGAAGGCCACTCGGACAGTCTAGGAGGCGGGCGCGGGATGCTTCGAAGCCGACGGTCGCGGCGCGAGTGCGAGCCCGAGGCCGTCGAGGTTCGTGCGCAGCGACTGCGTGACGTGGGCGGCTGCGGGCCGCGGCGAGGCGAGGACGAGGAAACCCGCCAGCTCGGCCGTCTCGCGCCTCAGCGGTACCGCGAGGTGCGCGGCCGGCGAGCCGAGGTCGAAGATTCCGGCTGAGAAGACGCCTCCGCCCGTGTCCGCGTGGCGGACGAGCCAGCTGACGAGCGCGGCCGCTTCGGGGCCGTCTTCGCCGAGCGAGCGGACGATCGAGCCGCCGAGGCCGTCGTCGTTCCACGCGACCAGGCCGACCCACGACGCGCCCGCCCGTTGCAGTCCGCGCGCGACGCCATCGAACACGCGCTCGGGCTCCTCCCAGTCGTCCGCGAGCGCGCGCGCCAGGCCGGCCGAGAGGCGGCGGCTCCGAAGCTCGTGCAAGCCCGCGGTCCCGACGGCGAG
This sequence comes from uncultured Actinomycetes bacterium, assembly GCA_963769645.1. Lineage (GTDB taxonomy): Bacteria > Actinomycetota > Thermoleophilia > Gaiellales > Gaiellaceae > DATFQE01. Next base: position 86,891 of record CAVYMH010000003.1, on the reverse strand, counting down.
GAGCGCTGCTGCCGCGCCCAGGGCTGCGAGCTCCACGACGCCCGCGCTCATCGCGACGAGCGCCACGAGGAAGCCCACGACCCCGACGGGTGCAGGGGCGAGCAAGCGAATTCCGACCGAGCCGACAGCCTGGCGTCTCGGCTGAGTGCACGCGTCCCGCAGCTCGCGGAGCTCTTCGGGCGTCAGCACCTCGGACACGGGCCGCCCGAGCTGCACGGCGACGAAGGCTCTGGCCAGGGCGGGATGGAACTGCGTGCCGCTGTTCTTCTCGATCTCGCGGAGGGCCGCGTCGCGACTCATCGCCGGCCGGAAAGGCCGCTCGGTCGTCATCGCGTCGTAGCTGTCGGCGAGCACGAGGAAGTGCGAGGCCAACGGGATCGCGTCGCCGGCGACGCCGTAGTAGCCCGACCCGTCGAGCCGTTCATGGTGGTACTCCACGGCCTGGGCCTGGCGGGCCGCGAAACGGAAGCGCTGGAGCAGGCGCGCGGACAGACGCGGCGCACGCCGAACCGCAGCCCATTCGCTTGTAGACAGGAGCCCGCGCTTGCGCAGGACGGCTGCGTCGACGGCCACCTTGCCGAGATCGTGGAGACGTCCGGCCCAGCGCAGCCGTGCGACCTCCGGCCCGGGGAGGCCGATCGCGCGGGCCAGGTCCTCGACATGGCCGGCGACGCGAATCGAGTGGCGATGCGTCGACGGATCGCGCTCGTCCACGATGTTGGCGAACGTCTCGAGCGCCGCCGCAACCTCGCCCCTGAGCAGGACGAGCCTGTGGTGAGCATGCTCGAGCAGCAGCATCGTCGGCAGCACGGCGAGCACCAGCCACGCGTTCTCGGTCGCGGCGAACGCGAGAGCGAGCGCCAGTCCGCACTCTCCCGCGAGCGTGCGCGGATCCGGGACATACGAGCCCAGTCCGGCCGCAAGCCCGTGGACGACCGTCGCGACGGCTGCGTAGGACGCGACGAGGACACAGAGAGCGAGGACGTCGTCGGGAAGGGTCAGCCGGCCGGTTTCCGCTCCGGCCACGACGTAGCCGTAGCCGCCGGCCAGTGCCGCCAGCGACAGGGCCAGGGCGCGGGCCAGCATCTCCGGCCAGGGTCGCGGACGGACGAGCCGCGAGCCGAAGACGGCACAGGCGGCCGCGAGCGCCGCACCCCATGGGCCGACCACGATCATCGCGGCCAGCAGCACGGGTGTCGAAAGACGGAAAGGCTCGGAGTCGACCGGATCGGCCAGCGCGTCGTCCCGCGCGGCGGCCAGCAGCTCGGTCGCGACGATCGCGGCACAGAAGACGACGACCATCCCGCCGGCGGCGGGAACGGTCACGAGTGCCGCGATCGTGACGAGAACGCCGAGGACCGCGGCAAGCACGAGCGATGCGGTGGCGCGCACGATCAGTGCATCGGCGTGAGGCAGCGTTTCCTCAAGGGTCAGAGGCCGCAGGAGAGACCCCGACTAAACTCCCCCAATGGCAGACGACACGCTGCGGATCATCCCGCTCGGCGGACTCGGAGAGGTCGGCAAGAACATGACCGTCTTCGAGGCCGACGGCGAGATCGTCGTCGTCGACGCCGGGCTCGCGTTCCCGCGCGACGAGCACCTCGGCGTCGACCTGATCCTGCCCGACATCAGCTACCTGCGCGACAACGCCGAGCGCGTGCGCGCGGTCATCCTCACGCACGGGCACGAGGACCACGTTGGCGGGCTGCCGTACCTCATGCGCGAGGTCCGGATTCCGGAGGTCTGGGCCACCAAGCTGACGCTCGGGATGATCCAGTCCAAGCTCGACGAGCACGGCCTGCTCGGCACGGCCGAGCTCAAGGAGGCCGAGCCGGGTCAGCGCCCGCGGATCGGCCCGTTCGACGTCGAGTTCGTCCGCATGGCGCATTCGATCCCGGACACGGTCGCCGTCATGCTCGAGTGCGGCGCCGGACGGGTGCTGTTGAGCAGCGACTGGAAGCTCGACCACACGCCGGTCGACGGGCTCAAGACCGACGTCGGCGCGCTCGCGGAGCTCGGCAATCGCGGCATCGACCTGCTCCTGGGCGACTCGACGAACGCCGAGCGGCCCGGCGTGACCGGCTCGGAGCGGCTCGTCGGCGAGGCCTTCCGCCAGATCATCCCGCAGCGCCAGGGTCGCGTGCTCGTCGCGTGCTTCGCCTCGAACGTCCACCGGATGCAGCAGGCGATCGACGTCGCCGTGCAGGACGGGCGCAAGGTCTGCGCGGTCGGGCGCTCGATGCGCAAGAACCTGAACATCGCCCGGAACCTCGGCTACATCGAGGTGCCCGAGGACACGCTCGTTCGTCCGGCCAGGCTGGAGGAGTTCTCCCCGAGCGAGGTGCTGATCCTCTGCACGGGCAGCCAGGGCGAGCCGATGTCGGCTCTCACCCGGATCGCCTACAACGACCACCCGACCGTGCAGGTCGCGCGAGGCGACACCGTGATCATCTCGGCGAAGCCGGTTCCCGGCAACGAGCTCAAGGTGCACGACGCGATCAACCACCTCGCCAAGGCCGGCGCAGAGGTGCTCCACCAGGAGATCGCCCCGGTGCACGTCTCCGGGCACGCCTGCGCCGAGGAGATCCGCACGCTGATCTCGCTCGTGCGGCCCAAGGCGCTGATGCCGATGCACGGCGAGTTCCGGATGATGGCCGCGCACGCGCAGCTCGGTCGCGATGCCGGGATCCCCGCCGACTCGATCGTGATGGCGGAGAACGGCTCGGTGGTCGAGGTGAGCCAGCGCGGTGCGAAGGTGGTCGACCGGATCGAGGCGGGGGTGACCTTCGTGGACGGCCTGGGGGTCGGCGACGTCCGCGACGTCGCACTCCGAGACCGGAGGCACCTGTCCGAGGACGGAGTGCTGATCATCGTCGCCACGCTCGCCGGGTCGAACGGACGGGTCGCAGCGCCGCCCGAGCTGATCACGCGCGGGCTGGCGGAGCCAGGACCGCTCCTCGACGAGATGCGGGACGAGGCACACCGTGTGCTGTCCGAGCTGGCGCAGCAGGGCGTGACGGAGATCAAGCTGCTCCAGGAGCATCTGCACGATTCGGTCGGGCAGCTGATCTACGACAGAACGGGGAGGCGCCCGATGATCCTCCCGGTCATAGTGGAACTATGAGCCTCGAACACCTGACCGGCTCCAACGCTACGCGTCCTAGTTACACGTCCGAGCTTCGGGCTCTCCGGGTCTGTGCAGAGCACTATCCCCTCCGGCCCCGCACACCCCGCGGCACGTCAGGAGTCCGAGGAGCGTGAGCACCGTTCGTTCGCAGCCGCACTGGCGCGACATCGTGGCCGAGTACGCCGTCGAGGAGAACACCGCCCGGCGGCTGATCTCGCAGCTCTCGGCCTGCGAGGTGGCAGCGCTCGCGTTCTGCCGGCTGCTCGAGCGCTGGGGCAGGGGCGAGGCGGAGCCCTCGACCGTCGGACGCCGCCAGGCAGCCTTTCGCCGCGCGGCCGAGCGGGCCGAGACGGCGCTGGCCGGCCTCGAGCGACCGCTCTCCCGGTACCTGCTCGAGCTCGAGCCCGAGCGCGCCGAAGGCCGCTCGTGGTACGGCGAGCCCGGGACTGCGGAGCTGCTCGACTGGAGCCCGGTGCTCGCACGCGCGGGTGTCCGGGTCTCGGAGGTTCGTGTCTCGCAGGCGTACCTCGAGCTCGCCGTGCTGGTACGAGCGCTCGAGGGCCTCTCGACCGCCGCCCGCATGCGCTCGACGCCCGACCGCTCGTCGCTCTGGGCCGGCCTCTTCGACCTGCGCGAGAACCTGCTCGGGCGCGCGGTCGAAGACCTGCGCGCGCTTGCCGCCTAGTGCTTCTTCCGGTGATGCGCCCCCGCTTCCAGGGGTCGATGAGCAAGCCGGGGAAGGACGCAGGGAGCCTCGATGCTAGTCAGCATCGTGGCGACTGAGGACGCAGCCCGGCGCAGTCTCAGCGGCCGCTGGAAGTGATGGGCTCATTGCCGGAAGGAGCACCCAACCTGACCGTCGTCGGGTCGGCGAACCTCGACCTCGTCGGGCTCGTCGATCGTCTCCCGCAGCCGGGCGAGACCGTCGGCGGAGCCGGCTTCGAACGGCACCCCGGAGGAAAGGGTGCGAACCAGGCGGTCGGCGCCGCCCGGCTGGGCGCGGACGTCCGCTTCGTCGGCGCCGTGGGGCACGACTCGTTCGCGGACGAGGCGCTCGCCGGCCTGCGGAAATCGGGATGCGAGCTGGCCGTGCAGGCCGTCGACGCGCCCACCGGCGTCGCGCTGATCTACGTCGACGAGGAGGGCGAGACCACGATCGTCGTCGCGCCCGGCGCGAACAGCAGACTCCGGCCCGAGGACGTGAAGCTCGAGGGCGACACCTCCGTGCTCTGCCAGCTGGAGATCCCGCCGGAGACCGTTGCCGCGGCCGCGGAACGCGCACCGGGGTTCTTCGCCCTGAACGCAGCTCCGGCGAACCCGGTGGCCGCGGAGGTGATCCGGCGCGCTGACCTCGTGGTCGTGAACCGGTACGAGCTCGAGGCCCTTCCGGAGACGCCGCGGCTCGTCGCGCTGACGCTCGGCGCCGAAGGCGCGGTGCTGCTGGAGGGCGGCGAGGAGGTGGCGCGCGCACAGCCGCCTCGTGTCGAGGCGGTCGACGGCACCGCCGCGGGCGACGCCTTCACGGCCTGCCTCGTCGTGTCGCTGCTGGAGGGCAGGTCCCGCGAGGACGCGCTCGCGCGCGCATGCAAGGCGGGCGCGCTCGCCGCCTCACGGCCCGGAGCTCAGCCGTCGCTCCCGACCGCCGCGGAGGTCGACGCCCCGTGACGCGGGTCCTGCTCGACTGCGACCCCGGCCACGACGACGCGATTGCGCTTCTGCTCGCCCTGGCCAGCCCCGAGCTCGAGCTGCTCGGCGTCACCACGGTCGCCGGGAACCAGACGCTCGCGAAGACCACGGCGAACGCGATCCGCGTGCTCGAGCACGTCGAGCGCGCCGACATCCGGGTAGCGGCTGGAGCGGATCGCCCGCTCGTGCGCGACCCGTTCGTCGCCGCGCACGTGCACGGTGAGACGGGCCTCGACGGGCCCGAGCTGCCGCCGGCGGAGGGATCGCCTCTGGACGTCCACGCAGTCGACTTCCTCGCCGAGCACGCGGAGGGGGCTACGCTGGTCGCGGTCGGGCCGCTCACCAACGTCGCTCTGTTGCTGGCCATGCACCCGAGCGCGCGGCCGGACCGGATCGTCCTGATGGGGGGCGCGATCGCGGAGGGCAACATCACGCCCGCCGCCGAGTTCAACATCTGGGCCGACCCCGAAGCGGCGCGGCGGGTCTTCGAGAGCGGGATCGAGGTGACGATGGTCGGGCTCGACGTCACCCACAAGGCGCTCATGACGCCGGATCGGGCCGACGAGCTGCGCGGGCGCGGCCGGGCGGGAAAGCTCGTCGCCGAGCTGTTCGACTTCTACCACGGCTTCCATCGGGAGACGTACGGCCTGCCGGGCTCGCCGATCCACGACGCCCTCGCGCTGGCGCACGTCTTCGAGCCTGCTCTGCTCGAGCTCGGTCACCGCCACGTGGCGGTCGATTGCGAGTCGGAGCTCTGTCGCGGGCGAACCGTGGTCGACCTCTGGGGGCGCACGGGCAACGAGCCCAACGCGCACGTCGCGGTCGACGTGGACGGCGAGGCGTTCATCCGGATGCTCGTGGAGCGCATCGCCTCGCTCGGATGAGGCTCGGCGCGCTCACGCTCCAGAACCGGCCCTGGGCGGAGCTGGTCGAGAGCTGGGAGAGACTCGACCAGCTTGGCGTCGAGTCGATCTGGGTCGCCGACCACCTGGCGAATCCGCTGCGGCCGGAGCGGCCGTGGCTCGACGGCTGGACGGCGCTGCCCGCGCTGGCCACGGCGACCAAGCGCGCGCGGGTCGGCGCGCTGGTGAGCTCGATGACGTTGCGCAACCCTGCCGTCCTCGCCAAGGCGGCGGTGACGCTCGACCACGTCTCGCGCGGCCGGGCGGAGCTGGCGCTCGGAGCCGGCGGCTCGCCGCGCGACACGGAGCTCGCCGGAACGCCGCCGCACTCGTTCGAGGACTTCGTCGAACGTGTCGTCGAGCTGATCGCCGACGAGTCGCTGCAGCCCGGATCGGTCCAGAGCCGGATCCCGGTCACGATCGGCGGTCATGGCGAGACAGCGCTCGCGCTCGCCGCACGCCACGCCGACCGCTGGAACAGCTACGGGGGGCGGTCGCTCGCCCCCGAGGAAGCGGCGAGCCTCGGCCGGGAGCGGAACGAGCGGCTGACGCGGCTCTGCGAGGAGCTCGGCCGCGACCCGGCATCGCTGACGCGCTCGATCCTGCTCGGCTACCCGTTCGTGGCCGAGACGCCGTGGCGCTCCGAGGCGGCATTCCTCGAGGTCGCCCGCCGCTGGCGGGCGGCGGGCTTCGAGGAGCTGATCGTCTACTACCCGCCCGAGACCGGCATGCCCGAGGGGAGTGTCGGCGCCGGAGTCCTCGAGCGCGCGCTCGAGCTCGTCCAAGAGGTGTAGCCGTCGCCGCGTCGAACGGACGCGCATGGCCAAGCGCCGCAAACGACGCACCCTGAAGCCGCGGACACCCTCGCGCGTGAAGCGCCGCAAGCCCGCGCGCGGCAGCAGGCGCGGCCACCAGCACCCCGAGCTGACCGGCCTCGGCCTGCTCGCCGTCGGGATCTTCCTCGCCGGCCTGTTCTACGTCGGCTTCGAGGGGGGCCAGGTCGGCGGCTGGATCGCGGACGGGCTGCGCGACCTGGTCGGATCGGCCGTCTACGCCCTGCCGCTCGCGGCCGTCGCGATCGGTGGCCTGATGGTCGGCCGCAGCGCGCTCGTCGACCTGCGTCCCTTCCGCACGGGGATCGCCGTCGCCTCCACCGGGCTCCTCCTCGTCCTCGGGCGGGAGTGGGGGGGCTACATCGGCGGCGGCCTCGAAGCGGTGTTCGCTCGACTGCTCGGCGAGACCGGTGCGCTCCTCCTCGGCTCGACGGCCCTCGTCGTCGGCGCACTTCTCATCACCGGGGCGTCGCTCGGCGCGCTGCTGCGGCACTCGGGCAGCGCCGTCCGCAGGGCGGGAACCGCCGCACGCCGGTCGCTCGACCGCCAGGAGCGAACGGAGCGGCGGCCCGCCCTCGCCGTCGCCGCCCCGACGCCGACGCTCGCCGAGCCGCACACGCCGCCGGTCGACGCGGTCTCCCAGTTCCCGGACGTGGTCGGCGCGAGCCCACCCGCCCTGCTTCCCGAGCACGAGGAAGAGCCGTCGCAGGAGCAGCTGTTCGAACACGAGCCGGTGGTGCCCGGAGGTGAAGGCACCTATCGCCTGCCGGACCGACTGCTCCTGAAGCAGTCGACGAAGGCGCCGGTCGCCAACGCCAGGGCGGGCGCGCAGGTCGGCGAGGCGCTCGTCCAGGCGCTCGCGCACTTCGGGATCGACGCCACCATGCTCGGAGAGATCGCCGGGCCGCGAGTCACGCGCTACGAGCTGCAGCTCGCGCCCGGGACGAAGATGTCGAAGGTCGCGGCGCTCAAGGACGATCTCTCCTACGCGCTCGCCACGACCGAGATCCGCATCCTGGCGCCGATCCCGGGCAAGCAGGCCGTCGGCGTCGAGGTCCCGAACCTCAGCCCGAACCTGGTGACCCTCGGAGATGTCTTCGACGACCTTCCGTCGAGCTCGAGCCCGCTCTCGGTCTGGCTCGGCAAGGACATCTCGGGCAACAACGTCTGGACCGATCTCGCACGCATGCCGCACCTGCTGATCGCCGGCACGACCGGCTCGGGCAAGTCGGGCTGTGTCAACACGATGCTGACGTCGATCCTGCTCCGGTCGACACCGGACGACGTCCGCTTCATCCTGATCGACCCGAAGCGGATCGAGCTCTCCTACTACGAGCGGATCCCGCACCTGCTCACACCGGTCGTCTCCAGTCCGAAGGAGGCCTCGGCTGTGCTGACCAACGTGGTCGCCGAAATGGAGCGCCGCTACGAGCGGCTGAGCGCCGTCCGCGCCCGCAACCTGCCCGAAGCGAACCGCGCCTTCCGCAGCCGCGGCGAGCGGCCGCTCCCGTACCTGCTCGTCGTGATCGACGAGCTCGCCGACCTGATGATGGTCTCGCCGCAGGCCGTGGAGGACGCCGTCATCCGCCTCGCCCAGAAGTCGCGCGCGGTCGGCATCCACCTCGTGCTCGCCACGCAGCGCCCGTCCGTGGACGTGATCACCGGGATGATCAAGGCCAACGTGCCCTCCCGGATCGCGTTCGCCGTGTCGAGCCAGACGGACTCGCGTGTGATCCTCGACCAGGCCGGGGCGGAGAGCCTGCTCGGCCAGGGCGACATGCTGTTCAAGCCGCTCGGCACCTCGCGCCTGCAGCGCCTCCAGGGCGCCTACGTGAGCGAGGAGGAGATCGCGCTCGTGGTCGAGCAGTGCCGCGATCAGCGCGAGCAGGAGCTGGACGAGAGCCTTCTGGAAGCGCCTGAGACGGCCGTCAGCGCGGAGCAGGGTGAGGAGTGCGACTTCGACCCCGACTCCGATCCGCTCCTCGACAGGGCGATCGAGATCGTCGTCACCACCCAGACGGCCTCCGTCTCGCTGATCCAGCGGCGCCTGCGGGTCGGCTACACCCGGGCCGGCCGGCTGATCGACATGCTCGAGCGGCGCGGGATCATCTCGGGCTACGAAGGCTCGAAGCCCCGGCGCGTGCTGCTGACCGAGGCGGATCTCGAGCGCGTCGCCGCCCCATAAAAACTTACAAAAGCTGCTTGGAATCGACCCTAACTTCGGGGTAGAGTCCCCGTCCTAGATCCGAGCGTGCGGGTGTTTCCGTTGCGCGCGCTCATAGTGGAAAACGAGGGAGGTTTCATGAAGGCACGCAGGCTGATCCCGCTCGGGATCGTGGCGCTCGCCGCCGTCGTGGTGGCCGCGATCGCTGCACTTGCAGTGAGCGGGTCGAGCGATGCAGCGTCCGCGCAGAAGACGTACAAGTTCGGGCTCGTCAGTGACGTTGGACGCTTCAACGATCGCTCGTTCAACCAGTCCGCGCTCGAAGGCCTCAAGCGGGCTCGCACCCAGCTGAAGGCGCAGATCCGGCCCGTCGAGTCGCGTCAGACCAGCGACTACGTTCCGAACCTGGCATCGCTGGCGCGGCAGAAGTACGACCTGACGACCTCGGTCGGCTTCCTGCTCGCCGACTCGACCAACACCGTGGCCAAGCGCTTCCCGCAGTCGAAGTTCGCGATCGTCGACTACTCGGTGAACGCACTGCCGTTCAACAAGAACAAGAACGTCCAGGGCCTCACCTTCGCGACCAACGAGAACAGCTACATGATCGGCTGCCTCGCTGCCCTGGTGGCGAACGAGGCCGGCACGAAGAACATCAGCGCCGTCGGCGGGCTCAAGCTCCCGACCGTGGACATCTTCATCGCGGGCTACCGCGGTGGCGCGCGGCGCTGCGTGCCGGGCACGAACGTGCAGGTCGGCTACTCGCAGGACTTCGTCGCACAGGACAAGTGCAAGGAAGTCGCGCTCAACCAGATCGCACAGGGCTCGCAGGTCGTCTTCGCAGTCGCGGGCGGCTGCGGCCTCGGCGCGCTGGACGCCGCCAAGGAGCAGAACGTCTGGGGCGTCGGCGTCGACCGCGACCAGAAGTTCCTCGGCCGGCACATCATGACCAGCGCCGTCAAGCGGGTCGACCAGTCGGTCTTCCTCGCGGCCAAGTCGGTCAAGGACGGCAAGTTCAAGGGCGGCACCGACCAGGTCTTCAACCTGAAGAACCAGGGCGTCGCCGTCGGCAAGATCGATGCACGCGTGCCGAAGCGGTTCATCACCCGGATGAACGCGCTGAAGCCGCTGCTGATCAGCAAGAAGATCAAGGCGCCGTCGAAGCTCTAGTCGCGCGGTAGCTGACTGATCCCGAGGGGGCGGCCTGGTGCCGCCCCCTCGCCGTTTCAAGCGGGACGGCTAGCATCGAAACCGAGCAACAAGGGGGTTCCCGTGCAGAAGACTCACCGAATCGCGGCCCTGCTCGCCTGCGGGCTGCTGGCGTTCGGGCTCGCCTGCGGCGGCGAGGAGGACGACGACGGAACGGCCGGCAGGAACGACCACCGAGGCCGGCACGACGGAGACCGGGGGCGGACGGCGACGCCATTCGAATCGGCCTCGTCAGCGACGTCGGACGCTTCAACGACCGCTCGTTCAACCAGTCCGCGCTCGAAGGGCTCAACCGGGCGGAGACCGACCTCGGCGCCGAGGTCCGGCCCGTCGAGTCGCGGACGACCGCGGACTACGTGCCCGAACCTGTCCACGCTCGCCCGTCAGGAGTTCGACCTGACGATCGGCGTCGGCTTCCTGCTCGCCGAGGCGGTCAACACTGCCGCCACGCGCTTCGCGGACGCGAGCTTCGCGATCATCGACTACTCGGTGAAGGCGCCGCCGTTCAAGAGCAATCCGAACGTGCAGGGCCTGACCTTCGCGACGAACGAGAACAGCTACATGATCGGCTGCCTCGCCGGCCTGATGGCCGAGACGCAAGGGCGGCAAGCAGGTGATCAGCGCGGTCGGCGGGATCAAGCTGCCGACCGTCGACATCTTCATCGCCGGCTACCGGGCGGGCGCGAAGAAGTGCAATCCGCAGATCAGCGTGCTGATCGGCTACTCCCAGGACTTCGTCGCCCAGGACAAGTGCAAGGAGATCGCCCTCAACCAGATCGCGCAGGGGTCGCAGGCGGTCTTCCAGGTCGCCGGAGGCTGCGGGCTCGGCGCGCTCGACGCGGCCAAGGAGCGGGGTGCCTGGGGAATCGGTGTCGACCGCGATCAGGCCGATCTCGGCGCCCACATCCTCACGAGCGCCGTCAAGCGCGTCGACCAGTCGGTGTTCCTGACCGCCGAGGCCGTGAAGAACGGCGAGTTCAAGGGCGGCACCGACGCGGTCTTCGACCTGGAGAACGAGGGCGTCGCCGTCGGCAAGATCTCGCCGAAGGTGCCGCAGGAGCTGGTCGACCAGATGAACGAGCTGAAGCCACAGATCGTGGACGGCACGATCGAGGTGCCCTCGACGCTCTGAGTCGCCTCGACTTGCGGGGGCCGCTCCCGCACCGTGTAAGAATCGCACCGCGCATGGTGGAAGCGGCCCCCGTCCTCGAGCTTCGCGGCATCACCAAGCAGTTCCCGGGGGTGCTCGCGAACGACCAGCGTCGACTTCGACCTCGTCCAGGGCGAGGTGCACACGCTGCTCGGCGAAAACGGGGCCGGCAAGTCGACCCTGATGAACATCGTGAACGGGCTCTACAGGCCCGACGAGGGCGAGATCCTGGTCAAGGGGAAGCGCGTCAGCTTCGGCTCGTCCAAGGACGCGATCCGCAGCGGCATCGGGATGGTCCACCAGCACTTCATGCTCATCCCGGTCATGACCGTGGCGGAGAACATCGTGCTGGCCGAGGAGCCGACGCACGCCGGCCTGCTCGACTACGACTCGGCGGCGAAGCGCGTCCAGGAGCTGGCCGACTCGTTCAACTTCCACATCGATCCGCACGCCAAGATCGAGAACATCGGCGTCGGGCAGCAGCAGCGCGTCGAGATCCTGAAGGCGCTCTACCGCAAGGCGGACATCCTCATCCTCGACGAGCCGACCGCCGTCCTGACCCCTCAGGAGGCCCTGGAGCTGTTCGGGATCCTGCGCACGCTCAAGCAGGAGGGCATGGCGATCGTCTTCATCAGCCACAAGCTGAACGAGGTCCTCGACATCGCCGACCGCGTGACCGTGCTGAGGCGCGGGAAGATGATCGAGACCGTGCCGACCGAGGGCGCGACGCGCGAGGGCCTCGCCCGGCTGATGGTCGGACGCGAGGTGCTCCTGCGCGTCGACAAGCCGGCGGCGCAGCCCAAAGAGCCGCTGTTGACGGTCGAAGAGCTGACGGTGCTGGACGACCGCGACCTCGAGGCCGTTCGCGACGTCTCGTTCAACGTCCGCTCGGGCGAGATCGTCGGCATCGCGGGCGTGGACGGGAACGGGCAGACCGAGCTGATCGACGCCCTGACGGGGCTGCGGAAGGCTCGCTCGGGCCGAGTCGTGGTCGGGGACGAGGAGATCACGAACGACGGCGCTCGAGAGGCCCTCGACGCGGGCCTGGGTCACATCCCCGAGGACCGCCACCGCCGTGGGCTGGTGCTCGACTTCACGCTGGCGGAGAACATCGCGCTGCACGACTACAACAAGCGCCCCGACTCGCGGCTCGGCTGGCTCTACCCGCGCCGGCTCATCTCGCGGGCCGGGCGGCTCCTGAAGGAGTTCGACGTGCGCGGCGGGGGCCCGCTGACCCGCGCCGCCGCACTCTCCGGAGGCAACCAGCAGAAGGTCGTGGTGGCCCGCGAGGTGTCGCGCGACCCCCGCGTCCTGCTCGCGGCCCAGCCGACGCGCGGGCTGGACGTCGGTGCGATCGAGTTCGTCCATCGCCGGCTCGTGGAGGAGCGCGACGAGGGCAGGGCGGTGTTGCTGGTCTCGCTCGAGCTGGAGGAGATCCTCTCGCTCTCCGACCGGATCCTGGTCATGTACGAGGGCAGGATCGTGGGTGAGTACACCCCGGACGCCACGCCCGAGGAGCTCGGGATCGCGATGACCGGCGGCGCGGAGACGCAAGCCGCGTGAGCGAATCCGCCGGCGCGCCGACGCCGCCACCCGTGACTCCACCTGTAGAGCCTGGGCCCCCGAGCGTCGCGGCGCGCATGGCCCTCTACCAACGCGCCGGCGGGATCATCACGCCGGTCTTGACGGCGGTGCTGGCCTTCTTCGTCGGCGGCGTCGTGGTCGCCGCCACGGGCCACAACCCGCTCACGACCTACCGGGAGATCTTCAACGGCACCGGCCTGAACTGGTTCTTCCAGGTCGGCTCGTACGACATCGGCGTCCCCTTCAGCGACGCGCGTGTCTGGTTCTGGTGGAACGTGAACGACGTCGAGTCCGAGGCTGCCTTCAACCTCCAGCAGACGCTGCTCATAGCCGTCCCGCTCGTCTTCACCGGCCTGGCGGTCGCCTTCGCGTTCCGGTGCGGCCTGTTCAACATCGGGGGCCAGGGGCAGTACATCGTCGGAGCGATGGTGTCGGTGTGGGTCGGCTCCTCGCTGACCGGCATGAACCACGGGCTGCACATCGTTCTGGCGATCCTGTTGGCTGCGCTCGCCGGCGCGCTCTGGGCGGGCATCGCGGGCTTCCTGAAGGCGACGGTCGGAGCTCACGAGGTGATCACGACGATCATGCTCAACTGGATCGCCTACTGGGTGGGCAACTGGGCCTTCGGGCAAGGCGGGCCGCTCCAGAACGACTTCAACGAGTCGGTGCCGGTCTCGAACGACGTCGCCGAGGGCGCGAAGCTGCCCGTGTTCTGGGGGGACGCGCTCCTCCAGGGCCTGCACATCGGCTTCTTCCTCGCGATCGCGGCGCTCGTCGTCTACTGGATCACGCTCAACCGAACGACGCTGGGCTACGAGGTGCGCGCCGTCGGCTTCAACCCCGAGGCCGCCCGCTACGGCGGTATCCCCGTACGGCGGAGCTACTTCCTGGCCATGGCGATCGCGGGCGGCTTCGCCGGGATCGGCGGCGCCCTCGACATCCTCGGCTGGCAGTTCCGGCTCGGCGTGATCGACATCCAGAGCTCGCAGATCGGCTTCATCGGGATCGCGGTGGCGCTGCTCGGGCGCAACACGGCCGTGGGTGTCGCGCTGTCCGCGATGCTCTTCGGCGCGCTCCTGAACGGCACCTCGACGCGGAACCTCGATCCGGAGGTCTTCCAGCCCGAGCTGGCCGGGAACCTGACTCTGATGATCCAGGCGCTCGTCCTGCTGTTCGTCGGCGCCGACGTCCTGATCCTGCTGCTCTGGCAGCGCGCCCGGCGGTTACGACCGAGACGCAGTCCCCCGGCAGGGGAGGTGCCGGCATGAGCGTGCGGTCCGAACGAGTGCCCGGCGGCGGCCTGGTGCGGCTCGTCGAGCCACGCTCGGTCGCGATCGGCGGGATCGCGCTCTCGCTGATCGGCTTCTTCGTCGTCCTGCCGCCGCTCACACTGCGGACGTGGATCTGGCCGGTGACCCTGGGCTTCCTGGGCGTCGCCGCCGGTATCTGGGCGGTCACCCGTGGAGTCCGGCGCCTGGGCTGGAGCGCGGTTGTGGTCGGAATCCTGGGAATGACGCTCGGCCTGCTGGCACTCGAGTCGAGCGTCGGCAAGCTCGACGTCGTCGTGGTGTGGTCGGCGCTGCTGGCGTCGATGCTGCGCTACGCAACGCCGCTGACGTTCGCGGCGATCGGAGGGATGTTCTCGGAGCGCGCCGGGGTGGTCAACATCGCGCTCGAGGGGATGATGCTCTCCGGGGCGTTCTTCGGCATCCTGGCGGCGGAGAAGACGGGCTCGTGGCCGCTCGGCCTGCTCGCGGCGATGGGGGCCGGGGCGGCGCTCGCGCTCATCCACGCGTTCTTCTCGATCCACCTGCGCGCAGACCAGATCGTCAGCGGCACCGCGATCAACTTCCTCGCCCTGGGCGTCACGGGCTACTTCTTCGTCGACGTCTACGGGGAGGAGGGCACACCGGAAGGAATCCCGCGCATCCCCGACGTCAACCTGCCGCTCGACAAGATTCCGACCGGTCTCGGGGACTTCCTCGACGACGTCCTCGGGCACCTCAACCTGATGATCTGGCTCTCGTTCCTGCTCATCGTCGTGTCGTACATCGTCATGTTCAAGACTCCGATCGGGCTGCGGATCCGCGCCGTCGGCGAGCATCCACGTGCGGCCGACACCGTCGGGATCTCCGTCTACGGCGTCCGCTACGCCGCGGTCATCGTGTCGGGCATCCTCGCCGCGGCCGGGGGCGCGTACCTCTCGATCGGGTTCCTCGGCTCCTTCAACGAGAACATGACCGCGGGTCGGGGCTTCATCGCCCTCGCCGCCTTGATCTTCGGCGCCTGGAGGCCGTTCGGCGCCTTCTCTGCGGCACTGCTGTTCGGCTTCTCGAGCGCCCTGGCACAGCGCCTGCCCGAGTACTCCGGGTCGGCCGCGACCCTCTTCCAGGCACTGCCGTATGTCTTGACGCTGATCGCCGTTGCCGGCGTCATCGGTCGCTCGATCCCGCCCGCCGCCATTGGTCGCCCCTACGTCAAGCAATAACGGACGGCCGCAGGGCAACGCGAGCGCCTGGTTGTCAGTGGTGCTCGGCCTGCTCTCGCTGGCGGTTCTTCCGGCGGCGGTGGTCGTCGCCAGGGAGTCGGACGACCTGACGCTCGTCCAGGCCGGACTGGCTGTCCCGATCGCAGCCGTGCTCTCGCTCGCGACGCTGTGGCTGGCTCGCCGGGCGCGCAGGCGGGCCGACCGGACGCTCGATCGCGTCGGCGGGCGAGGAGCGGCGAGGGTCGGAAAGCTGTTCGGAGGCCTCGGGCTCTACCTCGCCGCGACGGCCGCGCTGGCGCTCGGTGTCTACGCGCTGCTTTCGGCTTCCGTCTGACGCGCGTACACTGAAGCCCCCGTGTTCGAGATAGGCAATAGCCTCCGAGAGGCTCGCCTGCGGCAAGGGCTCGACTTTCCCGAGATCGAGCAGCGGACGAAAATCCGCGGCAAGTACCTGCGCGCTCTCGAGGAAGAGCAGTTCGACCTCCTGCCGGGGCAGACGTACGTCAAGGGCTTCCTCCGCTCCTACTCGGAGTACCTCGGACTGGACGGGCAGCTGTACGTGGACGAGTTCAACTCCCGCTACGTCACGGGGGAGGAGGAGCAGCCGCCGATCAGGCCGAGTCGAAGCGAGACCCTGGGCCGACGCAGGCGTGGGGGCAGTGGCGAGTCGCGCGGGATCGTCTTTGCCCTCGCGGGAATCGCCGTCGTGACCGCGCTCGTGATCGCGGCCTGGCGTGCGGCCCCGGAGAACCAGGAGCCGACGATTCCGAATCTCGGCTCGCCCACGACGACCGGGAAGCAGAAGGCGAAGCCGGCCGCGCCGCGCGTGACGCTGGTGGCGTCGGCAGCGCCCGGCAGCACCTGGCTCGAGATCCACCGCGGCTCGCTCGCCGGCCGGACGATCTACCGCGGCACGCTCGAGGCCGGGCAGTCGCGAACGTTCACAGGCCCTCGGCTCTGGGTGTATGCCCGTGCGCCCGGGAACCTCCGCGTCAAGATCAACGGCCGGGTCCGCCGGCAGCTTCCGGGCAGGGGTGCACCGCGGGCCTTCCTGATCACGCCTCAGCGCTTCCGCCCGGTCCGGCTCTCCGCTTGAGCCGTCCACGCGCGGTCGTCCTCGTCACCGGGAGCGAGCTCGTCCGCGGGGACCGGCGCGACCTGAACGGCCCGTTCCTGGCGGGCGAGCTGGTCAGCCTCGGACTGGAGCCGGCGCGGATCACGATCGTCGGGGACGCTCCCGAGGAACTGCGAGCCGCCCTCGGCGAGGGGCTTGCCGCCGACCTGCTCGTGGTCTCGGGCGGGCTGGGGCCGACGCACGACGACCGTACGATCGAGCTCCTGGCCGCCGCTGCGGGCCGAGACCTGGCGGTCGATCCCCAGCTCGAGCGTGAGATCGAGGACATATCGCAACGGATCGCCGAGCGTCTGCGCCGACCCTACGCCGACTTCGCAACGGGCGTGCGCAAGCAGGCGTCGCTGCCGGCCGGGGGAACCTCGCTCGGGCTCGCAGGCACGGCTCCAGGGGTCGTTCTCCCCGCGAACGGTTGCGTGGCGGTTGCGTTGCCCGGACCGCCGTCCGAGCTCCAGCGCCTCTGGCAGTCGGCGCTCGACTCGGAGCCGGTGCGGACGGTGCTGGCACGCGCGCGCCCGCCGGGCCGCCGCGTCCTTCGCTTCTTCGGCGCCAGCGAGTCCGCGGTCGCGCAAGCGCTCGCCGAGGCGGGAGGGGACGGCGACGGGGTGGAGGCCACGATCTGCGCGCGCGACTTCGAGATCCACGTGGACCTGTTCGTCGAGCCGGGAGCCGACGAGCGGGCCGACGAGCTCTCGGCAGGCCTGCGGGCGCCTCTGGAGCGCTACCTCTTCGCCGAGGACGAGCGCGGGATCGAGGAGATCGTCCTGACGTTGTGCAGGTCCCAGGGGCTGACGCTGGCGGCAGCAGAGTCGTGCACGGGCGGCATGGTCGCGGAGCGGATCACGTCCGTGCCGGGCGCGAGCGATGTCTTCGCCGGTTCGGTTGTCACGTACTCGAATGCCTTGAAGCATCACCTCCTCGGGGTCGAGAACGAGCTTCTGGAACGCCACGGCGCCGTCTCCGCGGAGGTGGCGGCAGCGATGGCTTCCGGTGCGAGGGTGCACCTGGGGTCGGACGTCGCCGTTGCCGTGACAGGCATCGCCGGGCCCGACGGCGGCACACCGGAAAAGCCTGTCGGTCTCGTCTATCTCCACGGCGCAACCCCTGATGCAGAGCGGGGTCGTGAGCTCAATCTGCCCGGCGAGCGCGAGCAGATCAGGCGCCGTTCCACCGTCGCCGCGCTCCATCTCCTGCGCACACTTCTGACACGAAGTCGCGACAGAGTCGTATGACACGTGCCGCTAGCGTCGAGAGGCATGATCGCCTTCGACTCTTCTGCGGCTTCCCTCTCCCCGCTGACACCGTCGACTCGCTGGAGTCGTGGCAGGCGCAGCACCTTCGGGGGCGAGTCGTCCCGCGCGCGAACCTCCACGTCACGCTCGCGTTCCTCGGCTCCAGGCCCCGCGACGAGCTCGAGGCGACCGTCCAGGCGCTGCGAGCGGCAGCCGAGAACGCGGGTCAACCCGTCTTTCGGGCGCTGCGTTACCGCGAGACCCGTAACGTCGGGATGCTCGTCCTCGATGACGAGGACGGCCGAGCGGCCGGGCTTGCCGGTCAACTCCACGGGCGGCTCGAGGCCCTCGGCCTGTACCGTCGCGAAGCCCGGCCCTGGCTGCCGCACGTCACCGTCGTGCGCTTTCGCGAACGATCCGGGCTGCATCCGCCGGCCCCGGATCTCGGCGCTTTCAGTCCGTCCGATGCCGCTGTCTACCATTCAGCGCTGCGACCGGACGGGGCGCAGTACTCAGTCCTCGAATCGGTTGCACTAGGAGGTTAGAAAGTGGATCGCGAGCAAGCTCTCGACGTCGCCCTCGGCCAGATCGAGCGCCAGTTCGGCAAGGGCTCGGTCATGCGGATGAGCGACCAAGGATTCGTCACGACCGGATCGATCTCGACCGGATCGCTGGCACTCGACCTCGCACTCGGAATCGGCGGCCTGCCGCGCGGGCGCGTGATCGAGATCTTCGGACCCGAGTCCTCCGGAAAGACGACGCTCGTCTACCACGTGATCGCCGAGGCGCAGCGTCGCGGTGGCATCTGCGCGTTCATCGACGCCGAGCACGCGATGGATCCGCAGTACGCGCGGCGGATCGGCGTCAATGTCGAGGATCTTTTGGTCTCGCAGCCCGACAACGGCGAGCAGGCGCTCGAGATCGCCGAGCTGCTCATCCGAAGCGGCGCGCTGGACGTGGTCGCGGTCGACTCCGTCGCCGCACTCACGCCGAAGGCGGAGATCGAGGGTGAGATGGGCGACAGCCACGTGGGCCTGCAGGCTCGCCTGATGAGCCAGGCGCTGCGCAAGCTGGCCGGCACGCTCAACCGCACCGACACGATCTGCATCTTCACGAACCAGCTGCGCGAGAAGATCGGCGTCATGTTCGGCAACCCGGAGACGACTCCCGGCGGCCGCGCACTGAAGTTCTACTCCTCGGTCCGGCTCGACATCCGCCGCATCGAGACGCTCAAGGAAGGCGTGGAGGCGATCGGCAACCGCGTTCGCGTCAAGGTCGTGAAGAACAAGGTCGCGCCGCCGTTCAAGCAGGCCGAGTTCGACATCATCTACGGCTCCGGGATCTCCTGGGAGGGCACGGTTCTCGACGCCGGCCTCGAGCGTAAGGCTGTGCAGAAATCGGGCTCGTACTTCAGCTTCGAGGAGGAGAGGCTCGGCCAGGGACGCCAGAACGCAACGGCTTTCCTGCGCGAGCACCCGGACGTGACGCAGGGAATCCTGGCCGCCATCCAGGCCCAGGTCGGCCCCGAGCAGGTGGTCTCGGCACGCCTGCTACCGACCGCGGACGCCGAGGAGAAAGCGCCCGCCAAGTCCGCGGCCGAAGAGGTGGCGGCGGAAGCGTAGGTCGTGCCGCTGGTCACCGCGCTCACGCCTGACCGCGCAGGCAATCACGTTCTGGTCGAGCTCGACGGGGCTCCCTGGCGCCGGATACCGATCGAGATCGCGGTGCGCGTCGGTCTCGCCACCGAGGTGGAGCTCGGCCGAATCCAGCTTCGAGAGCTGCGGCGTGAGCTTCGCCGAGCGGAGGCGGTCGAGGTCGCGGCGAGGGCGCTCCGCCACCGGGACCGGTCGCGCGAGACGCTGCGTGCCAGGCTTTCCGACGCCGGCATCGCGCCCTGGGCCTGCGAGCACGCGCTCGACACGCTCGCGCGCGCCGGTGTCGTGGACGACGAGCGTTTCGCACGGAGCCGCGCGGACACCCTCGCTGCGCGTGGGTCGGGTGACGCACTGATCGAGGCCGACCTGCTCGCTGCTGGCATCTCGGGGCCGGCGACTACTCGCGCGATCCAGGAGCTCGACCCGGAGCGAGAGCGTGCCCTGCGTCTGACTGCTGCCCGCGGGGAGTCGGAGGCGACCGCCCGCTGGCTTGCCCGACGCGGCTTCGGGCACGACGCGATCGAGGCGGCGTTGCCGAGGCTCGTTGCAGACGAGACCTGATCGACGCTAGGATGTCAACCTGTTCACTCGACATTTTGCCTGCATAGCTAGCGTTTCCTGAATCGGTTCCCGATAGCCACTCCAACATGACCAGACGAAGACGAGCAGCGGCGAGACGCAGGGGGGAGGTCTGACAGACCGCCTCTAGCCGTGCTCCGGGGCCGAGAACGAGCCCCGTTTTGGACCGATCCGGGACGTCTGTGCGGGCCGGGTGCCGGGTGAGCACCTGCGGCCTTGCCGTGGGCAACCGGAGTCGACCCAGGAGCGCGCATGCTCGTCGAAGTGGTCAGCGTCGTAGGGCTCGTCCTCCTGACCGTGCTCGTCGTGCTCCTCGGCGTGCGCGCTCTCGGCGCTTCGCGGGTCGGGGCAGCCCGGAAGATGCGGGAACTGCTTCTGTCCGAGGCCGAGCGCGAAGCCGAGACGATCCGGCGCGAAGCGCAGATCGAGGCGCGGGAGGACTCCATCCGGCTCCGAGCCGATGTAGAGCGCGAGCTCTCGGAGCGGCGGACGCGCGTGGCGAAGATCGAGGAGCGGGTGCTGTCGGCCGAGGAGCAGGTGGAGGACAAGCTGACCGAGCTCGCCCGGCGCGAGCAAGGCGTCACCGACCGCGAGACGCACCTGCGCACCCTCCAGCAGGAGCTCAAGGACACGAAGGACCTGGAGGTCAAGCATCTCGAGCGCATCTCGGGCATGACCGTCGGCGAGGCCAAGACGTACCTGCTCGAGCGCTCGGAGGAGCTCGTCCGCCACGAGCTGGCCCGGCGTGTCCGCCAGATGGAAGAGGAAGCACAGTCTGAGGCGAAGCGGCGCGCGCGGAACCTCGTGGCCGACGCGCTCCAGCGAGTGGCCGCCAGTCACGCCTCCGAGACGACGTCGTCGCTCGTCGAGCTGACGTCCGACGACATGAAGGGGCGGATCATCGGCAGGGAAGGGCGCAACATCCGCGCCCTCGAGCACCTGACCGGGGTCGACTTCATCATCGACGACACCCCACAGGCGGTGGTCCTGTCCTCGTTCGACGGGATCCGGCGCGAGATCGCCAAGCTGACCCTGCTCAAGCTGATCGAGGACGGCCGCATCCATCCGGCCCGAATCGAGGAGATGTACTACCAGTCGAAGGCGGAGATCGACGACCACATCCGCCAGGTGGGAGAGCAGGCCGTCTTCGAGGCCAACTGCGGGGAGTTCCACGAAGAGCTGGTCAAGATCCTGGGGCGGCTGCACTACCGCACGAGCTACGGGCAGAACGTCCTCAAGCACACGCTCGAGGTCGTCCACCTTGCGGGGATCATGGCCGCCGAGCTCGAGGCGAGCGTCAAGACTGCCAAGCGCGCCGCTCTGCTCCACGATCTCGGTAAGGCACTCACGCACGAGATCGAGGGCTCGCATGCCGCGATCTCGGCGCAGTACGCCCGGCGCTACGGCGAGAGTCAAGCGGTCGTCCACGCCGTGCAGGCCCATCACTACGAGGTGCAGCCGCAGACGGTGGAGTCGGTGCTCGTGATCGCCGCAGACGCCATCTCGGGAGCACGGCCCGGTGCGCGGGGCGACAGCCTGGAGAACTACATCAAGCGGCTGGAGGCGCTCGAGGAGATCGCGGTCCAGAAGAAGGGCGTCGAGAAGGCGTACGCGCTGCAGGCGGGCCGTGAGATCCGGGTGATCGTGAAGCCCGGAGAGGTGGACGACGACACTGCCGTCTTGCTCTCACAGGAGATCGCCCGCGAGATCGAGGCCGAGCTCGAGTACCCGGGTCAGGTCAAGGTCACGGTGATCCGCGAGTCGCGCGCGATCGAGTTCGCCAAGTAGCGCGGCGCCCGCACGCCCTCGAGGCCACCGCTCAGCTCCCCACCCTGGGTGGGGAAGCACGACCTTCCACCCGCCACCCGGCGTCGATCGTATCGGCGAAAACCGCGCGAACTCGTGCCGACCCTGCGCCGAATTCCTCCCCGCGTCACGCCGCTTCAAGGCCTGCGCAGAGGGGCCGCCCGTCAGCCTTCGCGGACAAGGCGCCGGCGGCGCCAACGGTACGATGCGGCTCGTGAAGCGGTACCACCTCACGACCTTCGGCTGCCAGATGAACGCTCACGACAGCGAGCGGATCAAGGGCATGCTCGAGGAGCTCGGGCTCGGCGAGGCGGTCGCGCAGGACGAGGCGGACGTCCTCGTCTTCAACACCTGCACGATCCGCGAGAAGCCCGATCAGCGTTTCGCCGCGCACCTCGCCCAGGCGCGCGCGGTCAAGGAGCGCCGCCGCGACACGGTCATCGCCGTGGGAGGCTGCTACGCCGAGGCGCAGCGCGAGCGGCTGTTCGAGCTCTACCCCTTCGTCGACGTCGCGTTCGGGCCGGGCACGATCCCGCACCTGGGCGCATGGGTCGGCGCGGGCGGCGAGGGCGTCACGCGCGGATCGTTCGGCATCGCGGAGGAGCGCAGCTTCGCGGGCACGCTGCCGATGCACCGCGAACGCCGCTTCCAGGCTTGGGTGCAGGTCTCGATGGGCTGCAACTCCAAGTGCGCCTACTGCATCGTGCCGAGCGTCCGAGGCCGCGAGGTGAGCCGCCGGCCGGGGGACGTGATCGCCGAGGTGACCCGGCTCGCCGCGGAAGGCGTACGCGAGGTCACGCTGCTCGGTCAGAACGTCAACTCGTGGGGCCGCGACCTCGCTCCCGGCCTCCGCACCGAGTTCGGCGAGCTCCTGCGCGCGTGCGACGCCGTTCCCGGAATCGAGCGAATCCGCTTCACGAGCCCGCATCCCAAAGACTTCCGCGAGCCGGTGATCGCCGCGCTCGCCGAGTGCGAGACCGTCTGCGAGCACGTCCACCTGCCGTTGCAGTCGGGCTCGTCCCGGATCCTGAAGGCGATGCGCCGAACCTATGACCGCGATCGCTACCTCCGGCTCGTGGAGCGACTTCGCAGCGCGGTGCCGGACCTCGCGCTCGGCACGGACATCATCGTCGGCTTCCCCGGCGAGACCGAGCACGACTTCGACGAGACGCTCGCCGTCGTCGAGCAGGTTCGCTACGACAGCGCGTTCACGTTCGTCTTCTCGCCTCGCGCCGGCACCGAGGCGGCGTCCATGGCCGACCCTGTCCCCGAGGACGTGAAGCGGGAGCGGATCCAGCGGCTGATCGAGGTCGTCCAGCGGATCGCCGCCGAACGGAACGCCGAGCGGATCGGCCACGTCGAGCAGGTGTTGGTCGAGGGCCCAAGCCGCACCGACGGAGGAGTCCTGCGGGGCCGGACGCGACGCAATACGACCGTGAACTTCGCCGGGAGCGCGCAGCCGGGCGAGCTCGTGGACGTGCTGATCGAGGGGGCAACCTCGACCACGCTTCGAGGCACGCTGCGCACCCTCGTCGCTGCCTGAGCCGGCATGCGCGTCGTCGCGATCTTCGGGCCGACGGCGTCGGGCAAGACCGAGGTCGCCGAGGCGCTCGCCGACCGCATCGACGGCGACCTGGTCTCCGCCGACGCGATGCAGGCGTACCGCGGGCTGCCGATCCTGACGAACCAGTCGGCACGACCGACGCGGCTGGTCGGGATCTGGCCGCTGACGCACGAGGCGTCGGTCGCGGAGTACCAGCAGCTCGCGCACGAGGCGATCGACGAGGTCCTCGCTGCGGGCCGAACGCCGATCGTGGTGGGTGGCACGGGCCTCTATCTCCGCGCAGCCCTCGCCGGGCTCGACTTGCCACCCGCGCCGCCACCCGCCCTGCGAGCGCACGTGGACGACGTCTACGGGCGGATCGGACCGGAACGCGCGCACTCCCTGCTGGCCGAGCGCGACCCGCAGGCGGCGGCGCGGGTTCACGCAAACGACCGCCGCCGCGTCGTCCGCGCACTCGAGCTGGTCGAGCTGGGCCGCTCGCTCGTGCCGGACGAGAATCGCCTCTGGACGCGGGACACGCGCCATCCGACAACGATCATCGGGCTGGACGTCCCACGCGACGAGCTACTGCGCCGGATCGAAGCCCGCACTCAGTCGATGCTCGAGCGCGGGGTGGAGGAGGAGGCTCGCAAGGCCGCGACAGCGCCGATCTCCCCGACGGCGCGGGCGATTCACGGCCTCGCCGCCTTCGCCGAGCTCCCGCGCGCTCAGGCCGTCGAGGAGTACAACCGACGCGTCGGTCGCTATGCGGCCTACCAGCGGAAGTGGATGCGGCGGATCCCGGGACTGACGACCGTCGCTGCGGACCGGCCGGCTGCCGAGACCGCCGCCGAGATCCTTGCCCTCCTCGCCGGTGGAGCGACGCTGCGGCCCGCCGAGCGCGAGGACGCCGAGGCGGTCTTCCAGGTTCAGCGCGCGGCCTCGCTCGCCGGTCTCGACCACATCTATCCGCCGGAGCTCTACCCCTACCCCGACGACGCCGTTCGCGAGCGCTGGCGCGAGGCGCTCGACGACGACAGCGCGCGGGTGGTCGTCGCGGAGGACGGCGGCGCGATCGTCGGCGTCGCCTCCGCGCGGGCGGGATGGATCGACGGCCTCTACGTCGTCCCCGACGCCTGGGGCACCGGCGTGGCCGGACGCCTGCACGACGAGGCGCTGCGCCTCCTGGCCGCCGACGGCGCGACGACCGCGCGCCTCTGGGTGCTCGAGGACAACGGGCGCGCGAGGCGCTTCTACGAGCGGCGCGGCTGGCGGCCCGACGGAACCGAGCGGATCGTCCCGTTCCCGCCGCACCCGCTCGACATCGGCTACATCGAGGGACCTGTGATGGAGCGCTGGAGCGCCCTCGGCAACGTCTACCTGATCGGCGAGGAGGTTCCCGCCGACATCCGCTCCGCCGTCGCGGACGCCGACGGCATCGTGGAGGTGGTCGATCGCGGCGAGGACTGGGCCGAGGTGCGGATCTGGAACCCCGACGGGTCGCTCGCGGAGATGTCCGGCAACGGCACCCGCATCGCAGCTCGTTGGCTGTCCGCACGCACGGGCCGGGAACTCGTGAGCATCCGCGTCGGCCCACGCGACGTGCGCGCCCGGATCATGCCCCGCGACCTCGTCGAGCAGGACCTCGGGGAGGTGGAGGTCTGCGAGCCGGAGGAGATCGCCGGCCTGACCGCCACGCGGGTCTCCGTGGGCAACCCGCACGCGGTCGTCGAGGGCGATCCCGCCGCGCTGCCCCGCATCGGGCCTCTGCTGGAGACGCATGCCGCGTTTCCCGATCGTACGAACGTCCAGGTGGCGCGACCGACGAGCCCGAACGAGGCGATTGCGCGCGTCTGGGAGCGCGGGGTGGGGGAGACGGCCTCGTCCGGCACGAGCGCGGTGGCCGTGGCGGCAGCCCTGGGCCTGAACCCGGCAACCATTCGCTTTCCGGGCGGCGAGCTGCTCGTGCGCTTCGAGGGACGGCGGGCATTCCTGACCGGTCCTGCGCGTCGAGTCGGGCCCCACGCGTGGGTGGCGACCAGGTCTGACGTGGCCGAGGCCCGGAAGCGCGGTCTGCTTGCCGCTGACCTCGACGCAGGGGACCTGATCCTTGCCCGGCCGCAGGATGGGTCCGCACCCGACGCGTACACGGTTCTCATGTACCGCGGGTACAGGGACCGAGTGAGCTGGCTCACCGAATTCGCCGCACCGAAGGGTCCACCGTGGCGCGGCTACGTGTACGCCCTAGCCGAGACGGCGATCGCGCAAGCCTCGGCGCGCGGGCGGCGCTCCGTCTGCGTGGACGTCTACGGGTTCGGCGAGTCGACTCGAGCGGTGCTCGCATCGCTCGGTTTCGGCCCGGAACACGAGGGCAGCCGCGTGTGGCGCGTCGTTCTCGACTAGCCGGCGATCCCGTGCTCGCGTAGAGCGTCGTTGAGGCTCGTCTTCAGGTCGGTCGACTCGGTGCGCTGCCCGACGATCAGCGCACACTGCAGCCCGTAGGACCCCGCCGGATAGTCCTTCTGCCGTACTCCGGGGAGGACGATCGAGCCCGGCGGCACCGCCCCCCGGTGCTCGACGGGCTCAGGCCCCGTGACGTCGATGATCGGGATCGAGGCCGACAAGACGACGTGCGGGGCGATCACGGCCCGCTCGCCGACGACGACGCCCTCCACGATCACCGCCCGGGAGCCGACGAAGACGCCGTCCTCGACGATCACCGGCCTCGCTCCGGGAGGCTCGAGCACCCCGCCGATCCCGACACCGCCGGCCAGATGGACGTTCGCCCCGATCTGGGCGCCGGAGCCGACCGTGGCCCAGGTGTCGACCATCGTGTTCGGCCCGACCCAGGCCCCGATGTTGACGTAGCTCGGCATCAGCACGACTCCCCGGGAGAGATACGCTCCGTAGCGCGCCACGGCAGGGGGAACGACCCGCACGCCGAGCTCCTCGTAGCCTCGCTTGAGCGGAATCTTGTCCCGGTACTCGAACGGTCCCACCTCCTGCGGCTCGATCTCACGAAGCCGGAAGTACTCGAGGATCGCGGCCTGGGCCTCCTCGTTGACCTGCCAGGCGCCGTCCACGCGCTCGGCCACGCGGGTCTCGCCGCGGTCGAGAGCCGCGATCACCTGCTCGACCCGCTCCGGCGTCACAGCGCCTCCTCCAGCAGCTCCGCCGCCGCACGGCAGTCCGCGAGGCTCGGCACGAGCGCGAAGCGAACGTAGCCCTCACCGGACGGGCCGAAGAACGACCCGGGCGAGACGACCACGCCGTGCTCGAGGAGTCGCTCCGCGAACGCTTCGGAGCCGCCCTCTACCTCGACCCAGAGGTAGATCCCGGCGCGGCTCGCTGCGACCCGCAGGCCTTCTCGTTCCAGTACCGGCAGCAAGGCGTCGCGCTTCTCCCGGTACAGCGCGCGCGCCTGCTCGACGTGGGCCTCGTCCCCCCAGGCGACCACCGACGCCCGCTGGACGAACTCCTGCGGCGCGGTCCCGACCGTCGGCCGGAACGCGCGCATCGCGTCGACGATCTCCTCGTCGCCGGCGGCGAACCCGGAGCGGTAGCCGGTCATGGAGGAGCGCTTCGAGAGCGTGTTGAAGGCCACGACGTTGCGCAGGCTGCCGGCCTGGAGAGCCGAAGCAGGCGGCTCGTCGAACCACAGCTCGGAGTACGCCTCGTCGCTCGCCAGCACGAAGTCGTGCTCCTGCGCGAGCGCTGCGAGCTGCTCGACGAACTCGCGCGGCGCCGTTGCCCCCGTCGGGTTGTTCGGATAGTTGATCCAGAGGATCGCCAGGCGGCTCCAAAGCCCGTCCAGCGCGGACAGGTCGGGGAGGAAGCCATTCTCTTCCAGCAGGGGCAGCGAGAGGGTCTCGGCGCCCGCAAAACGCGCTCCCCGCTCGGGAACGGGATAGCCGGGCTCGGTGAAGGCGACGAGGTCACGACCGCTGTCGCGATCCACCACCATCAGCGCGAGGCTGAAGATCGCCTCCTTCGACCCGAGCGTCGGGATCACCTGACGGTCCGGGTCGAGCTGCACGGCGAAGCGGCGGCGCACCCAGTCGGCAATCGCGGCACGCAGCTCCGGAAGCCCCTGGGCGAGCGGGTACTTGGAGGTCTCGTCGACGCTCGCGAGGAGCGCCTGGCGGATGATCGACGGCGTCCGCTCGCGTGGATCGCCGACACCGAAGTCGATCAGCTCGACGCCGCGCTCCGCTATGCGCCGCTTGGCCTCCTCGAGCCGCACGAAGGGGTAAGTGCCGACCGAGCGGAGCACGGGGGAGAGGGGCACGGCTCAGACCGTACCGAGGGCGAAGGCCGTCAGGGCCTCGAAGGTCCGGACGAGCTCGCCGATCTCGACCTGCTCGTCGACGCGATGGGCGTACGCGGTCGCGCCGGGACCGAGGTTGACGGCGTCGAGCCCGCGTTCGGCGAACTGAGCCACGGGCGTCCAGGCCTGCTTGGGCGCGAGCGTCGAAGCCGCCCGCCGCGCGCAGGCGTCTCCAGCAGCTGGTTCAGGGCGGGCACCGGGGCAGCGGGCGAGTGGCTGAGGATCTCGACGTCGCCGGCCAGCTCGCGCAGGCGTGCCTCGGCCTCGGCGCGCGAGCGGCCGGGTGCGTAGCGGAAGTTCAGCCTCGCCTCGGCGTGCGCAGGGACGACGTTGTCCGCGACACCGCCCTCGATTCGAGTCACCGTCACGACCTCGCGGAACGTCAGGCCGCCGTTGTCGACGTTGCGCGGTGCGAGGCGGACGATCGGCGCCAGCGCCTCCACGGCGAGGGCGATGGCGTTCACGCCCGTCCAGGGCCTGGCCGCGTGAGCACTTTCTCCCTGGAACGAGGCCCGCGCGACGATCGAGCCCAGGCAGCCGGCGTGGAGCGCGTTGTCCGTCGGCTCGAGCACGATCACCAGCGCTGCGCGGTCGACGAGACCCGCCTCGAACAGCGTGGGCAGAGGGCTTTCCTCGACGGCGATCTCCTCGCGCGGGAAGAACACGAAGCCGAGATCGACCGCGCCGGCCTCGTCCCGCTCGGCCCACCAGCGCGCGAGCGCCATCATCACCGCGACGCCGGCCTTCATGTCGCTGGCGCCCAGGCCGACGACGCGACCGTCCTCGATCCGGCCCGGAAGGTTGCCCTGGGCCGGAACCGTGTCCAGGTGGCCGGCGAGGACCACCAGCGGCCGCTCCCCGCTGCCCGCCTCGTACCAGAGCGTCTCGGCGTCGCGCCACGTCGGCTCCCACGGCATCTCGGCGGCCACGTACGTCGGCGATCTCGGTCTCGTTCCGGCTCTCCGACGGGATGTTCACGAGCGCCAGGGTCCGCTCCGCGAGCCGCTCACCGATGCCTGCCGACACGGGGCGGCATACTAGGCACGTGACCCAGCGCCAGCCCGATCCCCTGCAGGGAACGGAGCCGGAGCGCGCCTTCGTCCTCGCCGTCCTGAGGCCCGGAGCCGACCCGGACGACGAGCTAGGCGAGCTTCGAGAGCTCGCCCGCACCGCGCTTGCCGAGCCGGTCGGCGAGCTGGTGCAGCACCGGGCCCAGCCCGACCGGCGCACCTACGTCGGCAAGGGCAAGCTCGAGGAGCTCAAGCGGGAGTACGCGGACGCGAAGGCCGAGGTGCTCCTCGTCGACGGCGAGCTCTCGCCGACGCAGCAGCGGACGCTCGAGGATGAGCTCACCGCCCGCGTCGTCGACCGGACGCAGCTGATTCTCGACATCTTCGCCCAGCACGCCGTCTCGGCCGAGGGCAACCTGCAGGTCGAGCTGGCACAGCTTCAGTACAACCTGCCTCGAATGCGAGGCGCCTGGCAGCACCTCGAGCGGCTCGGCGGCGGGCGAGGCACGGTCGGCGCCGGTGTCGGCACCCGCGGCCCCGGCGAGAGCCAGCTGGAGACCGACCGCCGGATCGCGCGCAACCGGATCACGCTGCTGCGCAAGCGCCTCAAGGCCCTGATGAAGCAGCGCGAGACCCGGCGCAAGGCCCGGACGCGCTCGGAGACGCCGACGGTCGCACTGGCCGGCTACACCAACGTCGGGCAAGTCGACGCTGCTGAACGCGCTCACCGACGGTGAGGTCTCGGTCAAGAACCGGCTCTTCGAGACCCTCGACCCGACGACGCGCGGCTTCGAGCACGAGGGCCGCCGCTACCTCGTCACCGACACGGTCGGGTTCATCCGCCGCCTGCCGCACGAGCTGGTGGAAGGCTTCGCGTCGACGTTGGAGGAGACGCTCTCCGCCGATCTCGTCCTGCACGTGCTCGACGGCTCGGAGGCCGACGAGCGGCTGGACGAGATGCGCGAGGCCGTCGAGTCGGTCCTGCGCGAGATCGGCGCGGACGACCTGCCCGTCCTGCAGGTCGTGAACAAGATCGACGCGATCGACCCGCTGGCCCGCCGTCGTCTCGCGAACCGCTTCCCGGACGCGCTACAGGTCTCGGCGCTGTCCGGCGAAGGGCTGGACGAGCTGCGCACCGCGATCGCGCACCACTTCGGCGAGCGGTTCGAGTCCGTGCGCCTGCTGCTGCCCTACGACGAGGGCAGCAGGCTCGCCGAGCTCTACGAGCTCGGCGCGCCGATCGACGAGCGTGAGGACGGCCCCGAGGGCGTCTTCGTGCGCGCCCGCCTGCCGCGGCGTGAGATCCCACGGTTCGCGCCGTACCTCGTCGCCGAGGCTCGCGAAGAGCCGCACACGGCCACGCGGTGACCGAGCTTCCGATCCGGCGCCTGCACGAGGGCGCCGTCCTTCCGAGCCGTGCCTACGTGGGCGACGCCGGCATCGACCTTGCCGCATGCGAGCCGGCCGAGCTAGCGCCCGGGGAACGCGCCACGGTCGCAACCGGGCTCGCGATCGCGGTGCCCGACGGGTATGCCGGGCTCGTCCTGCCTCGCTCGGGGCTCGCCTCGAAGCACGGAATCGGCGTGCTCAACGCGCCCGGACTGATCGACTCCGGGTACCGCGGAGAGGTTCGTGTCGTTCTGTACAACCCGGGCGGGGAGACCTTTAGGGTTGAGCCCGGGATGCGGATCGCGCAGCTCGTTCTCGTGGCAGTCGAGGAGGTCCGCCTGACCGAGGTGGACGAGCTCCCCGAGAGCGAGCGCGGCGAGCGCGGCTTCGGCTCGTCGAAGGTCTGAGGCGCGTGGGAGCGGAGCCGCGGATCCGGGTCTCGGCGATCCTGCGCTGGCACGGGCGGATCCTCCTGTGCAGGCACGAGAAGGGCGAGCGCGAGAACTGGCTGCTGCCGGGAGGAGGCGTGAACTCGGGCGAGAGCCTCACGCGCGCGCTGCATCGTGAGCTCGCCGAGGAGATCGGCATCGCGGACGAGCTCCCGGTCGAGGGACCGGTCGCAATCGTCGACTCGATCGCGCCCGCCCACAGCTACGTGACCAAGCACGTCGTCCACATCATCTTCTCGGGCGACCTGAGCGGACGTTCGCTCGAGGCCGTCACCTCGCAGGATGCGGCTGTGCGGGGCCATCGGCTGTTCACGGTGTCCGAGCTGGACGACGTCACGCTGCACCCGCCGATCCAGCGCTTCCTGGCGCGCTGGCGGCCCGGGGACCCCGTGGTGTACCTGGGCCCGCTCTGGGCGCCCTAGACGCGCCCACCGCGCTGCTGTGCCCGCATGGAGGCGACCGTGTGGGCCCGCTCCTCGAGCTCGTCAGCGAGCGGCTCGAGCTCCGGCGGATCGCCGCCGCCGGCATGGGCGAGGGACTGCGCGAGCAGCCAGTCGGCCAGCCACGGGTTGCGGGGGAGCAGCGGGCCGTGCAGGTACGTTCCGATGGCTCGCCCGACACGGCAGCCCTCGAAGCCGCTCTCGCCGTCGTTCCCGAAGCCCGCGACCACGCGGCCGAGCGGTTCGGCGCCCTGGTCGAGATGGGTGCGCCCGGCGTGGTTCTCGAAGCCGGCCAGTGTTCGCACGACGCCCGGCTCGAGCTCGCACTCGAGCAGGCAGTCGCCGATCATCCGCGTCTCCCCGGCCACGGTGTGGAGCGGCAGCACGCCCGCTCCGGGCTGCTGGGCGCCGCTGACGTCGCGGTAGAAGCGCGCCGAGGAGCTGGTAGCCGCCGCACACCGCGAGCACGGCTGCACCCGCCCGCCACCGCCTCGCGCAGAGCTCCGCCCTTGGCCGCCAGATCCGGCGCGATCAGGGCCTGCTCGCGATCCTGGCCGCCGCCCACGTAGTAGAGGTCGTGGCGGCCGGGCTCGACGACGTCCGCGACCCCGATCGCCTCGACGGAGAGCTCGATCCCGCGCCAGGCCGCACGACCTTCCAGCACCGCGATGTTGCCGCGATCTGCGTAGATGTTGAGGTAGTCGGGATAGAGGTGCCCGACGCGGATCTTCACGCGGCCCGCTCCCAGTACGGCTTGCGCGTGGCCGCGATCGGCGACGATGCCCTGCAGCGCCAGCATCGCCGTGTAGGTCGGCAGCGCCACGAGCTCGCCTCCGGGCGGCGTCAGCGCGAGCGCACGGTCGAAGGCTCGTGCGAGATCGTCCTCGACCTCGATTCGCCTCCACGGCGAAGCCCCCGTACTTGCAGCGCAGGGCCAGCTCGGCGGCGCGGCCGCCCGTGACGACGATCCGCTCGAGCCGCTCGAGCAGCGGCTCGAGGTCGACGTCCCAGATCCAGGAGACGTCGCGGCCATCGGCGATCTCGTCGTTCAGCGCGGCCAGAACGAGCTTCGGCGCGCCGCCGGCGACGAGTGTGCGGACCGCCTCGTTCGCGCCGGCCGGGTTCTTGACCAGGAGCACGACGAGCGTGCGGTCGCCGATCTCGATCCGCTCGAAGCGCCCGAAGGCGGCGCTGAAGCGCTCCAGCCCCGCAACGACCTCGTCGAGCGGCACGTCGAGGGCGAGCGCCGCGGAGGCAGCCGCCAGGGCGTTGTAGACGTTGTAGAGGCCGGGAAGCGGCAGCGTCACGCGGGCGGAGCCCTTGGGCGTGACGAGCTCGAACCTCACCCGCTCCAGGCCTCCGAGCTCGATCGTCGCGGGCGACGCACGTCGAGCTCGGGCCGCGCGTGCCCGCACGCGGGGCAGCGGTAGTCGCCGAGGTGGCCCACGTACGCCGCGGCGTAGTCGTACGGCGTGCCGCAGACCAGGCACCACTTGGAGTCGGCCGCATGCTGCAGCGTGGGGGAGGAGTGGCGCGGGTCGTCGAGCCCGAAGAGGATTCGACGCTCCCGCCCGCGGGCGAGGTCGCCGACCTGCGGGTCGTCGGCGTTCGCGACCACCCAGCGCGCCCGGATCGAGATCCGCAACAGTCGCGCGCCAGCGCTCGGCGACGTGCTCGAGCTCGCCGTAGCGGTCGAGCTGGTCGCGGAAGAGGTTCCCCAGCACCACCGCGCGGGGACGCACCCGCCGCGCCACCTCTGGCAGAGCCGCCTCGTCGACCTCGAACAGGCCGAGCTGGGCGCCTCGAGCCGAGAGCAGGGTGGAGGCCACGCCCGAGAGCAGGTTCGCGCCCGCCCGGTTGTGTGCCAGCCGTAGCTGCGGCGACAGGATCTCGGCCACCATCGCCGCCGTCGTGGTCTTCCCGTTCGTGGCCGAGACGAGCACGGAGCCGAGCGGCAGCCGCGCGGCCAGACGGTCGACCGCGTCCGGGTCGAGCTTGGAGAGCAGCTTGCCCGGGAAGGTGGTGCCACCGCCGGTGCCCGTCAGGCGGGAGAGCCTGCCCGCAGCCCGCGCGGCGGCGATTCCGGCGACGAGCGGGACGCGTGGTCGCATCGAGGGAGCCTAGCGCGGGCCCGCTGTATCACTCGATCGAGGGATTTGAGCCTGCCTGCTGGGGGTTCGTCCCCCCGACGGGGGATGAGCCGTCCCCGCCACCGGCCTACGTTCCGCTCAGTTTGACGCCACCCGACGGCGTCTCTGATCAAACCTGCGGCCCGCGCTGCGACGCGGAAAAGGGAGAGGGAATGGCACGAAAGGACTTCGAAGCGCCGAGCGGCAGTCGCTCGAGCGCGCTATGGGGAACGGGGAATCGCGGTGGCGAGTCTCGTTCCAACGCCCTTTGGGGCAAGGGAGGCCGCGGACGGCTCCTGATGACGATCGCGCTCGTCGCACTCGCTGCGCCGATTGCGGCCGTTGCGGACAGCGGCTCCAGCAAGTCGAAGCGGCAGGCAGTTCCGCCGACGTTCATCGCACCGAGCTTGCTCGCGAAGGCTCAGACGAGCCCGAACGAGCACGTCAAGGTGATCATCCAGAGCACGGACGGCGACTCCGGCGCGGCGGCTGCGTTCAAGGATGCCGATCGGACGGACAACAAGCTCGGTCTCATCGACGGCGACAGCGAGGTCTTGAAGGACCGGTACAAGTTCGTGAACAGCGTCGCGGTGACGCTGAAGGCCGGCAAGCTCAAGTTCCTCGCACGGATGCCGGGCCTGACGGTCACACCGGACTCCGTCGTCCGTCTCTCGGCTATGCCCTCGTCGAAGCACATCTGGCCGACCGCTTCGGGCCTTCGCCCGCTGTGGAGCCAGCAGGACCGGCCCGCGCCGAAGGCCCCGACGATCGCGATCGTCGACTCGGGCATCGATGCGAACCGGCCCGACTTCGACAACGGCGCACGCGTCGTCCACACCGAAGTGATCACCAAGCTCGAGCCGAACTCGCCGGGCGACGGCCGCGGCCACGGAACCTTCGTGGCGGGCATCGCAGCCGGCAGCGCACCCGACAACGCAGGCGCGTCGCCGACCTCGGACATCGTGATGCTCGACGTCATGGACGACCGCGGTATGGCCCGCACCAGCGACGTCATCGCAGCGGCCGAGTGGATCCACGTGAACAAGGCGAAGTACAACATTCGCGTCGCCAACTTCTCGCTCCATTCGGTCAACCCGAGCAACTTCACCAAGGACCCGCTCGACAAGGCCGTGGAGAAGCTGTGGTTCGGCGGCGTGGTCGTGGTGGTCGCCTCGGGCAACTACGGGATCCCCAACGGACCGAGCGGCGTGAAGTTCGCGCCGGGCAACGATCCGTTCGTGATCACCGTCGGGGCGATCGACCTCGAGGGCAGCGTCAAGCCCACCAGGCACGACGTCCCGAGCTGGTCCGCCTACGGCTACACCTACGACGGCTTCAGGAAGCCGGAAGTCTCGGCTGCCGGCCGCTACATGGTCGGTCCTGTGCCGACGGGTGCCACGCTGAAGGCCGACAAGCCCGAAAACGTGCTCACGAACACGTCGATGCGCCTCTCGGGCACGTCGTTCGCCTCGCCGATCGTGGCGGGCGCGGCAGCCCAGATCCTGGCCCGGAATCCGACCTGGACTCCGGACAAGGTCAAGGGTGCACTGATGCTGACTGCACGGCACGTCGGCGACGCGGAGCCCGGTCAGGCCGGCGTCGGCGAGATCAATGCCGAAAGGGCCAGCGCCCTGCGCTACATCCCGAACCCGAACGCGGGCTTGAACAAGTACCTGCTCAAGACCTCCTCGGGCAGCGGGTCGGAGAACATCATCGGCTTCGACGCGGCCAGCTGGCAGAGCGCCGCCCAGGCGAACGTCTCCTGGGACTCGGTGTCCTGGAGCGATGCCTCGTGGAACTCGGCCTCCTGGCAGAGCGTGTCCTGGTCGGATGCGTCCTGGCAGAGCGTGTCCTGGACTGACGTCTCCTGGAGCGACGTGCTCGCGATGGCAGACGTCAGCTGGGAGGACAATGCCGAAGGCGACACCGAGTCTCCTCTGGGCGAGTACGTGATGACGCCCGAGGAGGAGGCGGAGGCGATCACCGAGGGCCTGCTTCCGGAGGCTCCCGCCGAGGACGAGGCCGCGGCCAGCCCGCCGGCTACTCCCACACCACCGGCACCGTTGGCACCGCTCGCGCCGACGGTTCCGTAGCTCCGGACCAGAGCGACCGAGGCGCCGGGCCCCACGTTGGGGCCCGGCGCCTCTTCACGTCCGGAGGCAGCAGTACCCGAAAGGGGGACGCTCGTTCGAGGTACGCGGCCTACCTTTGGGCCGGTAGACCAAGGCGTCCCGACACAACGTGTTCCTCGTTGCGGCCCCCGAGAGGGGAGAAGGAGTGAGCAGCGGCATGAGCGGTGAAGGCGAGCGGCGATGAGCGCCGTTCCAACCGAATTCACGTTCGACGGCGACCACACGCCCGAGCGCGGCAACAAGCTGCCGCTCTCCGCGATGGTCTACCTCTTCGCGGTTGCCGCAGTCGCAGGCGCCATCGCCCTTCCCTTCGCGTTCCGCCTCCACGACGGCGGCGTCTCGCTCGAGGACTGGCTGACGTTCGCCACCCTCGCCGGCGGGGCGGCGATCGCGCAGCTCCTGCTGGTCAAGACCCCGCGGAACCAGTCCTACCACGCGACCAACGTGTTCCTCGTTCCCGCGGTGCTGCTGCTGCCGCCCGAGCTCGTGGTGCTGCTCGCGCTCGTGCAGCACCTGCCCGAATGGCTGAAGAACCGCACCGCCTGGTACATCGAGAGCTTCAACATCTGCAACTACACGGTCGCGACGCTCGCGGCCTGGGGTTGCTCGCATTTCATCCTCGCCTCCGAATCGCTCGTGCCCGGAGAGAACCTCCGCTTCGCGCTCGCCGGCGTGGTCGCCTCGATCATGATCGTCGGCGCCAACCACCTCCTGCTCGCCCCGATGCTGCACTTCGCGCGCGGGCACTCGATCAAGGAATCGGGCCTCTTCACGTTCCACAGCCTGTCGACGGAGCTCGTGCTGTCCGCGCTCGGCGTCGTGGTCGCGACGTTCTGGAACGAGAACCCGTGGCTGATTCCGTTCGCCGTCGCGCCGATCCTGCTGATCCATCGCTCGCTGAGCGTGCCCCAGCTCGAGGCAGAGGCGCGCGTCGATCCGAAGACCGGCCTCTTCAACGCCCGCCATTTCGCGTCCGCCCTGAACGAGGAGCTCGCGCGGTCGGCCCGCTTCGAACGCCCACTCGCGATGGTGATGGCCGACCTCGACCTCTTGCGCGAGATCAACAACACCTACGGCCACCTGGCCGGCGACGCCGTGCTCCAGGGCATTGCCAAGGTCTTCCGCGCCCACCTGCGCCACTACGACGTGCCGGCGCGCTTCGGCGGCGAGGAGTTCTGCATCCTGCTCCCGGAGACTCCCGTCGAGGAGGCGCTCGAGATCGCGGAGCGGATTCGCAAGGCGGTCTCGGAGACCCCGTTCGAGGTCGAGACGTCCAGCCAGCCCATCCGGGCGACCGTCTCGATCGGCGTCGCGGCGTTCCCGCGCGACGGCGTGGACTCGAACGAGCTCATCCACCAGGCCGACCTCGCCGTCTACCGCGCGAAGCTGCAGGGCCGAAACCGCGTGCTCGACGCCAGCGCGGAGCCGCTCGCGGCTCCCACCGTCGGCCAGCGCGCCCAGCGGCTCGTCTCCGTGCCCGAAAGCGGCGACTACACCGCTCCGCTGCCTCCGGCCGTGGAGATGCAGCCCCCCGACGAGCGGCGCCATCCACGCCCGCACGCCGTGCACGGCCCGCGCTTCCTGTCGCTGTCCAGGCGACTCGCCTTCCTCGTCGGCACGGTCGCGGTGGTCGGAGCGGGGGCTGGTGCGCTCGGGCTCCTCCTCGGCAGCTCCGACGACGTCTTCGGCCTGATCGCCCTGATGGTCCTCGTCGGCATCGGCCAGGCACTCGCGCTGGAGGTCGACGACGGCTCGATCTCGGTCTCCGCGGTCGGTGCGCTCGCCGGCGCCGCGCTGTTCGGCCCACGGGCGGCGCTCGCGCTCGCACTCACGACCGCTGTCGTGGAGTGGAGCGCCAGGCGTTCGCCGATCCACTACGTGCTCTTCAACGTGGGCGCGCTGTCTCTGGCCTCGCTGGCCGCCGCCGCCATCTTCACGGCCGGGTTCGAGGGCCGCCTGGGCGACCTCGTCACCGTCGCCGCCGGCCTCGCCGCCGGAACGGCCTACTTCGCGGTCAACACCGGGCTCGTCAGCTTCGCGCTCGCGATCGAAGGACACGAGCGCTGGTGGAGGGCCTGGCAGGAGCGCTTCGCCTGGCTGGCCCCGCACTGGGTCGTGTACGGCTTCGTCGGCGGCGTGATCGCGATCGCGTACACCGCCGCAGGCATGTTCGCCCTCGCCGTCTTCGCGGTGCCGCTGCTCCTGATGCGGAAGACGCAGGAGGCGTACCTGCGCCACACGCAGAAGAGCGCCCAGAAGCTGCGCCAGGCCGCCGAGACGATTCAGACCCAGAACGTGTCGCTCGAGCAGGCGAACCGGCTGCTCAAGGAGCGCTCGACGGCGGCGATGGAGTCGCTGTCGGCGACGGTGGACGCACGCGACGCCTACACCGCCGGCCACTCACGGCGCGTGCAGGAGCTCGCGCTGGCGATCGGCCGTGAGCTGGGGCTCTCGCAGGCCGAGCTCGACCTTCTCGGCCATGCCGCGCTCTTCCACGACATCGGCAAGCTCGCCATCCCGGACGCCGTGCTGCTCAAGCCTGCGGTCCTCACGAACGACGAGTGGTCGTTGATGCAGCGCCACGCGGACGAGGGCGCGCGGATCATCGACCGGCTCGGCTTCCTCAACGACGCCGTCCCGGCCATTCGCCACCACCACGAGCGCTTCGACGGCACCGGCTACCCGGACGGCCTGAAGGGCGAGGAGATTCCACTCGGCGCGCGGATCATCCACGTCGCCGATGCACTGGACTCGATGCTGACCACGCGCATCTACCGGGCCGCGAGGCCCGCCGCCGAGGCGATGAAGGAGCTGCGCGAGGCGGCAGGCACACAGTTCTGCCCGCGCAGTGTCTCCGCGCTCGAGCGCGTGCTCCCGGCCGAGCTGCTGCAGGCCGAGGCCGACCGGCGCGAGCTCATGGTCGCGTCCTAGCTCGAACGGCCTCGCCCGCTAGGGCGGACTTGCAATTGAGCGATTCTGCTCTACCATTCTTGGCATGGCCCGCAAGCCGGCGTTCCGGGCCGTCGAGAACATCGACCCCGAGGCCCTGGCGGCCTTCCAGCGCAGGATCCGCCGCCGCTACTCGGACGAGGCCATCCTCGCCGAGCTGAAGGCCTGCGCCGAACGACTGGGGCGCTCGCCCACGATGCGCGAGTTCGCGGGCGACTCGAAGACGAAGGTGCACCCGCAGACGGTGATCGAGCACTTCGGCAGCTGGAACGAGGCCAAGCGTCGGGCCGGCCTCGTACCGCGGCGGTTCGCCACCCGCGAGGAGCTCCTGGCGCTCCTGCAGCGGCTGGGGGAGCGCCTGGGCCGCACGCCGACCGCGAAGGACATCGACGCCAGCCGGCGCTCGATGCCGTCGAAGTCGCTCTACTGGCACACGTTCGGCTCGCTCACGAACGCCCTCCGCGAGGCTGGGTTCGACGTTCCGGTGGGGGAGGAGCGGCTGGAGCGCGCGGTCGACCAGGGCGCGGCTCTGGCTCGCTCGCTGGGCCGCCTGCCGAAGTTCGCCGACTGGGGCGTGGCGCGGCGCGCGGACTCGGCCTTGCTGACCGAATGGCAGGTCTACCGCATGTTCGACGCCAGGCGCGGTGCCTGGTCGACGTTCCAGTTCCTGATTCGCGAGCGCCTGCGGGAGCAGGGCATCGACGTCACCGAGGACGGCGGCCTGGCCGCTGCCAGAGCTAGATCGCGGTAGCGATCGCGGCGAGACGCTTGAGGCAGGTGGCTGCCTCGCGAGGGGCGCGCACGGCGGGGAGCGGCGTCTCTTCGTGCGAGTGATCCGGCTTGAAGCGCTCGCGCCAGACCTCGCGGCCGTGGGCGAGAGCGAGCATCGTGCCCTCGGCGATCTCCTCGCGCTCGAGCTCGAGCCCGCAGTAACGCTCCGCCAGGTCGAGCGTGGCCTCGGTGGAGGCGAACAGCACCTCACGCTCGGTGCGGCCGACCCAGAGCGGGCGGCCGACGCCGCGGGCGATGAACAGCACGTCCGCGCGGCGCTCGTCCATCCAGGCCGCTGCCATCGAGCCGCGAAGCTCCTCGAGCGCCTCGGCTCGGCTGTCCGCGCGCTCCGCGAGCGCGAAGATCGCGGCCGAGTCGACGGTCATGTCGGGCGCGGACCGCAGGAAGCGGTGCCGGGAGAAGATGTCCTCGTCGTTCGTGATGATCCCGTTGTGGATCCCGACGACGCTGCCGTGGCGGACGGGGTGGTTGTTGGACTCGATCGTGGGGAGCCCCTTGGTGTAGTCGCGGACGTGCACGAGCACCTGGGTGGCGTCGTCGGCCACACTGACGCGATCGAGGAGCGCGCTCGCACCGGAGCGCTGCTTG
Organism: uncultured Actinomycetes bacterium; assembly: GCA_963769645.1. Lineage (GTDB taxonomy): Bacteria > Actinomycetota > Thermoleophilia > Gaiellales > Gaiellaceae > DATFQE01. The sequence goes on along the minus strand of CAVYMH010000003.1, from coordinate 47,599 downwards.
TGGACCTCGACGCTGCCGCTGGAGCGGTACGCATAGCCGACGGCGTCGGCGCCTCGCTCGGCGATTCCGGCCAGGAGAGCCTGCGCGGCGAAGGTGCGATCGAGATCGCTGTCCGCTTTGAGGCTATATCCCGCAATTCCGCACATATTCTTCTCTCTACGTTAGTGGGGGTACCAGACGACCGTGTTGGCTAAACCCTGAGACCGAACCGTCTGGACACATCCCGACCCCTGCTTCCTTAGGACGCATGCCAGTCCTGCAGGTTTGTACGAAGAATGTGAAACTTTCGCCGCACTCGCGTCACCCTCACATGAACGACCGTCGGCGCCCAGCTGCGCGTCCCTCGATCGAGGGTTTGCGCGTTCGTCAAGGTCTGCCGCCGCAGCGCCGATACACGGTTCGCGATGGCACAGCGGCCACTTCCAGAGAGCGACTTCGACACACCGGCCGAGCCGCATCTCGAGCTGCTCCCGGCGGTCGAGGAGGCGGAGGCCGAGGCTGAGGACGCCGAGGAGCGCGTCGAGCGCGAAGAGGCCGGGCACACGCAGGATCCGCTCAAGCTCTACGTCCGGCAGATCGGCGACGGCCCGCTGCTCACGGCAGCCGAGGAGCGCGAGCTCGCCCGGCGCAAGGACGCAGGCGACGAGCTCGCCAAGCAGCGCCTGATCGAGTGCAACCTGCGTCTCGTGATGTCGATCACGCGCAACTACACGAAGGCCGGCGTTCCGCTGCTCGACCTGATCCAGGAGGGCAACCTCGGCCTGATCCGCGCTGTCGAGAAGTTCGACTGGAAGCTCGGCTACAAGCTTTCGACCTACGCGACGTGGTGGATCCGCCAGGCGGTCACCCGCGCGCTCGCCGACCAGGGCCGGACGATCCGGCTCCCGGTCCACGTGGCAGAGCAGGCTCGCCGCGTGCTTCGCGCGCGCCGGATCCTGCTGCAGAAGCTCAATCGGGACCCGCTTCCGGAAGAGCTCGCGGCCGAGAGCGGGCTCACCGTCGAGCGCGTGAACGAGCTGCTCGAGCTGGTCGAGGACCCCGTCAGCCTCGAGACCCCGGTCGGCGACGGCGAGAGCATGTATTCCGACCTGATCGAGGACAAGGATTCCGAGTCGCCCGCCGGCGCCACCGCGAAGCACCTCCGTGCCCGCGAGCTCGCCCGGGCACTCACCCGCTTGAACCCCCGCATGCAGCGCGTGCTGGCCCTCCGGTTCGGGCTCGACGGCGAGAAGCCGCAGACGCTCGAGCAGGTCGGCGGCCAGCTCGGCATCACGCGCGAGCGCGTCCGCCAACTCGAGGCGCGGGCCCTGCGCGAGCTGCGCGCCGTCGCGCCGAGCCTCCAGCTCTACCTCGAAGCCGAATAGCTCCCGGGCCCGCCGGTACCGTGAGCACGGTGCCGGGTTTCGTCGACATCCACTCGCATGTCGTCCCGTCCGGTGACGACGGAGCGCAGGACGTCGAGCAGGGCATCGAGCTCTGCCGCGAGGCGGCTGCCCGGGGCACGAGCGTCCTCTACGCGACGCCGCACGTCTGGGCCCACCTCCCGCTGACAGCCGAGCGCGAGCGGGGCCTGCTGGCGGCGTTCGAGGAGGTATCGGCGGCTGCGCCCCTGGAGCTACGGCTGGGCTACGAGCTGGCGCCGGCCCGCTGGCTGCTGCGCGAGGAGCTCGGTCGCTACGCGTTGCAGGGCACCGAGTCGCTGCTCGTCGAGGTGCCGTTCGTCGGGGCGGTAGACGTGACGGTCGCGATCGCGGAGCGCGCCGAGGCCCAGGGACTCCAGCCCGTGATCGCACATCCGGAGCGTGGGGAGGAGGTCGATCTGGCGGTGGCGGAGCGGTTCGCGGCGCGCGGCTGGCAGCTGCAGGTGAACGCCACGAGCCTGCTCGGGCGCCACGGCGACGAGGCCGAGCAGCTCGGCTGGCGGCTGCTGCGCGACGGCACCGCGGCCTTCGTCGCCTCAGACGGACACCGCTCGAGCCGGCCGCCCTACCTGGACGACGCGTTCGCGCTCGTGCGGGCAGACCTGGGGGCGGAGGCGGCGCTTCGGTTCTTCGACGGAACGGCGCTGGAAGCGGGAGCTACTGCTCCACGCCTTCCATCTCGCGCAGCTTCGCGAGGCGCCTGAGCGAGTCGAGCTCGATCTGGCGCACGCGCTCGCGCGTGAGCCCGAGCCGGCGTCCGATCTCCTCGAGCGTCTTCGGCTCGTGGTCGCCCAGCCCGTAGCGGAGGATGATCACCTGCCGCTCGCGGTCGCCGAGGGCGCCGAGCGCGAGGCTGAGCGCCTGCGAGCGGAGGTTGACCTCGACCTCGTCCTCGGGAAGCGGCCCCTCGCCGGCCAGGAAGTCGCCGAAGACGGCGTCCTCTTCCTCGCCGACCGGCTGGTCGAGGCTCGTCGACGCGCGGGCGGCCGCGCGGACCTCGCGCGCCTGCTCGATCGGAAGGCTCGCCTCCTCGGCGATCTCCCCGAGCGTCGGCTCGCGGCCGAGCTGCGTCCAGAGGATGCGCTCGGCCTTGTTCATCTTCTGCAGCCGCTCGACGATGTGGACCGGCATCCGGATCGTCCGGGCCTTGTCGGCCAGCGCCCGCGCCACCGCCTGCCGGATCCACCAGGTCGCGTAGGTCGAGAACTTGTAGCCGCGGCGCCAGTCGAACTTCTCGACCGCGCGGATCAGGCCGAGCGTGCCCTCCTGGATCAGGTCGAGGAAGGGCAGCCCCTGGTTGCGGTAGTTCTTCGCGATCGAGACGACCAGGCGCAGGTTCGACTGGATCATGTGCTGCTTGGCCTGCATGTCGCCGCGCTCGATCCGCTTGGACAGCTCGACTTCCTGGGCGGCGGTGAGCAATGCGTGGCGGCCGGCCTCGCGCAGGAAGAGCTGGAGCGCGTCGGTCGTCGTCTCGAACGAGGTCTGGAGCGGTGCGGGCGGAGGAGGCGGCGGCGGCTCGACGTCGGCCCGCTCGTCCTCGTTGATCTCGATGTTGCGCTGATCGAGCTCGCGATACAGCGCTTCGGTCTCGAGCGCGTCGAGCTCGTGCGTCTCGATCAGCTCGGTGAGTTGCGTGCGGCGGACGACGCCCGACTCGGAAGCGCCCTCCAGCAACAGCCGCACGTCCTCGTATTGGAGAACGCTCTCGATGTAGACCGACATCTAGCTCCTGTTCTCTTCCCGTTGACCTGGCCGAGCCAAACATACGCGTCTCGCGTCAGAGGCGCTGAGGAACCGTCTCGCGCCCGGGATCAGGCTATCGGGGCCTGCAAGCGCGAACGCACGATAACGTGCGTTATGTCAAGTTGACCCGCGAGCACTCCGCCCCGTCGAGCAGTCCGAGCAGCTCCGAACATGTCTCGTTTGACGGACGCGACGAGATCGATGAAACTCCCGCCTTCGCACCGTCGCCCCGGGTTCCTTCTCGGACCGGAGAGCCGGCCGGCGCCTCACCTCGCATTCCGTCGCAAGCTGCAAGGAAGGCTGTGGAAATGTGGAAAACTGAACTATCCGCAAATTGCGGGTTTTCCGTTTCTCGGGCTCTTGCGGGGTACCCCGACACCGTCTAGTTTCCCGTTTGCGCCGAGCACGGAACGCGAGTAGATCGAAGCGGCACCGGGCAGTCGTAGGCGGAAGCCGAAAGCTGGCTGAGGCAGTGGACGAAAGCGAGATCGGTTCGGCGAAATGGCCCGAGGGGGTGCTTGCACTTCCTCGGGCCTTTTGCTTTGCTCCGCACCCGGATCGACGCCAGCGCGTAGCATCGGCGCTCGTGCATCTCAGACCCCCCAGCATCGACCAGGGCGTCCAGGCGGGCCTCTGGGGCATCGGCCTCGCCGTGCTCATCTGGCTCGGGCTGCTCTCGTTCGGCGTCGCGGGCGCGACCTCGTTCATCATGGCCGCGCTGGCCGGGATGGCGATCTTCCTGTACGTCCGGCTCTTCGGGCAGGACGAGCCGCGTCAGAGCACGCGGCGGACGCCGTGATCGCCGGCGAGCGCTGAGACCAGCCGCGCGGCGAGCTCGGGCCCGAGCGTCTGCTCGAGGCGGTCGTGCGCCGACGGGCGGTCGTCGAAGCCGAGGCCGAGCCGGCTGACGTGCTCCAGTAGCAGGCTGGGCAGAGCTTGACTGCGGGACTTTGGATGAGCGGCGGCGCTCAAGGTGCTTTCACTATCGGCGCCCCGCTCCACGGCTCCATCCCTTGCGGGAGTGTTTACCGCGGCGCCGGTTCGCTCGGCCTTGGCTCGCGCTCCGGCTGCGGCTCGTCGACGACGTCGGTCGGCGTGTCGTGCTCGCGCACGTCAGCCTGCTCGGCAGGCGGTGGCGCCACGGCCGTCTGCTCGACGCGCTCGTGCTCCACGACCTCCTTCGTTCGCGGCCCGGTCGTGTCGAACGTGAAGCCGAACGTGAGCCCCGCGAGGAACGCGAGCGGCCCGGCGAGGTCGAGCAGGTCCTCCACCACGCCGCCGAGGCCGAGGTCGTCCGACCAGTCGACGACGTGCTGCTGGAGCCAGTTCTCGGTCGGCTGCCCGGCGCCGAGGACCCAGGCTGCGACGACGAGCGCCGGCAGGAACCCCAGCAGGAAGACCGCTCCGCTCAACCGTGGCCAGCCCCACTTCGTCCAGCCGCCCAGGAGCTGCGAGAAGGCCATGACGAGCCCGGCGGCAGCGATCAGGCCGTAGAGCGCCCAGTAGTCGGCCGTGGAGTCGTCGCCGATCTGCGCGGCGAGCCAGATGAGCACGACCGCCGAGGCGACGCCGATGAGCGTGAGCACTCCTCTGGTGAGTCCCAACATGACGACGCAAGCGTTCCCGGCGCCCGCCGCTCTTACACCTCTGGCTCTCCTAGGCCTTACAGGCCGAGGCGCCGGGCGTCGAAGTGCGCCGAGTAGAGCTCCGCGCTGAACTGCTCGACGACGTGGTCGGCGTCCGGTGCGAAGACGTGCTCCAAGACTCCCACCTCGCGGTCGTTGTGGAACGGCACGTCGACGTGAGCTCCGGAGACGAGGTTGAGCGAGAGCGAGCTCGCAGGCCGGGCAGCGGACGAGCACGCTCACCGAGTCCCGGAGGACGCCCGGGGCGAGCAAGGTGAACGACGAGGGGAACACCGGCCTCGGCTGCCCCTCCGGGTAGCAGAAGAAGCTCCACGGCCATTCCCCCGCCTCGATGCGGCGGGCGGCCAGGTCGCCGAGCTCGGTGGCGAGCGCATCGAGGCGCGCCGTCATCAGGTTGTGGAACACGCCCTCCCCCAGGCCGAGCGGCGCCCAGTCGAGCTCGGCGTCGGACACGAGCGCGAGGTGCTCGTCGCCGCACGAGCACGCGAAGCTGACCTGGAACACGGCGGGATGCGCGGCGCCGGGGAGACGCTCGAGCCGACGGAAGGCCGAGAGCTTGGCCGCAGCCTCCCCACGCGTGGGACACGCGAAGCGAAACTCGGTCCGTAGCGCGTCGTACATGGGCCTGTTTTCACTATAGGGACGCCCTGCGGACGTCACGACACCCTTACGGGGCGTTTTGGGCGCAGGCCCTAGTAGTGGATGACCGAGAACACGTCGTGACCCTCGAGCAGCTTGCGCCCCTCGAGGAAGTCCAGCTCGATCAGGAAGGCGATGCCGACGACCTCGCCGCCGAGGTTCTCGGCCAGGTCGACGATCGCGCGCGCGGTGCCTCCCGTGGCGAGGACGTCGTCGTGCAGGAGCACGCGCTGGCCCTTGCTCGAACGCGTCCGCGTGCACCTCGAGGGCGTTCTCGCCGTACTCGAGCGCGTACGAGGCGCTGATCGTCTCCCAGGGCAGCTTCCCCGGCCGCCGGGCGGCGACGAAGCCGCAGCCGAGCTTGTAGGCGAGGGCCGCGCCGAGGATGAAGCCGCGCGCCTCGCCGCCGAGGATGACGTCCGGCCGGCGCGGCTCCGCCCACTCCGCGAGCAGGTCGACCGCCTCGCGCAGCAGATCGGGCTGCGCGAGCATCGGCATGATGTCCTTGAAGACGATCCCCGGCTCGGGAAAGTCGGGGACGTCGCGGATCCGCTCCTGGAGATCGCTCACCGGCACAGCGCGGGAGCCTATCGCGCAGCGCTCGAGCGCACCGCACGCCACAGCAGCGCCTGGCCCAGCTCGTTCGCAGCCTCGCCCAGCGCCTGCAGATCCTCGACCGCCGTGGCGCGGCGCTCGGAGCTCCGGCCGCGCAGAGCGGGCGCCACCAGCTGCTCGAGCAGCGCTGCCTCCCGCTCGGCGGCCGTGCGGAACGCGCGCAGGTGACGCGCCGAGATCCCGAACCGATGCAGCTTCGCGCAGGCCGCGGCGACCTCGGCGTCGGTCTCGGGATAGAGATGCTCGCCGGCCTCGTTCCGCGGCTCGAGCAGGTCGTACTCCTCCAGCTCGCGCACGAGCTCCCGCGAGATGCCGGCCCGCTCGCAGAGCTCGTCCAGCTCGATCTCCGGCTCCGGCTCGCCCAGCACCGAGACACGCCGGCGCCGCCGGTTCTTGCCCGAGGGCGCGGACAGCTCCTGGCGGATCACGCGGAGCGGCAGGAACTCCTCGCGCTGGAGCCGCAGGATCGTCCGCAGCCGCTCGACGTCGTCCTCGCCGAACAACCGGTAGCCACCCTGCGTCCGCCGCGGGGTCAGCAGCCCCTGGTCCTCCAGGTAGCGGATCTTGGAGATGGAGATGTCCGGGAACTCGTCTCGCAGCCGGTCGCAGACCGCGCCGATCCTCAGCAGTCGCTCGTCGCGGGCGGCGGCGGCCGTCGCCGACGTCAACCCGCCCCGGCCAGGAACGTGAGGCGGTACTTGCCGATCTGCAGCTCGTCCCCGTCGGAGAGCGGCGCGGACTCGATCCGGCGGCGGTTCACGTACGTGCCGTTCAGGCTGCCCTGGTCCTCGATCGAGAAGCGCCCCTCCTCGGCCGAGCAGCACCGCGTGCTTGCGCGAGACGGTGACGTCGTCGAGGAAGATGTCGCAGTCCGGGGAGCGCCCGATCGTCGTGCGCCCGGCCTGGGGCGAGAAGTGCTCGCCGGCTCGGCCACCCCCCGAGCGGACGACCAGCGCCGGCCCCTCCGCGGTGATCTCGTCGGCGATCGGTGGGCCGTCGCCTTCGTCGCCTTCCTCCGGCGTGAACGTCATGGTCGTGTCCCCTTCCGACGCCGGGTCGTGGACGAGCAACGCCCCGCACTTGGAGCAGTAGTTGGCGGCCTCCGGGTTCTGGAAGCCGCACTCCGGGCAGTAGACGTGGCTCACGCGGGCGGGGCTGCCTTGCGCGCGAGGATCTCCGTCAGCTTCTCGAGGTTGGCCTCGACGATCGAGCTCCCCTCCCCCGCCTCCACGGCTCGCTTGAGCCGATCCTGGAGCTCGGCCTTCAGGATGTCGATCTTGCCGTGCAGGATCCGGCGGCGATAGGAGATCTCGTTCTCCTCTTTCTCCAGGCCGTCGATCAGCTCCTGGAGCTCGTCGTCGGACAGCGAAGCGAGATCGGGCAGAGGTTCCACAGCGTCCTTTCGTCGAGGGCGGCCCCGGCATTGAAGCAGGAGCGGCCCTAAAGGGTCAACCTAGACTTGAGACTCGAGCTTTCGCTCCAGACCGCCGGCCTCCTGCTCGAGCACGTTCTCGACCAGCTCGCGCAGCTCGGCGGCCAGCTCCTGCGGTGGCCTCGGCCGTCTCGCCTTCGGCGAAGACGTGCACGAGTGGCTCGTCGGGGTCCGGGAGCATCTGCGACCAGCCGCGCTCGTCGAACACCTTGATCCCGTCCGTCAGGTCCAGCTCGCGGCCCTTGAGCTGCTCGGTGACGACCCGCATGACCGTTCCCTTCATCGACCAGGGGCAGGGAAGCGTCTCGTGGACGAGCGTCGGCTGCGGGAGATCGGCGACGAGCTCGGACAGCGGCCGGCCCAGAGGCGCGAGCAGCTCGAGCAGCTTGGACAGGCTCGCAACGGCGTCGTATGCCGGCAGGAACTCGGGGAACACGTACCCGCCGCCGGCCGCGCCCGCGAACACCACCCCCTCCTCGGCCGCGGCTCGCGTGAGCGCGGCAAGCGAGTGCGGCGTCCGCACCACTTCGAGCCCCGCCGCCTCGGCGATGCGGTCGACGTGCTGGGTGACGGTGATCGGGACGGCCACCTTGCCCCTCTTGCCGGCAGCCCCCAGGAGCCGCAGGTACAGCAGGAGCGTCTGCTCCGAGGGGACGTCCTGCCCGGTCTCGTCGACGAGGAACATCCGCTCGGCGGCGCGATCGAAGACGACGCCGAGATCCGCGCCGACCGCGCCGACCAGCTTGCGCGTCTGGGCCATCAGCTCCTCGGACGACAGCCCGGCCTCTCCCCCGCTCCCGCCGACAAAGCCGTGTGCCGAGATCGCCTCGACCTCGAGCGGGCCCAGCACGAGTGGCAGCAGGTACGAGGCCGCGGAGTAGCCGTAGTCCACGACGATGCGGAAGCTGCGCGCGCCGATCGCTCCGGCGTCGAGCGAGCCGAGCAGGTCCTGCGCGTAGGTCTCGCGCACGCGCGCCGGGTAGTCGACGGCGCCCACGTCGCCTGCTCCGACGAGGCGGAGCTCGCGGCGGACGAAGTTCTTCTCGATCTCCTTCTCGAGGCCGGAGCCGAGCTGGACGCCCGGCTGCTCGAAGAACCGCACCTGCACGACCTCCGGATCGGTGTGGCTGACGCCGACGTGGAAGCCCATGTCGTAGCTCTCGGTCTTCAGGAGGTGGCGCGTGACCGCCGAGGGCAGCACGCGCAGGTCGGAGACGTTCACGCCCGTCGAGTTGAGCCCCGAGAGCATCGTCCGCTTGATCATCCGGCACGCGCGGGCCGACTCCCGGCTCCCGACGACGCGGGCGCCGCGCTTCAGGGCGGTGCCGAGCGCAGCCGCGAGACGCACTGCCGTCTCCGGGGTCAGGTCGACGTTCACGAGCCCGCTGACTCCGTCCCGTGTGAACAGGTGCGAGGTCCCGCGCGACTCCCAGATCAGGCTCTCGAACAGGTGCGCGCCCGACTCGACCTCCTTGTACGGGTAGATGCGCACCCCGGGCATCACGACGCTCTCAGACCCGATCACGACCTCGTCGCCGAGTGCGACGCCGTCGTGGAGGCGGGCATTCGCGCGGATGTCGCAGGAACGGCCGAGGATGGCGCCCTCGACGAGCGCGCTGCGGCCGATGTGCGAGGACGAGTCGATCACCGAGCGGGCCGTGCGAGCGCCCTCGCGCAGGGTCACGCTCGAGCCGAGCACCGAGTACTCGCCGACGACGGCGTCCGGCGCGACCCGCGAGTAGTTGCCGATGAAGGCCGGCCGCTCGACCTTGTCCAGGTCGGCCAGCTCGACGCCCTCCCCCACCCAGATGTTCCCGCGCAGGCGAATCCCGGGGACGCTCAGGCGCACGCGCTCGTCGAGCGCGTCGAAGTTGGCCTGCCGGTACTGGTCGAGGTTGCCGATGTCCTGCCAGTAGCCGTCCATGACGTAGCCGTACATCGGCCGGCCCATCTCCAGGAGCAGCGGGAAGAGCTCCTTCGAGAAGTCGAACGGCCGGTCCTCGGGGATGTGCCTCAGCACCTCGGGCTCCACGACGTACACGCCGGTGTTGATCGTGTCCGAGAAGACCTGGCTCCAGGACGGCTTCTCCAGGAAGCGCTCGACCCGCCCGTCGTCGTCGGTGACGACGATCCCGAACTCGAGCGGGTTCTCGACCGACTTGAGCCCGATCGTGACCGCGGCTCCCTTCTCCTGGTGGAACCCCACGAGCGCGGAGAGATCGAAGTCGCAGAGGGCGTCGCCCGAGATGACCAGGAAGGTCTCGTCCAGGCGGTCGCTGGCCAGCCGCACCGAGCCGGCCGTGCCGAGCGGCGTCTCCTCGACCGAGTACCCGATCTCCAGCCCCAGCGACTCGCCGGTGCCGAAGTAGCCGCGGACCGCCTGCGGGAGGAAGGCCAGCGTGATGATCACCTCGTCGAAGCCGTGGTCTCTCAGCAGCTCGAGGATGTGCTCCATGCAGGGCTTGCCGACGATCGGGACCATCGGCTTCGGCTGGTTCGACGTCAGCGGGCGGAGCCGGGTGCCCTCGCCGCCGGCCATCACGACGGCCTTCACGTGCGCACCTCCCTCCTGGCCTTGAGGACGTACACCGCGAGCGACGCGGCAGCGAGCGCGAAGCCGGTCCAGAAGATCCAGAGCGGCCAGTCGGCGTCCGGGCTCGTCACCATCACGAAGCCGAGCGAGGCGTAGAGGAGCCAGGTGGCGCCCTTGCCGAGCAGGTTGACCTCGAACTGGTAGCCGTGCCGGATCGCGAAGGGCGTCACCGCGATCAGCACCAGGTCGCGGGCGGGGATCGCGAGCGCCACCCACGGCAGGCGGTCGGCATGCCAGAGCAGGATCACGGCGGCGTCGATCATCAGCCGGTCGGCGAGCGGGTCGGCGATCTTGCCGAACGCCGACTCCACGTCCCAGCGGCGCGCGAGGAAGCCGTCGACCTGGTCGGTGACGCCGGCGACGGCGAAGACGATCGCCGCCGGCCAGCTCTTTCCCTCGTCGGCGGTCAGCAGGAGCGCCACGAAGACGGGGATCAGGCCGAGCCTGAACAGCGTCAGGGCGTTCGGAAGCTGCGCGAGAGGGGCCGGGACGGCGCTCGTGGCCATTCCCGTGCAATCGTAGTCGGCCTTGGCCGAGCGACTGACGCTGCCCGGGTTCGTGAACGCGCACAGCCACGCGTTCCAGCGCGCGCTGCGCGGGTCGGCGGGCGGCGGCGACTTCTGGGCCTGGCGCGAGGCCATGCTGGACCTGGCCGGGGGTCAGACCCCCGGACACGTCCGAACGAGCTACGAGGCCGTGTACGGGGAGATGCTCGCGGCCGGCTGGACCGCCGTCGGCGAGTTCCACTACCTCGGCTTCGACGAGGCGGTCGCCGCAGCCGAGGCAGCCGAGGCTGCCGGGATCGAGCTCGTGCTGCTCTACGCGGCCTACGGGCGCGGCGGGCTCGAGCGCTTCCGCCAGAGCTCGCCCGCCGAGTACCTACGCCAGGTCGAGCAGCTCGCGGGCCGCGGGATCCGGGTCGGCCTCGCCCCCCACTCCGTGCGCGCGTGTCCGCGCGAGTGGCTCGAGGAGATCGGCCGTTACGCCGCCGGGAGCGACCTCGTCCTGCACGTGCACGCGGACGAGCAGCCGCGCGAGATCGAGGAGTGCCTCGCCGAGCACGGCCTCCGCCCGCTCGAGCTGCTCGCCGACACCGGCTGCCTCGGCCCCCGAACGACGGTCGTCCACGCGACCCACGCCGACGACCGCGAGCTCGACCTGCTCGCCGACGCCGGCGCGCGCGTCTGCCTCTGCCCGACCACCGAGGCGAACCTCGCCGACGGCTTCGCGCCCGTCGAGCGCCTGCTCGAGCGTGGGATCGGGATCTGCGTGGGCTCGGACTCGAACGTCCGCATCGACCCGCTCGAGGAGCTGCGCGAGGTGGACGGGATCGCGCGCCGCCGCACGCTACGCCGCGACCTGCTCTCGGCGGGCGACCTGCTCTGCTTCGGTTCCGACGAGGGCGGCGCCGCCCTCGGGCTCGAGACGTGGCCGGACGTCGAGGTCGACCTCGGCCATCGGTCGCTGGCCGGGATCGAGGAGTCCGACGTCCCCTGCGCCCTCGTGTACGGGTGCGCAGGGGACGTCTTCCTCGCCGACTCAGTACCGGACCTTGAAGGTCTTGCTCGCGGGCAGGAAGCCCGTCTTGGCCGCGTGGAAGAGCAGCTGGCGGCGCATCAGGTTCTTGCCCCGGCCGAGCTTCTTCAGCCTGAACGTGACCTTGCCCTTCTTGTTCGTCTTCGCCTTCGTCGGCGAGACGCCGCTGGCGAAGACCCGGACGAGCGCGCCCCGCGCCACCCGGCCGTTGGCCTTGACGGTCACGGTGACGCGGCGGCCCTTCTTCGTCTTGACGAGCTTCAGCGCGAGCTTCAGGCGCGTCAGCGCGGTCTGGCCGGTCTGCGTCTTCGGCAGGTCGAACTTCTGCGCCGCGCTGAAGTCGCCGATGTTCTTGTCCTCGTCCTGGGCGGCCACGCGCCACCAGAAGCGCGCCGCCGGCCATGTATGTCGGGCGACGTCAACAGCGGCGCGTAGGCCGTGTTGTCGGTGTCGAGCGTCTCGATGCTGAGCCTGGAAGTCCGGCCGCTGCGAGATCTGCACCTTGTAGTTCTTTGCGCCCGCCTTGGCGTTCCAGGAGAGCAGCACCGACGTCCCGCTCACCTCGGCCTTGGCGCCACCGGGCTCGCCGATGGTACGCGTGAACTTCGTGGTGCCCGACCAGCCGCCCGGCTGGAGCTGTGTGCTCAGCGGCTTCGGGAACTGGGCCCGGACCCGCCAGCCCCAGACGCCGGTGCCCGTCATCTTGATGAACGTGGCCGAGGCCGAGCGGAAGTCCGAGAACTCGGTGTGATCGCCGTCCGGCTCGTCGACCTGGATGTCGTACGAGGCCGCGCCGATCAGCGGTGACCACGTCCAGAGCGGGATCATCTCGCCCGAGGTCGGGTTCGTCGCCGACGGAGCCGGAGCCGGGAGCCGGCGCGTGAACGTCCCGGTCGCCGACCAGGTCAGGCCGATCAGGTTCTCGTCGTCGGCCCGGACGCGCCAGTAGAGAAGCGTGTCGGCCGGATAGGACGTGTTCGCCGTGTACGCGGTCGAGTTCGTCACCACGTTGTCGACGAGCGAGCCCGAACGTCGGGTCGACGGAGACCTGAACCCGGTACCGTCAGGGCACTCTCGACCGGCGTCCAGCGGAACGTGGGTGTCAGCTCGACCAGCTCCGACGGACCCGGTGTCAGCTGGCTCGGCGGGGTCGACTGCTTCTGGAAGGCGGTCGGCTGGGCGAGGAGCGGGTTCCCCGCCGCGACGCCGCCGTTGTAGTTGGCCGCAGGCAGCACGGCCCAGTAGTAGGCCGTCGTCTCGTCGGGATACGTGGTCGGCTTGACCAGCTGGCGAGGTGCGTAGGCTGGTGACCTGCGTGAAGGCGAAGTCGACGATGTTGCTGAAGCTCGGGTCCTTCGAGACGAGCACGAAGTACGAGAAGGTCCCGTTCGAGAACAGCGAGTTCGTCATGGACTGCAGGCCCGTGCCGCTCGCGTGGACGTAGACGGACAACCCGTGCTCGCTGTCGTCGGCCAGGATCGCAGCGGCGAGAGCGTTCAGGTTGCCGTCGGGATAGACGTACGTCCAGGGCGAGTGCACCGGTGCCAAGCGCGTCAAGTTCGAGCTCGTCCATGGACGGGTCGGCGAGGTGCTCGCGCACGGTGACGGTGAAGTTGGCCGCGCCGGAGCCGTCGAAGGGTCGGATTGTCGGCGATCGTGAGCGCCTCCGCCCCGAGCGTGTTCTTCAGCGTGCGCTTCGATCGACGTGGAAGCGGCTTCCAGCTGAAGAACGGCGTGCGGCCGTGCATCGAGCCGGTCTGCGGGAGGACATAGTCGCCTGCGGCCAGATACTGACAGCCGCGACATTCGCGCTCGGGATCGGGGTAGCCGAGGAACGTGAACGCCACTCCCGTCCCGTCGTCGACGTAGGTGTAGTCGCCGTAGACGTCGTTGTTCGACGTGTCGCGGTCGGTGCGCGCCCGGACGCGGGCGCAGTAGCTCCAACCGGGCTGAATCTCGGTGGAGGCGTCGATACGCCATCGTGATCGAGTCGGAGTACGGCTTGACGCCGTTCCACGCCGTGCCCATCGGCGTCCAGAACGGCACGCTCGTCTTGACGCGCCAGTGGACTCGTGGAGTCGGCGGTCCAGTTACAGACGCTCGCCTGGAGCGGCGCCACGTCCACCTCGTACGAGGAGGCGCCCGGGCACGGGATCCCAGCGCAGGACGGGAAGCTGCGTCTGGTAGCCCGGCGTGCCGGCGTCGGCGTCGCTGCCGGGATCGGTCAGGTTGTCGCGCATGCGCAGGTTCTTGATCGAGGGACCCGGAGTGGGCGGCACCTTGTCGAAGGTCTTCGAGAAGGCCGGGCCGGAGTTCCAGACGCCGGTGTTGCTGCTCGTGTCGAGCGCCCGGACGCGCCAGTAGTAGGTGTTGTCCTTGAACACCTTCTTCGGCGAGAGCGACGGTGCCGATGACCGCGTCGTCGCAGCAGACCTTGGAGCCCGGCGCGAAGTCGACGGACGAGTTGACCTCGACCTCGTAGCGCGCCGCGCCCGCAATCGGGTCCCACGAGAACTGCGGATCGAAGACCTCCGGGGCGGCGAAGAGGTCGTCGACGCGGGGCAGCGTCGAGGTCGGCCAGGTCCACATGAACGACCGCACCGCCGACGGCGCGCCCCGGTGGTTCTGCGCGTCGACGGGGGTGACGCCCCAGTAGTACGTGCCGGGCGGCAGCAGCAGTGGACCGTGGCGTGAAGACGGTGCCGGACGTCTCCGTCCGGCGGCTGGACGACCGTGCCGAGGGTGGGGTCGGTCCCGATCGAGACGATGTACTTCGCCGCCCGTGGGACCTGAGACCAGCGCAGGACGAGCGGGTGCGTCGGATGCACCATGATCTCGCCGTGCGCGGGCGACTGGAGCGCCGGCGCCGACGTCCACGCCTTGACGAGCAGGCGCGGCGCCGTCCAGGACGAAGGCGTCCCGTCCTTGGCGATCGCGCGCACACGCCAGAAGTACGACCCGTTCGGGATCGTCTTCTTGAGCGTCGCGCGCGTGTTCCGCGTCGTGAACTGATCCTCGCCGCGCCCGAGCACCGGCGAGTTCATCCCGCTGTCCGCAGCGAGCTGGAACTCGTACCGGTCGGCTCCTTTGACGGCGGCCCACGAGAACGCGGGCAGCGCGTCGACGCTGAGGCCGTTCGAGGGCGCGACGGGCGTCGGCGTCGCAAGCCCGGCGTGCGCGGGGGCGGCGAGGACTAGAGAAAGAAGGGCGGCGAGAGTGAGCGCACGAACGGCGGCGGGCATCGGTTCCTTTCGGATCCAGCCGCCGCATGGCCGAACCTCGGTTTCGAAGTGTCCGGGCCATGCATCGAAAGCCGGAAGCAAACCTCTCATCCCTCGGCCGAGGGGAATTGCGGAATACCCTTCGCGGATGCCCGAGGCCAAACGGCTCGCGATCATCGGCGCCCCGCTCGATCTCGGGGCCGGGCGCCGCGGCGTGGACATGGGTCCCTCGGCGATCCGCTACGCGGGGCTCGAGTCCCGTCTCACGGCGCTCGGGCTGGAGTGCGACGACTTCGGCAACGTCCAGCTCGTCGTCCCCGAGGAGATCGACGAAGGCGATCCGCAGGCGCGCTTCCTCGCGCAGATCAAGGCGGCCTGCGAGGACGTCGCCGAACGAGTCAGGCACGCGCGCGAGCAGGGCCAGACCCCCCTCGTCCTCGGCGGCGACCACTCCGTGGCTCTCGGCACGCTCGGCGGGCTCGCCGCCGCCTCCGGCGCCCGGGGGCGTGCTCTGGCTGGACGCCCACGCCGACCTCAACACACCGGCGAACTCGCCCAGCGGCAACGTGCACGGAATGGTGCTCGGCGCGGCGCTCGGGCTCGACCGCTCCGCGTTCGCGAGCGACGCGTGGCCGCTTCCGGCCGTCGATCCGACGCGAACCGTCCTGCTCGGCACGCGGCTGCTCGACCCCGGCGAGCGGGACGCCGCCCGCGACCACGACGTCCGCGTGATCACGATGAGCGAGATCGACCGGACCGGGATCGAGCCCGCCGTCCGCGAGGCCCTCGAGCGCGTCGCCGGCCCGGGTTCGTGCACGTCTCGCTCGACCTCGACGTCGTCGACCCCGAAGAGGCGCCGGGCGTCGGCACCGCCCTCCGCGGCGGGCTCTCGTACAGCGAGGCGCATCTGGCGATGGAGCTCGTCGCCGAGGCCGGCATCATGAGCTCGCTCGACGTCGTCGAGGTGAACCCGATCCTCGACCGCGAGAACCAGACCGCAGCGCTCGCCGTCGAGCTCGTTGCGAGCG
Organism: uncultured Actinomycetes bacterium; assembly: GCA_963769645.1. Classification (GTDB taxonomy): domain Bacteria; phylum Actinomycetota; class Thermoleophilia; order Gaiellales; family Gaiellaceae; genus DATFQE01. The sequence continues at coordinate 31,722 of CAVYMH010000003.1, read as the reverse complement.
CATTCGGCGCGCGTATCCTTTGAAAAGATGGGCCGTCTGGCCCTTTCGGGACGTCCGACCTCGGTCGCACAATGAGGTCGGGTCTGCGGTTATGAGAATCGACGTCAGCGATCGGGCGCTCGTCGAGGAACTCCTCGAATTCCTTCGACGCTGCTCGTGCACGGCCGAGCGAACGGGGCCCGGCTCGCTTCGCGTCTCGCTCGACCCGGCGGTCTCCGTCGGCGCCGCTCTCAGCCTCGTCCGCGAAGGCGTCTGCTACGCCTGCACGAGGCCGGTCGAGGCTCCGCTCGCGCGGCTCGGTTCCGCGCTCTGCCTCGAGTGCCGGGACAGCGAGGGCGCGCGGACCGGCGAGCCGCGTGCCGGCGGAGCGGCTCAGCGCGAGTGGGCACGGATGGAGATCGAGGCCTACCTGCGCGTGTGGCAGGCACGGCACCCGCACACGGGGGTCACGCTCTCCGAGGCGGCTCCGGCCGCTATCGCCGCCGCCGCCCGCTAGCGAGCGTCGGTTCGGCTAGCCCCACCCAAGAACACAGGCCAACTCCATTACTCCGGGAAGCGCGCGGGGTGAGAGTGTCGCCATGGCCTCCCCCGCAACCCTTCCCAGGCTCCGGCCGACCGCCCCGGCCCGCCGCCCCCGGCTCCGCTCGCTCTCGCCGAACGTCCTGCTCGTCGCGAACGCCAACGCGACCGGCATCGTGCGCCGCCCCGAGCTCGTCGACGGCGCCAGCCGCCTGCTCCGCACCGCCGGGGCGCGCGTCGAGACGCGCCTGACCTCGAGCCTCGAGGAGCTCGCAGCGGTGCTGCCCGGTGCCGAGCGCCGCCTCGTCCTGCTCGGCGGCGACGGCTCGCTGCACGCAGTCGCCAACCTACCCGGCCCCAAGCCGGAGCTCGCGATCATGCCCGCCGGCGGCGCCAACAACGTGGCGCGCAGCCTCGGCATCCCCGTCGATCTCGATGCGTCCGCCCGCCTGGCAGTCACCGGCGCGGCCCGCCCGCTCGACCTGCTCGCTGCCCGCACGGCCGCGCGCCGATACCTCGTGGTCGAGGGCGTCAGCGTCGGGTTCCACGCAATGGCCCGGGCCGACTACCGCGGCGCCAACTCCTCCGACGTGAGCTCCGCGGTTCGAGCCGGCGTCGGCGCCCTCGCCCGCTTCCAGCCGATCACCGTCGGCGTCGAGGCCGACGGCGAGTTCCAGGTCTTCCGCATCGGCCAGCTCTTCGCCGCCAACCTTCCCTTCTTCGGGCCGGGCCTGCACGTCGCCCCCGGCGCGGATCCGAGCGACGGCCTGATCGACCTCGTGGCAATCGACGTTGCCGGACGCAGGTCGCTCGTCCCGCTCGCGTCCCGCCTTCGCCGCGGCGCCCATCTCGGCCGGCCCGGCGTCCTGCGCGTTGCCGCGCGGCGCGTCCGGATCGCGACCGGCGGACGCTCGCCGATCATCGCCGACACCACCAACCTGGGCACCGGGACGGTCGAGCTGACCGTCGTCCCCGGTGCACTCGAGATCGTCGGAGCGGCGTGATGAGCGCCATCGCATGGGCCCGGCCGTCGGGCAAGCGGCTTCCGTTCATCGTCGCCTTCGCGGCGGCGGCTGTCGCCGCCGGCCTCGCCCGCGCGGTCACGACCACCTACCTGCCGCTGCTGCTCGACCGGATCGCCGACGCGCCCGGCCTGATCGGCATGGTCATGCTCGTCAACGCCGCCGCCGGGATGTCCGTGCCGCTCGTGACGGGCATCTGGAGCGACCGGCTCGGCCGCCAGGGCCGCGGCCGCCGCCTCCCGTTCATCGTCGGCGGCGCCGCGCTCACCGCGGGCGGCCTCGCCGCCGTCGCGCTCGGCTCCTCGACCTCGTACCTCGTGCTCGCGTTGACCGGAGCCGCTGTCTACACCGGCCTCAACGCCCTCACGACCGCGCACCGCTCACTCGTCCCGGAGATCTTCGGCCCCGAGGGCCGCGCCCGCGCCACGAGCGCGCAGGAGCTGGGCATGCTCGGCGGCGGGCTCGTCGGTCTCGCGGTCGGCGGCCTGCTCAGCGGAATCGCGCTGTGGGCGCCCTTCGCGCTCGCCGCCGTCGTCGTCCCGCTGCTCACCTGGCCGACCGTCCTGCGGACGCGCGAGCCGAAGGCCCTCGCTCCGGCGACCTCCTCCGAGGGGCGCGCCCTCCGCTACTACCTGCGGGCCGCGTCCCGGCCGGGCGTACGCGGGCTCCTCGTCGCCCAGATCCTCTGGGTGCTCGGCTACGCCGCCCTCCCGGTCTTCTTCCTCCTGTATGCCGAGGAGGAGCTCGGCCTGACAGCAGCGGTCGCCTCGCTCTGGCTCGCCGGCTTCGGCCTCTCGACCGGTGCGACGATCGCCCTGGCCGGGCGGATCCGGAACCCAGCGAGGCACCGCCCGCTGCTGCTCGTCGGCGTCGCGATGATGGGCGGCGGCTTCCTCGCGGTCTCGGCTTCGTCCGACCTGGTCTTCGTCGGCGCCGCGATGCTGTCCGCTGGAGTCGGCTTCGGGCTCGTCTCCACGCTCGGCTTCCCGCTCTACTCCTCGTTCATCCCCGAGGGAGAGGCCGGCGGCTACACGGCGCTCTACTTCTCCGTGCGCTCGATCTCGACGGCGATCGCCCTGCCCGCAGCGGGCTGGACGGTCGACCTGACCGGCAGCTACCGCTCGCTGTTCGTGCTCGGCGGGGTCGCGACGCTCGCCGCGCTGCTCCCGCTCGTCGACCTGCGCGCGATCAGCCGGCTGCGGCTCGGCCTCGGTCTGCTCGCAGTCGTCCCGGTGCTCGGAGTGCTCGTCGCCCACACGGAGCTCCATCACGTCGACAAGGTGCTCTTCCGCGCCGTGAACGACCTCGGCCCCGGTCACGACCTGATCTGGTGGGCGCTCGATCCGAACCTCCGCAACTACGCGGCGCTGCTGGTGGTGGCGGCGGTCGCAGCCCTGGTCACGCGGCCGCAGCGCCTGCTCGGCGTGCTCGGGCGGGTCGGGGGCGGCGCCCTCCTCGCCTGGGGCCTGCTCGACGTCGTCCATTTCCTCTACAACCGCCCGCGTCCCGAGGAGTCGTTCGCCCCCGGCGAGATCAGCCTCAACGGCCATCACTGGGCGCACCTGAACTCGTTTCCGAGCGGCCACATGGCGATCACGGCTGGGCTCGGAGTTGGGATCGCGCTCGCCTTCCCGAGGCTGCGGACGCTGATGTGGGGCTACATCGCCGCGGTCGCGTTCACGCGCGTCATGTTCGGCGCCCACTTCCCCTTCGACGTCATCGCCGGCACCGCGATGGGCGCGGGCAGCGCCCTCCTCTTCGCCGCCTGGCTCGACCGCCGCGCCGCTCGCCGCTCGCGCACCGCCGAGCCGGTCGAGCTCGAGCGCGAGGACGTCTTCGCCGTGATGCCCTCCCACGGCGACGTTCCCGAGCGCGTCCACGTCGCCGAGGTGCTCTCTCACGTCGCCGGCCTGGTGATCGTCGACGACGGCTCCGACGTCGCGGTCGCCCGCGAGCTCGACGCGATCGCCACCGTGACGGGCGCCGAGCTGATCCGCCTGCCACGGCAGAGCGGCAAGGGCTCCGCCGTCCGCGCCGGGCTCGATCACCTCGCCGGCCGCTCCGAGGCCGTGCTGGTGATCGACGCCGACGGCCAGCATCCGCCCGCTGCGATCCCCGCGTTCGTCGACGCCGCGCGCGGCTCCGAGCTCGTGATCGGCGACCGCTTCGGCGACCTCGCCGCGATGCCCTCGCATCGCAGGGTCGCCAACCGCTTCACGCGCCTGCTCTTTCAGCTCGCGACCGGCCGGCGCGTCCGCGACACCCAGAACGGCATGCGCCTGCTGCGGGGCCCGGCTCTCGCGAGCTTCCCCGCCGGGCGCTACGAGGCGGAGACGAAGCACCTCAAGTGGGTGCTCCGCGACGGGCTGAAGGTCGCGTGGGTGCCTATGCCGGCGATCTACGGCGACGAGACGAGCTCGTTCCGCTCGGGACGAGACTCCCTGCGTGTGCTGTGGGCGCTGGTCGGGCCAAGCGCGCGGCCAGACCGGTCCCGAGGCCGATCGCCGCTCCCAGCAGGCTCCCGGCCAGCACGTCCGTCGCGAAGTGCACTCCCAGGTACACGCGAGAGAGTGCGACCGTCGCTGCCAGCACCAGCAGCGGCCTCATGAGCCGCGGGTAGAGCAGCCCGACCGCGACCGCGGCGGCGAACGCCGTCGCGGAGTGGCCCGAGGGAAACGAGGCAGAGCCGGGGATCGCCCCGACCGGGTCGAGGCCCGGATCGGCGATCGGCGGCCGCTCCCGGTCGAACGCGCCTTTCAGGAGCGTCACGGCAATACCTGCCAGCGCCGCCGAGGTCAGCGCGGCGAGCGCGGCCGTCGGAAGCTTGCGCCGGCTGCTCGCGTCCCCGCAGGCGCCCACTGCGGCGATCAGCGGCCACTTCACCCACCAGGCCGACGCCAGCAGGAACATCAGCGTGAACGGCTGCCAGCGCAGGGCTTCCATCGCTTCCATGGTGGTTCCGTCCCACCAGGCGACGGTGCGTACGAGCTCGGACAACGACGACAGCGTAGCGACGGCTTGAAGTCCTACTGCCGGCTCTCTCGGATTTCGCATCAGGGGGACGTGCTCGAGGATTGCGGCCGAGCTCGAGCACGCCGGGCGGCGCGGCGGGGGATGCAGCCGCCCACCCTCAGTTTGAACCGCGCCTGCCCGCTTGAAACGCGAGAGCCTGCAATTGACGACACGGGCCTGCGGCCGGGCACTGTGCCGTACGAACCCACACAAGCCGAAAACCCCGCAAGAGCGGGGCTCGTTCAGCCGAGGCCATGCCCTCGAGAAGCGGACTGCAGGTTCCAGTCCTGCCGCCCGTGATCCGGCCTATGCCGGCGTGGCTACGAGCTTCACCGGAGCGACCTGACTGCGCGCGCCAGGAGTGCCTTCGCCGTGTCCCGCTCTGCCGACACTGCGACCAAGATGACCTGCGTGCTGGCGAGTTGGGCACGCGCGGCGTTGCGCTCGACCTTCAGCTTGGCCGCCTGCGCCTTGAGCGTCTTTACCTGGCGGGCGAGCGCCCGCTCCTTCGGGGTCGCGGCCTGCGCTGGGACGGCCGTAGCGGTGGCCGCGATGACGGTCACCAGCCCGGCGAGAATGATCTTCCTCACTTGTTTGCTCGTCCTCTCTCTGGGTGATTGCGTGACATTTCACGACGGTATCGCCCGATAGCGGGCTGGGGTTTGACCCATTTGAGGCGTTCACGGGTCCACGCTCACGGCTCGGAGAGCGAACGATCGGCTGCTGGCCACGGGACTCCCGTCGCCTGACAGACTCCGCGCCGCGCTCGCGCAGCCAGACGAGTTCCCGGCCTTCCTGGCCAGGAGCGCTGTCGCTCTCCAGGCCGCGTAGTCGCCCAGTTCCGGACCGCGCTATTCCTCGTCTTCCCAGTGCTCGACAGTGGGTCCTGGCCGGGCGAACATTTGATCGGTCCGTCTGCGCTCGTTCGCCCATACCTTTCCGGTGTCGAAGTACTCCCACGATCGGGTTCAGTCACACTTCCATGATGGCTACCGGCCCCTCAGTCGGCGGCGACCTCCAGCAGGCTCTGGACGGGGTCGGCGTCCCGAGCTACGTCCTCGACACAACGGGAATCGTCCGCTGGGTCAATCCGGCAGCCGAGCGGCTTCTCGGCGACATTCGCGGCCGCCACTTCACCTCCGTCGTCGCGCCCGAGGACAGCCGGCGCGCCCGCGAGCTGTTCGCCCGGAAGGTCCTCGGCACCTCCCCGGCCACAGAGGCAACCGGCGTCCTGGTCTCGACCGCCGGTACGCGCGTGGCCGTGGAGATCAGCGCGGTGCCGCTCAAGAGCGGCGAACGGGTGGTCGGCGTCTTCGGGCTGGTGCAGGAACGACCCGACAACAGACCCACAGCACCACTCCCGCATCTCACTCCCCGCCAAGTCGAGGTGCTTCGTCTTCTGGAGCACGGCCGCTCCACAGGGCAGATCGCCGCCGAGCTCCACCTGAGCACCGAAACAGTCAGGAACCACATCCGCCGCCTCTTTCGGGCCCTCGCCGTCAACTCCCGAATCGAAGCCGTCGCCGCCGCCCGCGGGAATCTCAGCGAAGGTTCGTAAGGGCGCGTCGTGGCGTTCCTCGTCCGTTACGCGGCCGGCCGTGACTAGGCAAACCGATTGCCGAGTCCATCGCCCTCTGCATTCCCGCCGCGATCTACGCCAATCCCGACGGTGCTGGCCAAATCGTCGCGCTTCCGAACCAGCGTCAAGCCGAGCGCGCTCAGCTCTCGCTCAGCCAGCCTTCGTTCGTTAGCAGGACTTTTCTCAGTCGGGGCGCCGAGATTCGAACTCGGGACCTCTAGTCCCCCAGACTAGCGCGCTAACCAGGCTGCGCCACGCCCCGTGGGGTCGGATCCTAGCGGAAGCGGAAACGGCCGAATCTGCCGCGAACCGCTAGAGAATCGCTTTGGCTGCCTGCTTTTCGGGTGCGATTCGCGTCACCTTCCAGGCGAGCCCGAGCTTCTCGAGCAACCAGATCGTCCAGGCTCCCGGGTCTGTCGCGAATTGCAGCCGGCGCAGCCCGTGGAATGCGGAGGTCGGGAAGGCGTGATGGTTGTTGTGCCAGCTCTCCCCGAACGACAGGACGGAGAGCCACCAGACGTTTCGCGACTCGTCCTGCGAGACGAACTGGCGCTTGCCGAAGAAGTGGCAGATCGAGTTGATCGAGAACGTCACGTGATGGAGCAGGAAGATCCGCACTGCGCCGCCCCACACCAGGCCGCCGACGAAGCCCTTCCAGCCGCCGATCAGCCACCAGCCGAAGAGCGCCGGCACCAGCAGGCTCGCGATCACGAGCGGAAGGAAGAGCCGCGAGATGATCCGCAGCCCCTTGTCGGCCACGAGGTCCTTGGCGTACTTGGCCTGCTCGGCGCGGCCCTCCAGCGAGAAAAGCCAGCCCGTGTGCGCATGCCAGAGGCCCTTGAGCGCCTGCATCACGCCGTCCCCGAAGCCGTGGTGGGGTGAGTGCGGGTCGCCCTCCTGATCGGAGAACTGATGGTGCTTGCGGTGGTCGGCCACCCAGGCGAGGACGTTGCCCTCGACGGCCATCTGGCCCGCAACCGCGAAGAGGTAACGCATCGGCGCCGTCGTATGGAACGAGCGGTGCGTGAACAGCCTGTGATAGCCGACCGTCACGCCGAGGCCGGTGAAGACGTACCCGACCGCGAGAATCGCCAGCTCGGTCGGCCCGACCATCTTGCCCCACAGCATCCAGATCGCAACGAGCAAGCCGACGAACGGCAGGACGATTCCGACGAGGTTCACCGTCTTATGCGTGCGCGTCACAGAGTTCCTATCCTGCCCGTTGTTCGTCTCGTCAAACCGCGCAGACTACCTCGACACGAGCCTCGGACCGTCGTATGCTCGGTGAGGATGCGTCTCGCGCTCGTCATCGCTGCGGCGGGCGTCCTGGCTCTAGGGCTTGCAGCCGCGCGCGGCGGCGGCGAGCCGGCCACGGCCGCGCAGGCCCCCCTGGCGCTGCGTGTCTCCCAGCTCGAGGCCAAGGTGAGCGGCATCTGCACGGCCTTCCGCACCTTCGACGCGCGCCGCTCGTACCACGACTACGACGCCAGCTTCCAGTCGCTGATCACGCAGGTCCAGCAGGCGTGTGGCGCCGCCCGTGCGCCCAAGCACGAGGACAGCCTCAAGCCCGCGAAGCCGAAGAAGCGTGTGCGCCACGAGGACCGGCCACCACCGGCCCCACCGCCCCACGAGGGCTAGCTCAGTCTTCGGTACAACCGATCGACCAGGTCCGGCATGCGCTCGAGCCGTTCCGTGATCACGCGGACGCGGTACTCGAGGAAGTGCTCGGGCTCGACCCCAAGAGCTTCGGCCAGCCGTTGCACGACCTCGTTCGAGGGCACCGGCCGGTTGCCGTGGACGAGATGGTTCAGGTAGCCGGCCGACAGGTCGCATTTCGCACCGAGGCCCCGGAACGTCACGCCCGTCTCGGCCATCAGGCGCTCCAGTGTCGGGCCGAACGGCTCCTCGCTGAACTTGCGCTTTCGGGCCATCAGCTCACGCTCGCAAGCTCGTCGATCGGCACGCGTCGCTCGCCGCCGTTCGAGCGGACGTCCACGGCGCCGTCCTCGAGCGTCTTCTTGCCGACGACGACGCGAACCGGACTGCCGATCAGGTCGGCGTCGGCGAACTTCTCGCCCGCGCGCAGGTCGCGGTCGTCCAGGAGCACGGCGCGGCCGCCCGACGTCGAAGCGCCTCGGCCGTCCGCGCGGCCTGCTCCTCGAGCCCGGGGAGCGCGACCACGTGCACGTCGTACGGCGCGATCGAGGCGGGCCAGCGCATGCCCTTCTCCTCGTCGTACTGCTGCTCCACGACCGCAGCCAGGACGCGCGCGGGCCCGATCCCGTAGCTGCCGCCGACGAGCGGCTTCTCCTTGCCGTCCTCGTCGAGGAAGGTCGCGCCGAGCGGTTCCGAGTAGCGCGTGCCGAACTTGAAGATGTGCCCGACCTCGATCGCGGTCTGGAAGCGCAGCGCGCCGCCGCAGTGCGGGCAGGCATCGCCCTCGCGCGGCTGGCGCAGGTCGGCGAAGCCGCGCCTCGAAGTCGCGCCCGTGCTCGACCCCGCGCAGATGCCGAGCCGGTCCGGTTCGCCCCGGCGACGAACTGGCCCTCGCGCAGCGTCTCGTCGACGACGACCTCGCCGGAGAAGCCGACCGGGCCGAGCGAGCCGGGGTCGGCGCCGAACGCCTCGCGGATCTCGTCCTCGGTCGCCGGCTCGGAAGTCGGAGCCGAGCGCCGTGGCCAGCTTCGCCTCCTCGAGCCGGTCGTCGCCGCGGATCAAGGCGAGCACGAGCGTCCCGTCGTGCTTCACGACGGGCATCGCCTTCGACGTGGCCGCCGTGTCGACGCCGAGGAACTCGGCGAGCGCCTTCGATCGTCGTCACGCCCGGCGTCTCGACCTCCTCGGGCGCGTCGAGGCGATCGGGGAACTCGGGCGCCCGCGGCATCGCCGAGTGCGATCTCGAGGTCGGCCGCGTAGTCGCCGCGCTCGCAGGTGACGAGTGTGTTCTCGCCCGAGCCCGACGGCGCCAGGTAGTCGAACGACTCCTTGCCGCCCATCATCCCCGGACTCGGCCTGCACGTAGGACACCTCCAGCCCGCAGCGCTCGAACATCCGGTCGTAGGCGTCAGCTTGTGCTTGCGGAAGCTGACGTCGAGGCCCTCCTCGTCGCGGTCGAACGAGTACGAGTCCTTCATGATGAACTCGCGCAGCCGCAGCAGCCCGCCGCGCGGCCTGGGCTCGTCTCGCTCCTTGATCGAGAAGTGGTAGAGGATCTGCGGCAGCTGCCGGTAGCTCTGGATCTCCTTCGCGTGGAAGGTGACCGTCTCCTCGTGGGTCATCGGCAGCACGTACTCGCGCCCGTTGCGGTCCTTGAGCCGGAACATCTCCTGGATGTAGTCGCGGCCCGACTGCTGCCAGAGCTCCAACGGCGTCAGGACCGGCATCAGCATCTCCTGGCCGCCGATCGCGTCCATCTCCTCACGGATGATCTGGACGACCTTCTGGTGCACGCGCCAGCCGAGCGGCAGGAACGTCCAGACGCCGGCGGTCACCTGGCGGATGTAGCCGCCGCGCACGAGCAGCTTGTGCGAGACGGCCTCCGCGTCGGCTCGGCGCGTCGCGCAGCGTCGGGAGGAAGAGCTTGGAGGCGCGGGCGATCATGAAGCCCGTCAGGCTAGTCGAGCGGGATCAGGCTCGCCTCGGCCATTGCGAGCGCCGCCGGCTTCGCCATCTTCAGGCGCTTCGGCCGGCGCCATCCCGGAGGCGATCCACCGGTCGATCTCGCGGAAGAGCTCGTCGATCAGCACCTCCGAGCCCACCTTCTTCAGCACGCGGCCGTGCGCGTAGATGAAGCCGGACTCGCGCCCGCCGGCGATCCCGAAGTCCGCGTCGCCCGCCTCGCCCGGCCCGTTGACCGCGCAGCCCATCACCGCGACCTCGAAGGCCTGCGGGTAGTCGCGCAGCCGCTCCTCGACGACGACCGCGAGGCTCTCGACGCCGACGTTGTCGCGCCCGCACGACGGGCAGGCGATCATCACGGGGCCGCGCTCGCGCAGGCCCAGAGCCTTGAGGATCTCCCAGGCGACCTCGATCTCCTTGACCGGGTCGGCGGTGAGCGAGACGCGCAGGGTGTCGCCGATCCCGTCGGCCAGCAGCGAGCCGATCCCGACGGCGCTCTTGATCGAGCCCGCGAACGGCGTGCCGGCTTCGGTCACGCCGAGGTGCAGCGGATACGGGACCTTCGCCGCGAGCATGCGGTAGGCCCGGATCATCGTCGGCACGTGCGTGGCCTTGACCGAGATCTTGAAGTCGCGGTAGTCGAGCCGCTCGAGCAGCTCGACCTCCTCGAGCGCGGCCGCGACGAGGGCCTCCGCCTGGTCGCGCCGCGCGACCTCGTCCAGGTGCCTGCGGCAGCGACCCGGAGTTGGCTCCGATCCGCATCGGGATCCCGGCCTGCTTGGCGGCCGTCACGACCTGCTCGACCTGCGCGGGACCGCCGATGTTGCCGGGGTTGATCCGCACCGCGGCGACGCCGGCGTCGATGGCGCGGAGCGCCAGGCTGGCGTTGAAGTGGATGTCCGCGATCACCGGCAGCGGCGAGAGGCGCACGATCGACCTGAGCGCCTCGGCGTCCTCGATCTTCGGCACGGCACAGCGCACGACCTCGCAGCCGGCGGAGGCGAGCGCGGCGATCTGCGCCGTGGTCGCGGCCACGTCCCGCGTCGGTGTCAGCGTCATCGACTGGACGACGACGGGAGCGCCGCCGCCGATCCTGACCGCGCCGACCGTGATCCCGCGCTCGCTGGCCATCCCAGAGGATGCTAGCGGCGCCTCGTGGCGATGATCGCCGCGGTCTCGGGCGTCGTGAGGATCTCGCTCGCGATCAGGTCCGGGTGGCCGAAGAACCATTCACGGAGCGGATCGGGGCCCGGGTAGCCCGGAGTCAGGTCGTCCTTGAACAGCACCCCGCCCGGCTCGACCAGGTCCAGGGCCTGCTGCCGGAACGGCTCCTCCTTCCAGTCACCGCTGTCGAGGAAGAGGAACTCGAACGGGGCGCGCTGCGGCAGGAGGTCGCGCCAGTCGCCCTCGAGCAGCTCGACGTGGTCGAGGCCGGCGAGTCGCCGGCGGGCGACCGCGACTCGATCGGCGTCACGCTCGACCGTGACGAGCGAGGCCCCGCTCGACGCGATCGCCGCGGCCCCCTCGCCATACGCCGTGCCCATCTCGGCGCTCCGTTTCCCGGCGGCGAGCACGGCCAGCAGCCGCTGCACCTCCGGGATCGACGAGCCGCCTCCGGTCAGGAGCGACCGCCGATGTCGTTCGAGAGGCCGACGAAGAAGAGGATCAGCACCAGAGCGATCCCGATCGCAGAGACCCGCTCGTAGACCTCCCTCCCGACCGCTCGCCCGCGCAGGCCCTCGATCAGCGAGAACGTGATGTGGCCGCCGTCGAGGGGCAGCAACGGGAGCAGGTTCAGGATCGCGAGCGAGAGGCTGATGAACGCCAGGATGCGGAGGTACAGCCGGAACCCGCCCTCGTCGATCACCTGGCTCGACGCGTCCACGATCCCGACCGGGCTCGAGATCTCGTCGCGGCCCTTGCCGGTGACGATGCGGCCGAGCGAGCCCCCGATGGCAGCGGTGACGCGCCAGCTCTCGCGCGCGGCGAGCTCGAGCGACTCGAGCGGACCGTAGCTTCGGTATTCGACCTCCGGCCGGAACCCGAACACCCAGCGCCCGTCGTCGGAGAGCCGCGTGGACTGGCGTTTCAGCATCACCATGTCCGTCCCGCGCCTCACGGTGACCTCGATCGGCCCGCCTTCGCTGGCGCGGATCAGCTGCGAGAGCTCGTCGAAGCTCGTGGCGTTGCTCCCGTTGACCGCGACGATCTCGTCACCCGGCCGCAGGCCCGCGGCCAGTGCGGGCGAGCCCGGATCGACCCGGTCGACGGTGCGGGACGCCTCCGACGGCACCCCGATCATGTAGACGACCGCGATCAGCAGGATCGCGAAGACGAGGTTCGTACCCGGTCCGGCGAAGATCACCGCCACCTTGCGCCAGGTCTTCTGGCGCCAGTACGCCTCCGGCGAGAGCGCGTCGCGCAGCTCGTTCAGCCCGCGGTCGGCGACCTTCCTGGCCGTCGGCGAGAGCTCGGCGTCCCGGACCGCACGCTCGAACTCCGGGAGCTGTGTGCGCGCCTCGTGCCACTCTCCCTCGGCGACGAGCCGCTTGATGCGCTCGATCGGGCCGGCTAGCGCGGGCGATTCCTCGCGTGCCCGACCGAAGTGCACGTCGAGGTCGCTCGGCGCCGGCCGGTGCATCCCGGGGATCTTGACGTAGCCGCCGAGCGGGATCGCCCCGATGCCGTACTCGATTCCGCTCCGCTTCACCTTGACGAGGGCGGGTGGGAAGCCGAGGTAGAACCGCCTCGGGCTCATGCCGACGGCGCGCGCGGTGAAGAAGTGGCCGGCCTCGTGCACGAGGATCAGCAGGGCGAGCCCGAAGATGGCGATCGTGATGTTCATGCGGGTTGCAGCGCTCCCTGGACGACGCGACGCGCGGCGGCGTCCGCCTCGCTCAGCTCCTCGAGGTCGCGCGCGGGACCGCCGTCCACGCCGGCGAGCGCTTCCTCTACCCGCGCTGCCATGTCTCCGAACCCGAGCCGGCCGATCCGGAAGGCGGCGACGGCCACCTCGTTCGCCGCGTTGTACGCGCACGGATACGTGCCGCCGCGCTCGCCGGCCTCGCGCGCCAGCCGCAGGAGCGGGAACGCCTCCAGGTCGGGCGCCTCGAACTCCAGGGTCAAGCCGGCCGCCAGGTCGAGACCGGAAACCGATGTCGCCGCGCGTTCGGGATAGGTGAGCGCGTAGGAGATCGGCACGCGCATGTCCGGGTAGCCCAGGTGCGCGAGCGAGGCGCCGTCCCGGAAGCGGACCAGCGCGTGCACGACCGACTGAGGGTGCACGACCACCTCGATGCGCTCGTACGGCAGGCGGAAGAGGAAGTGCGCCTCGATCAGCTCCAGGCCCTTGTTCGCGAGCGTGGCCGAGTCGACGGTGATCTTCGGGCCCATGTTCCAGGTCGGATGATCGAGCGCAGCGGCCGGTGTCACGTCGGCGAGCTCCTCCCGCGAGCGGCCGCGAAACGGGCCGCCGGAAGCGGTCAGGACGAGCGAGTCGACGGTCGCGAGCTCGCGTCCCTCCAGGCACTGCAGCGCCGCGGAGTGCTCGCTGTCGACGGGGAGCAAGCGCCCTCCACCCCGCTCCCGGGCAGCGAGGCAGAGGTCGCCGCCCGCGACCAGGCTCTCCTTGTTGGCGAGCGCGAGGTCGACGCCGCGCTCGAGCGCCCAGAGCGTCGCGGGGAGCCCCGCGAAGCCGACGACGGCGTTCAGGACGAGGTCGGGCTCGGCGCGCTCGAGCAGCTCGGTGAGGTCGCCGCCGACCTGCGTGAACGGAGCCAGCCCGTCGATCGGCTGCGACCCCGAAGCCGCAGCCACGAGCTCGAGCTCGGGGTCGTCCCGGATGATCTCGAGCGCCTGGCGTCCGATCGAACCCGTGGCGCCGAGGAGCGCGATTCTCCGCATGCGAGAAGTGTAGGTGTGGCCTACCGCGACCCGCAGGGTGCGTAGCCGTCCAGCACGACGCTTGCATTCTCGAACACGAACACGCAGACGCGCGGGCGCGCCGGCCGCCCGAGCCGGTCGAGCAGCTTCGGGCTGGGCCGCTCGAGCTCGCAGACGAGCCGATCGCGCGCAAGCTCTTCACATGCCCCGAGCTTCGCCTCGTACTCGCGGTCGACCCAGTCCTGGGCGCGCTCGGCCCGGGTCGGGTCGAAGACGCCGCCGACGACCGCAACGACGCCGACTATCACGATCAGGAGGCCTGCGACGAGGGTCACGCGGATCAGCCGGACGAGCCGATCCCGCTCCCAAGGCGGGCGTTTCATGCGAAGCCGAAGGCTGCGATCGCGTAGTAGGCGGCGACCGCCGCGAAGAGGTGTGCGTCGAGGCGGTCGAGCACCCCCCCGTGCGCGCCGAGCAGGCGGCCCGCGTCCTTGACCTCGGCGTCCCGCTTGAGCGCCGACTCGAACAGGTCGCCGAGCGGCGCCGTCAGCGCGATCACCACGCCGAGGACGATCGAGCGGTAGCCCTCGACGAAGCCGGTCTCGTACAGCGCGATCCAGGTGACGAAGATCGCGGCGGCGGACCCTGCCGCGAAGCCCTCCCATGTCTTCCCCGGAGAGATGGCAGGCGCCAGCTTGTGGCGCCCCACGAGGCGGCCGACGAAGTAGGCAGCCGTGTCGTCCGCGAACACGGCGAGCAGGACGGTGAAGACCGCCAGCTGGCCGTCCTCGGGGATCTCGCGCAGAAGGACGATGTGGGCGAGACCGAGCCCGACCCAGCCCGCGGCCAGCAGCGTGGAGGCGACCGAAACCGCGGTGGTGCCTCGCGTGCCGCCCATCCCCTTCAGCAGGAAGGCGAGGGGCAGCGTGAGCATGAAACCGGCAAGCGCCCATTCGGCACCGCCGAGCTGGGCGCCGACGATCGCGGCGATCCCGCCCGCGAACCCGGCCAGCGCCACCGGCCGGAGCGGCCGGAAGAGGCGGAAGACCTCGTGCAGCGCGAGCATGCACGCAGCCGCGGCCAGCGCGGCCAGCCACCAGCCGCCCAGGTAGACCATCCCCAGTACCGGCGGCAGCAGGACGACGGCGAACAGGACTCGAGAGATCAGCTGGCTCATCTGCCGCCGAACCGGCGCCGCCGTCCCGCGTAGGACTCGAGCGCGTCGCGAAGCTGCTCCTCGCCGAAGTCCGGCCAAAGAGTGTCCACGAAGATGAGCTCTGCGTAGGCCAGCTGCCAGAGCAGGAAGTTGGAGATCCGCAGCTCCCCCGACGTGCGGATGATGAGATCGGGGTCCGGCAGGTCGGGCGCGTACAGGTGACGCGCGAAGGAGTCTTCGTCGAGGCTCTCCGGAGTGGTGCCGTTGGCGAGCAGCCGCTTGACCGCCTCCACGATCTCGGCGCGGCCCCCGTAGTCGAATGCGATCCAGAGCTGCAGCCGCTCGTTGGCGGCGGTCTCGCCCTCCAGCCCGGCCATCGCCTGCTGCAGCCAGGCGGGCGCGCGGTCGCGGCGGCCGATGAAGCGCGTGCGGACGCCCTGAGCCGCGAGGTCGGGAAGCTCGCGCTCGATCGTCTCGCCGAAGATGTCCATCAGGTCTTCGACCTCGTCGCTCGGCCGGAGCCAGTTCTCGGTCGAGAACGCGTACACGGTCAGCGACTCGATCCCGAGGTCGATCGCCGCTTCCACGGTCCGTCTCAGCGCGCGCGTCCCCGCTCGATGGCCCTCCGAGGTCGAGAGACCGCGCGCGGCGGCCCAGCGGCTGTTCCCGTCCAGGATGATCGCCACCGAGCGGGGCGACTCGGCGGGCGAGGGCCTCATCAGACTTCCGTGATTTCTGCTTCCTTGCGCTTCAGCAGCTCGTCGATGCGGTGGACGTGGTCGTCGGTGAGCTTCTGCACGCGGTCCTCGGCGCGGCGCTCCTCGTCGTCGCCGACCTCGCCGTCGCGGACGAGCTCCTTCAGGTGGTGCATCACGTCGCGGCGCACGTTGCGCACGGCGATCCGGCCGTCCTCGGCGAGGTTGCGCACGACCTTGACGAGATCCTTGCGGCGCTCCTCGGTCAGCTGCGGGATCGGCAGCCGGATCACCTTGCCGTCGTTCGAGGGCGTCAGGCCGAGGTCGGATTCCTGGATCGCGCGCTCGATCGCCTTGACCGAGCTCGGGTCGAACGGCTGCACCGTCAGCAGGCGCGGCTCGGGGACGTTGATCGTCGCGAGCTGCTTGAGCGGGGTCGGCTGGCCGTAGTAGTCGACGTTGACCCGGTCGAGCAGGGCCGCCGAGGCCCTCCCCGTCCGGACGGTGTTGAACTCGTTGTGCGTCGACTCGACGGACTTGTCCATCCGTCGGGTCGCGTCGCTGATCAGGTCGTCGATCATGCACTCCCTCCGCTCTCGCTCGGCGTGGAGATGATCGTCCCGACGCGCTCGCCGAGCACGACGCGCCGGATGTTGCCGTCGGCCAGGGCGAAGACGTAGATCGGCAGGCCGTTGTCCATGCAGAGTGACAGCGCGGTCGTGTCCATCACGCGCAACCCACGCTCGATCGCGGCGCGGTGGGTGAGCTCCGGCAGGAACTCGGCGTCGGGATCGCGGCGGGGATCGCCGCCGTAGACGCCCTCGACCTCGTGTTTCGCCATCAGGATCGCCTCGGCGCTGATCTCGAGCGCCCGCAGCGCGGCCGCGGTGTCGGTCGTGAAGAACGGGTTGCCCGTCCCGGCCGCGAAGATGACGATGCGGCCCTTCTCGAGGTGCCTGATCGCCCGCCTGCGAATGTAGGGCTCCGCCACCTCGGACACCTCCAGCGCCGACATCACCCGCGTGTGGGCGCCCTTCTGCTCGAGCACGTCCTGCAGGGTCAGCGCGTTCAGCACGGTTGCGAGCATGCCCGCGTAGTCGGCCGTCGCGCGGTCCATCCCCTCGGCCGCCGCGGCCATGCCCCGGTAGATGTTCCCGGCCCCGACCACGATCGCCAGCTCGAGGCCGCGTGAGTGCACGTCGATGAGCTCGTCGACGATCGCCTCGACCGTGTGCAGGTCGAGCCCGAACTGCTTGTCGCCCATCAGGGCCTCGCCCGAAAGCTTCAGCAGGATGCGGCTGAAGGCAGGAGGCGCATCGGGCGAAGCCACCGCCGACCCGGGCTCGGACAGCGTCACGGCGTTACCCCGCGAGCGCGAAGCGCTCGAACTCCAGCACCTCCGCGCCCGCATCCGACAGCGCCTGCCCCACCGTTTTCCCCGTGTCGTGGATCCAGGGCTGCTCGGTGAGCACCTGCGCCGCGAAGAAACGCTTGTTGAGCATCCCCTCCACGATCTTCTCACGCGCCTGCTCGGGCTTCGATTTGACCTCGTCCGAGTTGGCGTAGATCTCGCGCTCGGCCACGACGAGGTCCTCGGGGACGTCGTCGCGCGCCACCCATTGCGGCGCCGCCGCTGCGACGTGCATCGCCACGAAGCGGCCGAGCTCGGCATCGCCCCCGCGCATCTGCACGAGAGTGCCCAGCTTGTTGGCCGGGGGATGGGCATAGCCGGCGATGAGCCCTCCATCCACGGCCTCGAAGCGTGCGGCGCCGACGAAGGCGATGTTCTCGCCGAGCTTGGCGACGAGGCTCACGCGCTCGTCCTCCAGCTGGTCGAGCGCGTCCTTGCCGTCCGCCTCGACCAGCTTGAGCGCCTTCTCCGCAAACGCGAGGAACTCGTCGTTGTTCGAGACCGGCTCCGTCTCGCAGCCGACCCCGACGATCGTGCCCTTGCTCGCATCGTCCGCGATCGAGTAGCCGACCTTGCCCTCGGTCGTTTGGCGGTCCGCCCGCTTCTGGGCGCCGGCGAGGCCCTGTTCACGCAGGAGCTTCTTCGCGGCCTCGATGTCGCCGCCCGTCTCGACCAGGGCGCGCTTGCAGTCCATCATCCCCGCGCCGGTCAGGTCGCGGAGCTCCTTGACGAGTGCGGCCGAGATCGCCGTCACGGCTGCTCTCCCTGCGGCTCCGTGGCCTCGGCGGCCACCGGCTCGGCCTCGACCGGCTCGACGGTCTCCTCGCCCTGAGACGGCACCTCGTGCTCGGGCGCCTCGTCCACCGCGTCTCCCTGCGGCTCGGCGTCTGCCTCGGCCTCCGGCTCGGACTCGGCCCCGTTTCCGTTGGCGCTCGGGCGGGCGAACTCCTCGGCGGTGACGGAGGTCTGCCCCGCGGCGATCCCGTCGGCGATCGCGCGGACGATCAGGCTGCACGAGCGGATGGCGTCGTCGTTGCCGGGGATGACGAAGTCGGCCTCGTCCGGATCGCAGTTCGTGTCCACAAGAGCGACGACGGGCAGGCCCAGGCGCCGCGCCTCGCGGACGGCGAGCTGCTCCTTGCGCAGGTCGACGATGAAGACGGCGTCGGGCTGCTTGCGCATGTCCGCCACGCCGCCCAGGTTCGCCTCCAGCTTCTCCAGCTCGCCGAGCATCGTGATCCGCTCCTTGGCGGGCAGGAGCTCGATCTGGTCCTCGTCCTTCAGCCGGCGCAGCTCGTGCAGGCGCTCGATCCGGCTCGAGATCGTGCGCCAGTTGGTGAGGAGGCCGCCGAGCCAGCGGTGGTTGACGTAGGGCATCTTCACGCGCGCCGCATGCTCGGCGACCGCGTCCTGGCTCTGCTTCTTGGTGCCGACGAAGAGCATCGAGCCGCCGCGGCTCGACAGGTTCTTCGCGAAGTCGTGCGCCTCCTGGATCAGCTCGAGCGTCTGCTGGAGGTCGATGATGTAGATGCCGCCGCGCTCCGTGAAGATGAAGCGCTTCATCTTCGGGTTCCAGCGGCGGGTCTGGTGGCCGAAATGGACTCCGGCCTCCAGGAGCTCTCGCATGCTTACGACCGACATTGCGGCCCCTTTCTCGGTTGACGGTGGTGCTTCAGCCGGCGAGGGCGCGGATGGAACCGATCGCTAGACGACCGGCACCGCCCATCCGTCCGTCCGCCGGGACGGGAACAGGATCGGGGCATTTTAGCGGCTCAAGAACTCCGAGAGGTCCGGCGGCAGCGGTGAGTGCGTCTCGATCCGCTCTCCGGTGAGCGGGTGCGGGAACGCCAGCTCGGTCGCGTGAAGGAACTGGCGCCGCAAACCGGGCTCGATGACGCCGTAGAGGCCGTCGCCCGCGACGGGCAAGCCGATGGCGGCGAGGTGGACGCGGATCTGGTGTGTCCGGCCCGTCTCCAGCTTCACCCGCAACAGCGCGTGCGAGTCGAGCAGGCGCTCGACCTCGAAGTGCGTGACCGCCTCGCGCGGGCTCTCGGTGTCGAGCGAGTGGCGCAGCGGGTCGTTGCGGTCCCGGCCGATCGGGGCCTCGATCCGCCCCCGGCGCGAGCGCGGCCGGCCGCGGACGAGCGCGAGGTAGATCCGCTCGAGCTCGTGCTCGGCGACCTGCTGCTTCAGCCGGTCGTACGCCTCCGCCGAGCGCGCCACGACCATCAGCCCCGAGGTGTCTCGGTCGAGCCGGTGGACGATGCCCGGCCGGTCCGCCTCCTCCCCGCCCTCGGGGCCGTGCGACAGAAGCCCGTGCACCAGCGTTCCCGCCTGGTGCCCATGGCCGGGGTGGACGACCAGGCCGGCCGGCTTGTCGACGACCAGGAGATGCTCGTCCTCGTAGGCGATTCGCAGGTCCATCGCCTCCGGCTCGAGCCCGGCCTCGACGCGCTCCGGTATCTCCACCTCCAGCTCCTCGCCGCCCTCGAGGCGATAGCTCTTCGCGCGGGGAGCGCCGTCGACCCGCACGGCGCCGGCGGTGAGCAGCCGCTCGGCTTCGGCGCGCGACTCGACCTCCGGCAGCCCGGCGAGGAAGCGGTCGAGCCGAAGCCCGGCCGCGTCGTCAGGAACGCGCAGGCGGGGCCTCGGTCAACGGATGCGGACGTCCCGGCTTACGCCGGTCGGCCGCGAGCAGGGCCACGAGCAGGACGACGACGCCCGAGACGATGAAGCAGTCGGCCAGGTTGAACGCCGGCCAGAAGCGCACGTCGATGAAGTCGGTCACGTGCCCGAGGCGGACACGGTCGATCAGGTTGGAGGCGCTGCCCCCGATCAGCAGGCCGAGCGCGACCGGAAGCACGGGGTGCCGCGAGCCCGAGCGGGCGAAGAAGTAGAGCATCCAGCCCACCGCGATCGCGGTCAGGACGGTCACGATCGGCGTGGCGCTCGCAAACAGGCCGAACGCGATCCCGGAGTTCTGGACGTGGTGGATCGAGAGCGGGCCCGCAACGTGAACCTCGTCGGCGAGGGCGAGCTGGCTCGAGACGAGCTGCTTCGTGAGCTGGTCGGCGACCACCGCGGCAAGGACGACCGACGAGAGCCCCAGCCACTGCGCGCCGCGGGCCCCGAGAGGCCGGTGGGCGGCGGACACCGGGGCGAGCCCGTTGGTCGACGAGCCGACTCGAATCTCCGGACGGACCGCCGGGTCGCTCAACCGCGTTCCGCCTTGCGCTTGCAGTCGATGCAGAGCGTGGCCCACGGCATCGCCTCGAGCCGCTCGACGCCGATCGGCTTTCCGCAGTTCTCGCAGACGCCGTACTGGCCTTCCTCGATCCGCTTCAGCGCCGCGTCGATGTGGGCAAGGTGCTGCTCCTCACTGGACTCGAGCGTCGAGTCGAGCTCGCGGTCGTAGGTGTGGGTGGCGATGTCGGCCGGGTGGTTGTCGGCGCCACCGGAGAGCTCCCGCGCCTCGTCCTCCGTCGTTCCCTGGGTCTCCTCGTGCAGGTACGCGATCGCCTTCTGCGTCCGCTCACGCTCCTCGAGGAGGCGGGTCTTGAACGACTCGACGTCGATTGTGCTCATGCGCGCGCTTCCTTTCTGCCTGCCGCGGCCAGGCGGCGCTCGGTCTCGTCGGGCGCGATGCCCGCCAGCTCGACGAGCTTGTCGCGACTGCCGTGCCCGGAAACTACCGAGATCGTACGCGCTGGCACCCCGACCACGGACGCGATGAGTGCGATCACTGCGGCGTTCGCCCGGCCGTCCTCGGGTGGCGCGGCAACGCGCACCTTCCAGGCCTCGCCGTGCCGGCCGACGAGGCACGTCGTTTTCGCGCCCGGTGAGACGCGCAGCGCGAGACGGGTTGCCACGGACTGAGTCTAGCCCGAGTTCTACGCCGCTTCTGCGGCCGGATCGCGCTCGCCGAGGACGTCGAGCGCTCCCTCGAGCTGGGCGCGGATGCGCGAGGAGTCGGCGGCGAGGCGCTCGCGTTCGGCGCGGGCCGCGCGCAGGATCTCCCGGGCCGACGCGTGTGCCTCCTCGACGACGAGCACTGCCTGCTTCTGGGCGCCGTCGCGGAGCTCGGCGGCCGTGCGCTCGGCCGATACGAGCGTCTGTCGGAGCAGGGTCTCGAGCTCGCGGTAGCGAACGAGGTCGTCCTCGAGCTGCTCCACACGGTCGGCGTGGTCGGCGCGCTCGCGCCAGACCTCCTCGAAGCTGTCCGCGATCTCGAGCAGCAGCCGCTCGGTCGGAGCGCGGCGGTACCCGCCGAAGGGCATCCGCTTCAGGCGGACGTGCCGGATCTCGACGGGGGTGATCGGCATCACTGGAGCCTTTCGAGGAGCGCGTTGACAATCCTCGCGCCCAAGATCAGCGTGAACACGCCCACGATCGGGGACAAGTCGAGCGGGCCCAGCGGCGGCAGGACGCGGCGAAAGATGCGCAGGTAGGGCTCGCAGACGTCGTAGAGGAAGCGCTGGATCCTGTTCAGCGTCGGCGAGTAGGGCAGCTTGATCCAGCTCGTCAGGATGTACGCGAAGATCAGCAGGACGTACACCCCGGTGAAAACCGAGATGAAGCTCTGGATGCTCGAGATCGCGTCTGCGAGCACGACGAAGGATCCGACGCTCATCACGCCCATGATCGCCTGTTCGTTGGTCGCCAGGCGGTTCCTCCGCCCGAGCAAGGGCAAGGACGTACTGGGGCGAGTGCCATACGCCGCCGGAGGCGAGCTTGCCTCGCCGGGAGGCTCACCGACGCCCGACTGGCGTGGCGCAGAAGAAGGGGGTCCACGGGGGAAACATGGTTTCCCCCGTGCTGCTACGCCTGGTTGAAGAAACCGCCGCGCTCCAGCAGGCGCGCGCGCTCCTCGGCGGAGACCTCGACGTTTCGCGGCGTCAGCAGGAAGACCTTGTCGGCCACTCGCTGCATGCCGCCGTCCAGCGCGTACGTGAGGCCGCTGGCGAAGTCGATCAGCCGCTTGGAGAGCTCCTGGTCGGTGCCCTGCAGGTTGAGTATCACCGGCGTCGCGTCCTTGAACCGGTCGGCGATCTGCTGCGCGTCGTTGAAGCTCCGCGGGATCACGAGGTGCACGCGAACGGCGGGGTTCGGAACGGTCGCGAGCTGGGCACGCCGGGCGGACGAGCGCTCCCGCTCGGGCCGGATCACCGCGGTGCTGGCGCGGTCGTCGCTCTCCGGGTCGGTCCAGTCGTCGAAGTCGCGCTGGGAGCGGCGCCGAGAGGAGAGGCGGCGCACGTTCGGCCGCTCGCGGTAGCTGCGCTCGAGCTCCTCCTCGGTCGCGTACCCGTCCTCGTCCCAGTCTTCGTCCTCTTCGGCTATGCCGAAGTAGACGAGGGTCCGGTTCCAGACGTCTGCAAAACCCATAGTTGCGGGGATATTAGTCGTGGAAAAGGGTCGATCCCAATCGCACGAGCGTCGCCCCCTCTTCGACGGCGACGCGCCAGTCCTGCGAGGTCGAGCACGGGGGAAACCATGTTTCCCCCGTGAGCCCCCTTCTTTGCAGGTTCTTCTGAATGTCATCCGGGCCGGCAAAGCCGGCCCTCTTTGATCTATCACCCTCGAAACAACGCGCTTCCCAGCCTGACGATCGTCGCACCCTCTTCGACGGCAACGCGCCAGTCCTGCGAGGTTCCCATCGAAAGCTCCTGCAGACCGTGCTCTTCGGCCAGCTCGCGGAGGCGGCGGAAGTACGGCCGAGACGCTTCCGGGTCGCCGGTCTCGGGTGGCATCGTCATCAGGCCGCGGACATCCGGGTAGAGCTCGAGGATGCGCGGGAGCTCGTCGGGCGCGATTCCGGACTTGGAGCCCTCGCCCGAGAGGTTGACCTCGACGAGCGCTGGGATCTCGAGCCGGCTCGCGGCCGACTCGGACGCCAGCGAGTGGCACAGCTCGCAGATCGCGTTGACGGTCTTCGCCTTGCGGCTCTGCAGGTGACCGATGAAGTGCCAGCGGAACGCATCGCCGTAGACCGCGTGCTTCGCCTCCAGCTCCTGCGCGCGGTTCTCGCCCACCACCTCCACCCCGGCCTCGACCAGGATCGCCATCTCGTCGAGCGAGACATACTTCGTGGCCGCGACGACGGTGACCCCCGTGCCGAGCGCCTCCTCGTAGCGCGCGCGGACGTCCTCAGGCGACAACGCCGATCACCCCCTGGCGGCCCGTCGTGCCCTGATCGCGCCTGTGGGAGAAGAAGAGGTCGGGGTTGCAGGCGGTGCAGAGGTCGGTGCGCTCGACCTCCCCCACTCCGGCCGCGCGGAGCGCCCGCTCGGCGGCCGTCCAGAGATCGAGGTTGCTGCCGCTGAGCAGGTCGGCCTCGAAGTGCTCGGCGACCTCGGGCCCGACCTCGTAGCAGCAGGGGCCGATTCCGGGCCCGATCGCGGCGGCGAGCCTGCCTCCCAGCGCCTCGACGCCGTTCGCGATCACGCCGTCGAGGAGGCCGCGCCACCCCACGTGGAGAACGGCCAGAGCAGGCGTGCCGCCGTTCATCCTTGCCACGGCGACCGGCAGGCAGTCCGCGGTCATCACGAGCATCGGCACTCCTCGCTCGTCCGCCCAGAGCCCGTCCGCGTGCTCGCCGCGGTTGCCGGCCTGCGCCCGGCGGACGAGGGATCCGTGCACCTGCCTGTTGAGCGCCAGCCTCTCCGGGTCGGCGCCGACCTCGTCGCAGAGCAGCCGCCGGTTCTCTTCGACGTTCGCGGGCTCGTCCGCGGTCAGCAGCCCGAGGTTGAGCGACGCGTAGCGACCCTCGCTGACCCCGCCCTGTCGGGTCGAGAACGCCACGCGGTAGGGCCCCTCCACCTCCCAGCGCAGAATCACGGCGTCGAGATCAGCTCCCGGGCGGCTTCCAGCTCGGACTCGCGGCCGTCGAGCTCGCCGTTCAGCTTGCGGCGGCGGACCTCGGCGAGGACCTCCCCCACCCGCGGCGACTCGGCCAAACCGAGGTCGGCCACGTCGTTGCCGGTGATCTCGAGCCGGACACCGCGAAGGCGCCGGAAGTAATCCTCGAGCGGTGGCAGGTCGGCCAGAGCCAGGGCGAAGAGCGGAGCATCGGGCGCATAGGGCTCGGCGAGCGCCACCACTTCGGCAGGATCGGCATCCTGGTCGCGCAGGCGCTCCACGAGCCTCGGTGCGACGGTGATCGCCGCGGCGATCCGTTCCGCGTCGCGACGGCGCACCTTCAGCCGGTCGAGCCAGTCGTAGAGCTCGTCCGGCGGGAGCCGGCGGGCGAGCGCGAGCAGCCCGAGCCGCCAGGCGGGAACCTCGACGCCGTGCTCCGCGGCGAGCGCGACCAGCCGGTCGAAGAGCGCCACGGCATCCTCGTCGGCGGCGAGGTGCGGGTGGATCGCCTTGTCGGCACCGAGCTCCGCCAGACGCAGGATCGAATGGCGCACGTCGCCTTCGGAGAGCAGGAGGACGAGCTCGTCGCGGAGCCGGGCCGAGGAAAGGTCGCCGACAAGCCCCATCTCGATGCAGCCGCGTGCGAGGCGGGCCGTATGCTCGTCCATGCGGAACCCGTACCGGTTCTCGTAGCGGATCGCCCGGAAGATCCGGGTGGGGTCGTCGATGAACGAGAGGTTGTGCAGGACGCGGATGACCCCGGCCTCGAGATCGGTGCGGCCGCCGAAGGGGTCGACGAGGCGGCCGAGGTCGTCGCCCCTGAGCGAGACCGCCATCGCGTTGATCGTGAAGTCGCGGCGAAAGAGGTCCTCGCGGATCGTCGCGTGCTCCACCGTCGGCAGGGCCGCCGGCGCGTCGTAGAACTCGGTTCGCGTGGTCACGACGTCGACCCGGCCTCCGTCGTAGAGCACGACGGCGGTGCCGAACTTCTCGTGCGGGCGAACCCGGCCGTCGAGGGCCTCGGCGAGCGCCCTGGCCAGCTCGATCGCGTCGCCCTCGACGGCGATGTCGACGTCGAAGCTCTGCTCGCCGAGCAGGATGTCGCGCACGGTCCCGACCGACCAGGTAGACGCCCTCGTAGCCCTCGCTCAGCGCGGCGATCGCCTCGAAGGCCGGCGCCAGGTCCTCCAGCTTCTCCAGCTCCCCGAGCAGGTTCGGGCCGAGCTCGTCCTCGCGCTCGTCGCGCGTCCCGAGCGCGGCCAGGACGTCGCGCCTCGTCACCACGCCGACGACTCGATCTCCGTCGAGCACGCCGACGCGCCCTTCGTCCGAGCCCTCGACGAGCCTCTGTACCTCCGGTAGCGGCGTGCCCGGCTCGCAGGTGACGACGCGCGAGCTCATGATCCCCTTCACCGGGGCGTGCGAGAGGCCGTGGCCGATCGCCTTGTCGAGATCCTCGCGGCCCACCGAGCCCACCAGCCGCTCGTCCTCGACAACGAGGACGCCACTCTGGCCGTAGCGCTGGCAGGTGACCATGGCATGCGCGACCGTCTCGTCCGGGCCGACGCTGCGAACCGGCGTCGACATCACCTTCTCGGCCGTCAGCGGAGCGGTAGCCGCTCGAAGCGCTTCGGCGAGCTGTGCCCTGGCGTCGCTCAGGCTGCCGCGGTGGATCGCCGAGGCGGCCTGCGCGTGCCCGCCGCCCCAGAGCCCGCGCGAGCGCGGCGGCGTCCAGCTCGGGAGTCCGGCTGCGGACGACGGCGAAGACGCGCTCCTCCATCGCCACGAGCAGGACGAGCGCACGGCAGTCGGTCAGGTCGACGATCTTGTGCGCCAGGTTGGAGATCCCGTCGACGTGCGTGGGCCACTCCAGGGCTCGCCGCGAGCACCTCGAGCCCGGCCGCCTCGACGGTCTCGAGCCGGTCGAGCAGCGCGGACAGGAGCTCGCGCTCGGCCTCCCCGAGCGGGGTGTGCAGGTAGGTCGCGATCAGATCCTGGCGGGCTCCGTGGCGCAGGCACCAGCCGAGCGCCTCCGCGTCGCGCTGCGTGGCGCTCGGATAGGTGAGCGACCCGCGTCCTCGTGGATCCCGAGCGCGAAGGCGGTCGCCTCGACCTCCGTGACCGGCAGCTCGCGCTCGGCGAAGAAGACGGCGGTGGCGCCGGTGGTCGAAGTGCGCGATCGCAACGATCTGCCGGTGGTCGGCGCGCAGGTGACGTTCCTGATGCGCAGCGGCGCCGGGCCGCGCGACGCTGAACAACGGCCTGCGTCAGGTGACGCTGGCGACGAACGCGGCGGGGCGGGCGACGGTGGCCGTCAATCCGGTCGCGCGCGGCGCGATTCAGTTGCAGGTGAACGCCGCGTACCAGGGCCAGACGGCGGCGGCGACGATCACGCAGACGAATTTCGCGACGGCGGCGCAGGCGGCCTCGGCGACCAGTGCCAGCAGCGGCGGCGCCCGGAGCGGTGTGGCTGGCGCCGGTGCGGGCGCCGGCGGCGGGTTATCCACCGCGGCGATCGCCGGGATTGCTGGCGCGGCCGTCGGCGGGGCGTGGCGGCGACTCAGTCGCTGGCGGCGACAGTGACAGCAGTGGCGATGGCGACGGTGCGGATGCTCCTTCTCGCTCTCGCAGACGTCGTGAGCGCCGGCGCCGCCGGCGGGTCGACGACGATCACGTGACCACCTCGCCCCAGGGCTGCTACCAACGGTGGATGGACCGCGTCGAGCAATGCCTCGTTCGTCACCGTCAGCCCGACGTCGGGCAACGGCACCGGCAGCGTCACGATGACCGTCGCCGCCAACCCGGGCGACGGTCCGCGCACGGCGACCGTGACGATCGCCAATCAGTCGGTCGAGCGTGGCGCAGACCCCAGCCTGTTCGTTCGCCGTCTCGCCGACGTCGGCCGGACCGGTGGCGAACTCCGGGGGCAGCGTGTCGATCAGCGTCACCGCCAGTCCGAGCGGCTGCATCCGCGGCGTGGACGGCCACGAGCAGTGCGGCCTTCCTGACGGTGAGCCCGACAGCGGATCCGGGCTCGGGCAGCGTCACCGTCACCGTCGGCGCCAACACCGGCTGCCGCACGCAGCGGCACGGTGACCATCGCCGGGCAAACCGTCACCGTGTCACAGGGGTCCGCCACGATCAACTTGAACGGCACCTGGCTGGGGAGTTCTCCCAATCAATCCCCTGGTGTGGAATCCACCTTCCCGATCTCGATCAGTCATCCCGCGGGCAGCCCGAACTTCACCGTGTCGGCAAACGTTTCATCCAACGGCATCAACGTCGTCTGGGCAGGCTCAGGAACGATCACCGGAACGTCGGTCCGCATGAATATCCTGGTCAACACTGGCAGTGGCGGGAACACGTGCAGCGGAACGTACGACCACGACCTGACCGTAAATGCCGCGGGCACGCAGATGTCCGGCAATGGATTCGGGACGATTTCGTGTACTGGCCTCCCGACGACCAGTGGCGGCGGCCCCGTGACGTATGTGAAACAGTAGCTGCGGATCGACCGCCGGCGCCAGAGGCGAGCGGGATGAGGCGAAGGTTGCCTTCGTGGTCAGTTGGAAGACGGAAGTCAAAGCAGCGACCGACAAGGTCGATCACATTCACTCGAAATTATCGAAAGAGCAGCCAAGTCTCCTGGCTCCATTCTTGCTGGCGCGCAGGCTCGTAGCTCAGCTTGCCCACTTCTCCACCAATGTTCAAGGGGTTTCACATGAAGCTTCGTGCGTGCGTTCTTGCGGCCGGTCTGGTCGCGATGCTGGGACTGACGGAAGGCGTTGCCCATGCCAGCATCATCGCCCTCTCGGCCGCGGCAGCTAACGTCGGAGACATCACCATTCGCGGCGAGGGTGACTCGGGTGATGCTGACGACTTCGGCGAAGGGTTCATCTCGCCAGGCACTTGTGTCTTCGGTGGAATCGATACGGTTTGCGAGATCACAGGCTCCTACCTGCTGGACGCTGCCGCCAGCGACCCTGACATCGCGGACGGCACCTTCAGCCTGCGCTTTGTCTATGCTGGCAGCGGATTCTCGCCGTGGCGCATCGAACAGGTCAACGCAACGTCCAACACCATCACCGGCGTGACGCTCGGCGGCGGACAGATTCAACTGGACCTGTTCCCCAGCGTCGGTCCGGCATGGTCAGCCGTGACGCCGTTGGCGTTCTGGAGCTTCAGCTATACGTCGACCTCGTGCGTCGGCGTGGGGACCTGCAATATCAACAACGTCCTGGACACTCCTGGCGCGACGATCACCGGCGACTCCAATCTCAGCATGACGATTGTCACGCCCCAGGCCGTTCCCGAGCCCGCGTCACTCCTGCTCGTCGGATCCGGTCTGGCCATGGCGCTACGCGCGCGCCGTCGTCGTCGCTCATAGTCGCTGACCTGGCGCAGCGCGCCGCACGTGAAGAGGGCGTCGGAACCGGAGCGTTCTGGGGAATCCCCGGAGCACTCCGGCTCCTTGCCTCTGCTCGATCAGTCCAGATGTGGCGCGTGGCTCGCGTGACACGATCGTGACGCCCGCCGAGCGCAGGTCGTCCGCGCCGCTCCGTCAATCGTTCTGGTCGTCACGCCTGAGAGCCTCGACCTTGGCCCGCCACTCGGCGCTCTTCCCCGGTCTATTCACGTTGTCGTACAGCTCCGCGATCCGTTCTGCGCTCCGCACGATGTTGACTCGGCTGGATGCGGGTATCGTCGCCTGGAGGCGCACCAGTCCCTCGTAACCGGCAAGCAGCAGCGGTTCGGCGTGTGGTAGTCGGCTGGACCGCACAACAGGGCAATCGCGGTGCACGCGTCAGTCTGTCTGAGCTCCTCGCGCCGGATGCGCTCGAGCCGGGGTCCGGCCTGTCGCCAGGTGTCCACCCAGCGCCTGCCTTGTGCAATCTGTCCCGGTGACCACGAGTCGAGTGCGGACCTTCGCGCCATCCCCGCATTCTACGGCAATGGGCTCGCCCAGGCGGGAACCACCAATGCGACTGTCGGTTCTCCAGATATCGAGCGCGAACGCGAAGTGAAAGGCTTCGCATGTGCACGACACCCCCTTGTGAACATCGGGCCTCGAAGCGCGGTCGCGGCCGGAGCTCCCCTTGGGGTTGTCACGAGAACAGGAACAGGCGATGACTCGACGTCATGGTAGATGCCGTCGTTGGATCCGGATGACGGGGATGCGGTTGATCGAGCCGACGTGTCTCATCCTCGTTGCCTCGCTGCTGGCGACGTCGTGCGCAACGGATCCGCAGGCCGCCACGGTCGCATACCTCGAGAGCGGCGATACCTACGTCTCGCAGGAGAAGTACCGGGAAGCGATGATCGAGTATCGCAACGCGGTTCAACAGGACCCGCGTTCTGGCGTGGCGCGCTCCAAGCTGGCCGAGGCTTACCTGCGCGCGAATGAGGCGGCGCACGCGTTGACCGAGTACGTCCGCGCCGCCGATCTGATGCCAGACAACGCCGAGGCTCAGCTGAAGGCCGGGCAAGTGTTGCTGCTGGCACGCCGGTTCGAAGATGCGAGGGCGCGAGCCGATACCGTGCTGACGAGCGATCCGCGACATGTCCAGGCGCAAGTCCTCCGGGGCCACGCGCTGGCGGGCTTGCAGGACGTCGCTGGCGCCATCGCCCAGATTGAAGAAGCAATCAGCGTCGATCCGGACAGAATCAGCAGCTACGAGAGTCTGGGCGCACTGCAGCTTGCCAGCGGGAACCTGCAGCGGGCGGAGGACGCCTTCACCAAGGCGGTACAGATCGACGTCACATCCGCGCGCGCACGCCTGTCGCTCGCGGTGTTCTACCTGTCGTCAGGACGCCATGCCGAGGCCGAGACGACGCTCAGGCAAACGCTCGCGATCGAGGCGTCGGAGCCAATGGCACACCGCCTGCTCGCACTCGTGTATCTCGCGTCGAATCGGGCGCCCGACGCGGAACCGCATCTGCAGACTGTGGCGGACGTGACGAGGTCGGTCGCAGCGCGGCTCGCGTTGGCCGACTACTACACGCGAATGAGGCGTACGAGCGAGGCCGTGTCGACTCTCAACGCAGTCGACGCGAAGGATCCGCAGGCGTTCGCTGCGGCTCAGACGCGTCTCGCTGCCATCGAGTACTCCAACGGCCAGACCACAGACGCGCACCGAAGGCTCGACGATCTCCTGGCGGCACAGCCGAAGTCTGTGGCGTCGCTGGTGCTGAAGGCGCAGCTCCTTCTGACCGAACGGCGGCTCGACCAGGGCCTGGCGAAGGCAAAGGCCGCGACTGAGGCAGACCCGGCTTCCGCGCCGGCGCAAGTCGTGTTGGGCAAGCTGCACGCCGCCAACCACCAGCTCGATCAAGCGGTGGCAGCATTTAACGAAGCGCTGCGGCTCGATCCCCGGGCGACGGCGGTGCACGTCGAGCTCTCGCGCGTGCAGTTTGCGAGCGGCCATCTCGAAGCATCCGTCGAGTCCGCGCGTCAGGCACTGAAGCGTGTGCCTGACGATCTCGAAGCACGCCTGCTCATGGTGCGCGGCCTGCTCGCGCGCGGTGAGCTGCCTGAAGTTGAACGCGAGTTGAAGACGCTCCTCGCCCAGTACCCGAAGGTGTCGGCCGTACATGGACAACGGGGCCTCCTGCAGCTAGCCAAAGGCGACCAGACTGGTGCCAGACGCTCCTTCGAGCGCGCGCTGGCGCTCGACCATGATTCGTTCGATGGCTTGTCGGGCGTCGTCCGCCTCGACCTGGTCAACCAGAACGCGGCGGCCGCACAGTCGAGAATCGAGACGCGGTTGACGCAGAACCCCGACGACGCTCGCCTGTTGCTGCTCGGCGCGCAGACCTATCTCGCGACCGGCGAGCCGCATCTGGCGGAGCAGACGTTGCGCCGCGTCATCGCCCTCGACCCCTCCACTCTTCAGGCCTACTCAATGCTCGGCGAGCTCTTCATGTCGCAGCAGAAGCTGGAGGAGGCGAAGACGCAATTCGAGGCCATCGCGAGGCGCTGGCCGGCCTCCACCGCCGCAATCGCCGCGGACACAACGGTGGCGGTTCTGTTGCAGGCGCTGAATCGCCCCGCTCAGGCGCAGAAAAAATACCAGCAGATCCTCGCCGCATCCCCACGCGCCATCGTCGCTGCGAACAACCTCGCGTGGCTCTACGCCGAGCACGGCGGCGATCTCAACGCCGCGCTGGGTCTGGCTCAGATCGCCGTCCAGCAGGCGCCCGATCACGCGGACATCAACTACACCCTCGGGTTGATCTACTACAAACGGCGGTTGTCCACTCAGGCGATCGCTGCGCTGCAACGAAGCGTCCAGAGCGCACCATCGAACCCCTACTACCGCTACTTCCTCGGCCTGGCCTATCTGCAAGGGAGCGACCGGACAAGAGCAAAAGAGTGTCTGCTCGCCGCGCTCACGCTCAATCCTGCTTTCGATCGTGCGTCCCACGCGAAGACACTACTGGCGTCATTGACGGAGTGAGACGAGTCGCTGATCGGGACCCTTCGAGACGAACGTTGCCAAGACCCTACTGAAACGAGGCTGACATGAACGGCACACGATTGAACAGACTGCACTCGGAGAATGGAATCGCGTTCCTCGGGGTCGTCCTGATCCTTGGATTGGCGTCACTGGCGGTTGGGGGAGGCGTGACCGTCTACAAGATCGCGAAGGGTCAAACGCCATCACTAGAGGTATCAGTCAAAGTGGCGAAGGGAGAAGCGAAACTCAAGATCGACCCCGAAGTCGGTGCCGAACTGGAGAGCGAGGAATTGGGTCCGAATGAGTTTGCGAAAGGCGTCTTCAACGACGGCCAGGCCTCGAACCAATTCCTGGTTCTCGCTGAGGGTGCCGCACCGCCCAGTGGCTACGAGCCAGTGACCAATGAGCCTGACGCAGGAATCACCATCGTCTCAGCTCCCGGTATCGGTCCCGGCATCGTGAGGGTATCCCTGAGGCAGCAACTGCAATTCGCGGCCGAGATTCGAAATCCGTCGA